>CALMSX010000083.1 GCA_937872515.1 uncultured Bacteroidota bacterium
ATACTCAACTTTTGCTGTCTACGTCTCCAAAAGGATATGATCCCAGGACTCAGATTGTTCCTTTTGCTGTACTCCAAAATTGATAAACCGCTTTTCTCGCATGCATTCAAATGCCTTTGCCTTTCCTCTTCTGAATATCTTTTATTCATTTCTTTTTTGAGGCAAAGCTAAACCGTCATATGTGGCTTATAAATATGTAGTTGGTCGGATGCTTACTTAGGTCACGTACGTACAGGTGAGGGGCATACTAATTTGGATGGTATATCTGATAATGGAATGAAAAAATACGGCACAAAATATCAAGGCGAGGATAGTGAATTTTATAATAACATAATGTCTGCAGGCACCAAAATTAATCTAAATTCTTCAACAGCCTATCTTTTTGTTTCAGAAGATTTAGCAATTATACACAATACACAAGCATTTATTACAAAAGAATTTAATTTTAATGGAATTAAGATAACTCTTTGTCCTAATACTTGCCCAATTGATAATTTAACAGTTAGATTGAATAATGATAGACCATAAATATGAGAATATTAATTTTGATTTTAACAATATTTATTTATTTTTCTTGTAAATCAGGAAACTCGCAAACTTTTACCTCTTATTCTATATCTTTTGAACGCTTAAAAGGTGCGGAATTCACAGCATATACTAAAATTGGTAATAATAAGATATTCATAGATACAATATCTTTAACCTCAATGCATTATCCTGATTTTCTAAAAAGGGAAAAATTTGAAAAATTTTGGACTTGTCCAATTATTGACTCGATACAAAAATTAGACTTTACAAGTTCAGAATTGCAATACTTTGAAGATAGTTTGAATAAAATAATTAAAATGAATCATTTTTCTCCAACAATTGAAGATTTAAACACAATATACAAGAAAACATTTTATAATTCAGTTTCAAATCAGGATCCTGAATGGTATTCAGAAATTGATTCATTCTACATTTTCCTTAATTCAAATGACAGTTATGATATTTGCGAAAGAATAATGTACAACAATATAAGGAGTACACTTGAAATAAAGCACAATAAAGGAATTATTTTCACAAAAAAATATTCAAAAGATGTTATATCGAAACAATTTGTTTATATAGAACTTGAAAACAATAAAGTAAGAATAAAAGAGCTTTGTCCCAATATTAGAAATTATAATTTTGAATAATATTTTTTAATGAGAGAATATTTATGGATAAATCAGCCATAGGCAAACTCTGCTGTGCTAATTAAATTAACAGCTTATTCCCTATTGTAGTTGTAGCATTGAATCTGTTTAAATACCTATATCAAGAAATAAATACTTTTAAAGCGGCATAAATGTTAAGTAGCCCTTGTTATACTGTGACAAGTGCAATTTCAATTCAAAATTAGCATCAACGCAATACCCCCGCTGTCCTAAGTTTACACCCAATACCCTAACTAAGAGACCTGTGCCATTTGACAGTATAAATATGAAGTTTGCAACTTCAAACCAATTTTAGCATCACCAAAATCTCCAGCACTGAAAGAATATCCCCCTCCCCCCCCAACTGCGCAGGCAAAACCGGTGAGGCCCTCAAACAATGCCTCTGTGAAGCCGGTACCTGTACCGACCTGATTTACTTCTTCCACTCCAATCACATCGGCTCCAGCACATTTTTAACAGATTTTTCGGGACAACCTTATGAATTCATTTTATATTTGCCTTACGGTGAGTTACTCGTAAATCAAAAAGTTGGTCCATACGAGACACCGTACAAGTTTACCGGCAAAGAATCAGATCCCGAAACCGACCTGACTTATTTTGGGGCGAGGTATTATGATGCGGCGCTGGGGATTTGGTTGGGGGTGGATCCACTGGCGGAGAAAATGCCAGGTCATAGTCCATATTGTTATGGCTTCAATAATCCGGTTGGGATGATAGATCCAGATGGTAGAGCTCCTATGGATGCTACAAGCTGGCCACCTAAATGGTGGACAAGATGGTCAGGTCGTTCTGAAGCTGAAAAATCTATACCATTGGCCTATTCCATGATTGCTTATAGCATGAGATACGAAAAAGGATCTCGTACAGTAGGAACTATTGCTACTAATTTTTCATTAATGGGACGAAATTCAGAATCTCAAAGTATATTGACACCTGAAACAAGCACAAATACAGGATCGCAGAATGCAGTTAGACATGCTACTCTTTCTGCATTAGCATACAATAAATTTTTTGATGCAGGTGTTACTGCCACATTAAAATCACATGAAGAAAACACTGTTGTTGACCCAAATCAAACTATATTTAAAACTTATTATGAAGTTGATATGGCAGCTGACTTTAAAAACAATGCCTTAGGTAAAGAAATAGCTGATAGTTACAGCTTTTATGAATCGCCTTCAAATATTGATATCTTCAAAAAAGTTCTTGATAAAGCATATAATGAAGGAGTATGGCATGGTGTTAAAACTAAAAATGGTTTTGAACTGAAACAGATAAAATTAACGAAGGAACAGTATTGTGATTATATGGAAGCACTTCAAAATAAGAATAATTATGCTGAGTGGGAAAAGTAATGTTTTAATATTAGGAATTCTTATGCTCATTAACATTTTGTCACAGTCATGTAATTTGGCATCTTGTGATGAATCATGTCAAGAACGAGAGTTTAATAAAAAAATTGATCTTGGAAGATATAATCAGGACGCCATCAATTTTTATAACAAATTGAATTCATTAACCTTTTCAAGTAATGAAGTGAAAGAAATAGATTTAAGTGAATTGTTCGAGCAATCAATTTCAAGGATAGTTTTGATTGAAAGAATGTCAGTTGATTTTAGTAAACCATGTCAAAAATTAAATTTAGATCAAGTATTAAAAGATAAAGAATATTGTCAAGTTTTGAAAGTAGAATATTCTAATCATGAAATTGGATATATTATTGGAAGATGCGAATATGATTTAATGGGATTTACAAAATCTTATTGTAAAATAGGATTTGATTTATCAAACAAAGTTCAATATTTATTACCTTCTGATAAATTAAGTATTATTTTTAATCCAGGTGAAAGGGAAAAATTTTCGATCTACTCAAAAGATTATAGACCATTTGAAATAAATTGTAATTAATTACATTAAGCCATGCAGTGATGCTAGGCATTTTTATTGTGGGAGAGAATAGGCATGAATGTTGTAAGCTTATTTAATGTTCTATTAATTAGAGGCACTACATAGGATCTATTAAGTGTTCTCTAGCCGTTGTCACTCCTAATAAAAATCCTATAGTTGTATCCCCGCATCTCAAAGTTTATTATTATACTCATTTCAAAAGCTGCCCCCGCTGTCCTAGTTTTCATCCTCTTCCCAAACTCAACATTGGACGGCCTAGATTTGAAGTTTTAACCTTCAAACCAATAATAGCATACCTATTTACCAACAATCTCTTTGATGATGTACAACGGCCTGCCCTTGGTCTGAAAAAAGATGCGCAAGACGTACTCGCCCAATAAGCCAATGGCCATCATTTGTGCTCCTCCAAATAAGGTGATGAGCAAAATTATGGCGGTAAAACCCCTCGGTGCGGTGTCATATACTATCTTTTCAAATAAAATCCAGGCCAGGTAGCCTCCGGATACAAAAATGGTCAGCATGCCAATCAATGTGATGAACTGGATGGGGGCTTCGCTAAAGTTGAACACACCATTGAAGGCCAGTTTGAATAATTTTGAGATGGGATATTTGGTGTCACCGTCGGCGCGGGCGTCTCTGTTGTAGGCTATGCCGGTTTGTTTGAAACCTATCCAGCTGCGCATTCCCCTTATATACCTGCTTTCTTCGGGCATGGAGTTGAGGTGGTCTACTACCCTCCTGCTCATGATACAAAAGTCTCCGCTGTCGATGGGTTTGGCAATGTTGGTCAACTTTGACTGGAGCCGGTAAAAGCCCGCATAAGCCCATTGTTTCCACCATACTTCTTTTCTTGTTTGCCTGATGGCATAGACCACATCGTAGCCTTCTTTTAGTTTTGCATAGAAGGGATGGATCAACTCCGGCACCTAAGTGATCAAAAAAGGAAGTCAGAAGATGAAAAATTCAATGCTATTATTGGATTTATTGGTATTTACTTCCTAAGGCTCGTAAAAGATGAAATCCTGGTCTTCATAAACTTTTTTGTAATCAAGATTTGCATCTGGAAACTTTGCTTTAATAACAATAATTAGTTTTAAACCATCCCGTTTGAAGTCTACCATCCATTCTTTTTTAGCTAAGACATCATTGTTTTCTGACCATCCAAATCTGTTAGCAAAATAAAGCCCTGTAGGGTTGAATTGGCCTAAATTGACCATTACCTTATCTTCCTGGCGGCAAAATTGATCTACTAAAGCAGTTAGCCTTGGATATGACTTTAATTCTTCAACCGGTTGTGCTTTTTCATAATTGTCTTTGACACCAAAAAAGAAAAACACAGTAACAACAACCAGTGCTATTTTATTATTTGGTATTATATTGTGTATTGCATAGCCGAATAATAAAGATAATAGCGGGACATATGGAATTATATAATAATTATGCGCAGGGAATACACTTCCCGATTTAGCTATAAACCCTAAAAATAGAAAAGTGTAAATTAAGTAAACAAATATTATATTCTTATCTATTTTGAAAAGTGCAAGACCAAGTCCCATTATGGAAACGAAGAATGGAAACCTGTTTGAGAACGCATTCACTTCTACTCTGTACCAAGCATTTTGAGATTCATTGATAATTTGTAAAAAGCCATCTCTAATTCCAGAAGGCCAAACTAACTGATTACCGTATGTATCCACTAGATAAGGTACCCAATAAAGATACCAGGTCGCAACGATAAGAGAGACAATAAAAAATCCAATACCCCCTGTCAATAGTTTTTTATTATTTATATTTTCGATAACAGGAATCGTCAAAAAGGCAAGAACACAGAAAGCAGGAAATTTACTTAATCCACCCAAACATAATATTATTAGACCCGGTATTAAGTAAGTATATTTAGAAGTTTTTATATACTGCAACAGGAACCAAACAGAAACAAATACCAATGCTTGTGAAAAAGTGTCGGGCATTATTTTCCTGGCAAATAAATATACGATGCTTGATAGAAAAATAGCAGTTGTATATAACGCTATTTGTTTATTAAACAGTTCTGATATAATCTTATAGAAAAAAAAGATGCCTATAGAAGTAAATAATAAATTCACTAATCTGCCATACCAGAAGTTGTAACCCAAAACCTTGTATAACAAGGCAATAATAGCATTAAATATCGGAAACTCACTACCAATTATGTAATCTCCTTTGCAACAAAACACTGTTCTGGGAAACATTAAGTTGGGATGCTCCAAAAGGTTTTTTGACATAATACTTGTAAGACTTTGTCTCCAGGCATGATCGTCAATCAGTTGTAAATCAATGTTTTGTACTCCGAAAAAAAATGCAATAGCAATAAATGTTATAAAAATATAATTTTGATTATATATATATATATATAATTTTTCATGCTTTAAAATTAATAATCAATAAATTATAAATTCTCTTTTATTCCGAAGAACAAAATCCAAGCAATCATTCGGTTGTTTTATGATACTTTTAACATATCAACTTTTTAAATGAAGTTGAAACTTTGATTTTGTTTTCATGTGTTATTATATTTCTTTTCCATTTGCAATTGTCAACAATTTTATAAGAAAAGAATCGCTATTTTTAAGAAACCGCCGGCTTCCTCTTCGTCTTAAACATCTCTACTACCTGCTTTTCAGTCAGGAAGCCCATTTCAACAAAGGATGAGGATACAAATTTTTTGATGTCCTGGTAATCTTTGCTCCTTTTATCTGTGTATTTTTTGAAACATTTTTTAACATAATCCATGCTGGCTTCTTTGATGTCCTGGTTGAATTTTTCATTGGAGAAAATGCCAATGTAAGCCACAATGATTTTATTGATTTCGAAGTAATCAGCATACTGCTCTACTTCAAGGTGCTGAAGAAAACGGGTGATGTAGCCATTGATTACGGCCCTTACACATTCATTCTCCTGAGAGAGTCCCTGGTGGCCATCATAGTATGCTCTAACGGCATCAATGGCATCGGGATGTACAAAGCCCTTGGCATGCACTTCGAGTACAGTATTGAAGTAGGCTTTCAATTCAGCAGAATCTATTGGGGCTAATAGTCTGGATAATTGCATTTCATTTTCGGGCATGATTTTGATAGAACCATCATTCAACAAGGCATCGTACAAAGAAAAGAAGCTTGAGATGACCTGGTTATTGCCTTTGTACAACTCATTAAATGTCTGCGTATAGGCTGTATCAAGACCATTTTCCAGCGGAAACATCAAACCTATGATGATCAACAAATCCATGTATTCCTGAGAGCCTCTTAGCGCCGGATTGCTGATAAAGGACTTAATATGACCGGACAAGTTTTCGTTGTTGGTAGCATGGCTTGATCGGTAAATCAAAAATGCCTTCAACGCGTGATAAGACGAAAGCAACTGGTAATCGGTGTCGGGAAAATCAGCGCTGTGGTAATTGACGTAGGTAAACTGGTTTTTGTATTTTAGGAAGGCCTCTTTTCTCTTTTCAACATCTCTCATCGCGTCTGATTTCATGCTGGTAAGATAAGCTTTGATTTTTTTGTTGTCAATGCTTTCTATGAGGTTGGTGATCCAGATATCTGAACTTAAGGCAAAGCCTATCTGGGTAGTTTGTCCTATCCTTTTTTTGATTTGCTCAAAATTAGGGGAATGGCAGATGGCCAATAAAATATCTTTGAAGTGGTTTTGGGGTACCGCATATTTAAAGGTATGATCAATATGACCCCTCAAGACAGCATAGCCAAGAATTTTGGGCAAGTACAACCCTTCAAATTTAGGATCTAAAAGTTCTTTTTCCAATTGTTCTAACTGGAGAGGACTGTCATTGGCCACCACTTCATAAACCGAGTGGATGGCAGGTTCAAATTCATCCTGAAGGTTTTTATACAACACCTCATCTTCTTCTTCGAGGTAGGCTGCTAAAATTTCTGATTCCTGGATGGCATCTGCCAATTGATCCAATGCATCTTTGTAATTTTGATGTAACAGTTCCATTGTTAAAATTTTGGATTATAATAAATGAAAACCTGGTAAAATTTTTAGGCTTTACCAGGTTCAATTAAATATCTTAAAATAGATTTGGGGTTACCCCAAATGATCACTCTTCTTCGTTACCTGCCTGTGGCTCTTCTCTGAAAGCAGCCTGGTCAGCTTCCGGAGCTGCTACTTTGGCAACTACTTTCATTTCACCGGAAACCATTTTGTTGAAGTTGGCTTTTTCAGCCTTGGTTTTGTCAACCCTGCTTTGAATTTTAGCTTCTTTAGCGTCAATCCAAGCTGCTAGTTTGGCATCTGCCTGCTCCTGACTGATGGCACCTTTTTTCACACCATTTTGAAGGTGTTTTTTCAACAATACTCCTTTAAATCGGAGGATTGCTGCTACGGTATCAGTAGGTTGAGCACCTTTGGTTAACCAATCATATGCCTTTTCTCTGTCCAACTCGATGGTTGCAGGAACGGTCAATGGGTTATAACTTCCAATGCTTTCGATAAATTTTCCGTCTCTTGGAGATCTTGAATTGGCTACCACAATGTGGTAAAAAGGGTTCTTTTTACGTCCCCTACGGGCAAGGCGAATTTTTACAGCCACTTGTTAAAATTTTATAAGTATTTGAAAATCAAACCTAATTACTGTGATCAACACACTTTTTAGGTTTTTAACGGTGCAAAATTAGTGTTTTTTATTGAGCTGTACAAGTTAAAATGAAAATTTCGCTGATAAGGCAGGCATTATCGGCAATTGGTTCACTCGGTTGTACCTCACTCTATCAAAATAGAATATGTTGGCCCTGTCGTAAGCATTGGTCACACTGGCATTGACTTCCAGACTTGAAAACTTGGAAAAATGGAAGGTTTTACTGATTGAAATATCCAATCTGTGGTAGTATGGAAGTCTTCCCCCGTTCCTGGTGGTAGAATATAAAATACCCACCTGATCAGGGTTCTCTGTTTGATAATCAGTCGAGGCGCCTTCTGTAAATTGAAGTTGGTTGTAAAAACCCTGGGTCTTGGTAAACGGAAATCCTGATCCCATATTCCATCTGATGCTCATCTGAAAGTCACCCTTCCTGTCGAAGTTATAACTGGCCATTGCATTCAAATTGTGTCTGCGGTCAAAAACGGTAGGATAGGTTTGTTGACCGTCAAATCGATTGACAAAGCCATAGGAATAGGCAAAAAACAAATTGTATTTAACCTCCTCAAATTTGGCCGACATATCGATTCCATATGCCTTGCCGGTTTCTACAGCGTAGTCAGACTGATCGATGGATGTCTTATTCCTGTTGACAACGATCAGCTGATTGAAGTCTTTCAGGTAGGTTTCAATGTTTAATAATAAATTGTCCTTGAGGTCAATTTCTATTCCTCCAACAGCATGTCTGGCCAATTGTAGTTTATTGACAAGGTTTTTGCCATCCAATCCTCTGACTGATGATTCCGGACTGGTAAGGAAGCCATAAAACAGGTTAACCACATCTCTCTCATTGGAGGTACCCAAAACATTTTGAGAATACAAGCCTCCAGCTGCTTTGATCCTGATGGAATTGGTAATGTTGTATTTTAATCCAAATCTAGGCTCGGGTGAAAAGCGGGACTGGGATGCATAGTACATAAGTCTCACTGAGGGTTCAATTACCAAATTTCCCAAGGTTCGTCGGTACTTGCCATAGGAAGAGAATTCGGTTGTATTTTGTTCCTGGCTCAATGCTATGCCATAGGGGTTGGTAAAATCAAAATCGGTTTTCACAGCTCTTACATCGAAGCCGTATTTTATCTCACTCTTATTGCGGAAGATGGAAAAATCAACAGTGGCACCAAATTCGCGAATGCTTGAATTTCTGGCATCATCGGATTCTTTAATACCCAAATCATAGTTGGTGTAGCCAATGGTACCCTTAATAATGATATCGCTGCTATTGGGTACCATGGTAAAATCGGCACCGACTCCGGTATTTTTCCAGCCGATATTGGCAACCAGTGGATTGTTGTAACCGTCGGTAAAATTAAAGCCAAACAGGTTGAATTTAGATCCGTTGCCCGAAACAACTGATAGTTTTGAATAGATATCAGAAAAAGAAAAAGGCAAACCGATTGAATCCACATCGCTGGCATAACCATAAAGTGATTTGGAAGTATTTTCAATCAATGATTTTTTACCTGTCACAACCAAAGAAGTGGAGCCTTTGCCTTGTTCAAATTTACTAAGGGGGGTTTCTATCAGGAGCTTGCCCATGAATGGACTGATGGAACTATAACCGCTCAATCTTGATTTGTTGGGTTCTCTGGTTTTAATGTCAACGATGGCCGAAATCCTGCCCCCATATTCGGCGTTGAAACCTCCGGTAAAAACATCCACATTCCGAATCATTTCGGTCTCGAATACGGAGAAAAAGCCAAGACTGTGAAAAGGGTTGTAAATATTCAAACCATCCAACAAGATTTTATTTTGAACAGGTGAACCCCCTCGAATAAATATCTGACCGCCCTGGTCGCCTGTAGATACGATACCGGGTAGTATTTGCAGGTACTGCGCTATGTCGGCATCGCCTCCAATTGAAGGCAGGGACTTAATCTGTTTTGGGGTAACGGCAATTTTTGAAACCTGAACCTCAGATTTTGATCGCTCTTTGCTGGCAGAAATTTTTACCTCTCCCAACAATACTCCACCAGATTTTAAATACAGATTGCGTGAAATAATTTCATTTTTCGTAACCTTAATTTCTGATCGAACTGAATCGTAGCCTATGTAGGTCGACAATAGGTAGTAGTTACCTGCAGGAATATCACTTAGGTTGTAAAATCCATTGGCATCGCTGGTTGTTCCAAAATTGGTACCACTTAGGTACACATTGGCATAAATAACGGGCTGACCGTTATCAGCATCATAAATATAACCTCTGATGGTCGCCTTTTGTGCCTGAAGATCGGCCGATATGATTGGAGATAATGCAAGTAAAAGCCAAAATAATAATCTCACTCTATTCAATTTAATGGTAAAATTAGTTTTTTAAAACAGATCGGTTTTTAGCATTGTTGAATTGTAATTGTGGCCGACAAATATTTAGTCAAGCTTTAATACATCGAGGAAGGCTCTTTGGGGTACTTCCACATTGCCAATTTGTCTCATCTTTTTCTTTCCTTTTTTCTGTTTTTCAAGCAGCTTGCGCTTCCTGGTAATATCCCCACCATAACATTTGGCGGTTACATCTTTTCGGAGGGCAGAAATGGTTTCACGGGCAATGATTTTTGCTCCTATAGAAGCCTGGATGGCAATCATAAACTGTTGTCTGGGAAGCAGTTCTTTCAGTTTTTCGCAAATCTTACGACCCAGGGATTCCGCCTTTGTTTTGTGTACCAGAGAGGATAATGCATCCACCGGTTCTCCATTCAGACGGATATCCATCTTTACCAAATCAGAAGCACGGTATTCCAAAGGATAGTAGTCAAATGAGGCATACCCCCTCGATACAGACTTTAAGCGATCATAGAAGTCGAAAACGATTTCTGCCAACGGCAGTTCAAAAGTCAACTCTACCCTTTCCTGGGTGAGGTAGTGCTGTTTGGTAAGGTTTCCCCTTTTTTCCATACATAGGGTCATGATGGCCCCAATGTATTCTGGCTTGGTAATGATTTGTGCCTTGATGTAGGGCTCCTCTACCCTCTCCAGCAACGTGGGATCAGGAAGGTCGTTGGGAGTATGAATGACTAATTTTTCTCCCTTTTTATCGTAAGCCACATAGGATACGTTGGGTACAGTGGTAATGACTTCCTGATCAAATTCTCTTGATAATCGCTCCTGGATGATTTCCAGGTGAAGCATACCCAGGAAGCCGCACCTGAACCCAAAGCCAAGGGCTATGGATGTCTCCGGCTCAAAGACGAGGGACGCATCATTGAGTTGTAATTTTTCCAAACTATCTCTCAGGTCTTCGAAGTCTTCATTTTCGATGGGATAGATCCCCGCAAATACCATGGGTTTTACGTCCTCAAAACCGTGGATAGCGGATTCACAGGGATAATTAACGGTGGTGATGGTATCACCGACTTTAATTTCTTTCGATTCTTTGATGCCTGTGATGATATAGCCTACGTTGCCTGCTTCCAGTTCTGTTTTAGGCACCTGGTTCATCTGCAGGATACCTATTTCCTCAGCCTCGTATTCTTTGCCTGTATTGACAAACCTTACTTTATCCCCTTTTTTCAATTTTCCATTAAGAATCCGGAAATAAGCCACAACCCCTCTGAAAGGATTGAACATGGAGTCAAAAATGAGTGCCTGCAAAGGGGCTTCTGTGTCGCCTTTCGGCGAAGGAATTCTGGAAACAATGGCCGCCAGAATATCTTCAACACCAATGCCTGTTTTGCCGGAAGCAAGAATGATATCTTCTTTTTTACAACCAATCAATTCAATTACCTGATCAGAAACTTCGTCGATCATGGCAGATTCCATATCCACTTTGTTGAGAATAGGAATGATTTCAAGATCATGCTCTATAGCCAGATAAAGATTGGATATGGTTTGGGCCTGGATTCCCTGAGAGGCATCTACCAACAAAAGAGCACCCTCACAAGCAGCAATAGACCTTGACACTTCATAGGAAAAATCAACGTGGCCTGGCGTATCAATCATATTAAATGTATACTTTACCCCATCCGTATGGGTGTAATACATTTGTATGGCATGACTCTTTATGGTGATGCCTCTTTCCCTTTCCAAATCCATATTGTCGAGCGCCTGGTGAACCATATCCCTTTCTGAGATGGTTTTGGTGAATTCCAGCAGCCTGTCAGATAAGGTACTCTTACCGTGATCAATATGGGCAATTACGCAAAAGTTTCTGATGTTTTTCATGGGCCGCAAAGATACATTTTTTCCTGCCATTGTAGGTGCAAGTTTCAAACTTTATGTTTAGGCTAATTTCAATTGTGAAACCTTTTTATAATTGTTTTAATAGATTGATAGGTATATAGTTACGCATAACGTTGTCTTTAATGCGACAATGTTTCAAATTAGAATTTGTTTTCAATATTTGTTGCAACAAGCAATTGATAAAGTTTATAAATTTACGCCATCTAGGTTATACTTATTAGGTTAAACAAAATTTTTATGATCAAAGTCTTACAAAATCCATTTTTTATTCTTTGCGCTATCCTTTTACTTTTGGCAAACTCAAGTTCCCATCCTACTAACAGTGGTGGGTATACCGGGGCTCCAGGCGACAGTGTGTGCTCCACATGTCACTCTAGCGCCAATCCAAATTTTACAGGACAAATTACCATTGATGGAGTACCGGCAAGCATTTCGGCTGGTCAATTGTATCAAATAACGGTAACAGTAACCAATCCGGGGCTCAATCAAAATGAAGCCGGTTTTCAGATTGTGGCTTTAAATGCTTCAAATACAAATGCGGGCAATTTTACCAACCCTTCTGCAGCGTCTTCAGTAAAAACATCTGCGGGTAAAAAATATTTTGGTCACGCTCCTTCGGTACCATTTATGGGACTATCTGAATTGACCTGGACGGTTGATTGGACAGCACCAGCAACAGGGTCGGGAGATATCACTTTTTATGGTGGCTCTGTTTTAGCCAACGGCAATGGCAGCAGTTCGAATGACAAGTTTGTTACAACAGAAACATCAGGAACGCTGATAAGTGCTCCTACCCCTCTATCTGTAACACTTTCCAATGTGCAAAACGCCAGCTGCAATGGCCTTGCAGACGGAACTGCAACGGCTGTACCGACTGGAGGAACCCCCAATTATTCCTATTCATGGAACAACGGGGAAACCACTCAGACGGCCACTGAGCTACCCGCAGGATTGGCCAGAGTGACTGTTACTGACAATGCAGGTGGCACCAGCACAGCCTCCGTCAATATTACCCAGCCCTCTGCAATCAACATCACGATTCAAAATAAACAAAATCCCAGCTGTTTTAACACTCCCAACGGCAGCATATCTGTTTCAGCATCCGGTGGAAATGGCGGATTTTTTTATGATTGGTCCAATGGTTTCTCCGGAGCAAACATTAGTGGATTAACGCCGGGCAATTACACCGTAACTGCCACAGATATCAAAGGATGTGAGGCCATTAAAGAAGTGCAGCTTACAGGCTCTCCTGCCATTCAGGTGGTCAGCGCCTTTATAACCAATGTTTCCTGTTTTGGGGGAAATAATGGAATTATTGACTTAACTGCATCCGGGGGAACCGGAAGCCTGGATATTGTTTGGTCAAATGGTCAAAATGGAGGATACAATTCCAATTTGACTTCCGGTAATTATGCAGCCACGATAACAGATGACAATAACTGTCAATTGGAAGTAGATTACAATGTGAATCAGCCACAGCAAGTGGGTGGTAACATAGTTCAGACAACTCCCATTGCATGTCCCGGAGGTAGCAATGGTGTAGCTTTGGCAACAGGAAGTGGTGGTGTTGGTCCTTATACCTTTGTTTGGTCAACCGGTGCCACTACGGCCAGTGCATCCAATCTTGCTGCCGGCACTTATACCGTGACGATTACAGATAAAAATATTTGTACGACTACACGCCAGATAACCTTAAACAATCCTGCAGGCATGTCAATTACAACAGCTGCCAGCACCAACGCCAGTTGTCTTGGGGTAGCCAATGGATCTGCTACCATTGCCGTGACAGGTGGTACCGGACCCTACTCAGTAATGTGGGCAACAGGGGCAACAGGGCTGACATTAAACAATGTTACAAGTGGATCTTATGCTTGTACGGTTACAGACAGTAAACAGTGCACAGCGGTTTCAGCGGTGAGCATTGGCAGCAACCAACAGGCCACTTTGGCCCTGGTTTCAACCACACCTCCCACTTGCAATGGCCTAAGCAATGGCAGCATCACCATAGAGGCCATCAATGCAGCGGGTTACACAGTTAGCTGGTCAAATAATGGTGCGGGCTTAGTGATCAATCAATTGACCGCAGGTACCTACACAGCGCAGGCTGCTAATGGGAATGGCTGTCTTTCCAACCCACTTGAAGTACAACTAATGCAACCGGAGGCCATTGCCGAAGATACAGCTTTTGTCAATAATATTAGCTGTGCGGGTCAGGTAGATGGAAGTATTGAAGTATTGTATGCAGGAGGAACAGGAACGCTTAACTATGCGTGGTCTAATGACAGCATCGGTGCCAAAATAGACTCTCTTTCTGCGGGATTATACAATTTGACCATTACCGATAACAATGGATGTGTGGATACTGCCTTGTATTCCATTTTAGAACCAGCTGCTATTTCTGTTGATAGCTTTGTATTGACATCTCCCACTTGTTACAACTCAGAAAATGGTGGACTGGTAATTTATGTTTCGGGTGGAACTGACACCCTGATTTATAACTGGACTAACGGTTTAGTAGGTGATACCTTAAGTGGTTTGGCCAGTGGAGCCTATACTTATAACATTGAAGATGGAAATGGCTGCTTGCTTTCAGATACGCTGGTTTTAAATGGTCCTGCTGTTTTTGCACCCAATGACACCATTACCAATACCTCTATTCCGGGAGCCAATGATGGACAAATAACAACATCCTTTACAGGAGGATCTGCACCCTATTCTTATTTATGGTCAACTGGAGATACTTTGTCAGCAATCGATAGCCTTGCCGAAGGATTATACTCTTTAACTCTAACAGATAGCCTTGGTTGCAATCAGGTATTCCAGTTTAATGTTCAAAGTGGAGATTGTGCCTTGGCGGTTGATTATCAAACCACTCCAGCTTCCTGTTTTGGGGCAGCTGATGGTGAGGTCCAATTAAATGTTAGCAACGGAACGGCTCCTTTTACTGTCAATAACCCTGTTTCCGGCCTTGCTGCTGGTACCTATAATTACATTGTAACAGATTCATTGGGTTGTAATTTTGCCATAAATGATGTTGTCATTTCACAGCCGTCAGCTTTGTCAATTACAATAGATTCTATTACAAACGCCAGTGGACCTACCATCAAAGACGGTCAAATTTTGGTTTCGGTGGCTGGGGGCACCTTACAATATCAATACCTTTGGTTAGATAGCAATGAAGTAGTAATTAGTACTTCTGAAGACCTCTCCGGGGCTTTACCAGGCCAATACTACCTGGTAGTCACCGATCAAAATGGTTGTGCCCTGGTAACTGACACCCTGGTAATCAGCTTTATCTCTGCTGTTGGCGAAACTGAGGAAACGAGAGGTTCTGTCATACCCAATCCATTTATTTCCCAAATGGTTATTAAATCAGGAAATGAAACAACAAAGCTCGACATCTTTACTTCTGAGGGTAAAAAAATTGTGGCATTACCATTTGAAAGCCAAATAGATATCATCCTCCCGACCAATGATTGGACCCCGGGTTTGTACCTTGTCAGATTAACCAATTTGAAGGGAAGAGTTCAGACATTTAAGGTCATAAAACAATAAAAATATAAAAGCCCTGCTTCTCCGATCTAAATTATAGGTTGGAGAAGCGGTTTTTTGTGTGTAATTTTGAAGTGCTAATACTTCAGTATGTACACCCACAATTTTGCCAAACGAATCAGGTACGGAGAGACCGATCAAATGGGTTACTTGTATTACGGTAACTACGCCCTTTTGTATGAGATAGGCAGATCTGAAGCCATTAGATCATTGGGCATCAGCTACAAACAAATGGAATCAGACCTCAAAATCATGATGCCGGTCATCTCTGTTGAATCCAGGTACCTGGCTCCTCTTACTTATGATGATCAGATCAATATCCGCACTATTTTGAAAGAATTGCCCGGTAAATTGATCCACTTTTATCACGAAATTTTTAATGGAGATGGCCAACTTTGCCACAAAGCAGAGGTGAAACTATTTTTTATTGACATGGAAACCCAACGCAGGGTTTCTGCTCCTTCTTTTTTAGTGGATAAACTAAAACCCAGCTTTGATAAACAAAATTAAACAACAGATCATTAACTGGGATAAGCATGAAAAAGTGCGCCAGCTGATTGATTGGAGTAAACAATACCATTTTCCCGGATCAGGTGGAGTTGCTGTATTTGATGTAGTGCAATTTATTTATTACGAGACCCAAAAGGACAGCATTGTTACCAGGGCCAATTCAATAGCCTTCAGCTTGTTTTTGTCCATTTTTCCATTTATAATATTTTTATTTACTTTGTTGCCTTACCTGCCTTTTACGGCAGATTATACCAACATGATCTCCATTTCTACAGCCAAGTTACTGCCCAAAACTGCCCATGACTATCTCATGAACATTATTGTGGATATAACCCATATAAGGCGGGATGGCCTTCTTTCATTGGGTTTTTTCTTTGCCCTGTTTTTTTCATCCAATGGCATGCTAACCCTGATGCACGGCTTCGATAAAACTTACAAAGCCAGTTTTAGAAACCGGTCTATATTTTTGAAACAAGGCATTGCCCTTTTGTTGACCGGATTATTGGGTATTTTATTATTGCTTTCTATAGTCCTGCTAATCATGGGTGAGGACTTTTTTGGTCTGGTTCAAGATGTTGTTCACAATGACAAGCTTACCCTTATCCTTTATAACGTAATAAGATGGGTATCCGCTTTTACCATGTTGTACATTGGCATCAACATTATCTATTATTTCGGCCCATCCTTAAGAAAACGACTGCCTTTTATCAATCCGGGCTGCATTGTTGCCAGCCTGCTTTCTTTGCTGAGTTCATTTTTATTTGCCTTTTTTGTTAATAGTTTTGGACAATACAACCAATTGTATGGCTCTATTGGTGCCTTGATAGTGGTTTTGTTATGGCTGAAAATCAATGCATTTATCCTTCTGGCCGGCTTTGAACTCAACGCCGCCATTGTTGTCAATCGCGATTTAAAACTGGCAAATCTACTGGCAGAGCAAGCCAAATTGAATAAAACTTTATAACAAATGACGAAAGCAAGGGGGTAAATTTGACCTTAATCAGCACTCATTTTTCAACTTTGGATTTGAAAAATCGGTTTTTTTTTCTATCTTGTGACCGACAAAATTACCAAATATGACAAAGCTTAAAAGATCTGCACAGAACGTTGAATCAAAGGCGCAGGAGAAAAAGTTCTTGGTTATCAGTTTGATAGTTACAGCCTTACTTTTGACGATGCTGTATTTTGTTTTTAGAAATGCATTCTAACAGAGTTCTTTCTGTTTAAATTTCATGTTCCAGTCAGTCTTTTACTGGCTGGATTATCTTTGTATTTACAACCAATTTTTCGCTGCATTGTTATTTTCCAAAACAATGTATGGAAACGATTTATTTTGGTGGTGGCTGCTTTTGGTGTATTGAGGCTGTTTTTTCAAAAGTCAGTGGTGTCGCACTGGTAGTGAGCGGTTACATGGGAGGGCAAAGTGAAAACCCAAGCTACAATGAAGTATGCTCCGGCCGATCTGGCCATATTGAAGTGGTCAAACTTGATTACAATCCGGCTGTCATCCCTTTGGACGTTTTATTAAATATGTTTTGGACAAGCCACGATCCTACAAGTCTGGACAAACAAGGCAATGACGTGGGCAGTCAGTACAAATCTGCCATTTTTTATACTACAGATCAACAGAAAGAAATAATTGAAAATTCTGTCAGAACTGTTGCTTCTGACCTTTATGAAGACAAAATTGTAACCCTGGTAGAGAAGGCCCCCGTTTTTTACCCTGCCGAAAAATACCATCAACAATACTATGAGACCAATCCGAATCAGGCGTATTGTAGTTTTGTCATTTCTCCTAAAATTGAAAAACTGAAAAAGTTGTATGCCCCTTTTCTTAAAAAGGAGTCCCAGCAGTGGAACGAACTCTCACCTGAAGAAGCTTATGTCATTCTGGAAAAGGGAACCGAAAGACCCTATACAGGAGAGTATGACAAACATTTCAAATCGGGTAATTATTATTGTAGACAGTGCGATGCTAAACTGTATACTTCGTCAGATAAGTTTGACAGTGGCTGTGGTTGGCCTGCTTTTGACGACGAAGTACCGGGAGCCGTAAGCAGGATTCCTGATAAAGATGGAAGACGGGTAGAAATAATTTGTGCCCGCTGCAAAGGCCATTTAGGCCATGTTTTTACAGGAGAGAGACTCACTGTAAAAAATACCAGACATTGTGTAAACTCCCTGAGTCTGAGATTTAAGGCAGAATAGAAAAATAAAGGTCAATAAAAAACCAGCGTATTAATCCCAGCTTTGGTTTTCCTGACCTGATTTTATGACCAAATCTCTGTATTCCATCGGAGTAAGTCCGTCCAGCACGTAATTGATAGGATTAACCGCAGAACCATTGACATGTACTTCATAATGGAGGTGGGGTGCTGTACTTGTGCCGGTATTGCCTACCAAACCAACCATTTGACCTTTTTTGACCATTTGACCTTGCTTAACAGAAATCTTCAACATGTGTGCATACAAAGTTTGGAAGCCGAAACCATGATCGATGGTTACGCAATTGCCATAACCTCTTCCCCCCTTTTCAACTTTTACTACTCTGCCATCACCTGTTGCCTGGATTTTGGTACCGGTTGGTGCGGTAAAATCAATGCCTTTGTGGAATTTTCTCACCTTGTGAAGGGGGTGCAACCTGATACCAAAGCCGGACAGGTATTCGAGGTCTTTCTTTAATTTATCTGCCTGAACCGGTTTAATAGATGGTATCGAAGCCAGCCTTTTTTCTCTTTTTAGTGCAATGGTATATAACGAATCGAGTGATTTTTGTTGGATATCAAATTTTCTTTTAAGATTGTCAACTTTTACCAATTGCTTTTTAAGGTATTCGCCAGATGAAGCATATGAATTTAAGTAGCTGTACTTGTCGTGACCACCCACACCCCCGTTCCAAACACCTGAGTCGATAGGATTAACACCAAAGATGAGACGGTGAACCTGATTGTCTTTTTCATGCAAGGAAGTAAGGTTATCGGCCAATTTGTCGAAGTCCTGGTCCATGGTATTGATTTGTGACTTCAACATCTCTACCTCTGCGTAGAGGGCCTTTTCTGAGGGTGAGGGAAACAGTTTCATTCCCAATAAAAACAGAGAAACGGATGTAAAAACTATAGCCAGACCAATTCCGGAGAATTTGATCAGAATTTGTTTTCTCGAAGATGTGTGTTTTTCAAATTGAAGCGTCCTTTCATTGAATACATATTTTATATGTTTCATACTGCACTTTTGGTTATTAAGTGATGGAAAATGTAGTTTTCATGAAATGTGGCATAAGATAGCCACAAAAACCAGCATAAAACTGCTGGTTTATATGTTCAATTTGGATTATAAAGGCAAAAATACGAAAATGAAAGCAAACGACAAATTAAATTGACATATATATGACAATTTTACATATTAAGTATGGCTCTGTTTTAGGTGCAAGAGCGCAAGTTGTTGTTATTCAATGATTTCCGGTGCCATGCCCATGCTGCTGAAGCCTCCATCATGGAAGAGGTTTTGCATGGTAACCATCCTGGTATAATCAGAAAAGAGCGTTAAACAGTAGTCAGCACAGGCCAAAGCATCTGCATTTCCAAGTGGCGACATCTTATCGGCATATCCATAAAAATCGGTGAATCCTTTTACTCCTGATCCTGCAGTGGTCATGGTAGGAGATTGGGAAACGGTATTGACCCTTACTTTAGCCTTTTTAGCCCAATGGTAGCCAAATGATCTGGCAAAACTCTCAAGCAATGCCTTTGACTCGGCCATTTCGCTGTAATCAGGAAAGGTACGCTGAGCGGCAATGTAGGAAAGAGCCACAATACTTCCCCATTCTGACATGGCATCCAATTTCATGGCAGACTGCATCAGTTTATGGAAAGAAATGGCAGAAATGTCGAATGTTTTTTGCATCCACTCGTAGTTAAGGTCGGTATATTCTTTTTTCTTTCTCACATTTAGGCTCATACCAATGCTGTGTAGAATGAAGTCAATTTTTCCTCCCAGTATATTTTGAGATTCTGTCAGCAGATTTTCCAAATCGTTGAGATCGGTAGCATCTGCACCAATGACCTGAGCCTTACATTTTTCAGCCAATTCATTGATGGTACCCATCCTTAAAGCCACTGGGGCATTGGTAAGTACAATGTGGGCTCCCTCTTCAACCGCGCGTTCTGCTACCTTCCAGGCAATAGATTTTTCGTCCAAAGCGCCAAAGATGATTCCTTTTTTTCCAGCCAATAAAGATGTATGCATAATGATTGTTTTGCCACAAATTTATAAAAAAGGTAGGAATCTCCTCATTTAGGTCAGATGAACTGCAATTTCTTTGAGTTGGAAATCAAATTGTATTTTTGTAAAAAAAATCAGAAAATGGAAGTTTCTACGGTTCAAACCCATTTACATACTGCTGATTTTCTTCAACTTGAAGATCAGTATGGTGCTCACAACTACCACCCCATCCCGGTTGTATTGGCCAGGGGCAAAGGCGCTGAGCTGTGGGATGTTGAGGGCAAACATTATTTTGACTTTCTTTCGGCGTATTCGGCTGTAAATCAAGGTCATTGTCATCCAAGAATTACGGAAGCGCTGGTTGAACAGGCACAAAAATTAACCCTCACTTCAAGGGCATTTTATAACGACCAACTGGGTCCTTACGAAAAATTTGTAACCGAATATTTTGGGTATGACAAGGTTTTACCTATGAATACGGGCGTTGAAGCGGTGGAAACTGCCTTAAAACTGTGCAGGAAATGGGGCTATCAAAAAAAAGGCATCGAACAGGGAAGGGCAAAAATTATTTTTGCTTCAGGAAATTTTCATGGAAGGACCCTGGCTGTTATTTCGGCTTCAGTTGATCCAGCTGCAAGAAATGATTTTGGACCCTATATGCCGGGCTACTTTGTGGTACCCTACAATGATGTGGAGGCACTTGCAGCTCAAATTAAAGATCCGGATGTGGCAGGGGTTATCATAGAACCTATTCAGGGTGAAGCTGGTGTATTTGTACCCGACGAGGGATACCTGGCAGCTGTAAAAAAATTGTGTACCCAAAACAATGTATTATTTATTGCTGATGAGGTCCAGACGGGTATTGCCAGAACGGGCAAACTGCTGGCTACCTGCGGAAATTGTACTTGTTCGGGTCATTGTGAGAATAAATATGAAACCAGGGCAGATATCCTGATTTTGGGAAAGGCCCTCAGTGGGGGTGTTGTGCCTGTAAGTGCCGTCTTGGCGGATGATGAAATTATGATGTGCCTTAAGCCGGGTGAACACGGATCTACTTTTGGTGGCAATCCATTGGCATGTGCGGTGGCAAAAACAGCACTTGAAGTGGTCAGAGACGAGCAATTATCCGAAAGGGCTGAGGAACTGGGCAAGGTGTTTAGAGAAAGAATGCAACAATTAATTGCCCAAAGTCCGTTGGTAACCCTGGTAAGGGGTAAGGGACTTTTGAATGCCATCGTAATTAATGACGAGGAGGATAGCCATACCGCCTGGGACATCTGTGTAGCCTTGATGCAAAATGGTTTGTTGGCCAAGCCTACCCACGGCAACATCATTCGTTTTGCGCCACCTCTTGTTATTACCATCGAACAGTTAGAAATCTGCTGCAACATCATCACAGAGACCATCTTAAATTTCAAAAAATCATAACAAAGTGACCTTACCCCTCCGGGCTAATTTGTTGCAGTCATTTAAAGGCCTGTCTTCTTATGTATGGGTCCTGGCAGGCTCAATGCTCATCAATAGAACGGGCTCAATGGTCATTGCATTTATGTCGCTCTACCTGACCAAAGAGTTGGATTACAGCATGGGCCAGGCGGGGATCGTGATGGGTGCGTATGGCATGGGCAGCATTGTCGGTTCCTACATTGGGGGTTGGATCACAGACCGAAAGAATGTCCACAACGTCCTGGTTTACTCCTTGTTGGTCAGTGGCTTGTTGTTATTGCCGCTGCTGTACTTTAAGGATTTTTACGCCGTCACAGCCTTGATCTTTTTTTACAGCCTGGTAGCTGATTCCTTCAGGCCTGCCAACAGTGTAGCCGTAGCAAGGTTTTCTACAGAAGAAACCAGAACAAGATCCTTTACATTGATGCGACTTGCTATTAATCTGGGTTTTGGCATTGGTCCTGCTTTGGGAGGATTGGTGGCAGTTACCATTGGCTTCAAATGGATTTTTGTCATTGATGCACTTTCTTCAGTCATGGCTGCATTTATTATATGGGCCTACCTTCCAAAAAATCAACTGGATCCTGTGAAGAGAGAGGAAAAGAAAGAAGGAGCGGCCAAAACTACTGTTTTTGCGGATACAGAATTTTTATTATTTCTTCTGATGGTGGCTTTGTTTGGCAGCTGTTTTTTTCAACTATTTGCAAGCGTTCCCGTTTTTTTTAGTAGAGATTTTCATTATACCGAAGACGTCATAGGGTATCTTTTAGGACTCAATGGGCTATTGGTTGTGATAATGGAAATGCCCATCATTTATAGGTTGGAAAAATCCAACAATGTATACAAATATATTTCTTTCGGATGTCTGTCAATGGCACTGGCCTATACGTTGCTATGGTTGAATCAGCCCTGGATATGGCTTTCGGTGGTTTATACCTTTTTTATCACACTGGCAGAAATTCTGGCCATGCCTTTTATGATGAGTTTCGTTTTTTCCAGACCCGTTGCCGAACGGCAGGGACAATATATGGCGATGTATTCTGTGGCTTATGGCCTGGCTCATATAGCAGCTCCTACTTTGGGTTTAAAATGGGCGGATGAGTTTGGCTTCTCTTCACTTTACATCTTAGCCACATTTTTGTCAATAGCAATTGCTATCATTTTTTGGTTGCTTTTTCGAAAAATTGGAGGTAAGCAGCTGTCGGCTTAATTCATCTCCCCCCTGACTTCAAAATCTTCTATTTTTACCAGCGCTTTAAGGCCTGCATCATCAAACTTCATTTCCACTACACTGACTTTGCCTACCACCACATTGACCTCCATTGCTCCTGTTTGAAAACAAAGGGGCATTTGAGCGCTAATTTGTTCCTTTATCACTGAATCTACTGCTACAGGTAGTTTTTCTTCGAAGCTGGATTCTAAAAATCGATTGACAAGAGGGGCCGTCAACCGATAAATAATGTTACTGGCTTTCATGTCAATATCGAGTTTATCAATATAAAGTTTAGATTCTGCTTCATTGTATCTGGGAGATCCTTTGAGCATGACCCTTGCTTTAATGGGCTTTTCCAGCAACAAGACCACATCCATTTTTGTGGGAGAAAAATCGACTTTACATTCCCTCGCTTCCAATGCTTCTCCACCATATTCCTGTTTGTTGATAAACTCACATACGATCTCAGAAATCACTTCCTCTGCTATGTCAAGGCGCATCATCGATAAATTGTCATTGAGCAGATTATCAACCCACCGCAAAGAAGGACGTATTGGTTCAAAAGGATTGTTGAGGGTACAAACCAAAGAAGTACTAATACCTCCTCTGAATACCATCTTACCGGCCTCATTGTAAATGGGTTCAACAATGATTTCAGACGGTTGTAAAAAAACTTTAAGGCCGTGGTAACTGAATTTATTGAGATCATTTCGCAGCGACTCGAGCAATTGATCTACGACAGAAGACAAACTAAATTTAGTTTTTAAGCCTTTGTCAATGCTATGCACTATCATGTCGTGATAATGTTTTAAAATCAGATCTACCAGTTTTTCTACTGTGATGTCGAGAGAACCAAAATCTATTACCGGTTTTTCCAGCCAAATATGATCTTCAATGGCAGATTTTGTGGTAAGGTTAAGATCAGGGCTTACATCAAAACGGGAGGCAATTTTAACATGAATCTTGCCGTGTCCCTGCACCGTAAACAAGCCGGCTTGTCTAGAAAAACCAACTCCAAGTGGCAGAGAAATTTGTATTGTTTTGTTATCTGCCTGAATGCTTGGAGCTCCAAGCACCTTTAAGTTGATAGAAAAACCACTGACCTCTAATTCATGGTCAGGAAGTGCATCCAGAATGGCATCATGAACGAGTCTTTCCAGAGCATTGTTTGTTACTTTAAATACAAAGCCAATCATTTTGTGCTGTTTATCTTGTCTGTCGTTTTTTAACAATAAAGGCGCTTTTGTACCCCAGTTTATTAATTTTTGCTTTGACGCTTTCGGCCTGGGCCATTTCTTCAAATTCACCAAGTTGGTATTTAAAGTATCCGTTTTCTTCCACAATCAGAATATCGCCCAAATGCGCCAGTCCTCCCATTACTTTGGTATCAATTTTACTTTTCATGGCTGCCAATTGGATGGTAAATGCTTCTGTTAACGCTACAGCGGTTGTCCCATTATTTTCAGGACTTTCAGATTTTTCAGGAGTTACCTTTTTTATGATTTCCTGCGATGCGAGAACCGGCTCAGGTGAATTAGGTCTGACAGAATTGTCTTTTCCAAAAAAAGAAGACATGGCGGCCGTAATCGATGAACATATTTGCAATTGACCCGCTTCACTGGAAAGCCATCTTTCTTCATCTTCGTTGCTGATAAATCCCGTTTCTACCAGAACACTTGGCATGGTGGCTCTCCTGAGTACCGCAAAGCCAGCCTGTTTTACTCCTCTTGAAGCACTTAAGCCTCGTTTAGAAAGGTTGTTTTCAACTTTTGCCGCAAAATCAAGACTCTTTTCCAAATATGCATCCTGAAAAGAAGACAACACAATATATCCAACCGGTGAATTTGGGTCGTAGCCCTCGTAATTGCTTTCATATTCATTTTCCATCAAAATAACCTCATTCTCTCTTTGTGCTACCGCCAGGTTCTCTGCAGCTCTGTGCAAACCCATGACAAAGGTCTCCGTTCCCTTTGTTTTTGAATTGGAGATGTAATTACAATGAATGGAGATGAATAAATCAGCCTTTTTTTTATTGGCGATACCTATTCGCTGGTAAAGAGGTAAAAAGACATCTGTAGATCTTGTGTACTCTACATCCACATTGGGGAGGCTGGATTTGATCATTTGACCTAATTTGAGGGCCATCTGTAAGGCCAGATCTTTTTCTTTGTGATTTCTGCCCACTGCTCCAGAATCATGGCCACCATGCCCTGCATCGATGACCACCAACTTGCGACCCGGGTCTTTTTGGTAAAATACCCTGCTCCCGAAAATTGGGTTGAATGACAATGACGAAAGCGTCAGAAAAATCGTTATGCGTAAGAACACTAATTTCATCCTTATTTAAGACCTTTGTGCGAGAATAAAAACCGCAACAAATATAATTGAATTATATTATTAATAACCAATTTGAAATCAATTATTAATAAAATATTATTTTTTGTAATATGTTTGACTTTTACCTTGTCAGGCATGGCTCAAAATGTTGACAATAAGGAGGTTAGCCCCCCGAATACTGTTCGCGACAGCATTTCGAAAGATAGCCTGGGTCGTGATTCACTGGCCAAAGGGTATAAAATTTCAAAAGATGCGGTCACTTCTATTGTAAAATACGGTGCTATTGACTCCAATTTTACCGATGTAACGTCGAAAGAGGTTCATTTATTTGGCAACGCATTCACTGATTATGAGACCATTAAGTTAAAAGCTGACTACATAGTTTTTAATTTTGGCAAAAATGAAGTGTCGGCATTCGAAAAGCGGGATACCCTACCTCGGCTGGTAGCCAAGCCCAGCTTTCAGGATGGCGAAACAAAGGCTGGCTTTACAGAAATGAGGTACAATTTTGAGAGTCACAAGGCCATAGTTAAGACCCTTGCCACCCAACAGTCAGAATTTTTTGTGATTGGAGAGACATCCAAATACATTGGTAAGGAGAATGATACCCTTACCAGAGAGGACAGATTTTACAATCAAAATTCAATTATTACCACCTGCAACCACCCTACCCCCCATTTTGGGATCAGGGCCAGAAAGATGAAATTTATACCCGATAAGATTGCCGTGTTGGGACCTGCCCAGCTCGAAATAGCAGGAATCCCTACCCCCATCATCCTGCCATTTGGGTTTTTTCCTTTAATCAAGGGGCAGTCTTCCGGTTTGATATTTCCCAGCGACTTTCCTTATGATAATAATTATGGTTTTGGCATCAAAGGTGTAGGTTATTATTTTCCCATCAATGATTATGTGGATGCAACAGTAACCGGTGATATTTGGTCAAGAGGTAGCCATGCCCTCAGGGTTTCAGGGAGGTATAAAAAGAGATACAGCTACACGGGTAATGTCGAAATTTCGTATGCCAATAATATTTTGGAAGACAGCAAAGGCTTTCCTACTGCCAACAAGTCATTTGGTTTAAGAGTAGCGCACAACCAGGATGCCAAAGCACATCCCTATCGAACCCTGGGTGGTACAATCAACATAGAAACCAACCGTAACTCGCAGCGGAATAATTTTGACTATGCCAATACGACCAATAATAAGCTTACATCTAACTTTAACTATACCTATAAGTGGCCGGAGTCACCTTTCTCATTTAGGGCAGCCTTCAATCACAACCAGGACAACCGAACAAGGATTGTCAACATTACTTTGCCGGATGCCAGTTTAAACATGAATACCATTCAGCCGTTTAAGCGAAAAAATGTAACGGGCGACCCTCTTTGGTACGAAAATATCCAGATGAGTTACAAAGCAGGCTTGAGGAGTTATGTAAAAACAACCGATACAACCCTTTTCACCCAGGCAACACTGGACAATATTCAGACGGGCTTGTCTCATGGTGTAACTGTTTCTTCGAATGCCAACGTTCTGAAATACTTTAATTTTGCACCTTCTATGACCTATGACGAGGTTTATTTTTTAAAGACAGTCGACAAACAATTTGACCCCAACCTCATAATAGATTCAATTCAGCAAGGGGTGGATGCAGAAGGAAACCCGGTTTTTGAAACAAGGGTGGTAAAGTATGGATCGGTTCAACAAAGCCTAAAAAATGATTTTGAGGTTTTCAGGAAGTTTTCCACATCGATGTCGCTCCAAACCAACCTGACGGGTATCTACCGTCGGAATTCCGGCTTTTTCAGGGGCATCAGGCACGTCATTAAGCCAAATTTTTCCCTTTTATATTCCCCGGCCACTGATAAAAAATACGAGAGGTACGTAGATACAGATACACGGCCAGAAAAAAATGTTGGAGAGTATTACAATCCTTTACTAACAGGGCCATTTCCACAGTCTCTGAACGATGAGCAGTTTAGCATTACCTATGGATTTAACAATGTGGTTGATGCCAAATTCAGAGGTAAAAAGGATACGGTTGATAAAAAAGTAACCCTGATCAACAACCTGGATATTGGAGGTAGCTACAACTTTGCCAGGGACTCTTTCCAATGGAGCGATGTGTCAATTGGCGGAAGCACAAATTTGTTTAAAGGATATACCAATCTTCAGATCAGGGCAACACTTACTCCTTATGAAATCAACTATCAGACCGGCAGAAAGATCAATCAATTACTGATCAACAATAAAAACAACGGACGGCTTTTGCAAATGATTAATTTTAATGCAGGTATCAACACCAGCTTTAGTTTTGCCCAATTGAAAGACCTATTTAAAAAGAAAACAGACGAGAAGAATAAGACAGAGGCAAGTAAAAAAACAAAGGGTTATGTCAAGCCCAGCATGACCACCCTGTTTGACAATCTCAGGTTTAACCATGCCATGGCGATTACTGTTAGTAAGACAAAGACTGGAAACGATTCCTTATCATTATCTACCCATTCTTTATACATCAATGGTAGCATCCCTTTGAGCAAAAACTGGAATTTTAATATTGGTAGCATAAGTTACGATTTTGTTGGAAAATCACTTGTATATCCCTCATTTGGGTTTAGTAGAGACCTGCATTGCTGGAATATGAATTTTGCATGGTATCCCAATAGTGGTGTTTACAGCTTTTTTATTGGAGTTAAATCAGGTACCCTCAACTTCCTTAAGTACGATTACAATCAACCTTATATACCCAGAATTTAAATTGGTGGTTTTTTAAAAGTTCTTATTACTTTTATCGAAATATTTAAAGCCACCAAATTGAATACTGCTGTCAGTCACCTGCCTCCTTTTGCCCTTCGACCCCGTTTCAAAGCCGAAGTACCCTTTGGTATTGACGAAATTGGCACCAAGATAAAAGGCCGGTTAAAAGAGCGAAAAGAAGATGTAGTGGGTAAGGTAGTCGGAAACATGGCAGTATTGTCAATTCCTGACGAAAAAAAGCACTTTTGGTCACCCCAGCTCACCCTTGGTATGGATGAGACCGATACCAAGGGTGTCACCATGTTGAGGGGTATGTATGGGCCCTCAACTTCAGTGTGGCTGGCCTTTGTATTTACGTACGGTATTTTGGGCATAGTAGCCTCCTTTGCCCTCATCATAGGACTTAGCCAATACACCATGGGGCAATCTTCTTATGCTTTGTACATTGCATTCTTTTCTGTTTTAGGCATTTGTGCACTTTACTTTATATCTTTTTCAGGGCAAAAAATAGGTGGTGCTCAAATGGAAGTCTTACATGGCTTTGTGGAAGAGAGTTTGCACTATCCCATCATTTCCGTTGCTGCTGAGTCTTAGGCTCTTTAAGATAATTTATTTCAATAATATTTAACCAATTGATGTGCAATTGTTAATATATAAATTTAAATTATATAGCATTAAAATAATTATATATGGATAATTGCCAGATTATAAGTATATTATTTTGACATAGCGCCTTGAGCTGCTGTTTTGTTCGTATTAAACCGACTTTTCTCTAAAGTCTTAAAAATGTGGATATTATTTGATATTCGCTTTTTTAAATATAGCATTCTAGACTCTATATTTGCACCCCTATGAGATTAAAACAGCTTCATATAAAAGGGTTCAAGAGCTTCGCTTACGACACCGTCATCCACTTTAATGAGGATGTAATTGGTATTGTGGGTCCTAACGGAAGTGGAAAATCCAATATTGTGGATGCCATCAGATGGGTATTGGGGGAGCAGAAAAGCAAAGAGCTTCGATTGGAGCAAATGGCAGATGTTATCTTTAATGGTACCAAAAATAGAAAAGAAGCACCTTCTGCCACCGTTGAGTTGATATTTGACAACGACCGTGGCTTGTTGCCTACCGAATATCAAACGGTCAACATTTCCCGTACCCTCTATAGAAGTGGTGACAGCGAGTACCGACTCAATGATGTGGTTTGCAGATTGAAGGATATCAAATCACTTCTGGTAGATACAGGTATTGGCTCCAACTCTTATGCCATCATATCACTAGGCATGGTAGACGACCTGCTTTACGATAAAGATGATTCCAGGCGATATATGTTTGAGCAAGCCGCCGGAGTTAGTAAATATAAGTCGAGGAAAAAAGAGACCCTGCAAAAACTCAACAGTACCAGTGCCGATTTGGACAGGGTATCAGATCTGCTTTTTGAGATCGAAGGGAATATGAAAACCCTCGAAAAGCAGGCAAAAAGAACGCGTAAGTATTTTGAGTTAAAAGATGAATACAAAACGCTGGCTGTTCAAAACGCCGTGCGTTCGATGCAAAATTTAAAAGAACGCTATAAAAAAGCAGGACAGGATATTACAGAAAAACAGGATGCTTATTCTGCCATCAATACCGAAGTAATTGCCAAAGAAGCAAAGCTGGAGGCAGAAAAAAAACAAAACCTCGAGCAGGAATTAAACGTAGGGCAGCAGCAGAAAGAGTTGAACGAGTTGGTGGCAAAACTCAGGAATCTTGAAAACGATAAAAACCTACTCACCCAAAAGATCAGTTTCAAAAAACAGAGTTTGACCAATGCTGATGCAGTTTTGACTGAAAGCAAGGTCTCACTTGATTTATTGTCAGAAGAACTCAAAAGACTTGATCGGCTCATTCTTGAAGAAAAAGAAGTTGAAGCTACCCTTTCCGTTAAACTTAGCGAAAAGCAGCAGGCTTTGGCTGATGCAAGGGCAATTCAGGGGAGCGCTAAAAATGAGTTTGAATCCAAGACCAAACACATCCAGGAGCTGCAAAAACAGCTTTTTGACATAGACAAGGACATAGCGGTAACTTCTAATCATATTTCAACCCTAAAATCTGAAAATCAACGCACCAGCGAAGAAATCAGGACGCACAAGGATGAACATAGTCTTTTTGATCAGGATCTTGCTGAACTCACAGGTAAATTTCAGATTGCAAGCGATGAGATTACCTCACTCAAAGAAAAAGAAAACCAAAGAAAGCAGCAAATTGCCGAAGCAGAACAGCTTAGAGATAAGATGGCCGAGGAGCTGGGAAAGGTCAACAGGACCCTGGATGCCAGACAAAATGAATACGACCTACTCAAGAGCATGATCGAAAATTTTGAGGGCTTTCCGGAGTCTTTGAAGTTTCTATCTTCTCAATGGAGAAAAGATGTACCCGTACTTTCAGATCTGCTGGATGTTCAGGAAGAATACAAATCGGTGATTGAGCAATACCTTGAGCCCTACCTCACTTACTTTGTTGTCAATGATGTCAATGAAGCGGGAGAAGCCATTCGATTACTAGGTGGTGCCCAAAAAGGTAAGGCCAATTTTTTCTTGCTCAACAGAATTGAATTTCAACAGGGAACCAAATTATCCATTCCGCTTGCCAAGCCGGCCATTGAATGCGTTAAAGTAGAAGCCAAATACGAACCCTTACTGTCTTACCTCCTAAGAGATGCTTATATCTTTGACGGCAGTTTGGATGATTTTAAATATGACCGAGAATATGATGGTCTTAATTTTCTTTCCAAGTCAGGTAGTTTTCTAAAAACCCGTTTTACCATATCAGGTGGATCTGTAGGTCTTTTTGAAGGCAAAAAAATTGGTAGGAAAAAGAACCTCGAAAAGTTAGAGACCTTTATCAGGGAATCAGAAGAGCAAAAAGTAAAACTGAGCAGTGAGTTAGACAAAACCAGGAATCTGGTGGTTCAATTAAAAGGATCGGACAGAAGTCTGGAGCTGGAACACATGCTGGCTGATCTTCAAAAGATAGAGCAAGAGAAGACCAGACTTTTTGTAAGTTTGGAAAACCTGGCTCAAAAAATTAAAGATGGTGAGACCAAAATAGTCAGGAATCGCCAGCAAATTGAAGAGCTGGAAGAAAAACAACGCACCTTTGAAGTTGACAAAATCAGCTTGAAAAGAGGGCTTGAAGAAGAAGAACAAAACATCAGAAGCAACAACTCAGATCTGGATCAGTTGACGGATCGACTCAACAAGGCATCAGAAGCTTTCAACGACGCCAATATTGAGGTCATTCGACAGCAAAATCTACTCACCAATCATCTGAAAGACCTTGAATTTAAACAATCAAGGCAGCATGAAATTTCAGAAAGAATAAAGTCGGAAACATCCAGAAAGGAAGCCGATATCGTAGAATTGGAACAGGCGGAAAACCACAAAATAGCGCTTGAAAATGAACTGCTGTTGGTTTACAATGAAAAAAACACCTTCCAGTCGGCGTTGAATGCCAATGAGCAAAACTATTTTTCGGCACGAAACATTATTTCAACTCTCGAAGAAGAAATAAGGGTACTCAACAGGGGACTCAACCAACACCAGGTTGAAATAAATCAATTGAAAGACCATTACCAGGAGATCAAATTCCAAATCAACGCCATTGGAGATCGCATTTACATTGAATTCAATGTGAGCATCGATGAGGTAATGAATCAGGAGGTGAATACCGAAATAGCGGATGAAGACCTGGCACAGAAGGTAGAACAAATAAGGCACAGGCTCAATAATTACGGTGAGATCAACCCTATGGCGATGGAAGCTTATGAAGAAATCAAATCCAGGTATGATGTCATTACTGTTCAGAGAAATGACATTCTCGCTGCCAAGGAGTCATTGCTTCAAACCATCAAAGAAATTGAATCCACTGCCACCTCGCAATTTATGCAGGCATTTGAGGAAATTAGGTCCAACTTTATCAATGTTTTCAGGAGCCTATTTACAGAAGATGATAACTGCGATTTGATTTTGATGGAACCCGACAATCCGTTGGAATCCTCAATCGAAATTGTAGCCAAGCCAAAGGGTAAAAAGCCAAAATCATTGAGCCAGTTGTCTGGAGGAGAAAAAACACTGACGGCCACAGCTCTGCTTTTTGCCTTATACCTGCTCAAGCCTGCCCCATTCTGTATTTTTGATGAAGTAGATGCTCCTCTGGACGATGCCAATATTCAAAAATTCAATCGCATCATTCAGAAATTTTCTGAGCGATCACAGTTTATCATTGTCACCCATAATAAGTCTACCATGGCGGCTGTAGACGTACTGTATGGCGTTTACATGCAGGAGATGGGCATTAGCGCATTAACACCAGTAGATTTTAGAGATCTTAAGGATGATCCGGTTTTAGCAGCAGCAAGCGCCTAACGGATGAACTACCTGGCGCACACCCTACTCTCCGGCAAAAATGAAGCCCTTATTGTTGGTAATTTTTTAGCCGATATATTGCGCAAAAATGAATATGGTCCCTGGATGGAACCTTATCTTTTGGGTGTAGATTTACATCGTGCCATAGATCACTTTACCGATGATCACCCTTCGATCAAGAGGATCAATGCCATATTAAGACCTTCACATAGAAAATACGCACCGGTGGTCACAGATATACTCTTAGATTATATCCTGGGCCAGGCCTGGCACATGCATTCTTCAGAAAGCATACAGGGCTTTGCTGATTTAAGATATGAAACCATTAGGATGCATCTGCCTGTTTTTCCAGACAGAATTAAACCTATTGTTGCCAAAATGATCGACGGCAATTTTCTGATTAAGTATACCACCATCGAAGGTTTGATGTTTACCTTTGAAAAGATCCAGGAAGCGGCCAGGTTTCCTTCAGATTTTAGTCAGGCCGTTGAAGATCTGGAAAATTACTACGATACCCTCTACCTGGAATTCAATCACTTTTTTCCCGATTTGGTGGATCATACCCAATCTTACAGAATCAACGCCTCGAAATTATAATTTTATCAGTAAACCACCTTGTACATGGATGCCCAGGCTGGGATATCCATACCATTGTTCGTATTTATTATTGAGCAGGTTATTGGCCTTTGCATAGATGCCAAATTTTTTGCTGATCCATATATCCAAACCTGCATTCAGTTCGATCCTATTATTGAGCCTTATATCAGTTGGAGAAGCCGTAGCTGCATCCACTACCCTGGCCCACTGTCGGTCGGTTACAAACAGCTCAGGTGTAAACTTAATTCTGTCATGGATCAACCGAAACTCTGCCTGGGCTTTAAATTCAAGGCTGTGCATGCCGTAAAGTTTATCCAGTCCTTTTTTATCAAAAAAGTTTTTAGTCAACAAACCTTTCAACCGGACATTTTCTGTTACAGCAAAGTCTATGTTTGATCTGATAAATACAGCATTTAAATCGGTATAAAACACATTTGCACTATACACCTTTTGCTCATTGTTGAATTGATCCCAGTTTCTACCATTGACGTAGCCGGCGGCAGCTTCATAACCTACCACCTCAGTTTCACCCCTGATACCTCCCATGATTTCTTTTCCAATAAAATTGCTAAGTGAGGGTATGGTTGGGTTGAGCCAAGGATTTTCCAGGGTAAGTCTGTGCAAATTATTACCACTTACCCTTAGCTGACTTAAGGCAAAAACGTGCATGCCTTTTCCGGCCAAAGCATAATCAAATTGAATTTCAGGCCATGGAATGGTTTTTTCTGTAGCATCAAAATAGATCGCAGCGCCTGCTGTCAGAAACCACTTTGGATTGGAAAACTTGATTCGTGGATCAAAAACCAGGGAATAAAGATCAGAAATCTCGGTTTGCAAGACACCGGTAAATTGAAGTGGCAGGTCAACCCTCCAATTTCCCTTCTTTTTGGCCACACTTGTTTCGACCTTAAATTGGCCTTCGTTTTTATCGGGATTAGAAACATTGAGTACGGAATAGCTGGTATTGAATCTAAATTCTACATCATTCTCTTCAATAGTTCCATGGAATACTTCAGCCTTAAATCCTGCATTGAATAGATTTCGGTCTTTATCATTGAGGTCATTGCCTTCATAGATAAAATAAAAGGGTTGTTGTCGGTAAGTGGCATTGACCCCGGCATTGAGCTGCCATTTTTCCTTTATTTTATAACGGATGCCTGCTAAAGCTGAAGAAGATCCTGCCTTTTGGTCTGCTACTTTAGAAGAATTGTCAAAACTTTGATGAGCCAGATGGATGTAACGATCAAATTGATACTCATCGGTTTTATAAAAGCCAAGTTCAAGTCCCGGATTTTTGACGTTACCATAACCTATTCGGGTATAAAAAGGATAGGGCTCAAAGGGCAAATCGGTATCTGCAGCTATCGGTTTAATAACCGGTTCAGGGTATTCAATATCGAGCGGCAGGATGGTTACATTGTAACTATACTTTTTTTTGATGGGAACCACCGGCTTGATCACAGGCGCCATGTTTATGATTCGGGCCTCTTCCAATTGGGCTTCAAAAGTTTTAATAATCTCCTGTTTTTCTTCAGGCAACTCCTGAGCAAGAAGTGAAGTGCTGCATACCACGGTAAAACATGCTATAAGCAGAAGTTGGGTAGATTGATATCTCGCTTTCATTACTCTTCTTCGTTTTTGGTTTTTTTCTGTAAATCAAAGGGCTCACTTCCAGATTTTAATCTATTGGTTTCAGCTTCTTTGACTTTGATTTTATTCAGCTTTTCATTGGCTATCTTGATGATATCTGCGTCCTCCACAAAATTTTCAAGTACAGCTTCAACCGCAGCCCTTGCATTAAGCAAATCTTCTTTCTGGTAGTAGATGTCAGCTATCAACAACAAACTTTTTGCGATCCAATAAGGGTAATTGGCATTTTTTTCATTGGCATAGTGGCATTGTTGTTCCGCCAGGCTGTAATCTTTTTTATTAAATTGAATCTCAGCCAACAGGTATCTGGATTCTGCTCCCTGGTTGTTGTTGGTATTTTGGTCTACAAAAGTCAAAGAAGGAATAGCGTTTTCTGTTTCACCCATTTTGAGGTAGGTTTTAGCCAGATAATAATGGGCTGCCGATCTTTCATCTTTGGTGGCAGCAGTGTTCTGAATTACTTTTTTTCCGTAATCTATGATGTCCTGATTCTTTGCCAGTCTAAATGCACTTTTTAACGCACCATATTGTGATTGGAATAGTTCACCTGCATCTCCCGAAATCAATTCACTTTGTTTGTAGTACTTTAAAGCTTTCTCAAAATCCTCTGTATAATGATAGGCTATCAGTGCCGCTTTGTAGATTGATTTTTGTTTGTATCTGTTTTCTCCGTCATTGATTATGGCCTCATAGTCCTGTAGAGATGCAGGGTAATTTTTAAGCACATTGTTGCTTTCTGCCCTGAAATACCTTGCATCGTTTTTATAATATCCCAATGGGAAACTGCCCAAATATTCAGTAAACGAATTGACAGCAGCCTCATACTGACTATTGTTAAATATGTTGACAGCCAGATGGTAGGTAAGAGAATCCAATGATATGGACCCCTTTTCCGTTGCGGGTATCGAATCGAGGTATTTTAGATAGGCTTTAGAATTTGACATTTGATCAACATAAATTTCTTCAATAGCCTTTAATGAGGTGGCTCTTTCAGCTGGAGAAGGATTTGATTTCATAACCCCCTTATATTCCACTAATGCCTTACCTACCTCGCCTTTGTTGAAATAGATCAAACCCGATTTTATTCTTGCTGAATTGGCATAGCTCGTTTTGGAACCATAGTCTTTCATTACTTTTTGAAAATAGATCAATGCGGTATCCAGGCTATTTTTTTCAAGGTATGTTTCACCCAATTGAAAAGTAGCATCGTCGCCATAATCCGAGGATGATTGGGTTTTGACAAGATCCAGTAAAGTAGCAATTTTGACATCAGCCTGTTTTAATAAGCCGTGGATCAGGGCTTTTTGGTACATGGCATAGATAAATCCCCCCTGCTTGCGTGCAACGGCTTGCTCATAAAAGTCAAGAGCACCTTCATACTCATTTTGGCGAAAAAGACAATCTGCTGTTCGAATAAACGCATCTGGTAAAATGCGATTCATCACAAAATCATTTTTAATTCCCTCTCTTTGAATGTTGATGCCAACAACTGTATTCTTAAACTGTAGTTCGGCTTTCTTAAATAATTTAGACCTTAAAAAATTGTATCCCTGGATGTAATGTGCCATAAATTGAGCAGACTCATCCGGTAAGTCATTTACACCATTGGCATTTTCAAAATAAGAATCAAGGTGGTTTATACTGGCAGCGAGGTCGCCTGAATCATGTGCCAACTTGCCTTTCCAATAGAGTGTTTGGCAATGGTAATTTCTGTCGAGGGTGTGGAGAAGCGCCTTGTCGAGTAAAGCTCCTGCCTGCTCACTTTTACCATCCTCAATGTATTGAATAGCCTGTCGCAGGGCAATCATCTGGTAGGTCTTTTTTATCTTATCAGATGGCTTTTTTAGCGATTCAATAATACGCAGTGAGTTGAGGTAGTCGTTGGAATTAACAAGGATGTCATTGATAATTTCCTGGCTCTCATTGTAAAACCGTGAAGATTCACTGGTTTCCGTCAGGGTATTGATGGCTTCTCGTTCTGACCCCAACTCTGCAGAAATTTTACCATAATTAAATTTAGCTTCTTCCTTCATGCCCGGGTCAAAATCCATATTGGATACCCGTCTGAGCGCAGAACGGGCAGAATTTCTATCTCCCAACTTTATATAACAGTCTGCCAGGTAATAGCTGGCCATTTGTCCCATCCTGGTTTCGAGTTGGGTAAGCTCTAAAAAATTGGATTTTGCTTTCTCACAATTATCTAATTTGTATTGGGTAAATGCCAGCTGGTAGAATTCTTCTGCACTTAATTTTTCTGTTCTGGATTCATAAAATTCTAGGTGAGGGAGAGCTCTTTTGTAGTCGCCTTTCAAAAAGTAACTTTGGCCCAACAAGAGTCTTATGTCTTTGACATTGTCGGTGTTTTTATCGCCAATCTTATGCTCACCATAGGTTAACAATTTATCAAAATCTTTTTGGGCAAAATAAATTTGAGCAATGATATAAGGAATATGACCTGCATAGGTACTGGATCCGGAGGCCCTTTTAAAACTTTCTACAGCCCCCGAATAATCCTTTTCAAAATACTGGCACATACCATAATAGTAATTGGTATGATGGAAGTACAGGTCCCTTAGCTCTCTTGTTTTAGCAAGGGTTGTTTTGGCGTGTCCAAATTGTTTGTTTACAAAGTAACAATAGCCCTTTTTAAAACTCAACTCACTCAGCTCGAGATCAGAAAGTTGGTTTAAATCGTTTATTTTGTCATAATAGGTAATGGCTTCATCATAACGACCATTGTTGTAATAATAAGAGGCGAGCTCTAAAATGGCAGGAATGATGCCAGGTTTGTTGTATTGTGACTGGATCCAGTTGACCAAATTGAGTTCTGCATCGGGCGTGTTGAGCCTCAAAGAAGCAATGGCCCTTTCTGTTTCCTGAACCTGAACGGTGCGCTCATGAAGCGGAAAGCCTGGTTTTTGGAAAAGAAGTTCCTGGCGGAATAGCTGAAGCCTGGGGTTTCCGTAAATTTCCTCCTCAATGGAAGCAGTTGTGGCTATATGTTCACTCCATCCCTGTTGACCATAGCCGGGCAGTTGTGCATTTACCCACCAATTAGTACAAAGTAATATGCTTAAAATGCAGTATTTCATCAAAATATATATTAAAAAAAACGTTGCAAATATACTTAACTTATGGGTTAAAACGTCAGAAATTGCTGATTATGGCCTTACAATCTTTCATTTTTTTTAGCTTGTTTCCATTGCATCCATACGAGAAAGGTCATTTTGCTGTGGGTAGAAACCATTGTAACCTATTTAGCACATCATCGATCCTTAAATCCAAAATCGGGGATAGACAACATATAAAATGTGAAGGAAGATGGTTTAATTAAATTTTGGGTTTGTTGCCAAAGTTTAAAAATTGCGGTAATCAAATTGTAGCTATGGGTTAATTAAGTGTGATTTATCTTAATATTCAGGGTATTCTTCGAAAAATTAAACGTTTTTGATGCCAGATACCCTAAATTTGTAAAAAATGAATAATATGACGATAGAGCTTGCTGCACTTTTTGATTTAAAAGAAGGGTTGAATGAAAAAATGGTAAACATCATTTTGCAGGCCATCCGCGATAAACACGAGTCGGGACTTGATTATTTGAGGTTTAAACAATCTGTAAAAAATCTTATGGCCATGCAAATGGATGAGACCACTGCAGTTAAATCGGCTTATGCCACGGCATCCACAATGGGACTTGATCGAGATAGTCTGTTCAATTCCATCACCTCCTATTTGGGTATAGTGGATGTTGAAAGGGATAAGTTTATTGATACCCTTAAAAAACAAATTGATTCTCAAGTTGAGGAGCCAAAACAACAAATCGTTAAAACTGAACAACTCATAGCCGCCAACCACCAAAAAATTAGTCAGTTACAAGCTGAAATAGCCGCTTATGAGCAGCAAATTGTTGCACTAACCCAGGAATTGGACTCCGCAGAAGAAAAGATAGAAAAAACCAGGAAAGAATTTTTGGCTGTATATGAGAATTTTACGGAGAGTCTGAAAGAAGACAAACAGCATTTTGAAGGTCTGTTGTAACTTTAATCAAATAGCACACGTTATTTGGTATTTTTTCATCAAATTTGTATAAAATAAATATTTAAGATGGCTGATATATCTAATATGGATAATGCTTTTAAACCCAAATCCTTTTGGCAGAAGCCGGAAGGCGTAACAGGGGCTTTGTTTTTAACCGGCGTATTGGGAGGTCTTGGTTTTTTACTTTTTAAGTATAGTGCTGCTATATTGGCATTTGCCAGTAACACCCTAGGCTTGGTAGTTACCTTGTTGGCCGTAGGTGCTATCATTTACATGGTATTGGATCCTAAAATGAGGGCCCTGGTGAGCTACCTCTACAAGTCCATCATGCGTTGGGTCACAGGCGTGTTTATCACAATTGATCCCATTGGTATATTGAAAAACTACATCGAAGACCTGGAAGACAACCTCAAAAAGATGGGTACCCAGATTGGCAATTTGAAAGGACAGATGCGAAAATTGAAGACCATTGTTGAAGAAAACAATGCAGAGATCAATCAAAACATGCTTATTGCCAAAAAAGCAAAGGAGCAAGGCAACCAACAGGCAATGCTTCTTTCCAGCAGGAAGGCTGCCAGATTGACGGAAAGCAATGAAAAGTATCTGGCGCTTCACAGCAAAATGACCATTTTATATAAGGTATTGTCAAAGATGTACTCCAATTCAGAAGTTTTACTGGAAGATACCAAAGACCAGGTGAAGGTGAAGGAACAGGAGTACAAGGCCATCAAAACCAGTCACAGCGCCATGAGAGGTGCCATGAGTATCATTAAAGGTGATGCAGACAGAAGAGCTATGTTTGACCAGGCTTTGGAATATGTGGCCGATGATGTAGCCAATAAAGTGGGTGAAATGGAGAGATTTATGGAAATGTCTTCAGACTTTATGAATTCAATAGATCTCCAAAACGGTGTTTTTGAAGAGCAGGGACTTAAGATGCTGGAAGAGTATGAAAAGAAATCCACCCTGTTGTTGATGGGCAATGCCAAAGACAGCGGTGAATCAGAGTTGATGGAATTAAAACTCCCTGAAGTTCAGACCAGAACCGGTCAAAAAGGAGATTACGAAGGCTTATTTGAATAAGCTTTTAATTAACAGATAAAAAAAAACCGCGAAGTAGAAACTCCGCGGTTTTTTTTATGATCAGAGATATATTATCTCCTTCTTTCTTTGATTTTTGACTTCTTACCAACCAGGGCACGAAGGTAAAACAACTTAGCTCTTCTGACTTTTCCTCTTTTCAGAACTTCAATGTCCACAATTGCTGGAGAATTGAATGGGAAAATCCTTTCAACACCAACTCCATTTGACATTTTTCTTACAATAAAGGTCTTGGTCATTCCTTCTCCTGACATGGCAATTACATCACCTTTAAAAACCTGGATTCTCTCCTTGTTTCCTTCAACAATTTTGTAATTGACAGCAATTGAATCTCCTGCTCTGAAGCTAGGGTGGTTTTTTGCCGGTAATAAAGTCTCTTGTACGTATTTAATCAAGTCCATGACTATACTTTTTATAATTGGACTGCAAAAGTAATTTTTTTCCCTGTATTTAGAAAGTAAAATGTGAAAATTATTTGGAATATATTATTGAAATCTTAAATATTAATTCGTTTTTCATTGATAATCAATTTTATACAATAAAATTAATCTTTCTTTTTTTGGTGGAACCTTTTTTACTTATCTTGCATTAATAATCAAAAAACAAAGAACAAATGGCTGGAAAATCATTTTACGAGTCCCGAAATCCGATGATCAATGAAGAATCCATTGCTAAGATCTCTGCAAGAGATGGATACCTGAGTGGAGAGGCAATGAGTATTGATGGCGCAATCAACAAAACGTTGATTCTATTCTCTATCCTGGTGATAACTTCATTTATCAGTTACATTATGCCCTCTACCCTTCTGATGATTACAGGAGCGATTGGTGGCTTGATTGCTGTTTTAGTGGCTAGTTTTAAGCCCCATACTTCACCAATTGCGGCCCCGGTTTATACTGCATTTGAAGGGCTTTTTGTTGGTTCCATTTCTGCAGTTTATGCAGCACAGACGCAAGGCATTGTATTTAATGCCATCAGCCTCACTTTTGGCACCCTTTTATTGATGGTCATTCTATATAAGTACAAAATTATCACTGTCACCGAAAAGTTGAGGTCCGGCATTATCATAGCCACCGGGGCCATCGCCCTGGTTTACTTGCTTGGATTTATCTTTCAATTGTTTGGATACAACATTCCGTATATTCACCAAGGAGGTCTAATGGGAATTGGATTTTCATTGTTGGTAATTGGCATTGCTGCTCTTAATCTTCTTTTGGATTTTGACAACTTTGACAAGGCAGAAAAATATGGAGCGCCCAAGTACATGGAATGGTTTTGTGCCATGGGTTTGATGGTTACACTCGTATGGTTGTACATTGAATTTCTCAGATTGTTATCTAAGTTGAACCGAGACTAGCTGATGTAAAGGAAATATAACGGAGGGGCTTAGGCCCCTTTTTTTTGCCCTGGCTGGTCTGACGTGGTCAATATTTTGGTTTTTTTATTTCAATTAAAATATCGTTTTGTATATTTGTTAGACAACAATCTAAAAACAAAATGAACACAAAATCTATTATTGCCATCCTCGTAGGAGGTGTACTGTTATTTGTTTGGCAGTTTTTATCATGGACAATGCTGAATATTCATGGAGGAAACCAGAAGTATACGGCCAAACAAAACGAAATTATTCAGTTCTTAGACCAAAATCTGGAAGGGGAAGGAAGCTACTTTTTGCCCAATTTTCCTCCGGGAACCTCTCCTGAGGAGCAGCAGGCCAAGATGGAAGCCTCAAAGGGTCAGCCATGGGCAACCATCGCATTTCACAAGACCATGGATATGAATATGGGCTTAAACATGGTAAGAGGTTTGTTGATAAATTTTGTTGCCATCGCCTTGTTGTTATGGGTATTGATGCAGTTTGCCAACAAAGGATTCAAGGAGTTTTTTATGGCATCATTGTTTACCGGTTTGATCTCCTATTTTACAGGGTCATACACTTTTAGCATATGGTATGAAACCAATTCCATGCCCGACTTAATTGATGCTATTGCAAGTTGGTCACTGGTAGGATTATGGCTTGGATATTTTATGAAGCAAAAATAAGCGGGGGTCAGAAAAATAATCTGGAAGCTGAAAGCCAAGCAGCAAAGCAGTTTTTGTAAAGGCAGGAGGAAGAGGCGCAAAAAACGATGGCGTAACCTCGTTTTTTTCGTTTAATAGCACCAGGCTCATGGCATGCAAGGGCATGTGGTGAATGTCAAGATTTTCACCCAACAATTTGTTTTGTTTATTGCAACCATGTGGTCTGTCGGCTACAATAGGATGAAAAATATGTGCGGCATGGCGCCTGATTTGATGCATTCGACCGGTTTCAGGATAAAACATCACCAGTGAATACCTGGAAGTGGTAAAATTTTTATGGGCCAGGTCGATTTCAGATTTCTGGATTACCCGGTATCTGGTTATGGCTTCCTGCAATTTGCCCGATTCGGTTTTTAAAGGATAGTTGATCATTCCTTCGTCCTGCATAAAGCCGCGGCAAATGGTGACATAGGTCTTAATTGTTCGCCTTTCCTCAAAGGTTTTATTGAAATGGATCAAACTGTTTTTGCTTTTTGCAAATAAAAGCACACCTGTCGTTTTTCTATCCAGCCTGTGAATTGGATATACATGGCTACCAACATAGTCACGTACCGGATACATCAGGATCTGCTCTGATTTGGCATCAAGGCTGCTTTTATGGACAAAATAACCATAAGGCTTGTTGATGACAATGAGGTCTTCGTCCTCATAAATGATTAGGTCGCTGATGGAGGGAATCATCTGATCAAATAGCCAATAATGGCAATCAAAACGATCAACCCTGTAGCGATAAAAAGGCTGTTTCTAATGTTATTGGTAAAGGCAAGGATATGGTATTGGTGTTGCGGATACTTCTGCAAAATCTCGTCCCTCATTTTACCGCCATCCAGCATGTGCGTTAGAGAAAATTCAATTTTGTTTTGAACCAGGTATTTGTAGTGTTTGAATACTTTGACACGAAAGTAAACATTGAAAAAGAGCATCAGGCAAAATAAGCCAATGACCACGGTAATCACGAAAGAATTCATAGGGCAAAGTTAAGGTGTCAGGTGCGGAACTCTACCAATATATCTGAGTTTGTGACTATATTTTTTTGTTTCTCTGTTGTAAATGCCTTCATGGTCTAATTTATCGATCCTTGCTTTTTCAGCAACATGGAGTACCTGACCATCTGAAAGGACAACACCCAGGTGGTCAATTTCTTCGTTTTTGTTGATGAAAAAAGCAATATCACCAGGACTAGCCTGTTCTGTAAAGTGGATGATATCAAAGTCGAACTTTAACATTTGTTCCAAAGTGCGAGGCAGGGCAAATCCAGCACATTTATAAATCAACTGTACCAAAGCGATTTTATCTAAGCCAAAGACAGATCTTCCTCCGTGGATGAAGGGTGCATTGACAAACCGTCGAGACAATTTTTCCATGATTTCAGGACCAAATTTTACTTCCTGAAAACCGGATGCCTGACCGCTGTAAACGTACTTTCCTGCAGCGGTTTTAAAAACCATACCATCGTATTCAGGTAAAGACGATGCAATCAGGACCGGAAAACTTACATCGTTGTTCATTAAAACCTGACATACTTCAAGTGCCACCGAAAAGTTGCCAGAGAATTTTTTGTGCATTTCAGGTGTAATCTCGCTCAGCTGGCGCAAATCTGCCCAGGCTTCAGTACCATCAAAATCAGTTATGATTTTGGCCCATTGTTTGTTTTTGCGGGAAATAATTTGAGCCGTCTCACCAAATAAAATTTGAGAAACCAAAGGAGATCCTTCCGATGGCTTAGTGTATAAAGCTACCAGAGAAAGGTCACACATCAAATAATCGCTTTGCTGCAATTTTACTTTTCGGCCCACATGCATTATTCTACCCGCATCACTGCCAAAATGGTGCCAGTTTTAAAGTCAAAGCATCAACTTAATCTACCCAGTCTGCCAGGAAAAGATTGGTGTCTCTGGTGCCGTTGTTGTTTCTATTGCTGGCAAAAATCAACTTTTTACCATCAAATGAGAACATTGGGAAAGAGTCGAAGGCGGTGTCGTAAGTGATTTGTTCCAGACCGGTTCCATCAAGATTGATCATATAAAGGTTAAAAGGAAACCCTCTTTTTGATTTGTGGTTGGAAGAAAATATCACCTTTTTGCCGGAAGGGTGGAAAAAAGGTGCCCAGTTGGCATTTCCCAAATCAGTTAGTTTCCTGAGATTTGAGCCATCAGCGTTGCATATGTGCAATTCCATCCTGGTTGGCTGAACCAATCCTTCTGCCAGCAGGTCTTTGTATTCTTTGACATCCTGCTCAGACGTAGGTCTGGAGGCTCTGAAAATGATTTGGCTTCCATCAGGAGAGAAAAAGGCTCCCCCATCGTATCCTAATCCACTGGTAATTTGTTTAACCTGACTTCCGTCCAGGTTCATGGTATAAAGCTCTAAATCGCCACTTCGCATGGATGTGAAAACGATTTTGTCTCCTTTGGGTGAAACAGTTGCTTCTGCATCGTAACCCGGCTCGTTGGTAAGTTTTTTAACAATATTACCCTTCAGGTCGCCAACGTAGATGTCAAAATCTTTATAAATGGGCCAAACATATTTGCCATCTGTCCTCCTTTCAGGAGAATGGGGGCAAGAGGCACCACCTTCATGTGTAGAGGCATATACCAATGATTTGCCATCCGGTAAAAAATAAGAGCAGGTTGTTCTGCCTTTTCCGGTAGAAACCAGAGGGGGTGTTTTGCCTTTTTCCCATTTTTCGAGATCAAAATAAAAGATTTGATCACATTGGGCTCCCCAAATGGTATTAGTAGCCTGAAAGACTATTTTTTTATCATCAAAACTCCAATAAGCCTCAGCATTGTCCCCACCAAAAGTAAGTTGGCGGATGTTTTTAAGGTGTTTTTCTTCCGGGTATCTTACAGGAGCTTCATTTGAGCCCTGGGGTAATTGGGTGGTCTTACAGGCCGTAAAGAGCGAACCCAGAACCACTAAGGTTAAAATTTTGTGCATATGCTTTTTTATAATTCGATGCGAAAATACTAAGATTGAACCAAAATATCCTTTTTTGAAACTGGGTTGAGTTTAGTTCCTTTTACAGTTGCTTCAGCCTCAATTCGATATTCTGACTTTACCCCTTTGATGAATTTCGCCATTTTTACGATACCGGCAGCCAAAAAGTTTTTATCCTGAATCTTGTCCATTTCTGACTGGTAATATTTAAAGGGGAGGTCAAATGGAATTTCAATGATCTCGTCCTTTTTCAAAGAAAAGCCCTCATTTAGATCCATTGAACCAACCATGTATTCGTCAATGAGTTTGTCTTTTTTTCTTCCTCGATGGTATTTTTCAATGATTCTAATGTTTATGTTGGTGACTTCACTATCCATGATGGTGATCAGTCTAACCTTTCCACTTGCCATGCCGGTTGTCAGTTTTACAGGTTGATTAACTTCTACGTCAATTTTAACCCCTTCGATGCCAAGCATTCTTTTGATTTGTCCAAACATGTTGATTTTTTATGCAAAATTACGGCAATTGGGTCTTAAGTACCCAGATTATCGATCAATGCCGGTGATGATTCTATCAGTTGGCTATTACTGGCAAGTCAAGGTAACCTTTATAGGCCTTATCTGCTTCAAAAACCACATCTGTATAATCACAAATTACATTATAAAGGGTATCTCTTTCAACTGGTCTTCGCCCTACCCTTTTGATTAAGGTTACCAGTTGTTCTGTTGTCATTGCCGGGTTTTGTTCTTCAGAGCCTGCCATAGAGTAAATTTTTGTGGTGTCGTCGATGGTTCCATCTACATCATCTACTCCAAATGAAAGTGAAATCTGTGCGATATCTCTGCTAATCATGGGCCAATAAGCCTTGATGTGGTCAAAATTGTCGAGGTAAATTCTGGATACCGCATAGTTTTTAAGGTCATCAATAAGGCTTACTTCAGGAACGTGGCTCATTTGATTGTCTTTGTTCCTGAATTTTAATGGGATAAAGGTTTGAAAGCCGCCGGTTTTGTCTTGGAGTTGACGAAGCAGGTCCAGGTGGTGTACCCTATGCCCGTAATTTTCAATGTGCCCGTACAACATGGTAGCGTTGGACTTACCTCCTAGTTTGTGCCAAATTTCATGGATTTGTAACCATTGGTCACCGGAACATTTGCCTCCTGCTATCTGGTCTCTGATCTCTGGATGGAAAATTTCAGCCCCTCCGCCGGGCAGTGAATCAAGTCCTGACTCTTTCATTAAAGCCATTCCGTCTTCATAAGAAATTTTATCCTTTTTAAACATATAGTGGTACTCAACCGGAGTGAGGGCCTTGATATGGAGTTCGGGTCTGTGCGCCTTTATGGCTTTAAAAAGATCACTGTAAAATTTGGTGTCGTATTGGGGTAAAACGCCACCCACAATGTGTACTTCAGTAACAGGCTGATTGTCATATGATTTGACAATGTCCATCATATCTTCAAGGGTATATTCCCAGCCCTCACTTCTTTTTTTGATCAGGCGTGAATAACTGCAGAATGTACAGGTATAGAGACAAATGTTGGTGGGTTCTAGATGAAAATTTCGGTTAAAATAAGTGGCATCACCGTGTTTTTTTTCTCTCATGTGATTGGCAAGCATGCCCAGTAACGGGAGGTCTGCTCTTTCAAACAAGATCATAGCATCTTCGTTCGAGATACGGATGCCATTTAGCACCTTTTGGCTGATGTCTTGTAAATCTTTATCCGGATTGGAAACTTCAATAAAAGCGGGCTGCATAAATTATTAAGATTAAATACAAAAATAACAGATGAGCGGGCAAATGGTTAGGTATTTAATAAAAAAAGATTCCCGGACTTGCCGGGAATCTCATAATCCTTGCCTGCAGCTCAGGAGCCATAGCTTTTGTTTTCGATTGTTGGTCTCCTGTAATACTAATTGTAAAACGATACCGTTTTATGGGTGACTTCACAACCGTGAAGTTGTTACACAGGCAAGATTTCAGACCACTGTTCTTTAGCCATTTGACAATACATCTTGGTAAAGTATGGGCTTTTCGTATTCTCTACGGAATTCATACCTCAATACATCAAAGGAGGTAACGATTCCTACTAGTTTTTTGCCATCTACCACCGGTAGCGCGTGGAATCTTCTGTCCAGGAAGAGTTCGGCTGCAGTCCCAACCTTGTCATCAGAACTTACTTTAGCGAATTTCGAATTCATTACATCAATTACGGAAATCTGGTGATAATCGTCAAAACTCCTGTTTAGCCTCCAAAGGTCGTAGGTGGTTATTAAACCCAGTAAATCGCCTTCATCGTTAATTACAGGTAGGTGGTGGATCCTGTTTTGGTCAAATAATTTTTTGACGTCTTCCAGGGTGCCGCGCTCAGAAATAGTGATCGGATTGCGCGTCATAATCGTTTGTACAAACTCGTTCATCATGGTCTAGTAAGTTTGAGGTTTATTAATGGAGGTAATTTACGATATTTTATGGAGATTGTCAATAGGTAAGACAAAATATTAATAAGTTTTTTTGAAATTCGGCAAAATCAGTTTGAATTTTGTGTTTATTTGACATTTTTGATGACAGTGAGAGACATTTCATGATTTTTCTGACATTATGTCACTCTGGAGCATTAAATAATGTATCTTTGCAGCCTTAAAATTGAGTGAGATATGTATGATAACAATCCCACACTTCAACTGCCTGTAAAAACAATGGTAGAAGGAGATCAGGGGAAAGTGTTTGGAGATGAAAATTTTGCCAGAGAAGAGGGCCGGAAGTATTTCTATATAGAGAGTTATGGCTGTCAGATGAATTTTTCAGATTCAGAAATTGTGGCTTCCATCCTGGCAGGTTGTGGTTATTTGTCTACCAGGAATGTGGCCATTGCAGATTTGATTTTTATCAACACCTGCTCTATCCGCGAAAAAGCCGAGGAGACCGTAAGGAAAAGGCTGGCCCAGTTTAACCATTACAAGCTTGGCAATCCTTCTATGTTAGTGGGTGTTTTGGGATGCATGGCTGAAAGACTAAAGAGCAGATTTCTGGAAGAAGAAAAGCTGGTGGATCTGGTAGTTGGACCCGATGCTTACAGAGATTTGCCATCGTTGATTGCCACTGCAGAAGATGGTGAAAAAGGAATTAATGTATTTTTATCCAGAGAAGAAACCTATGCCGATATCTCACCGATGAGATTGGACAGCAATGGAGTTACTGGTTTTATCTCTATCATGAGAGGGTGCGACAATATGTGTTCATTTTGTGTAGTGCCATTTACGAGAGGTCGGGAGAGAAGCAGAGATCCCTATTCCATTGAAGCCGAAGCACGCGACATGTTTGCAAAAGGTTACCGCGAGGTGACACTTTTGGGACAAAACGTTGACTCTTACAAGTGGCAAAACGAAGAAACAGGTGAGAAAGAAAATTTTGCCGGTCTCCTGGCCCGGATTGCTGCTGTTCATAAGGATTTAAGGGTTCGTTTCAGCACTTCGCATCCAAAGGACATAACAGATGAGGTTTTATACACTATGGCTGCCCATGAGAATATTTGCCAGTATATTCACCTACCTGTACAAAGTGGCAATACAAGAATTCTGGACCTAATGAACCGGACGTATGACAGAGAATGGTATATGGAGCGAATTCAGGCCATATATAAAATACTACCCGAATGTGCCGTATCATCTGACATCATAACCGGCTTTTGCACTGAAACTGAGGAAGAGCATCAGGACACCCTAAGCATGATGGAGTTTGCAAAATATTCTATGTCTTATATGTTTGCTTATTCAGAAAGACCGGGTACACTGGCGGCCCGCAAATGGGAAGATGATGTGCCTGAAGAAGTTAAAAAAAGGAGACTCAATGAAGTAATCCGATTACAAAACCACCTGTCATTGGTTCACAATAAAGCAGATATCGGAAAGTCTTTTAAAGTGCTGATTGAAGGAGATTCCAAAAGATCTGCGGCAGAATGGAAGGGAAGAAATTCGCAGAACAAGATGGTTGTTTTTCCTAAAGAAAATTATAACCTTAAGCCAGGCGACTATATAACTGTATTGATTCATTCAGCCAGCAGTGCAACCTTAATAGGAGAAATAGTAAAATGACCAAAGACCCCAATATCAACTCCGTCAAACAGAGGTTTGGCATCATCGGCAGGTCGGCAGCCCTTGATCGCGCCTTATACACAGCTGTTCGAGTTGCCACTACCGATTTAACTGTATTGATTCAAGGAGAATCAGGGGTTGGAAAAGAAATTTTTTCCAGGATCATTCACGAATTGAGCAAGAGGAAGCACAATGGTTTTATAGCCATCAACTGCGGTGCCATTCCACCCGGCACGATTAATTCTGAATTATTTGGGCACGAAAAGGGCTCTTTTACCGGAGCAACCGGAGAGCGCAAGGGATACTTTGAAACGGTAGGTGGAGGCACTATTTTTTTAGATGAAATTGGCGAAATGCCTTTGGACACACAGGCCTACCTGCTAAGGGTATTGGAAACAGGAGAGTTTTTGAGAGTTGGCTCATCCAAGGTATTGACAACCGATGTAAGGGTAATTGCTGCTACCAACATAAGTTTGGAAGATCAGATAAAAAAAGGAAAGTTCAGAGAAGATTTATTTTATCGATTGAATACAGTGCCCATAAAGGTACCTGCTCTTCACGAAAGGTCAGAAGATATCTACCCTTTATTTCGTAAATTTTCTGTTGACTTTGCAGAGAAATATCGAACCAATAGTCTGGAAATGGATGACAAGGCCAGATATATCCTGGAGCACTATCGTTGGCCGGGGAATATCAGGGAATTGAAAAACATTGTTGAGCAATACTCCGTACTTTCAGAAAACAAGATGCTGGATGAAGAAACCATCGCCTTGTTGACGCCACACCTGATTTCAAGAAACCTGCCCGTGGGCATTAAAAATAAAGAAACTGAAGGCTTTGCAGAAAGAGAAATTCTATACAAGTTTTTACTGGATATGAAGGCGGATTTGTCGGATCTAAAAAATCTTGTATTTAATCTCATCAAGAACAATAATCTGCATGTGCCCGATTCCAGTTCGATCAATTTTGTTGTACCTTCTGAAGTAAACAATATCTCAGGAGGATACTACAATGAAGAAGAAAATGGTGATGATGGTGATGAAAGAGAACACAATAAACCCATCATCATTAACGAAATTAACCGAGACCGGTATCACAAATCCGAAATCGTGGAAGAGGCTCTTTCTTTAGAAGATATGGAGAAAGATATGATAAAAAAAGCGCTTAAAAAATTTGCAGGAAAGAGAAAAGACGCTGCAGACGAGCTGGGCATTTCAGAGAGGACTTTGTATCGAAAAATCAAACAATATGATATTCCGGATTAGTAAAAGAAAAGAAGTCAGAAATAGTTTGTCTGGTTTTGTTGTTTTATTTACCCTGGGTATTTTTTTAAGTTCGTGTTATGGTTTTAAAGGCATTACAATACCCGCAGATGTCAATACCTTTTATGTAGAAAATTTTGATTTGGCCACACCCAACGCGCCAGTTGAAATAGACGTTCAGTTTTCAGAAGCCATGAGAACCAAAATCAGAAATCAATCCAGGTTAAAACTAAGGGAGGCGGATCCTGATGTAGAATTTGGAGGACAGATTACGGGTTACCGGGTTACGGCTGAAGCACCCAAAGAAGGCAATACAGTAGCATTGAACAAGCTGGAAATTGTGGTACAGGTTCAATATACCAATCATAAAAATGAAAAAGAAAATTACTCCCGGTCTTTTTCTTTTTTCAGAACGTTTGAAGCCGATCAGGATTTACAAAGTGTTCAGGAAGCACTCAACAAAGACATTATCAATCAGCTTACTGAAAAAATTTTCAACGAAACATTTGCCAGTTGGTAAAGTAACAGACCCATGAAGGTAGTTGTTTTGTGTATCGGAAAAACAAACGAAAGTTATCTCAGGCAAGGCATCTCTATATATTTAGACCGATTACCCCATTATACTCCCTTTGAGTACATAGAAATGAAGGATGTAAAACATCCTGGCAATACCGTCAAATTGCTTGAAATGGAGGGAAAATCCTATTTGGCCCAAGTTCAAGCAGAGGATTTTTTAATCTTATTGGATGAAAGGGGAAAGGAATATACATCTGAGGCAATGGCCTTGTATATAGAAAAACACCAGATCAATAGTACAAAAAAGTTGGTATTTGCCATCGGAGGTGCTTTTGGCTGGAGTGAAGAAGTAAAACTGCGTGCAAATGCGACCCTGTCACTTTCTAAAATGACCTTCTCACACCAAATGATCAGGCTTTTTTTAATAGAACAATTGTATAGGGCTTTCACCATAATCAAAGGAGAGAAATATCATAACCCATGATGTGCAATAAGCCTTTGTTATTTGTTGTGGCATGGGCTCTTATTAGTTTGGCTGCCCCTGTTTTGGGCCAGGAAATTCCCTATTTGAAAAACTTTTTTCCAAACGAATACAAGGCGGCAAGTCAAAACTGGAGCATCGATCAGGGCGATAACCAGGTAATGTACATTGGTAATGACCAGGGCTTGCTAAGGTTTGATGGGGGCAATTGGAACTTCTTTAGCTTAAGCGAAGGCAAAAGTATCAGATCTGTTCATTGTCACAAAAACAGGATCTATACCGGAGCCTATGGCGAGTTTGGATACTGGGAAGAAGCAGGCGGCAATGAATTAAAATATACCAGCCTCACCCATCTGGTTAGGGATTCCTCATTTTTTAAGGAAGAGGTTTGGCACATCACCTCATTTCAGGATAAAATTTATTTTCAATCTTTTGGCAGGTTGTTTATTTACGACGGCTTGCAAGTTAATAGGATTGAAATACCAGGTACAATTATGTTTTTATCCCAGGTGGAAGGCAGGCTCTATCTGCCAGCCATTAACAAGGGACTGTACATTAGTGAACAGGGAGGCTGGAAGTTGGTTACAGGCACAGAACGATTGGCAAATCTTACCATAACAGGTCTCCTACCTTTCAATGGAGGCATTCTTGCCTGTACAAATGAAGATGCTGCCTACTTCATCAAACAAGGCAAGTGTGTGCCCTGGAATCACGTACTTAATCAACAGCTCAAGAAATTACAAATCAATAAAGCGCTTTACCTGGGCAATGGACTGTATACTTTTGCTACCATAAAAGGAGGCGTTGTATTGTACAATCACACCCAAAATACCATTGTTACCATTAATACGGCAGCGGGCTTACAGAACAATACGGTGCTTTCGTTGTGCAGGGATCGGGAAAAAGGGCTGTGGTTAGGGCTGGATAAGGGGCTGGCTTATATTTCCTTATCATCTGCCATCAGGTACTATGATGGAAGAAAAGACAATCTAGGCACCATTTACACGGCCGCAGTATATGGCAAATATAAATACCTGGGCACCAACCAAGGTTTGTACAGGTGCGCTTACAAGCCGAATGAAAAAGAAGGTAGTGTTGCCCGCTATTTGCCTATGCCGGGGGTTCAGGGCCAGGTCTGGCATTTATTAAAAACGGAGGGAGGATTGATTTGTGCACATAATACAGGCTGCGATCTGATTACAGATCAGGGAACAAAACCCTTATTCAGAGGTACCGGAAGTTGGTACACGCAGGAAATCGAAAAAAATAAACACTACTTACTTCAGGGGACATATAATGGCTTGGTTGTTTATGTCAATCAAAATGGTTGGAAGTTTAGTCATAAAGTAAGAGGCAGCAATGGTGCAATTGAGCGATTAGCCCAGGAAGGAAGGAATACCTTTTGGCTTACAGGGCCGGGAGGTGATCTTCGCAAAATAGTACTGAATGACTCAATAACAGCCATTGTCACAGAAAAAGAGTACACCGGTAAGAACAAACTTCCCATGTCAAGACAAATTGAGATTGGCACATTTAAATCCAAAGTGTATGTGAAATTAAACGATAGTTTATTGAGATACAATCATTTGACAGATGCTTTTGTGACAGAATGGAAAGGTGTAGGCAGTGTAAAGGGACCGATAGACAGTACTTATTTTGTTGTTTACAGAGACAGCCTGATTATTTTGGAAGGGAAGACCAAAAAAACAATGTTTATTCAACCCAGCTTAGAATACAATGCAATAGGTAGCTGGGACGAAAACCAAATCTATATTTTGAGAGAAGAAGGCTATGTGCTGATAGAAAAATCGTTTTTAGGAAATTTGACTCTGTCACAGGCAACAAGGCTGGAAATTGATTATCTACAAAGCTCCAGAGGGGTTAAGATGAATGCTCCGCCTTCCCAAATTATTCTGGATTACGAAGACAGGTCGTTTGAAATGTATTTTCACACCCCGGTTTACGACCGGGAGATTTATTATAGGTACTTGCTTGAAGGTAGGGATTCTATAAGGGGCGAATGGGACCAACATGCCCACATTCAATTCCACAATCTAAATGATGGAGTTTATCAGCTAACCTTGTTTTCATCTGGCGGAGACCAGAAAAAAATTGTTTTAAAAGTGTTAGCTCCGTGGTACTTATCAGCGTGGGCTATCGTTACGTATATCATTTTAGCTATCAGCTGTTTCGTGTTACTTGGCTTCTATTATTCCAATGCCTTAAAAAAGAGTAAATTAAAAATTCTGCGGGAAAATGAACGGTTGTTGAGAGAGCACATGATTGCCCTCGACAATGAGAAATTAAAAGAAGAAAACAGGTTAAAAAGCCAGGACCTGGCTAACTCAACCCTTCACCTGATTAAAAAAAATGAGCTTTTGCTTGAAATCAAGGAGGAACTGGTTGAAATCAGAAAATCAGAGGAAGGCTTAACCCAAAAGGAATACCAAAAAATGATGCGACAAATCAATGAAAATTTGTCGACTGAAAATGACAATAAGTTGTTTGAAGCCAATTTCCATGAGATCCACGAGGTTTTTTTTAGAAAGCTCCTTGCCAGGTATCCCGAGCTTACGTCGCAGGATCTTAAATTGGCGGCCTATTTAAAAATGAATCTTGCCACTAAAGAAATCGCTCCTTTGTTTAATATTTCGATTCGTGGACTTGAAAACAAGAGATATCGGTTAAGAATGAAGTTGGGATTGACACCAGAAGTCAACCTCTCAGAATTTTTTATAGGCTTTGAGTAAAATCTCCTTTTTGCCCAAAATAGAGGCCGATTAGGGTCGATTTTTTAAATTGGCGTAGCTTTGGCGTAGTAAATTTTGTGTTAATTTCAGTCGATTTTCGTAATTTTGCTTTGTTAGTTTGCTCATCGGGCAAATTAATTTGGTTAAATCTACATTATAAAGACACTTCATAAGATGTGGTGTAAATGGTTTTGTGAGTTGAAATATTGACTTAAAACCATTTGCTAACTGGTTTATGTGTAGGTTTACCTAATTAAGCAGACATTAATTAACCAAACTAAATTACATCTATGATGAGAAACCTTACCCTTGTCTTGTTTCTTATGCTTGGCTTCCTTTCTGGATATGCCCAAGTATATGAAGATTTTGAAGGAGGGGCCAAGCTACCTTGGTCAGCCATAAACGGAGCTTCCTATGAAGGAGGCATCGCGAACCCTTCCAAAGATGCTGTTAACAATTCAGACTTTGTTGGTAAACTGAGTAACAACGATCAAAGTGATTTTTGTTTCCTGATTACAGATTTGCCTGCTGCAGCTGATTTGAGTACCTTAAATCTTGTGAAAATGAAGATTTGGTCTCCAATTGCTCCTACCAAAGCTTTATTAAAATTTGAAGGAGGCGGCAAAGCAGTAGAAAAGTTTGTTGATATTACAGTTGCCAACCAGTGGGTTGACTATTCATTCGACCTTTCCGGTGGAGCTAACTTCACTACCCTTACCAAGATTTTAGTTGCCTTTAATCCCTTTACCACTCCACAGGCAGCAGATTTCTATTTCGACGATATTCGAGGTGTAGAGGCCAAAGATGTATATGAAACTTTTGAGACTGGCAACGAAATGGGTTGGCTGGGCTTAGATGGAACCTTAGAAGCTCCGGTTGACAATCCCGCTCCGAATGTAGTGAACAGCACAGCTAAAGTTGGAAAATACACTAAATCAGGTGCCCATTCCTATTCTTTGTTGTTGGCTGACAGAGGAACGGCTACTTTTGATTTGAGTGTAAACAACCAATTCAAAGTTCAAATTCATGCCAGTGCCGCTACCCAGGTATTATTTAAGTTGGAAGGACCTGGTGGACCTGCTGTTGAAAAAATTGCCAATATTGGTTTGGTAAATCAGTGGCAGGAGTACACCTTTGACTTTTCAGCGGCCAAAGATTACAAACATTTAACTAAGGCGATCCTGTTTTTTGACCCGGGTGTAGAAACCAGTGCCGATGTTTACCATTTTGATAATATCTACGCAGTTCCACAAGGAGCCTGTGCCACTGTAACACCTGATCCCAGGATCGTAGACGATTTTGAATGCAATAGAAATGCCACCTATGTGAATGGCTGGGATAGCCTTACCGTAGTAACAAATCCTGCCCCAAATGCAGTCAATGGATCGGCTAAAGTGGGTAGATATGCAGACCCACAAACAGAACAATGGGCGGCCTTATTGATGGATTACCAAAATCCTATTGATCTGAGCACCAACAACCAATTAAAGATCAAAATCTGGAGTCCAAGAGCGGTTCCTGTATTGTTCAAATTGGAGGGAGGAGCTAGCCCTGCCAAAGAAATTTGGGGCAATGTTACCGATGTAAATCAATGGGTGGATTATGTAATTGATTTTTCTGATCAGGCCATAGCCAGTCACAAAAAGTTGGTATTATTTTTTAATGCCGGTGCAGATCCACAGCCAGGTGATGTTTATTACATAGATAACATTGAATGGGGTGAAAAAACCGCTGCCGATTTGGAAACTTTTGAAAATGGGGCCTTCCTACCATGGGAGCCATTGGATCAGTTGACTACCATTCACGGTACATTTGAGGTAGTAAATAATCCATCTGCGGTTGCACCAAATACTTCTGCAAAAGTGGGTAAGTATGCAAAAGGAAGTTCTGCTTTCTCTACATTAGCTGCTGTTGCTCCTGGTGTTATAGATATTTCTTCCAAGCCACAATACAATGTTCAGGTTTGGGCACCAGTTGGGGCTAAAACAGTCATTATGCAATTGGAAAGCGTAAGTGCCGGTAATAAGGAAGTAGAAAGACCTATCAAAAATGCCGGCAATTGGGAGACATTGTCATTTGACTTTACCTCTCACCAAGGCATTACTGACTGGGCTTCATTGAGGTTTATTTTCAATCCAAATGTAGAAGAAGCCGGTACAGTATATTATTTTGATAATTTAAATCAAAGTGAAGCTACTGTAGATCCATGTGAAAATACAGAACCAATTTCAACCATTGTTGATGACTTTGAATGTCAACGCAATTACGAGTATGGTGCGGGTTCGCAGCATTTGACTGTAGTAAATAATCCTACCAGTTCAACAGTTAACAGTTCTACCAAAGTTGGTTTGTTTAAAGATCCTGCCAACGAGCCTTGGGCTGCATTGTGTGCCTTGGTACCCGACGGTTTGAACCTGGAAGTATTTAACCAGCTTAGTATACAGGTACTTTCAGAAAAAGCAGCGCCTGTTTTGTTAAAATTAGAAGGAGGTACAAGTCCTGCTAAAGAAATTTGGACTGAAATTACCAAGACTGGTGAATGGCAAACATTGTCTGTTGACTTTAGCAGTGAAAAGGAAAATAACCACCAAAGAGTTTGTGTATTTTTAAATGGTGGTGTTGAAAACACAACTGTTGACAACTACTATATTGATAATTTCCAATTCAACCATGCACCTTATGATGGATGTATCATGAATTTTGACGATGCAGCGTTTGTTTCTGATAAATGGAAATATTTCCCATCTGACAATTCCGGTGGATTTGAACTGGTTGATAATCCAAAGCAAGACAATGTGAACAAGTCTGCAAAAGTGGGCAAGGCCATTGAAAAAGCCAGTGGAGAACAAGTATGGCAAGGAATGTATACCGATTTGTCATCTTACATTCAGTTTGGTAGCAATAAACTAATCAAAATGAAGGTGCTTTCTCCACAAGTTGGAGCCATCACTATGAAGTTGGAAAGACCATTGAAAGAAGGCGCTCCTGCATCAGGTGACAACACCATTGTTAATACCAAGGCCAATGAATGGGAAGAGCTGACATGGGACTTCTCTACTACACCCATTGTAGATGATGGTCTTTATGCCAGAGTAACTTTGATTTGGGACATCAACAATGTGCCTGCTTCAGACGTGGTTTATTACTTTGATGATATCAAAGTGGATGGCGGCGATTGTGGTGATCTTGTTGCCACTGAGGATGAATTGAATATTTCAAGTCTACAGGTTGCTCCTAACCCGGTAGCCAATGTACTTTCAATTAGACACAGTGAAAGGACCTCAAGGGTTGAAATTACAGATGTATTGGGCCGAAGAATTGCCAATGTACAACACACAAGCAATTTGGAAGAACAAAGAATCGATGTAACCTCCTTTAAGCAAGGAACCTATATCCTAACCAGCTTTAATTCTGAGAATAAACTAGTTGGCGTTGCCAAGTTTATCAAATATTGATGTGAAATGATGTTGACAGGAGTCTTATGTGGACTCCTGTCACTTTTTATTGATCTTAAGTCCTTTCATTCATGCGTATTATTATTTTCATTAGTAGCTTGCTTATGCTGGCTGCGTGTAATCGCAATGTCCCTTACCAGCGAGAAGAATTAAAAAAGAGGACTTTTCACTATTTTTGGGATTTGGCGGATAAGAACAATTATCAAGTTCCTGATCGATACCCAACACTAACTTTTTCTAGTATTGCTGCCACCGGCTTTGGCTTATCCTCATATATAGTAGGTGTGGAAAACGGCTATGTATCTCGTCAGCAAGCAGCAGACAGGGTCTTGAAGACATTACAAACCCTATGGAAGCTTCCTCAGGGTAAAGAGGCAAAGGGAGTCTCTGGCTTTAAAGGATTTTATTATCATTTTTTAAACCTGGATGATGCCACCCGGTATAAACAGGTTGAACTCTCCAGTATTGACACCGGCTTGCTTATGGCAGGCATTCTGAGTGTTCAAAGTTATTTTGACAAAGACAATGCTACTGAGAAAGAAATAAGAAAGCTGGCCGATCAGCTTTATTTGCGGGTTGACTGGAATTGGATGATGAATGGAAACAAGAGCATGTCGATGGGTTGGCATCCTGAATCCGGCTTTATCCGTTCTGAGTGGAAGGGTTATAATGAAGCCATGGTATTATTGATCATGGCTATGGGTTCCCCTACCCACCCTATACCAAATCAAGCCTGGGAAACCTGGTGCGAAACCTATGAATGGTCGGATTTTATGGGACAACAGCACATTCAATTTGATCCCTTGTTCGGACATCAATACAGCCATATCTGGATTGATTTCAGAGGAATTCAAGACCAATTTATGCAAGCCAAAAATCTGGATTATTTTGAAAATTCAAAAAGAGCTACCCTGGGTAATAAGGCTTACTGCCTCTCAAATCCGGGCAATTTTATAGGTTATAATGAAAACTGTTGGGGACTAACTGCTTGTGATGGACCTTACAATGGTGAATTGCAGATAGAAGGGAAAAAATATACATTTTTCGATTATCGTGCCAGAGGGGCCAGCAGTAGCCTGGTGGTTGACGATGGCACCATAGCACCTACTGCAGCCGGAGGTTCTGTGGCTTTTGCCCCAGAAGAATGCGAAGCAGCTTTAACCTATATGTGGAATCAATATTATACTGATTTAGTAGGACCCTATGGGTTTAAGGATGCATTTAACCTAACCTTCAAAAATGCAAACCATCCCAAGGGATGGTTTGATATTGACTATCTTGGCATCGACCAGGGCCCTATTTTACTTCAGATGGCCAATATGGAAAATGAGATTATCTGGAAGACTATGAAAAAAAATAAATACATTGTTTCCGGTTTACAAAAGGCCGGATTTAGCGGCGGTTGGCTCGAAACAATCAATCAAACAAAGAAATAAAATCACGTATTCCATGAAAAGAATTTTATATACCATTTTATTAATTCCCTTCTTTGCTGCCACCCTAATGGCTCAATGGACCGTATCTGGAAAGATTACCGACGCCAAAGATGGGACTCCCCTCATTGGGGCAACCGTTGAAGAAGCAGGTACATTGTCAGGAACCGTTACAGATTTGGAAGGTAGTTATACGCTAAATGTGAGTTCAGGCAGTGCGAAATTAATAATCAAGTATGTCGGTTATGCCATGCAAGAAATTGGGGTTGGCGACCGAAGTGTGATTGATGTGTTGATGAGTGAAGATGGCATAATGCTGGAACAGGTGGTAGTAGTTGGTTATGGCGTTCAACGTAAAAGCGATGTTACCGGCTCAATTAGCAGCGTTAAAGGCAAAGAGATAGAAAAAATTGCTACCTCCAATATTGAGCAGGCACTCCAGGGTAAAGTGGCCGGACTTCATGTTACACCAGCTTCCGGCAATCCGGGAGCTGGGGCAGTAATCAGAATCAGGGGTACCGGTACCCTCAACAATGCCAACCCTCTTTATGTTATTGATGGAATGATCACCTATGATGCTTCACTGGTAAACCCACAAGATGTAGAAAGTATTGAAATCTTAAAAGATGCATCCGCTGCGGCTATTTATGGATCCAGAGGAGCCAATGGAGTAATAATTATCACAACCAAAAACGGAAGACAAAAAAAGGGAGGGCAGATTTCATTGTCTACCTATTATGGTACCCAGTCCATAACCAGAGAAATTGCTATGCTGAATGGACAGCAGTTTGCCACCGCCTATAATGCATTGCGTGGCCAAAATTATTATCCTGATCCATCGATTTTTGGAGAAGGTACCAATTATCAAAAAGAAATTTTCAGAGAAGCTCCCATCTACAATGTGCAAGTGGCAGCCAGCGGAGGGAATGAGCAAACTACTTATAATTTTTCTGCCAACTATTTTGATCAGGATGGTATTTTGAAGAATACTAGTTTTAAAAGAGGAACCTTTCGTTTAAATACCGATACAAAGCTCAACCCCTGGCTGACTTTTGGAAACAATCTTTCATTTTTAATTTCTAAAAGCCAAAATGGTCCGAATGTGGTATCATCGGCCTATAGAATGCCATCTGTGCTTAGTCCTTATACTGAAGAGGGTGCTTTTACAGACCCTACCTTTTTTGGTTTGGCCCTTGCCAACCCTTTGGCTGATCAGTATTACAAAAGCAATAATTTCAGCAATGGAGAAAGACTTTTTGGCAATGCCTACCTGGAAGCCCAGCCTTTTAAAGGCTTAAGATTGAGATCTAACTTTGGTTATGATCGTTCGCGTGACAAGTCTAAATTTTTTGAACCCGAATTTGCTGTGAGCGCATCACAAAGAAATGGCTCAGACAGACTTTCTGTAGGTCAAAGTGCAGGTAATAACTGGATTTGGGAACAAACGGTTACCTATTCATTTGATCTTGGTAAAGATCATTCCTTAACAGTACTTGGAGGTTACACTGCGGAAGAGAGAAGTAGTGAGTGGATAGGAGGAAGTCGTGAGCATTTTCCGGGTACCGTAGACGAGCTTTTGTATTTATCATCGGGCAATGACACCACCCAAATGAATTACGGAGGAGCTGTTGATGAAGCACTTGTATCTCAATTATTCAGGGTGAACTATTCATTAAAGGATAAGTATTTCCTTACTGGGTCTGTCAGGAGAGACCAGTCCAGTCGATTTACTGAAGAAAACAGAACCGGATATTTTCCTTCCGCGAGTTTAGGTTGGAATCTGGGACGAGAGTCATTTATTGAAGGACTTAATATATTTACCGACCTTAAAATGCGGATGAGCTATGGAATTCTTGGTAATCAGGCATCAGCCAGTACCTATCCATCAGCCGGAGTAGTAAGCAGTGGCCTGTATGGAGTATTTGGCAGTACAGAAAGTCTAAGTCAGGGTGCAACACTTCTTACCTTAAGCAATCCCAACCTGCATTGGGAAACCTCCAGCCAGGCAGACATAGGTATTGATGCTTCCTTTTTTGAAGGTAAACTTACCATAGAAGCAGACTGGTATCGCAGGCTTACCTACGATATTATTTCATCTGTGCCGATACCGAGTTATGTGGGATCCCAAAGCAATCCGGTGGTAAATACCGCTGAAGTTTTGAACAGAGGATTTGACCTAAGCGTAAAATACAATAAGGCCGGAACCTTTTCCTACAGCTTAGGCGCCAATCTTTCACCAGTGCACAATGAGGTCACTAAGCTGGCTCAAGGCAAAAACGAAATTTTTTCAGCCTTCCTACAAGGCGAACCTGCAACCCATACTGAAGTAGGATTACCAATTGGTGCATTTTACGGTTATCAGGTTGAAGGTATATTTCAAAATGCCGAGGAAATTGCCTCCTCAGCTACTATCGGAGGTGAAAAACCAGGTGATCTCAAATTTAAAGACATCGATGCCAATGGGGTGATTGATGAGGACGACCGCGTTTACCTGGGCAGCCCTATCCCCACACTTACTTACGGATTTTCTTTTAATTGTGATTACAAAGGTTTTGACTTTTCAGCTGACCTGCTTGGAGTTAGCGGCAACAAGGTCTACAACTCAAAAGAAACATTCAGATTTGCTGTTTATAATTGGGAACAACATGTTGCCGATGCATGGACGGTAGACAATCCTAGTACAACTGAACCAAGGGTGACCAATGGGGGTCATAACTACAGAGTAAGTGATCGTTTTCTTCAGGACGGTAGTTTTTTAAGGTTGAGAACTTTGAGTTTAGGATATACTCTACCTCAGAGCATTTGCGAAAAAATTAAAATTGGTTCACTGAGAATTTATGTTTCAGGAAACAATCTATATACCCGTCAAAAATACACTGGCTATTCACCAGAGTTCGCCAATTCAAGTAATCCATTTGAAGTTGGCTTTGACAACGGAAGCTACCCAATAGCAAAATCAACTCAATTTGGTCTAGATCTAAAATTTTAAGTCATGAGAATGAATAAAATATTTAAACCCACTTTAATCATTGCGATTACATTAATATTGGCATCCTGTTCAAGTGATTTTCTGGATAGAAAACCCCGGGGGCAGTTGACTTATGATACTTTTTTTGAAAATGAGGATCATGCCTTACAATCCGTTAATGCTATCTACAATATTTTCAGGTCATGGGAATTTACAGCACTACCCTACCTTGGAGCTACCGATATTATTAGTGATGATTCCGACAAAGGCAGTTCGGAAAATGATGCCTTGTATTTGGCAGAGGTAGATCAATTTCAATCCAATGCTACCAATTCTACTTATTCTTCAATGTGGACCGGCCATTATCAGGCTATTTTCAGGGCAAACCTTGCCATTGAAAACATACCAGGAATTGACATGGATGAAAATCTCAAGGCCCGTCTCTTAGGTGAAGCTAAATTTTTGAGGGCATTTTGTTACTTCCGATTGGTTCAATGGTATGGGGAGGTTCCCTTAATAACAAGCATATTGACAGAAGATCAATTTTTCACTCAGCAAAGGGCACCCATCAATGATGTGTATAATCAAATTGAAAAAGACCTCCTGGATGCGATGGCAGTATTGCCTGAAAGCAGTAAATATGCAGCTGCCGATATTGGTAGGGTGAGCAAGGGTGCTGCAAGAGGCATTTTGGCAAAACTGTACATGGTTAAAAAAGATTATAGCAAAGCCGTTGAACAATGCGAGGCCATCATCAGTAGTAATGAATATGCGCTTATGCCTTCTTATGCTGATATATTTACCTCCAAAGGAGAGCAGGGGCCTGAGAGTATATTTGAGATCAGTGCCGTTGCCATACAAGCCGCTGTTGCAGGTCCGGGAGCAAGTCCGTACAATATGGTGCAGGGTGTGAGAGGTGTCCCTAATTTGGGTTGGGGATTCAACCGGCCAAGCGACAATCTGATTGCAGCATATGAACCTGGTGACCCACGAAGACAGGCAACTGTAATTTATGTGGGTGAAATTTTGCCTGATGGTTCGACCAAAGTGGAAGACAATCCTGATATTTTGAATGAAAGATACAACCAAAAGGCATGGGTTCCGAAGCATGCAGGCTTGCAGGACAATGGACCAGGTAATTTGAGATTGCTTCGGTATGCGGATATTCTTTTATTAGCTGCAGAAGCGTACAATGAATTGGGCAATGGAGCAGCTGCCCTTCCATTGGTTAACCAAATCAGAAAAAGAGCACGGGGCACCAATAATTTTATCCTCGCAGACATAACTACCACAGATCAGGCACAGCTTCGTGATAAAATAAGAAAAGAGAGAAGGATCGAGTTAGCAATGGAGCAGCACAGATGGTTTGATCTTGTACGTTGGGGAATTGCCGGTGATGTAATGCGAGCTGCGGGCAAACCTTTTATAGACAACAAACACGAAAGATTCCCCCTTCCTCAAACCGAAATTGATTTGAGTGACGGAGTGTTGGATCAAAACAATGGCTGGTAATGCTTAGATTTTCGAAGTTATTAATTGTTTTTCTTTTGTGGGGCACCGCGTTGGTTTCCCAAAACGACCTGTCATTATCGGTAGAAGAATTTGAAAGGCATGCTGAATTGTCGTGGACTTATAGCGGTAGTGATGCAGCCTATTTCCAAATCAGAATATCAAAAAACCAGGGCGCGTTTGTAGATTTACAAAGGACAACTTCAGAAAAGTATATTCATTTTACCGATCCTGACACTTTGGAAAGTTACAGGATTTGTGTACAAGCCTTAAATGGCTTATTGGAACCGCTTGCCTTTTCGGATACTGTGTTTGTTGAAGAAAATAAGATGTCAGATGAAGAATTGATGGACATGGTTCAGAAAGCCAGTTTTAGGTATTTCTGGGATTTTGGCCATCCTTCTTGCGGACTGGCTAGAGAAAGGGATAGTAGTGGAGATCTAGTAACCATTGGAGGCTCAGGATTTGGTATAATGGCTATTTTGGTCGGAATAGAAAACAATTATATCAGTCGCGAACAAGGATTACAACGCCTTCTCAAAATTGTTAGCTTTTTGCAATTTGCCGATAAGTTTCACGGTGTTTTTCCCCATTGGATGGATGGTAGAACTGGCGATGTAATTCAGTTTGGTCAGTATGACAATGGGGGTGATTTGGTTGAAACCGCCTTTTTGATGGAGGGCTTGCTTACAGTCAGGTCATTTTTTGACGGGAGCTCGCCAGATGAACAGGCTGTTCGCAAAATTATAACCAAGTTGTGGGAAGCTGTGGAATGGGATTTTTATAGCAAAAACAACAGTGGAGTCTTATACTGGCATTGGTCTCCCCAGCATGAGTGGCGAATCAATCATGCCATCAGAGGTTATAATGAAGCGTTGATTGTTTATCTGTTGGCCATCTCCTCCCCTACCCACGCAGTGCCGGCATCCTATTGGCAAACAGGATGGGCGGGAGGAAATTATAAAAATGGTCTATCCTATTATGGCTACAAATTGCCAGTTGGCCCAGCTTATGGAGGTCCTTTGTTTTTTGCCCATTATTCTTATTTAGGCTTTGACCCAAGGGGAATTAAAGATAAATATTGTAATTACTTTGTTCAAAATCAACAACATACTCTCATTAATCGAGCTTATTGTGTAGCCAATCCATTGAAACACAAATCGTATTCAGCAGATTGTTGGGGAATAACAGCCAGTGATGATCCCAATGGATACGTAGCCCACGAACCTGTTTCAAGAGACAATGGAACTATTACACCTACAGCAGCTTTATCATCATGGCCGTATACGCCGGAATACAGCATGGATGCCTTGCGTTATTTTTACTTTGTTGAAGGAGAAAAATTGTGGGGTCCATATGGCTTTTATGATGCATTTAATCCGTCAAAAAATTGGTATGCAGACAGCTATTTAGCCATAGATCAGGGGCCCATAGTTGGAATGATCCAAAATCACAGGACGGGCTTACTTTGGCGCAATTTTATGTTGAACACCGAAATTAAAATGGGCCTCGAAAAAATTGGCTTTGTAGAAGATTTGCTGAGTAGTCCGGAATCACCCGATCCATCACCCCTTTGGAAGATTGTACCCGGAATTGGTTCCGTGGGCTTTGAGGTTCAATCAATTGATAAAAATGTAACAATCCAGATTTTTGACGAAAGTGGCAGATTAATAGAGTCTAAACCTTATCTGGAGGGAGAGATAATGGGGGTTCATTATGCGTCTGGCAAATATCTGGTAACCATCAAAGGACAGAAGAAGCTGGGTTACAGATGGTTTGTTAAAATTTGACAAGTCATCCCTTAGAAATGATGTAAAATCATAACAATTAACATGACAGACTGTTATAACAGTCTGGTCAAGTGCCATATTTTTTGTTATTTTGCATCAGATAAAGAAAGCCGGATGAAGTTTTTTGAACAATTTGACTTAAAGCAAATAGAAAACCTTGAGCTGTTGGCCAAACAGGTAGTTGAAGGCTTCATAATAGGTCTCCATAAAAGCCCGTTTCATGGGTTTTCAGTAGAATTTGCTGAGCACCGTTTGTACAATCCGGGAGAATCCACCAAGGATATAGATTGGAAAGTTTATGCCCGAAGTGACAAAATGTTTGTCAAAAAGTTTGAAGAAGAAACCAATCTCAGGTGTCAGATAATAATTGATACCTCGTCCTCCATGTATTATCCGCAAGTGCCGGGCCAGCTCAATAAACTACAGTTTTCTGCTGTAGGAGCCGCGTGCATCATGAATTTGCTTAAAAAACAAAGAGATTCTTTTGGCCTAAGCATGTTTGACAATAAGTTGGTTGAACATACCATTTGCAAATCTTCAACCACCCATTATCAATTACTTCTGACCTTTCTTGATCGATTGATACAGGATACGGCAGCTGAAAAAACAACGGCTGCAGCGGATGCTTTACATCAAATTGCAGATGCCATCCACAAGAGGTCACTTGTCATCATTTTTAGTGACATGTTTGACAATGGCGAGGATATGGAAAAACTATTTGCAGCTTTACAACACTTAAAATATGCCAAACATGAAGTCATTTTGTTTCATGTTACAGATAAGGAGCATGAGTTGGAATTTGAATTTGAGAACAGACCGTACGAGTTCGTTGACCTGGAATCCGGAGAAAAGGTTAAGCTGCAAAGCAATGAAGTCAAGTCTTATTATGTAGAAAAAGTAAAGTCATTTACTGAAAATTTAAAGATGAGGTGTTTGCAATATAAAATTGAATTTGTTGAAGCCGATATCAATGAAGGCTTTGCCCCAATCCTGCAGACTTATCTAGTAAAAAGATCAAAATTAAATTAAAAAATAGATCATTATGTCAAATGCATTTTTTAAAGTACCGGTTGCCAAAAATGAGCCGGTATTGTCATATGCGCCAGGTAGTAAAGAAAGGAAAGAGGTGCAGGATGCCATCAAATCTATGAAGTCCAAACAAGCCGATATACCGATGTATATAGGAGGTCAAAAAATAAAAACAAAAAAGAAGGTTGCTATACATGCACCACACGATCGTGAAAAAGTAATAGGCCACTATTATGCGGGAGATAAAAACCACGTTGAGTCAGCGATCAAAGAAGCCCTGGCTGCAAGACAGAGCTGGTCAGAGATGGCATGGCAGGATAGGGCTGCCATTTTTTTGAGAGCAGCTGATTTGATTGCTGGGCCTTACAGGGCGAAGATGAATGCTGCTACCATGATTGGTCAGAGCAAGAACGTATACCAGGCTGAAATTGATTGTGTTTGTGAGATGGTAGATTTTTTCCGATTTAATGTACAATACATGACGGAAATTTACGCTATACAGCCTGAGAGTCCTGCCGGAACATGGAATCGATTAGAATACAGACCTCTTGAGGGCTTTGTTTTTGCATTAACTCCATTCAATTTTACTTCAATAGCAGGTAATTTGCCCGGAGCTCCTGCCTTGTTGGGAAATACTGTGGTTTGGAAGCCGGCAGAAACACAGATTTATTCTGCTCAATTGATAATGGAAATTTTAATGGAAGCAGGCTTGCCAGCCGGTGTTATCAACCTGGTGTATGTTGATGGCCCTACCGCCGGATCCGTTATTTTTAGTCATCCCGATTTTGCAGGCTTGCATTTTACAGGCAGTACAGGTGTTTTCCAGAGGCTTTGGCAACAGATTGGTGATAACATCACCAAGTATAAGTCTTATCCAAGGATTGTTGGAGAGACTGGTGGTAAAGATTTTGTAATGGTCCATCCTTCTGCTGATGCCAAACAAGTAGCCACTGCTTTATCAAGGGGCGCATTTGAATATCAGGGACAGAAATGTTCCGCAGCATCAAGAGCCTACATCCCTGAATCTTTGTGGAAAAAGGTAGAAAAGCACCTAATAGATGACTTGAAGTCTTTCAAAATGGGATCTCCGGAAGATTTTGGGAATTTTATCAATGCGGTTATTGATGAAAAGGCATATGATAAAATCACCTCATACATTGAGAAGGCAAAAACCGATAAAACGGCAAAGATTGTGGCAGGAGGCAAGCACAGTAAAAAGAAAGGATTTTTTATTGAGCCCACCATTATTTTAGCACAAGACCCCAAATATGTCACCATGTGTGAAGAATTATTTGGACCAGTTCTGTCTGTTTATGTGTACATAGATGAGTTATACAGTGAAACACTCAAACTGGTGGATAGCAGTTCTGCATATGCATTAACGGGCAGTATTTTTTCAAATGACAGATATGCTACCCTGGAAGCGGTAGATGCATTAAGAAATGCAGCCGGTAATTTTTACATCAATGATAAGCCAACCGGAGCAGTAGTAGGTCAGCAGCCTTTTGGCGGTGCGAGGGCTTCTGGCACCAATGACAAAGCGGGTTCTGTGCTCAATTTGTACAGATGGTTGTCTCCAAGGACGATTAAAGAGAATTTTGTACCTCCATCTGATTACAGGTATCCGTTCTTGCAGGGGGGTAAGTAGGACTTATTAAAAGATTTTATATATTTGCAAAGTACAAAAACAACAACTTAAAAATGAAGCAATTTTTACTAGTAGCAGCTCTGTTTATGACAACAGGTCTATTTGCACAAAAACAAATTGTATGGTTTGATGCTGGTCTGAAAGTTCAGTATGGTGCCTCAGGATTTTACAGTGCAGCCATTGAAGAAGCCACCGGTTATAACCATGAGCTGGGTTTGACTTCCGGATTTGGATATGGAGGTAAATTGGGTATCAACTGGCAGTATAACGGACTATCATTAGAAGCCTTTTACAACAAGAGTCGCCAGGATGTTGAGGTTACAAATGCAGGCGAACCCAGTTATTCTTACGAGTGGAAAGCCATAGATATCTATGCTTTATACAGGAATGCCAAGAACCTGGGTTATTTTGAATTGGGTCCAAAAGTTTCAATGTTGAGAAGCATGGATGGAATTGTTGGAAATTTAAGAGCCGATGTAAAAAATGATTTCAACAATACCAATTTTGCCGGTGTGTTGGGCTTCGGTGCCAATATTATGGGTAATGATGGTAGATTCAGTGGTATCCTTGGATTGCGATTTGAGTATGGATTTACCGACATCGTTAAAAAAGACGTTAACTATCACCCCATTCCTGCCGGAATTGGTGAAAGGAAGTCAACCAATCCTTATTTTGCCGGTCTGGTTTTTGAATTTAACTGGGGCATAGGATATTTTGGAAGGGCTCAATGTGGAGCCAGATCAAAATTCATAATGTTCTAATAAACAAAATATTAAGGCTGGCTCTTCAAAAAGTCAGCCTTTTTTTTATCTGGAAAGCATTAAAAAAGAGATTTATTTCTATCTTTGCAGCCGCTAAAGATGCCGAAGTGGTGGAATTGGTAGACACGCTGGACTCAAAATCCAGTGCTAGCAATAGTGTGCGGGTTCGAGTCCCGCCTTCGGTACAAAAGGTCTGAGTTTTCAGGCCTTTTTTGTTTACAGAAAATTGGAGCGGTTTTTGCACTTGTATAGGTTACATTTAAGACCATGCAAATCCTATGGGCAATACAGAGCAAGAAATAAGACTAAAAGAGGTTCAGGCTGAACAACTTTCTGAAGGGGATCAAAAGGCCATTCAAGAGGCTATCAGACAGTTGGATTTATCCTATTCCCCTTACTCGGGATTCAGTGTTGGTGCGGGTATTGAATTAGAGGATGGCACTGTTATGGGAGGTTCAAATCAGGAAAATGCTTCCTATCCGTTGTGTATGTGTGCTGAAAGAGTAGCCTTGTATCATTTAGCAGCAGCAAAACCGGGAACTAAGGTATTGACAATGGCAATTACAGCAAGAAACCAAAATGGCATCATAGAAAGAGCAGTTTTTCCTTGTGGCGCATGCAGACAGGTGATCCTTGAATATGAGCGCATCCAAAAGCACCCTATACGGCTCCTCATTTACACCCGATCGGCCAAAGTGCTTATAGCTGAAAGCGGGGCTTCCATCCTGCCTTTTGCCTTTGATGAGAGTTTTTTAATCAAGTAGATAGATTAAAGCATAGCTTGCCTGAAAAGAGCTACCCCACCATTGATGATGTATTGAACGCCTATTGACATAACAATGAAGCCCATGATCCTCGAAACGGCTTTCAATCCCCCTTCACCTAACACCTTACTTAAAGCAGGAGCCGTTTTTAGAATAAAATACACTACTACTCCACAAAGTACAATTACACCCATAATACCTAAGCGCAACCACCAGTCAGAGTAGGTGGTGTAATAGCCTATTAAAAGCGATATTGAGCCAGGCCCTGAAAGCATGGGCATAGCCATTGGTGAAAATGAAATATCACTTTTGTGCATTGCTTCTTGTTTCACCTTCTGATCAACCGCTTTGTGTTGTTCAAATTTTCCACTGAGCAGTGAATATCCGGAAGCTAAAATTATTAACCCGCCTGCAGATCTCATCGCATTTATATTAATCCCAAAAAAGGATAAAATCAAACTTCCCCCCAGGAAAAAAGCAAGAAGGATCAAAGTAAAGTAAATGCTGGTTTGCCTGGCCGTGATGGCTCTCTCTCGTGGAGTGTGGTCTTTAGAAAGAGCCAAAAAGAGAGGAACAGCGCCCAAAGGGTTGACAACAGAGATCAGAGATGCAAAAACAGCAATAAACATATCGGAATATTATTTGGTTTATAGTTAATTTTAATAACACATTCAGATTAATATTTGTTGCATTGATGCATAGTAAAAATATTATATTTTGAAATTATTAACATTTTAACCATCAATTCCCCCCATTTACAGTCGAAATTGGGATAAAAATTTAATATTGAATTTTTTATGTATGATTGAATAATTAAATAAGTTAGTGCTGTAAACTAGTTCTTTATTTGTTTTGTTTCATTAACATCAAATAAAATCTTAAACCTGGTAGTTTAAGGCAGCAGCGAAGTTTATGAAACCTTTGTATCGCGGATGTATTGATTTATCTTTGTAGCAACTTAATAACATGCAAATCAAAAACAACATTTTGGAAACGATAGGCCATACGCCTATGGTTAAAATTAATAAAGTAAAAGATGGGCATCCGGCCCTTGTTCTGGGAAAGATCGAAACTTTTAATCCGGGCAATTCTATCAAAGACCGCATGGCTTTAAAGATGATTGAAGATGCTGAGAAAGCAGGTAAAATCAAGCCAGGTGGTACCATCATTGAATGTACTTCAGGTAATACAGGAATGGGTCTAGCCATAGCCTCTTGCGTAAAAGGTTATAAGTGTATTTTCACGACCAGCGACAAACAGAGCAAAGAAAAGATTGACTTGCTGAAGGCACATGGAGCTGACGTAATTGTGTGTCCTACCAATGTGGAACCAACCGATCCGCGGTCTTACTACTCGATTGCAGAAAAGTTGAGTAAAGAAATACCTAATTCTTTCTGGTGCAATCAGTATGATAATTTATCCAATACACAGGCCCACTATGAATCGACCGGCCCGGAAATTTGGGATCAGACCGATGGAAAGATAACCCACCTAATTGTGGGTGTTGGTACAGGAGGCACCGTCTCCGGCACTGCAAAATACTTAAAGGAAAAGAATCCCAACATTAAAGTCTGGGGCATTGACACCTATGGCAGTGTTTTCAAAAAATACAAGGAGACTGGCATCTTTGATGAAAAGGAGATTTATCCCTACATCACAGAAGGAATTGGGGAAGACATTTTACCCAAAAACGTCAACTTTGATTTGATAGATCATTTTGAAAAAGTGACTGACAAAGATGCTGCTATTGCTGCCAGGAGATTAGCGCGAGAAGAAGGTATTTTACTTGGCTATAGTGGGGGCAGTGCCATGGCCGGTTTTCATCAATTGGCAAGTCGATTTACTGAAGATGATGTGGTAGTCATTATTTTTCATGACCACGGAAGCAGGTATATTGGTAAGATATACAATGATGATTGGATGCGAGAAAGAGGATTTCTGGACGTAGAGCTAAAAGTGAGGGATGTATTGAATAAAAAAGTGGGGAAAGGATTTATCAGCGTTGATAAAAAGGATAAGCTGAAGGACATCCTGAAATTGATGAAGGCCAATGATATCTCCCAGCTGCCCGTGAGTGAAGGAGATGAATTGGTAGGATCCATAACAGAATCCAAGATCTTGGAACACATTTTAAACAATCCCCTGAAAAATGTAGATACCCAGGCTGAAGAGATTCTGGATCCTGCTTTTCCGATTGTATCTTTAGACATGCCAGTGAAAGAATTGAATAAATATATGTCCAAATCCAATCCCGCGGTGATTGTGAAAGACAATATGGGGGCTTCTCACATTGTGACACAGTACGATATCATCCAAGCCTTATAACTACGACAGATGCTTATATTGAATGATACCTCCGTAAAACAGAAGATCCAGCGATTGGCTTACCAAATTGCTGAAAACAATTTCCAATACGACGAGATTATTCTAGCGGGTATCAATAATAATGGTTTTGGCTTTGCCAAGCTGTTAGAAAAGAAACTTAAAAAAATTGTCGATACTCCGGTGACGACAAGGCGAATTCGATTGAACCCAGCCAATCCTATAGGATCAGACATTGTATTTGAACCCATTTTAGGTGATCTGCACTCAAAGGTGGTGATCATTGTAGATGATGTGGCAAATACAGGTCGCACTATTTTTTATGCCTTCAAACCACTAATGGATAGTTTACCCTATAAAATTGAGGTTGCTGTTTTGGTTGATCGAACCCACAAAATGTTTCCCATAAAAGTTGACTATGTTGGCTTATCATTGGCCACTACCCTGAAAGAAAACATTTCGGTAAAAATTGTTGGGGTCGAAGAGATGGAAGTTCATTTGGATTAGTCTTATTCATTCCTAACATATCGGAAGATACTCAGCATTGGATCTCAGAGAAAAGCAGCCACTATCATTACATACTGAGTATATTGACGTGCTCAATCAGCTGGAATCGAGTGATGAACACTTTTTCATTACCGGTAAGGCAGGCACCGGCAAGTCTACCCTACTTCAGCTTTTTAGAAGCACCACCAAAAAAAAGTTTGCCGTATTGGCCCCCACCGGTATCGCCGCTTTGAATGTAAGGGGTCAAACCATTCACTCTTTTTTTGGCTTTCCACCCAGGATGTTGGATCGCTCAGAAATTGTACGTAGGAAAGATTTCCGGTTTTTTAATCAATTTGATGGCATCATCATTGATGAAGTATCCATGGTCAGGGCAGATGTCCTGGATAATATTGATCTATTTTTAAGAATTCAACGCAATAATAACCAGCCCTTTGGTGGGGTACAAATGGTCTTTTTTGGGGATCTTTTCCAGTTGCCTCCGGTCATTTCTTCTGATTTTGAGCGCAAGTTTTTCAGAGAAACCTATGAGAGCCCCTATTTTTTTTCGGCTCGCGTTTTTACTGGAGATTGCGGACTCAATATGATAGAACTGCATCAGGTCTTCAGGCAAGATGAAAAACACTTTATCAGGCTGCTGGATAATATAAGGCAAAGGAGCTTTGACTATGATGATTTAATGGAACTCAACGAGCGGGTTGGTTCGCCCCCTGATGACATACAATACTTAATCAATTTGTGCGCGAGGAATGCCACTGCAGACCAGATCAACAAAGAATCTCTGGCTGAGATAGATGATCCACCTGCTATTTTTTACGCCAAAGTAGAAGGCGATTTTGCTCCTTCTTTTTTCCCAACAGAGAGCCAACTTCTATTAAAAAGAGGAGCGCAGGTTATGTTTGTCAAAAACGACTTGCAAAAACAATTTGTAAATGGTACCCTGGGCATCCTTAAACACATTGAAGAAGAAGAATTGTTGGTGGATATTCTGGATGAACACGGTAGAGACAAAACAATTAAAGTAGCCAGGCTAAGCTGGGAAAACATCAAGTATCGGCCAGATCATACAGATCCATCTAAAATCAATGCAGAAGTGACCGGTAGTTTTACCCAATTCCCTCTTCGTTTGGCATGGGCCATTACCATTCATAAAAGTCAGGGTAAAACCTTTGACAGGGTAAATATAGATATGGGGCAAGGTGCCTTTGAAGCCGGACAAACGTATGTAGCATTGTCAAGATGCAGAAAGCTGGGTGGTATTTATTTGAAGAAAGCCATTGAACCCAGGGATATCATTGTAGATCCATTGATTTTGGAGTATTATGAGCGAATGAAAAGATGGGGATAAAAATTGCCTTCCACCCTATTTATGAATATCCTCTACCCGAAGGACATCGATTTCCAATGGAAAAATATGGCTTATTAAAAGAACAATTGATTTATGAAGGTGTCTTTGCAGATGGCCATTTTTTCGAACCCGTTGCATTGGTTGAGCAGGATGTTTTGTTAACACATACTTCAGAATATTGGAATAAATTGCTGACGCAATCTCTAAGCCCAAAAGAAATTCGAAAAATAGGTTTTCCAATGTCTCCCCTTTTGGTGGAGAGAGGCAGGCACATCGCCCAAGGCACCTATGAATGTGCTTTATTTGCCCTACAGAATGGCATTGCTCTCAATATTGCCGGTGGAACTCATCACTCCTTTGCCGGACATGGCGAAGGGTTTTGTATTTTTAATGATATGGCCATAGCAGCCAATATTCTGATACGGAAAAAATTGGTGAAAAAAATTCTAATTGTTGATCTGGATGTGCATCAGGGCAATGGTACTGCCAGTATTTTTCAGGACCAAAAAAATGTGTTTACTTTTAGTATGCATGGTGATAAAAATTATCCACTGCATAAGGAGAAATCTGATTTGGATATACCCCTAGCCGACGGAACCAAAGATAATGACTACCTCACTATCTTAAATCAAACCCTCGGGCCGCTTATCCAAAAAGTGGTTCCAGACATCCTATTTTACCAGGCAGGAGTCGATGTCTTGGCGACAGACAAGTTAGGTCGGTTAAATCTCTCTGAGCATGGCTGTAAATGTCGAGATGAAATTGTATTGTGTTGTGCGCATAAATATCAAATACCTGTGGTTGTGACCATGGGTGGAGGATATTCTCCATTGCTAAAAAACATCTTAAATGCCCATGTCAATACTTATAAAATGGCGAAAGAAATTTATACCTGAATTTCTCTTCCTGAATTTTGTAATTTTACGTGTATAAAATAATTCGAATTGAAGTTGTATTATTCCATAAGTGAAGTAGCAGAATTATTGTCTGTAAATACCAGTTTGATCAGGTATTGGGAAAAAGAATTTCCCCAATTAAAGCCCAATAAAATAGCTAATGGAGAAAGACGATTTACACAAAAAGATATTGACCTGTTAAAACAAATTCAAACTCTATTAAAAGACCAGGGTTATACGATTGAAGGCGCCCGAAAGAGCTTGAAAAACGAAGGTTTGGGCCAAATTCCTGATAATAAATTGCAGGAAGTAGAAAAAAAGCTGATGGATATGAAGGAACAAATGATGGTCTTAAAAAACAAGCTGGATAATAATTAGTCGGGCTGAATATTAACAATGCCATGACATTGTAAGGTACCATAATTTAAAAAAACAGCCTAGCCGGTATTGGCATTTCTTCTTAGAGTAGTGTTAGTGAGCTGTAAAGCCCCAAAGTTTTTGCAAGCAGGAAGGCTGTTATGATTCGTGATAATACTGAGGTTAGTGAAATGGGCTGCAACATTAGCATTGATTTCAAAAACCACCGAATTGTCAGATACAATATTCACGGTACCAACATTAAGGTTACTAAGTTGGATGTTTTTGTCGATGGTAATTCCCGTATTGAGTTGGATGGTCTGGCCTGCAAGCATAGGTGTAAAAATGATGGTTTCTCCTGATGCAGCACATAAAATCGCATTTCTCAAACTTCCTGGTCCAACATCATTGGTATTGCTCACGGTAGTGCTACAGTTGAAAGGAGTTTCTGTAGACCATATTGGGCCTTGTGGGTTGCCGCCAACCTGCATCATCCCATTACAGATATTCAGTGCATCAGAAATGGTGGTTCCACTTCCCTCATTCAAATGATAAAGCGCTGCGGTTCTGTTGTCTGTACCATATGGGGCGGTCGGTGGAGTGAAATTTGTATTATATCTGAGGGTATCAGAAATTCTTACTTCGTCTAACCAGCCATTAAAATAAAGGGATCCCGGATAATCATGCTTCTCTGCACCCAGTACCAAAAAAGGATCACTATTGGGTTGAGAAGTCGGCCTGTTGTTTCTGTATGAAATATCTCCGGTCGCACTGGAGAGGGTTAGCTCATCTTCGATTACACCATCAATAAATAGTTTGACAGCACCATTGGAAGCTTTTCGCACCACTGCGATGTGATGCCATAAGCCATCATCCACTATATTAGTGCCACAGAGTCCTACTGGCCCTAAACCCAATTTTTCAATGCCTACCATAATTTTTCTATCACCCAGACCAATACCATAGTCACCATAATCGCCAGGGCCGTCTACATCCCGATCAATCATAATGTTGCTAAAATACCATTGGGTGCCATCGCAAAAACTGGCGTTATTTTGGCCAGGAAGAGCCTTCATCCAAAAGTCAATCGTGAAGTCGAGTGAAACGTTAACAGGTTTATGAGGATTGTCAAGCGGGATTTTAATGCGGTCGATATCACCGAAACCATTGCCAAAAAAGCGCACAGAAAACTGTTGAGACACCACTTTGCCTGTCAGAAATAATGTACATAAAATGAACACAAAGCGCATGAGTTCTCAAAAGTTTAATTACACATTAAACGAAGCCATACAAAGATCCCCCTTTTTTAAATAATGAATCAACTTTAGAAGAAATTTTTTGATCAGCTTCCAAAACCGGTGCGTGGTGTGATTTTATACGGGCATCGATGATCAGAGAACCTGCGCAACCCCAGTGTTTATCTTGGGTAAACTCCCCTACCCCATACAAGTCGGTTGCAGGATTGGCCCTGGTAAAGGTTACCCATAAGAAGTTGTTGAATTGGGAGGAGAGAAAGGGAGCGTCATCACAAAGCACAATTAATGGAAATTGAGAAAGGTCCTGCTGTTTTAGAAAATCGGTAAGTGCATTTACTTCCTCACGGCTTTCCGCATAACCATTCCATTTATTGACTTGCAGAGCCAAAACTCCGGGGCTAGGGCAACTGATTTTGTGAATGATTCGGTGACTTGGAAAATTGGTGAGATCAGACCCTAATTTTCGGATGACAGGACCTCTGCAGGCCATGATCACCTTAGAACCTGCATTCCACCCATTGCCCGAATAATCTAAGGTATCGATGGTTGTTTTGGTATGAAAATGAAGATCTCTTCTCCAATCGATTCTTTCCAGTAGGTGGTGGAAAAATGCCGGTATGTTTTTAGCAGAAATGGGAGCATCCTCTTCATCAGCAGCTATCAAAAGAAATTTTGCCAATGATGTTTGACCGCTTCCAATGATTCGGTTGGCAATGGTGAGAATTTCTTCAGGCACCCGCTCTCTGAATGGCATATAACGGTCTTTGGCTGTGGCCAGTAAAAGAGGATGAACACCGGCGGCATCGACAGCATGGATCGACGTGGCACCTGGAAATTCCTGAGGTGTCAGGTCTTTTACAATTTCATGGATGAGGTAGCCAAAACTTGAATCTTCCTGGGGTGGCCTGCCAACTACCGTGAAATGCCAGATGGCATCCTTTTTGTGATAAACATCGTCTACTTTCATGAAGGGGAAATCATGTGTAAGACTATAATAACCGAGGTGATCTCCAAAAGGACCCTCCTCTTTTTTAAGGTTCTTTTGTATGGTTCCCGTGATTACAAAATCTGCATCTGAAGACAAGGTGTGTCCTTTGGGGTCAGTCCAGTACCTAAATCTTCTGCCTGCCAATAAACCAGCCATTGTCAATTCACTTAAGTTTTCCGGCATTGGCATGATGGCAGAAAAAGCGTGGGCAGGAGGGCCACCAACAAAAACACTGCATTTAAAAGGATGTGGTGAGTTGTTATACAATTGATGGTGAATGCCAATACCTCTGTGAAGTTGATAGTGAAGACCAATTTCTTCATTATCTACATAATCATTTCCGGTAAGTTGAATCCTATACATGCCGATATTGCTTTTCATGATGTTGTGTTCACCAGGTGGTAAAGTAAACACCTGAGGCATGGTTACAAAGGCACCACCATCCATCGGCCAGGATTTGATCAGAGGCAGTTGATTGATGCTTGTTTTGCCAAAACTAATGGGTGGTTTAAAAAACGACTTAGATGGCAAAGCTTTAATGGCGTGGGGCACAACGGGCAAATAATGTAATGGTCTTTTTAGTGCATTAGCGGGATTGGCCTTAATTTCCATCAGCTGCTGCACCTTTCGCAAAGTATCTCTAAACAGATAACGTGTTCGTTCAAAAGTGCCATATAAATTGGAAAGGGCCATAAATGGACTGCCTTCAATTTTTTCAAAAAGGAGGGCCGGACCTCCGGCATCAAAAATCCTGCGGTGAATTTCAGCTGCTTCCAAATGACCGGAAACGGCTTCTTTAACCCTGATTAATTGACCCGATTTTTCCAGATCAATGGCGGCATCTTTTAGTGAGCGGTGCATATGGCCTTTGCTTTGTTATCTAACAACTACATCAGAGATTGGTTTGTTATTTGCCACCCACAATTACTTCCAGCATTGTTTCTTTTGACAAATAACGAATCGCTAAATCCTGGAGTCTGGCTGCATCAATCGTCAATATTTCATGGACAAATTGTTCAAAATGGGCCTTGTTGGCATAATCCAATTCCAGAGACCTAAAAAATGACATCACATTTAATGGGCCATCTATCAGATTAAGGAAGTTTCCCAACAAATAATTTTTCACCATTTGCAATTCATCAGAAGAAACGTGTTCTTGTTTGAGTAAATCCATCTGGTGATAGATTTCGTCAATGGTTTTTTGTTCATTGCCAACAGCCACCTCTGTTTCTATGTAAAAATACCCATCATAAATAAGGTGGTCCATGACAGAATAAATGTTATAAGTCAGGCCCTTGTCTTCTCTGATTGATGACATCAGTCTGGATCCAAAATAGCCGCCAAGGATGGTATTGAGTACGTAGAAGCCAGCAAAATCTTTATGGTGTCTATTAAACAATCTTTTACCAATTTTGATAGAAGATTGATGGATGTTTTTACTGGGAACAAAGATGCGGGTATGAACGGCGCTTTCCTGGATGACAGGTAGGTTAAGATCTGGAGAATTTTTAGTTTGAAAGCCAAAGTGTTTGTTCAAAGCAGGTAACATGGTCGGGGCTATTTTACCTCCTAAAAGAATGAAACAATGGTTGATCCCATACGATTTATCATGGTGATCAACCAGGTCCTGCCGATTTATGGCTTTAATGAAGGCTTCTTCAGTATTGTAGCCATAGGGATGGTCTTTACCAAATAAACTTTCCGTAAATATCCTGTAGTTGACCAGTTCATTTTTGGAAAGATCTAATTGTAGTTTTTGAATATTGGTTTTTTTATATTTTTCTATTTCATCCTCTAAAAAAATGGGATCATAAAGAATGTCTTCCAGCACGGGCAGAAGCTTATCAAAATGCCTTGACAGTCCGGATAGACTAAAAAAGGTGTAATCCAGATTAGCCCCGCTCCGAAGCGTCGAACCATAAAAATCGATGGATTCGGAGATGATTTCAGAACTGGCAGCCGATGTTCCTTCCCGCATGAGGCTGGTTGTTATTTTGGATGCCATCTTTTTGTTTTCCAACAGGCGTGCACCTCTGTATACGATATCCAGCCTGACAATTTCCTGCGAACCCATGTTAACAATGGAGACAGGAATTCCGTTGTCAAGTGTTGCATCTTCCTTTAAAGGAAAATTAAACTTTTCTATTTTACTAAATCCAGGCCCTTTTTTCCAGTTTATTTTCATTCGTGAAATTCTGATGCGAAAGTAATAAAGGTAATTGATGTTGTGCAATTAAACAGCCTGCTTTACATCTGGACACAATTAATCAAGTAATTTTATAAAGTACTAAAATACAGCATAATAGATATTATTAAATAATTTATGTAATAAATATTGTCAAAAAATGTTGAATATTTTGTCAAATGACAATATATTTGACTTATAAATGACAAAATAGTTGTCCATGTTCTATTCACTACCAACATTGCAGCCCCAGTTGAGAGGGAGAGGAGCCTTACTCAACCCGCAAAACCCCTTTTCTTCGGAAGTAAGAGATAAGACGCCATGGCTTTGGGATGCGGAAGGCGATGAAGTTAAAATCAAAACAAAATGGGTTGACACCTATCCTAAAACAATCGTCAACAAGGTTGAGAGTCCGGATGTGGGTATGGAATATTCATTAAACCCTTACCAGGGCTGCGAACATGGTTGTGTCTACTGTTATGCAAGAAATACTCATCCTTATTGGGGCTACAGTTCCGGTGTTGATTTTGAGTCTGTAATTTTAGTAAAAAGAAATGCACCTGAGCTGTTAGAAAAACTTTTGAAGAGTAAAACATGGACAGGCCACCCCATTATGCTATCCGGCAATACTGATTGTTACCAGCCAATCGAAAAGGATTTGGAAATAACCAGAGAATTGTTGCGTATTTTTTTGAAATACAAACACCCGGTCGGCATAGTCACAAAAAATGCACTTATACTGAGAGATCTGGATATCTTAAAAGAACTCAACAAACATCAATTAATAAGTGTAGCTATCAGTATTAATACTCTTGATGATGATCTTAGGCGCATTATGGAGCCACGTACAAGCAGTGTGCAGAAACGATTAGATACCGTCAAAGCCCTTGCAAAAGAAAAAATACCTGTGACGGTGCTTGCGGCACCGATCATTCCAGGTTTAAATGATACCGACATTTTACCCCTGGCAAAAAAAGTGTCAGAAGCCGGAGCTAAAAGGCTCAGCCATATAGTGGTTAGACTAAATGGTGATATTGCCGAGATATTTACGCATTGGTTAGAAAGTACTTTTCCCGATAGAAAAGAGAAAGTGCTGAATAAGATTAGAAGCCTTTTTGGTGGGAAGTTAGGAAGTTCACAGTTTGTTGACAGAATGAAGGGGGCAGGCAAAATTGCTGACATCATTCACCAACAGTTTTCTATGGCAAAAAAATTATATATGCTGAAAGACGAACATTTTGAATACAACTTAAATAGTTATAAAGCGAAAAATGGCGTCCAATTAGATCTTTTTTCTTAACGGACTTAAATTGATGATTTTACAAATGGTTAAGATTGAGTAATGCCATCTTCATTTGGGTATTGGAAATTTAATTATTCATAATTTATATAATTGTGCGTGAATGTTAGGAGAATACTGTCAATAATCATAGTACTGATAGCACTTTAATTTTAAATCACAGAAATTGATAGCCTCAAAAACAGTCCATTACTAAATTTACAACGACTTGTTGAATTTGAAAAAATCTAAATCTTGTAGTATAATATTCACAAGAGATTGAGAAATATGGGTTCACTTTAATTACGAAGCATTGTCGAGAGGTCGAATTCTGTTCTGGCCTTGCGATTAGAATGCAGGTATGACAGGAGCGGCTACTACTTTGATATTTTTTCGTTGGATAGAAAAATGGAGGGTTTCATTGAGTTCAAAACCTTCTCCGTCCACATGAAAATAATCCTGCTTATTAGTTGAAATAATCAAAGAAGAGGTCCTGAAACTTTTGACTAAACTGCTTTTGTGAATGGTTTTATTAAGCATTCGGTACGATGCCAAAAGATATTTATATACGGGTGCTTCCTGCAAAAGTATGACATCTAAAAAGCCATCGTCGAGGGCAGCAGTAGGAGCAATGGTGAAATTATAACCGTACATAGAAGCATTGGCTACAATAGCTGCAGCATAATTGCCTTGTATAATTTCAGTATCGGTTTGAATGGTGAGAGGTAAGGTTGAAAAATTTTTAGCTTCAGAAAGTGAAGTCATGAAATAGGGCCAAAACCCTCTTTTTTTGTTAAATTTGGTCAAATAAGCAACTCTGGCATCAAAACCAAGACCAGAAACATTGATAAAAAATTTATCATTCACTTTGCAAGTGTCAACGAGAATAATATTTTCTTTTTTCAAAATCTCAAATGCCTTAATAGCATCACGACCCAGTCCAAGATGCATTGCAAATCCATTGCCGCTGCCACTTGGCAAAATACCTAAAATCGTTTTGGTACCAGCCAGAACAGAGGCTACCTCATTTACAGTGCCATCTCCCCCTGCAGCCGCCACAATGTCGTACTGGCTTTCAATAGCGGAAGCTGCTAAAGTACAAGCATGCCCCGGGTGTTGGGTAAAGGCCACATCCAATTCAAAGTGACCTTTATTCAGTAGATGCAGGTTTTTTTCTAAATTGGTTTTGGCGTTGGTACCTGAGAAAGGGTTGGCAATTACTAATAATCTTTTTTTCATGATCTGAATACAAAATATCTATTCATGAGAAAATTAAAAAAGAAGCCAACAAAACAAGCTACTATGATTCGAGACCACACAAAAGGAATCTCAAATTGTTCCACTATAAAAAAGACACCCGAAGTGTTGAGAAAAATAGAAAAGAAATTGGTAAAAATGAATCTCAGTAATTGATTACTCAATCTGCCCGTCCTCTTGTTAAAAACCCAAATCCGGCCCATAAAAAAGCTGGTTGCAGCACCAAACATGCCTCCCAAGGTTGTAGCCGTAACGTAATAAATGCCAATCCATTCTTTCAAAACAACCGACAGACAAAAATCAACGCTGGTTGCTGTAATGGATGTGAGCAGGGCCCGTAAGAAACTTTTTTTGAAGCCAATGGTCTGGTGATTGGGCATGTTTTTCTCCAAAGTTTGTACCTGGTGTTTAATCATAACCATAGGTTTATTACCCCTAAAATCACAGCAGCGTAAATACCTGCGGCTACATCATCCAACATAACATGGTGGCCCGCTGCATCTTCCATTTGATCAATTTTCCTGATGCCGAAAGGTTTCCAGATATCAAAGATTCGAAACAGGATAAATCCCAAAATAGCATTGGTGATCGAAAAAGCGAAGGGAATTAATGTCACAAAAATGCCACATGCCTCATCTATTACAACCCTTGAAGGATCATTCCCCCACTCTTCCTGTAACTTCTTAACGGCCCAAACACCTAAAAAATAGATGAGTCCGGATAAAAGAATAAGGAGAAAAGGTAACCAACTGGAGTTGTTGATAGTCCAACCAAGTCCCAGATATACAAGCGTAGCCGCCAGGCTGCCCCAGGTACCTGGAGCGAGAGGTAGATAACCCACACCACCAAAAGTTGCTACTATCTTTGGAATTCGATTCATATACAATTATAAAAAAAGGAGGGAAGCCCCTCCTTTTTATTATTTTCCGTAATCTAAGCCGAGGTTTGTAATTAACTCTTCTCCTGCAATATGCCTTAGGGTATTTTCAAGCTTATTGAGTTGCTTGAAAATATCATGGATTGGATGGAGTCCTTTTGGCGCCTGTGGTGATTTCAGATAAAATGATAACCATTCCTGAATACCATACATACCTGATCTTTTGGCCAGATCGAGGAAGAGCGCTAAGTCTAAAACAATTGGGGCAGCAAGAATGGAGTCACGGCAAAGAAAGTTGACCTTGATTTGCATTGGGTAATTTAACCAACCCCTGATATCAATGTTATCCCAGCTTTCTTTATTGTCTCCCCTAGGTGGATAGTAGTTGATCCTTACCTTATGGTACATATCCTTGTACAATTCGGGTTGAGATTCCGGCTCAAAAATTTCTTCCAGTACACTAAGTTTTGAAACCTCTTTTGTTTTAAAGTTATCCGGATCGTCAAGTACGGCACCATCTCTATTGCCAAGAATGTTTGTAGAAAACCATCCATCAACGCCAAGTGCTCTTGCTTTTAATCCTGGTGCAATCACTGTTTTCATAAGGGTCTGTCCAGTCTTGAAGTCTTTGCCTGCAATTGGTGTCATTGTCTTATCAGCCAATTCTACTAACGCAGGAATGTCACAAGATAAATTAGGTGCACCATTGGCATAAGGTACTCCCATTTTGATGGCTGCATAAGCATACAACATGGAAGGTGGTATGTCTGGATGATTTTCTTTCATTCCCTTTTCAAGGGCAGCCAGCGATTTGTGAACTTCTGATTCCTGAATATAGATTTCAGTAGAGCCACACCACACCATGACCAAACGGTCGCACTTATTTTCTTTCTTAAAATTTTCGATGTCTTTCATGATGGCCTTTGCAAGGTCCATCTTTGTCTTTCCTTTTTTTACATATTTTCCATCCAGTCTTTTCACATAGATAGGATCGAATACCGCACGCATTGGCTTAATTTTGGATAAAGGACCTTTAATTTGATCCAACAATCTTTTATCCAAAACCGCTGCGTGGATGGCAGACTCATATACATTGTCTTCGTAGATATCCCAACCTCCAAAAACTACATCTTTGAGTGGATGAATAGGGACTACTTCCTTGATCAGAGGATTGTTTTTTTGAGTTCTTTTACCCACTCTCATTCTTCCAATTTGAGTCAGAGAACCCACTGGTTCAGAAAGACCTTTGTTGACTGCAATTACACCTGCAATGGTGGTCGTGGCCACAGCTCCCAAACCCGGCAATAAGATGCCTAATTTGCCCTTTGGCTTTTCTACATTAATCTTATTTGCTGATTTACTCATTTGTTATAATTTATATCCAATTATTTGTTTTATACCATTGAACCGTTTCTGCGATGCCTTTTTCGAGTTTGTACTGTGGAGTATACTGGGTATCTCTATACAGGGCTTCGACATCACATTGCCAATTCAACGCCTTGATTTCATGTAATTTATCAACATTGAGCGCTGGTACCTTACCGCTAATTTTGCCTACCCATTCAGAAAGATAGGCAACGATATTTACCAGCCACAAAGGTAATCCAAAATTCACAATTTTTTTACCTAGATTTTTTGCAATAATGCTATTTAATTCTGTTGGACTATATGTTTGACCGTCGGAAACAAAATAAGATTTGGCAACTACTTCGTTTTCAGCCAGCCTTATGATCAGTTCAACTAAATCGTAGACATGGATAAAAGTTAATTTTTGATTTCCTTTACCCGTGTAGAGTCCCAAACCAGAAGCCACCATCTTAAAAACACTAAACAGGTCTTTTTCTCTTGGACCATAAACAGCGGTTGGTCTGAGAATGATATACGGTAGATTGGGTATTTCCTTCAAAAGGGTTTCAGCAAGCAACTTACTTTTACCATACATGGTAACCGGATGGGGTGTACACTGATCATTGATTTGATCTTGTCCATGGTTGTCGGCAGGCCCATAGGATGCCAGGCTGCTCATAAACACAAATTTCGATAAATTATTACCAGGAAACTGAGAGGCTTTTGCCAAATTGTGGGTTAGCTCTCCGTTGACAAAATTGAGCTCTTCCTGTGAATTGGCCTTGGTTAGACCAGCATTGTGAATGATGATATCTGGATTCAATTCCATCAATACTGCTTCAAGTGAGGCAGGATCATTCAAATTTAATTCTAACAATTGAACATTGAGCTCTTTAATATAGTCAAGGTTGCTGTTTTTGCGAATTCCTGTGTATACTTGCCAACCCCGATTAACAGCTGCTTTGGTGATGTAGCCACCAATAAAACCTGTTGCACCTGTTATTAATACCTTCTTCAAATATGAGTGATGAGGACTTGATCAGATATTTTTAGTATAAATTCGATACGTTTTATACTTTTTGCCATTCAGGTTTTCTGCTCCCTGGACCATCATCTGGTTACTTTCCAAAATCCAGGAAGCTTCTCCTCCTGAAAGGCCATTTTCCTGTGCGGAACGAATGAAATTAGCATAAAATACCGCCTCAATACCAATTTTGCGATACTCTTCTTTTACACCCAATAAAACAATCCTAACAGATTTTACATTCTTTTTACCAAACAGCAATTTAAAAATACCAAAAGGAAGCAACCTTCCTCTTTTCATATTGATGACAATTTCATTGATATTGGGAAGTCCAACGGCAAAGGCTACCATTTTACCTTGTTCTTCAGCTATATAAGCATACCTTTCGTCAAGTACCATCTTTAGGCCTTCCGCCAGAAAATCAAATTCTTCATTGGTGGGCGGTACAAAGCCCCAATTTTTTTCCCAGGCTGACCGATAAATATCTCTCACGTTCTCAACCTCTTTCTTGAAATTTTTCATTTTGAGGTTTCTGAATGTAATTCCTTTATTGGCCAACCTTTCTTTGAGTCTGTCTGAAAGCTGCAGTGACTTTTCATTTACTCCCTGGGTGGGAATCCAAAAGGCAAAAAGATCCATGTCTTTTTTGAATCCAAAAGCCTCTATATGGGTTTTATAGTAGGGTGCATTATAAGTCATTTGCACCACCGGCGGACTATCAAAACCTTCGACGAGCAGACCAGCTGTATCATTGGTGTTAAAGTTTGTCGGACCGAGGATGGCCGTTTTGCCTTTTGATTTGACATAACTCTGCGCTTTTTCCAAAAGGCCGAAAGCTACTTCCTGGTCATCGATGCAATCAAAAAAACCAAAAAAACCAACATTACAATTGTGAAAACTATTGTAATTGTTATTGATTACGCCAGCTATCCTTCCTACCACTTTGCCTTGCCTTTCGGCCAGATAAAGCTCAACGGTAGAATGTTTAAAAAAAGGATTTTTCTTTTCATTTAAATGCTCAGAAACTGCCAAATACAATTCCGGAACATAATTGGGATCGTTTTTATAAAGGTCATGGGGAAAGTCAATGAAGGCTTTCGTATCTGCTTTGGTTTCTACCTTCCTGATTTCGACACTCATGCGTTGACTTTGCTACTTTCTAAAATTCCTAATTTTTTACTGATTTTTACCAACTTTTCTATGGCCTGATCGATCTGATCAAAGGTGTGGGTAGCCATTAATGAGAATCTTATCAATGAGCTGGTGCTGGCCACAGCTGGTGATACAACAGGGTTTACAAATACACCATCATCTTGCAACATCTTGGTAAGTTGGAAAGTTTTGTAATCATCCCTGATGTAAATCGGTATAATTGGGGTTTCGGTGTGTCCTGTATCGAAGCCTGCGTCTTTGATCAATTTAAGCGCTCTGTGAGTGTTGTCCCATAACTTGGTAATTCTTTCGGGCTCCTCTTTGATTACCTCCAGAGCTGCCAGTACTGCTGCAGCATTGGCGGGCGCGATACTGGCACTGAAAATGAGGGATCTTGCGTTGTGCTTTAAATAGTTGATCGTATCGTTATCGGCAGCGATAAAACCTCCAATGGTGGCCAGCGACTTTGAAAAAGTACCCATGATCAAATCAACTTTATCGGTCAATCCAAAATGAGCTGCAGTGCCGCTGCCATTGGGGCCCAGGATGCCAAGGCCGTGAGCATCGTCAACCATGATATTGGCATTGTACTTTTCAGCAAGTGCCACAATCTCTGGCAATTTAGCAATGTCACCTTCCATACTGAATACACCGTCAATGGCAATCAGTTTAATTTTATCGGGGTCGGTCTTAGAAAGAATTCTTTCTAAATCCTGCATATTGTTGTGCTCATATTTAAGCGTACGGGCAAAAGACAATCTGGCTCCGTCTAGAATGCAGGCATGGTCGAGGTCATCCAAAATGATGTAGTCATGACGACCCGGAATTGAAGAAATTACCCCAAGATTAACCTGAAAACCGGTACTAAATACCAGGGCTCCTTCTTTACCAACATACGATGCAAGGGCATTTTCCAGTTCGATATGCAGATCAAGGGTACCGTTTAAGAACCTGGAACCGGCACATCCGGAGCCATATTTGTCAACGGCTGCTTTTGCTGCTTCTTTAAGTTTTGGGTGATTGGTCAGACCCAGATAGGAGTTGGATCCAAACATCATTACATCCTTACCATTTATTTTTACAACGGTATCCTGCTCGGATTCAATCATCCTGAAGTAAGGATAAAGGCCCATTTCCATAATCTTTTGTGGAATATCATACGCCTTCATTTTTTGTTTGAGCAAATTCATTTGTTGTTTATTTAACGGTCTATAAATCGAGCAAATTTACTAATGTATTCTGAGAAAATGGTTTTCGACAAAATATTTTCATAGATATACAAGGCAGTAAATGCCACTAATCCTCCAATTAATACATCAATCACGTAGTGATGAAATGAATAAACAGCTGAAAACCAAATGCCAATTATGTCTATCAGCACTATCCATTGCAGTGTTTTACCGGCATATTTCCTTGCATAAAACCAGGTTATTACCGGATATGCAGCGTGTAATGAGGGAATTGCAGCAAAAACATTGGAGTTTTTAGTGTATAAACCCTCAAATAATGGGTAACCTATGATTTTGTCAAATTCAAGCAAACCTGCTGCATTTGCTTGTACACTCAAATCCAAAACATTGCCATAAGTATCAAAATACCAGGGGGGAGCTGCCGGGTAAGAATAATAGATTACAAAACCAATTAGATTGGTAAACAGGTAACAAGAAGTAAATTCCAGCAGTGCTTTTGTGTTTTTTCTGAACAAATAAGCTGCTAAAAGCATTGGGATGGGTACCCAGGTAAGGTAAAAAAGAGCTGTTATTACGTCCAGAAACGGCTGGTTATGTAATCTGAAATACTCATTTGGGGTAATTATTTCATTGTTATGGGAAATGCCAAACAGGTATTTTTCGAAAAGATAAGGCTGCTCGATGTGAACGGTATTTAACATGTAGTTGGGGAATACCCGCAGTCCATCATAGATGACCCAAAATCCAATAAAAAAGGCAAAGCCAAGCGCAAAATTGCGGGTTTTGCGGTGCCAAAATAAAAATGTGGTAATCAGTAAATAAAAAAGGAAGTGATCCACCCTGCTATCGATCACAGTTGTGCACCATATTAAATAGAACGCACTGAAACCAAGCCAGATCTTGAAGTCCTGGTTTTTTCGTTCATCGGGAATCTTTTTAATTATCTCTACTATCACAATTCGTGCCGCTAAGGAATAATTTTTTCATAAGATGGCAATTGGGTTTCGACACAAATACCAAATAATTCGACAAATTTTACCTCCGGGAATACTCCAAATTCTTCTGCGTAGACATACATGTTGGTAAGTACAGCCATTTGCCCACCCAATTGTGTCAACACTTTAATATCTGTGTCACTTTTTTTATGAATGAAAAATTGTTTGTCGTAGCTCACAAAATAGAATTCAACCAACTCAGGCGAAATGACTCTTGACCGATAACCATAGGCCAATTTGTTTTGTATGTAATTTAATTCTGATTCTTCCTGTAACTCGTTGTATTTGATCCAATAAACCTTCATGGGTTCTTCCAGGTTCCACTCATTGCTCTGACTGACATTAACCTCGTAAACTACCGTGTTGATGTTTTGATTGCGTTGAATGTAAAATAGAAGTCCTTCCTTTTTGGGCACAGGATAATCAGTTGGCAATCCCTGTGGTTCATATGTCTTGTCCAAAAAAGATTGAAAAAATGTCTGATTCATGGCAATGTCTTATGGCTGATTTAGTAGGTCTCTTGCGGCCAATAACCTGTTGATGGCAGTGATGTTGGCCAATACGGCAAGAATAAACAAAGGAAATGTAAAAATAGTAATGGTTTCAAAAAGAGGGAAAGGCAACCAATCTACCATTATTTTATAATCTGACCCAATAAAATGGGAAGCGATCCCACAAGCCAGGCCCGAAATACCAATCAACAAAATTCGCTCCGGCCTTTGCATAAAACCGATATCTGACATTTTTAGTCCCATCCCCTCGGCCCTTGCTCTGGTATAACTAACCATAATGGAGCCAATCATTCCTATAAATGCAAAAAGAGAACTTAAAAAGTAACTGTGACCAATCAGGTAATAACAAATGCCAAGAAACATGATCATCTCGCTGTATCTATCTAATACTGAGTCAAATATAGCACCATATCTGGATTCCTGTTTTCCTACTCTGGCCAATCTTCCATCGATCATATCCATCAAACCTCCCAATAAGATGGTTGCAGCTGCCCAACCAATGTAACGATGATCTCCCCTACTTCCTTTTTCTACCCCAATGATGAATATTATTGAAGCTAATACATTGATAATCAGTCCTAAAAAGGTAATAAAGTTTGGAGTTATGCCTAATTTGATGAGGAGATTGATGAAAGGATTGATAAGACTATATACCCATTGTTGACCTTTGTTTTTCCAGTTGTTTTCCATTCAATCTGTCTATTGTGACAATTATAGTAAATACCAAATCACTTCAAATAGTTTATTTTGTGACCTGATTTGTGAGTAGCTAATAACCATCTTTGATCTTTGTTACAACAAACAATCAAACTACTTGACTTGTTATTTAAAGAGTTGCCCCGAAAAGGCCAGAATTTAAATGCTAAAATATTAAAATTTGATGTCAAAACCAAAAATAAACCTAATACTGGTATCCTATTTGAATACATTGCCATTCCTGGAAGGGTTCAACAACAATCCGGATCATAGTTTTAATTTAATATTTAAAACCCCATCTGAAGGAGCAAAAAGTTTTTTTAATAATGAAGCTTCAATAGCGCTTATACCGATAGGGAGTCTGATTCAAAAGAATGATTACTCTATTTGCACGGATTATTGTATTGGCTGTGATGGTGCTGTCCGAACTGTTGGTGTATTTTCTGACTGCCCTATGGAAGATATAGAAAGGGTTTATTTGGACGAAGATTCAAGAACCTCTGTTCTTCTGGTGAAAGTTTTATTTGAAAATTTGGGTCTTACCAATATCAAGTGGATTCACGGACTGCCGGAAAGGAATGAGGATATTGCAGAAAGAAGTGGAATACTTGCTATAGGGGATAAAGTTTTTGATTATGAGGGTAAATGGTCTCATTTTTTGGATTTAGGAAGCTTATGGAAAAAAACTTTTGAATTGCCATTTGCATTTGCTGTTTTTGTAGCAAAAGACGATATAAAACAGGAACTCTTAGAGGAGTTAAATACCATACTTAAAGTTGGAATAAATGGCATACCATCAATGAAATTTCCGGAGGGACATCAAATTAAGGACCTTCCTTCCTATTTCAAAAAAAATATATCCTATCACCTGGATGAAAATAAAAAAAAGGCGATCCAATTATTTATATCTGAAGTGGAACGTCTGGAACTTTAGGCAATTCAGTATCTTAGCATAATGACTACAAAACAAAAAACAGCATGGTATAAAAGGGCAACAAGGTTTTTGTTGAAGCTTGGCCTTTTTTTCTTTGTAGCAAGTGTACTTTCTGTTATTATATTCAGATGGGTACCCATTCCTGTTACACCACTAATGTTGATACGATTGGTAGAACAGGTTAGTACCGGGAAAGACTTAAGATTGGTAAAAGACTGGGAGCCTTTGTCTGAAATCTCGCCTTCTCTTCAACTGGCGGTAGTGGTGTGTGAAGACCAGGAATTTCTAAGGCACAACGGTTTCAATATGGATGCCATTATGGCTGCCTTTCGATCAAATTCAAAGGGACGAAAATTAAGGGGGGCGAGTACCATTAGCCAACAGACTGCTAAAAATGTCTTCTTGTGGCATGGTAGGAATTACATCCGGAAAGGGCTGGAGGCATATTTTACGGTATTAATTGAGACATTCTGGCCGAAGGAAAGAATTATGGAAGTTTACTTAAACGTAATTGAATTTGGTAATGGCATCTATGGCGCCCAGGCTGCTTCCATCCACTATTTTGGTAAAGATGTGTCCAAGCTTACCAAAGAAGAAGCAGCCAGATTGGCGGTTATTTTGCCCAGTCCGAGGAGGTATAAAGCTTCACAACCAGGACCTTATGTTGCCCGTAGAACCGAATGGACCCTCCGCCAGATGCGGATGTGGGGCAATAAGTTGGATTATAGTTCCCGGACCATTCCAGGAGAAGTAGAATAATCAAGCTGTCAGCCAGCGATCTTTTATGGTTTCTTTCTCCTGAATGGCTTTGAGTGTATCTTCATATTCTTTTCCAATCTGTTCAAGTAGATTGATGACAAAGTCTCTTTGGTTTCCTACAATAGCAGCCAGCGTCTTAACTTTGTTTTGGGTTACCCAGTCAGAAATAAAATTATCTATCCATTCCCTCGAGAAGGAGCTAAATTCATGTAGAGGTAACTGACCTGAAGGAGCAGTGATGCCAATGTCATAAAGTTCCTTATCAAAAAGTCTGAGTGCATTGTTGGCGGCATAACTCAAATCTGCAGCTTTTCGAATGCAGTCAAATTTTTGCCTGTCGCTCCAGCTGCCCGAAGTGTACATGTCTTTTGATCCCCATGAGATGGCGTTTTGTAATTCCTGACTGACCCCATCTAAATGGATCAACGCAACTTTTCCACTTTCCTTGGCTTCCTCAATCTCAATCAGTCGGGATTTAAGCAAATCCACTTCTTTGAGGAGTTCAATTAATACTTCTGATTTTTCCTCTCTATTTGATAAAAGCTCCTCCTGACGTTGTTTTTTCAACAACAAAAGTTTGGTTTTATTTTGCTCTAAATCTGCTGCTTTGGATTCGAGTACAGATGCTTCAAATTTAGTTAACTCAATGTTTTTTTCAAGTTCTTTAATCTTTAATGATACCCTTAGATAATCTTGTCTTTCTTTTTCAAGATTTTTATCCTTATTCCCCATCAGGCTATCAAAAATCGAACTTACATTCATACGTTCGAGGGCTTCAATATCTTCCAGCTCTTTGTCAAGTTGTAACTTTTGTTCTGCTAACTCCTCTTCTTTTTCTGAGATTGAATTGATCAGCACATCGTAGTGCTTTTTGGCTGCCTCGAGATGACCAATCCTGGCCATCGTTTCATGAATCTGGCTTGTTAGAGATGACATCTTATTATAAATCTGCAACTAAGTCAGCAAATGGTCTCCAGAGCCTAAGTTCCGGAAAGTCGGCTACTATAGAAATTTCTTCTTTGGTGACTGGATGGATAAATTTCATTTCACGGCAATGTAAAGCAATGGACTTGTCTGGTAAGGCGATTTTACTGCCATATTTTAGATCACCAATGATGGGATAACCCATTTTACTCATCTGAGCGCGCGCCTGGTGCGGCCTGCCTGTAACTAAATCGAGTTTGATCAAAGAATATATGTCGATGATACCTGCCAGTTCAAAATGGGTGATAGCCAACTTTCCTTCATTGGTCATATTTACTTTGGCTTTCACTTTATTGGCCATCTCATCTTTGATCAGGTAATGTTTCCAGGTACCACTAAAGGGATCCGGTCTGGCATCCGTGAGGGCATAATAGGTTTTGCTGATTTTTTTTTCCTGAAATAATTTGCTCATTCTTTCAGCGGCCTTGCTGGTCCTGGCAAATATGGTTACGCCAGATGCGGGCCTGTCTAATCTATGTAATACTCCCAACCAAACATTGTCGGGTTTGCCATATCTTACCTTAATATAGGCCTTAACTTCTTCTTCCAAAGTGGGATCACCCGTTTCATCAGCATGCACCAGCCTACCAGCTTGTTTATTGACCGCGATTAGATGATTATCTTCATAAATTACCTGCATTTATTTCTATTTCCTCGGCAAAGATACGGAAAAGAAGGTCGCAGATTACATCCTGTGAGGCTTTAATTGCTGATAATCCAGGAAGTAAATAATCTTTAAAGAAAGGTTGTTATTTTGATTTTCGCTTAACACTGAGTCCAAATGATGGAAATAATCAAGTTCAGTCCTGTTATTGAACTGCGAAATGGCATTTTTCCAAACTAAGTTGATGAAGCTGCCTTGGGCAAATTGCCAGGTATAAACGAGGTCGATGTTAAAATAATCTGCCGATCTACCCGGATTTTCATTGCTTAAGGAAAATGGATTCAGACTTCCATCCTGATTCAGAAGGTAAAAAGCTTTGTTGGTAACGGTGCTTGTATAATGTCTTATCCTTGCGGTAAGCCCCATCCGATTGGTAAAATTATACTTTAAACTAAGTGTATTGACAACGGTGTTGATATTTCTTCGGGCAAAATAAGGTTGGTCATCCTGAAAGCCTGAAAATCCAATATTATTGAACTTTGGTTGATAACTAAAACCGAGAGAGATTGAGGTTTTAGAATTGAATCGGATGGATTGAAAAATATTAGCATCATAACTCAATCTATCGTAAAAGGAAATATAATTCCTTAAATAGAATTCTGCCGATAAATAATACATCTTATTGTTGTTGGTTTCAAACCAACCTCCATATACATAACTTTTGCCATCTCTAAAATATTTGCCTTGTTGTCTGGGTTCATAGAAATCATTGGATTCCGGCTTATATGACAAGTATATGCCGGCCCACCATAAATTTTTTAGTTGCCCATTAAAATTCAATTTGGCCTCTACGGATTGATAAGTTTTTTGAACTGGCTCAAACTTTTTGTACAAATGACTAACATTGAAATTTCCATTGATGTTGATTCTATTGTACCACGTACCTGGATTTACCCATCTATAACTCAGCCAAAGACCATGGTTAATAAAATTGTTATTGGTAAAGTAACCAAGGTCATTGCTGGTAAACTTGGTATCTGTCAATTCCTGAAAGAGGTTAAAATTAAAGCGACCACTTTTTTTACCCACATAAAACAGATGGCTATACCCTGTTTGAACTTTTGATTCAATAAGCTGACTAGCCGCCACTTTTCCCCCAATGTTCCATGTATTGGAGTTATCATTGAGATCAAATAATACAGAAGTTACTATGGCTTCATGGGCATCTCCTCGTCTCAAAACACTTGTGTTTACAAAACTAATGCTGGAATTGTTTTTTAAGGTTTGATCTACCACCAGGACATTAAAATTGGTAAGAGGATCGGTAAGTTCCTGTCTCTGTTCACGGGTTTCCATGTTTTCAATGGTGGCGTACTGGGCTGCTGTTAAGGCGTTGAGAAAGGCAATGCCCATGCCATTTTCGGTGCGGCCTGATATCTTGGAGGCATTGATGAGTCGGGTTTCAATTGGATTGCTGAGTATTCGTTCTTTATCCCTCAACTTTTGATGTACATGGTTGAAATAATAGGGTGTTCCGCCTATTCTTCGGGAATAGAAAAAATTACCTTTATTGAACAACTCAATGCCTTCGGTGAAAAATGGACGGTTTTCATTAAAGCGTACTTCAAATGGTGTTAAGTTTAAAACCTGGTTATCACTTTGTACCTGACCAAAATCCGGGATCAAAGTAGCGTCCAGGGTAAAAGCCTGGTTGATGCCCCATTTTACATCCATACCTCCATTGATTTGCTGATTCCAGCCTGTGGCATCGGTTTCCGTTGGGTAATGATTGGAATAAAAGGAAAGATATGGAGAGAATTGTAATCGAAGCGGGGGTTTAATTTCCTGAAGTCCTGTCCAATGTCCTTCTTGTGTAAGAAAGCCATTGACGGTAGGCCATACTGGGTTCCACATATACTGCTCACCTGTTTTAACTCTTCTTCTGGTTACATTTAAGCCCCAGTCCTGGATGTTTTTATTGCTAAATCGAATGGCTGAAAACGGAATAAAAATTTCAAAATGCCATTCATTTTCATTTATAGAGGTAGCGCTTTGCCATACGGCATTCCAACTAAAATCTTCACTTTCATCTACAGATGGTGAGACTTTTGCATCCATTTGTTCATTAAGGGGAGTTACAAAGTATTCAAACCCGTTTTGATTGTCAAGATAGGTATCAAAAATAATCCCTACAAAGTCATTATTACCAAATCCATCTCTACCTGCTAGTTCTGATGATATGTCTTCTTTGGCTGCTTCCCTGCATTTGCCGGCTACAAAAATGCCCTCATCATTGTAGCCCAAATAAATGGTGGTTTGTTTGTTGGTTTCTTCGAGATCCCCTGGTTTAGGTCTGAATTCTACAAAACTATCCAATTGGCTGACATCATTCCATTCGGAAGGACCAATAATACCATCAATTGTTTTTAGGGATTGTATTCTTTGTGCAACCAGTTTTTTGGGTGCATAAGATCCAGGCTGCTGAGCGTAGATTGAATTAAAAAAACACAATGTAAACAGGGCAAACAAAAATCTCATCCGACACAATTATTTGCTAATGACGAAATTTTCGCGCCCAGGGTTGCATAGGAATGGATGAAATTGTGTGTTAATCTATGAAAAGACTGGCCAGGTGCCCTGAAGTCTCATTGTCTTTTCAATAACATCTCTGACACAACCTTTGCCACCATTGAAGGGAGAAATGTACCGAGCCAGCTGCAATACTTCAGTAACTGCGTCGGCCGGACAAGCAGATACTCCTGCTTTATTAAGTAAAACGAGATCGGGTAAATCATCTCCCATATATAGGACTTCTTCGTTTTTTAAGTTGTATTTCTCTAATAAGTCATCATACGAGGCTGCTTTGTCCTTAAGTTTGTCATAAATGTCTGTTAAGCCCAGGTATTCAAATCTTTTTCTCACACCATCTGAAGCACCTTTTGTGATGACTGCAACCCGATATCCTCCTTCAATTGCATATCTCACCGCCTGGCCATCGCGCGTGCTCATGGTTCTCAACATATCACCGTTTTCCATTACCAATACTTCTCCATTTGTAAATACGCCATCTACATCAAAAACGAAGGTGGTAATGTGTTCAAACCCGTTCATAAAAAATTAATTTATTGGTTGTCCCTCCATTCGTAGACCCACTTGGCTTGAATTTGTTCCAAATGAGCTTCATTACAATCTTCTCTTTTACCTTCAAAATTAGAGATTGAAAGTACCCACTCAATCAACTCGGTAAAGCGGATCCGATAAATTTTAGATTCATCAAATTCATCGCCAAACTTTTCATAAAGTCGCATTGCAATATCTTCGTGATCCCCCCAGCCGATGGGTAAATTATCAAAATGTTCAAATCCCATGTTCTCTACTTTTATGTTTAATCGTGTTCGTGTCCAATGATTCTGGATTGATCAGGTATTTGCACCGTTATTTGTGCCTCATCACTCAGGATAATACACTGACAAGCCAACCTGGAATTCAAACGAGGATTTATGGCGCGATCGATAAAATCTTCTTCTTTATCGGAAATTTCTTCCAGGTCGTTTTCACCTTTCAGCACATAAATGTGACAGGTCGAACAAGCACAAACTCCTCCACAATTGTGGTTCAAATGTACATCATGGTCTTCTGTTACTTCCAGGATTGAATAACCGGCAGAAACGTCTTCCACTACTTTTTCTGGTATTTGTTCGTTTTCGAACTTAAAAACTACGGTTGCCATAATTTAAGTTAACAGAATTTAATTTTATTTGTTACTGTTCTCAAGACCTTTAAACAAATTTAATTTGCAAAAGTTCTGGAAAATTGCGAAATTTAATTTTGTGCTATAACCATCTCTTTTTTCTGAAATAGACTACCATGCCAATTCCAACTATAAACATTAGCCCCAGAACGTAGAAGTAACCGTATTTCCAGTTCAATTCAGGCATGTTTTTGAAATTCATTCCATAAATACCTGCTATAAAAGTTAAGGGGATAAAAACAGTGGTAACAATGGTTAATACCTGCATTACTGCATTCATTTTGTTGCTCAAGTGAGACATATAAAGTTCACGGTGACTTACCACAACCTCCCTTTGCATTTCAATGCTTTCAGTCACATAAATGAGGTGGTCATACAGATCATTGAAGTACTTGTAGTTGTCTTTTGAAATATGAATGGAATCGGATCTCATTATTTTATTGATAGATTCCCTAACAGGAAATATGTACTTTTTTAAATAGATAAGGTCGGTTTTGAGAGATTGTATTTGTTTTAAAACCACCTCTATTGGGTGCTCAATTATTTGTGCCTCAATGTTTTGGTTCATTTCATCAACCAAATCAACGATGCTGATGTAATTGTCAACCGTAACATCATGCAGGGCAAGAAACAAATAGTCAGCACTTTTTCGCCTGATTCTTGATTCAGGCATACTCAATCTGTGCCTGATGGGGTCAAAAACATCACCAGGCGTTTCCTGAAACGTTATCAGGATGTTATTTTTTAAGATCAGACTTAGTTGTTCATCTTCAATGATTACATCTTCCTTTTCGTTTTTCAACATCTTGATACCGGAGTAGATATAATCTTCAAAAATTTCACACTTTGGTCTTGACAATGAATTTAGTATATCTTCTTCCGTAAGGGCATGGATACCGAATATGCAACAAATATCGTGGACGGTTTTAACGTCGTGAATGCCGTCAACATTGACCCAATGCACCTTATCGTCTGCCAATTGACGAATGTCGTTGATACTGATTCCTGATTTATGAAATAAAGAGGAGGAGTCATAAGAATATACACTCATAACCACTTCATCAGATCGTTCGACTCCAATGTAAATGGAAGAGCCTTGAGGAAGCCCTACTTTTGAAACTTTCTGTTTCTTTGCCTTTTCCCTGTTTTTTCGGGACATTAGCTATGTTTTAATACAGATTCAATAAAAGCAGACACCACCAAACTGCCTTTTTCATACGAAGAATTATTGTTGATGATCAGGTCAACATCATCGATGTAAGGTTCTATGTATCTTTCAAAGGATGGCATCACATGGTGTTTGTATCTATAAAGCACATCTTCCAACGGATAATTTCTTTCTTTTTGGTCTCTGAGGATCCTGCGAATGATTTTATCACTGGGTTTGGCATTGATGATTATGCTGAGGTCCAGGGTTTTAAAAATATCTTTGATGTGGAAAACAAAAAGTCCTTCAACTACAATGACTGGAGCAGGGCTGAAATGTAAAACTTTGGGCTTGGCGTGGTCATTATTAAAGCTGTATTCCATTCGTTCAATGGCTTCACCAAGTTGAAGTTTACGAATGTCGCCTACAAAAGCGTCAATATCGATGGATTCAGGTAAGTCAAAATTTTTGACCCCATTTTCATCATTAACTTGTAATTCACGCGGTAAATAATAGTCATCTTGTGAAATGATACAAAGATTGGATTCGTGGAATTTGTTGCGCAATGATCTGATAAACGACGTTTTACCCGATCCACTGCCCCCAGAAATCCCAATGAGGGTGGTTTTTTTCATGGAATAATTATAAATCTTCGCAAAAAATGTGAATTTTTACTTCTCAAATCGTAAAGATAGCGCAAATTTATGGATCAACTCAACGATATTTTAAGGGGCATTTTGGGCATTGTTGTAATGCTACTTATCTGTTTTGCTTTTAGCTCCAATAGAAAGGCAATACCGTGGAAAATGGTCTCAATTGGGATAGCGATGCAATTTGTTCTTGCCCTTTTGATCCTAAAAGTTCCTTTTGTGAGTAATTTTTTTGATTTTTTAGCGGATATGTTTCAAAAAACAATGGAGTTTTCCAAAGCTGGAGCAGAATTTCTATTTGGTAGCCTGGTAACCAATTTAGACGGTTTCGGTTATATTTTTGCTTTCCAGGTATTGCCAACCATAGTCTTTTTTAGTGCCCTGTCTTCTATTCTGTATTATTTTGGTATTCTTCAAAAAGTGGTTTTTGCCATAGCCTGGGTAATGTCAAAAAGCATGAAATTATCAGGCCCTGAAAGCCTGGCAGCAGCTGCCAATATTTTTATTGGACAAACAGAAGCACCTTTGGTTATCAAACCTTACATCAAAAATATGACAAAGTCAGAAATCTTATGTTTGATGGTGGGGGGAATGGCAACTATTGCAGGTGGTGTCTTTGCTGCCTATGTTGGTTTTTTAGGTGGTGATGACCCTGTGATGAGACAGTATTTTGCAAAACATCTTTTGACAGCCTCTTTGCTTTCTGCACCTGCTGCCATCGTTTGTGCTAAAATGTTATTACCGGAAGAAGAAAAAGAAATTAATGCTTCTATGTACTTAGCAAAAGATGAATCTGAAAATGTGTTGGATGCGATATCGAAGGGGACAACAGATGGCCTCAAATTGGCTATTAATGTTGGGGTGATGTTGCTCGCATTTACTGCATTGATTGCATTTGCCAACGCCTTTTTGATGAAAGCAGTTGGTAGTTGGACGGGCCTGAATGAGTATGTTGTGAGTACCACAAATGGTGCATATGAAGGTTTTAATTTTACTTATATTTTAGGATTGATTTTTGCGCCTGTAGCCTGGATCTTGGGTACTCCTTCAGAAGACATACTTAATATTGGTCAATTGTTGGGCCAAAAGACAGTACTAAATGAGTTTTATGCTTATAAAGAACTGAATGACTTTAAACTGGAAGGTGTTCATCTTCAACCAAAGTCTATATTAATTGCAACATATGCACTTTGCGGGTTTGCCAATTTTGCATCTATAGGAATCCAAATAGGTGGTATAGGAGCATTGGCACCGGAAAAAAGGGTATTACTAACCCAATTGGGAATAAAAGCCCTGATAGGTGGTACCATTGCCAGCTTCCTCACGGCTTGCATAGCAGGTATGCTATAGGCTTCTATGCCTTGTTTTTAACATATTTTTCCAACCACTGATCTTGTTCCCATAGCACGTGGAGGATAGACTGTCTGGCCTGATAACTGTGGCTTTCAAACGGTAATAATACCATTCTTACGGTTGCCCCCAAGGCTTTTAAGGCTGCGTAATACCTTTCTGTCTGCATAGTATAGGTACCGCTATTATTGTCTTCTTTGCCATGGATGAGCAAGAGAGGGGTTTTCATTTTATCAGCATCCATAAATGGATTCATGGTTTGATAAACATCTTTGGCCTGCCATAGGTTTCGTTCTTCACTTTGGAATCCAAAAGGGGTAAGTGTACGGTTATAAGCACCACTCCTTGCGATACCGGCCGCAAACAAAGAAGTATGGGTGAGAAGATAGGATACCATAAACGCTCCGTATGAATGCCCACCAATTGCAATGCGGTTTACATCAATCCATTTTAGAGAACGTGCTGCTTCAATTGCTGCCTCTGCATTGGTGATCATTTGTTCATGGAAATGGTCGTTGGGTGGAGTATCATTTTCTCCAATTATGGGGAAGGAAACATCGTCCATGATGGCATATCCTTTCGCAACCCAATAAAGGGGAGAACCCCAAAAAGGATAAATAAAATCATGTTTTCCATTGGTGGATTGACCAGCGGTATGTTGATCTTTAAACTCCATTGGGTAAGCCCACATGACCAGGGGCAACTTTGTAGTGCCATCATGATTGAGAGGTATGTACAATCTTGCACTTAACTCCGTTCCATCCTTTCTTTTGTATTTGATGATTTCCTGCTTTACACCCTGCAAGGCATAAAATGGGTTTTTATAAAATGTTATTTGCTTAAGGGAGTTGATTTGTAAATTCCTGATGAAAAAAGTTGGATAGGTATGGCTGTCTTGTATGAGCGTTAGGAGTAAGCCATCAGTAGCATTAATAACCATAGATATGTCTTCCTGATGAGAGGTATCATCTGCCTCAAAAACCCTGGTCTTTTTTCCTGTGTGCAGGTTGTATTTATCTAAAAATGCTTTTCTTCCTTCAGCATAATAACCATCGCCGTTGAGGTACATATCACCATTGTCATCTTCCTGAATTACATTCCATCCCAAATCGTTTTTTTTGGTTACAAAGTTGCCCGGGTTATTGAACCTGTCCTGAAAGTTTCTTTCTTCAAATAAAATCGGTTCATTTGAGTTTTCTGGATCCAGGATATAGGTTTTTTGCATTCTGTTTTTCCACCATCTTTCAAACACTACCGCCTTGCCTTTTTCTGTATAAAATATACCTGCAAATCTGTCCTTTGTTTTAAAGATAGAGACTGGATCAGTAAAGAAGGGAAAAGACAATTGGAAAATTTCATCGCGAAAATTTACTTCTTTTTCCGGATCACCTTCATCCAGTGCTTCAACCCAAAGTAAGGTAGCATCTTTGTCAGGCCTCCATTTTATTTGCCTCCTACCCTTTTGTACTGCCATAAAGCCTTGAGGCAGAAATTCAAGTAAAGGGCTTCTTTCCACTTCATAAACGGGCTTGGCTTCTTGATCAAAGATGGTGGTAGTGTACGGAAATCGATCAAACGGTACAAAGTAGGAAAATGGCTTTTCTATTTCAGAAATCATAATCAAGGACCCATCTGGCGACAGAGCAATACCATCATGCATAGCGGCTTTTTTCCACAACACACTGCTGCCATCCAATTTAAATTTCCAAATCTCACTGGTCACCGCCTTTTCAAAATTTTGTGCATCCGTTTCATCCCTAAGCAAATCCTGAAAAGTTCTGCTCTCAATAGACTGACCTTCATTATCAGCCGTGATGGGACCGCTTGGCAGGGTGTCTTGGTTGAGTTGGTATATGACACCTGCTGCCGGAATAGTGGAAAATAATATTTCGTCTGATTTCAGCCATACGAAGGCCTGGCTGATATTGCCATTGATGTTATTATTTCCTATAGCCTTCGCCTTTTTGTCAATAACATCAATTATCCATGCCTGAACGCCATTGCTCTCTATATTCAGGACTATGGCTTTATCCTGTTCATAGTTCCAGGAAAGCCGGCAAAATTTGCCTTTTTCAGGGAGTCCCGAAATTTCATGCTCCGAGTTATCTAAAATATCAAGAAGGCTGATTTTGTAAAAATGACTTTCTCTGGATTGGATATTGGTTTTTGGGTTGATTCTTAATCCTGCTAATTTGAGTTCTGGTGCAGCGAGTTCCTCCAACTCTTTGTAAGGTCTTCTGTGCATAAGAAACGCTAAAGTTGCCTTGGTATTGATTCTAATTACAGGAGCCAGCTCTGCTTCAGCCATTTCTTTGATAGGGCTTTCGGGTTCCTGGTAAGAGTTAATTTTTTGTAAGATCAAAATAAGATATTGCTTTTAGAATATAGGGATTATTTGAATTTATGTTGGTGTTTGTCATAGATATCGGGCAACAATGTTGAGCCATCGCTACCCAGCTCCAGGTCATATATAATTTCAACTTCGGTACCTGGCGGGCAATAAAAAAATATCCTCCAGATATCTTCTTCGGCTGTACCTATGCAACCATTGGAATAGGCTTTACCTAAGGTTTCATTGTTGGTTGTGGCATGAATCAATTGCCCTGAAACATAGCCATCCAACCAATTGGTTATGGAAGGAGTAATTGGCATTTTGGTGACTACGCCATCATCTCTTTTTGTATCATAATACTTTTTACCGTCGGCCGGGTTGACCCAAACAGGATTGTGCTCGGTATTGTACACAAAGCCCTTTCCTTTTCTGGTTCTAAGATCCATATATTTATCAATGGATTTAAGGTACTTGGATTCATTCCTTCCTACCCTTACAGGACAATCAAAGATCAAGAGGTCTTCATGAAAAATGCGCAGTTTAAACTCAGGAATATTGACCAAAATTTTATTGGCACTTAATCTGGATGCAAGAATCTCAGCTTCTTTTTGCGTTGGAAGCATCAGTACCGAGCCTTTTTTTATTACCACTCTTTCCTTTTGATTCGTTTCTTTAATTCCCCTTTCTTTTAGCCAGTAATAAGATGTGTGGCACAATGAATCAATGATCCAGGAATTGTGGTTGACAAGCTGGTATAAATTTAATTTATACTGCAGGCTATCAGCATATTTATTGGCGATGGATTCTATAGCCCTGAAAAAGTTTTTCACAGCAATGTCTTTTTCAACAACATGCGTTCTTATTCCACTGCTGTCAAAAGATGTAGTGCGATGGGTTTTAGCTGAAAGGGAAACAGGGGCTAAAACCAATAGAAATAAAATAAGTAGCAGTAGTCGATTCAAACCAAATACACAATTAAGGTTAATTCAAAGATAACATATTTGACCTCAAAATTAAGAGTCAACTGACCTTAAAATCAGCATGTCTTGTGACCTTTGTCAGACAACCACTGGATAAAGTGTAGGAACTTAGCACTTTAAACTAACTAATGGAGAATAACAGGTCATTGATCGAAGCCCATCAAAAAAGAACCGAGTGGACGAATAAACTCGATTTTTATCAGGATGAATTGCTGATTTTACAAAAGGAGTTGTATAAAACGGTAGATGCCCATCCCGACCTTCCCTCAATAATTGAGCATTTTAATGAATATAGGTCGATTATTAAGAAAAAGCTTGATAAGATCGATGAATTGAGGTTTTCTCTTCTATTGGCTGAAAAGCAATTAAACAGAGAAATGCAGGATCAACCAGGCGCTCAATATGATGACTTTTTACAGTTTGAAATCAATATTGAGTCCTTTAAGAACCAAATAAGGCGGTTTATTGCCAAAAATATGAAATAGCTTAGCCCTTTACTTCATCTGTGTCTTTAACAAAGTGGGTTGCCAGGGCTGCAAGGAAAAAGCACAAGCCAGAGACAATCAGCGTAATGACTGCCTTGTCGTTGTACAAGTACTTGATCATGGGTCCGCCAATTAAAGCATTAATAATTTGAGGAATTGTGATGAACAAATTGAATATGCCCATATAAATACCCATTTTGGAAGCGGGAAGGGAACCCGCAAGAATAGCGTATGGCATGGCTAAAATACTAGCCCAGGCCATGCCCACCCCTACCATAGAAATGATCAGAAACTCTTTGTTGGGAGCAAAAAACACACTTATCAAACCAATACCTCCGGCTACTAGTGACACGATGTGCGTTGTTTTTCTTCCCCATTTTTTTGCCATCACAGGCAACAGTAAAAATGCATAAATGGCGGACACCAGGTTGTAGACACCGAAAATAATACCAACCCAATTGCCGGCATCATTATACTCGACAGAATGGGTGTCATTGGCAGCTAAACCATAAATGTGTTGTGCGATGGCAGGTGTGGAGTAAACCCACATGCCAAATAGCCCAAACCAGGAAAAAAATTGCACCCATCCCAATTGTCTCATCGTTATCGGCATAGTAGCTATATCGTGTAGTAAGGTGGAGATAAAACCAGATTGAGTCGAAACCGGAACGGTCTCGCTTTCAAACGATTTCATAGTCTCCGGATCGTATTCTTTTGTGGTAAATAAAGTCCAAAAAATCGAACCCAATAAGACAATGGCGCCAATGATAAAGGATAAAACTAAATTAAAAGGTACTTCATTGTCAGCTGCAACTTTTGATACTCCAAACCATTCTGCCAACATATAAGGCAACCAGGATCCAATTACGGCTCCTACACCAATCAAAACAGTTTGAGCGGCAAAACCTTTTGTTCTTTGTTCTGAGGGTAGTTTATCACCTACCAATGCCCTGAAAGGCTCCATGGCCACATTAAACGATGCATCCATAATCATCAACATGCCCGCACCAATCCACAATGCCGGCAAAATGGCTGCAAAAAGGCCCGCCTTTGGCATCAATATTAATCCTATTCCGGCGGCTAATGCACCTGCGAGGAAATAGGGTTTTCTCCTTCCTAGTTTATTCCATGTATTATCGCTGTAATGCCCTATAATGGGTTGAATGATCATGCCGGTCAATGGAGCTACAATCCAAAACCAGGATAATTGGTGAACATCCGCACCAAAACTTTGAAGAATTCTGCTTGCGTTTGAATTCTGAAGGGCAAATCCAAATTGGATGCCCAGAAAGCCAACGCTCATATTCCAAATTTCCGAATTTTTAAGTTTTGGTTTTTGCATCAGTTGTTATGTTTTAACAAATGTAATTTATTTCTTAATCATTACCCACGATTCCCATGGCATCATTTCTACCTCTGCTCCTTTGGCAAAACCCACATCAATCCGTCTATAGATGTCCAGCATTCCATCAAATCCTTCGTCAAGGGTAATTTTCCTTTTTTGATCTGAGAGGTTTAACATTATTACAACCTTGCTGTTATTTTTTTCTCTTTTATAGGCCATTATGTGGTCTGATTTTCCAATGAATTGGATGGGTGCTCCATAAGGCTCATTCCACATCGCTTCTTCCTGGTGCTTCAGAGCAGTCAGAGTGCTGTAAAAATCGTTGTTGCTGAATTTTTCAAAAGGAATGGTATCTTTCTCAAAAAATCTCAGTCGTTTTGAAAGAGGTTCCTCCTGGCCGCTGTAAATCAGAGGAATTCCATCAAAGGTCATTGCTAATATGGCAAAAGCCCGATATCCCTGCCCCATCCTTTCGAACTCTGTTCCATTCCATGAGTTTTCATCATGGTTGGTAATAAAATGCATGATGGATCCTTTCTGGAATTTTGGTCTTTCCGTTTCAAGCCATTGTCTGATATGTGAAACATTCTTTTCGCCCTTGGCTACAGCATTCATTGTATGAAAGAAAGACCATCCGTAGCATGCATGAAATGTGTTTTCATTAAGTTGTTCCGGCATCTCCGCCTCTGCTAATAAAAATAGTTCGGGATTGGCCTTTAAAAGTGTGTCAGCACATGTCTTCCAGAAATCAAGTGGAACTCCAAAAGCAATATCCATTCTATAGCCATCTATTTTGTAGTTGTTTACCCAATGCAATAAATCTGAAATCATGGTTTTTCTCATTTCAGGATTGTCATAGTTCAGGTCTGCTACATCACTCCATCCATAGGGTTGACCGGTATTGGGATCCAGCGGGTCGGTGATTTGACCATCAGGCCCTTGGGTGTAAAATTCGGGGTTGGATTTGATCCAAGTGTGATCCCACCCGGTATGGTTTGGTACCCAGTCGAAAATAACCCTCATTTTGTATGCATGGATCTTATCAATAAGGTTCTTTAGATCTTCGATGGTACCAAATTCAGGGTTGACAGATTTAAAATCAGAAACTGCATAATAACTGCCAAGACTACCTTTTCGTTTTGTTTCACTGATTGGAAAAACGGGCATCAACCAAAGGATATCCACTCCCATTGCCTTAAGACGGGGTATATGGTCTGAAAAAGCATTCAGTGTTCCTTCAGGGGTAAATTGCCTAATATTTACTTCATAAATAACAGCATTTTTGGCCCATTCAGGCATTTGGAAAGTTTTTGGTTTTTGCTCCATATTTTGTTTTTTTTCATTTTGGCAAGCTGAGGTCAAAATTGCCAGCAAAACCAAGGTTATCAATGTTCTCATTCAAATTGAAGTTAAAGTATTCCTGTTATTAATAAGATGGCCATTGTCATTACCATTATGGCAACAATGTTTTGAATATTTTTAAATGTCACTTTTTGTAACCAGTAGTTTCCCGTTATTGAACCCGCCAGCGCAGCAATAATACAGACCGATAAGAGAGCGGTATGCGATGTCAAAAGTTCTTTTTTTATCTGGCTTAAGTAAAGGGGAATTCGTGTGATATCTATCAAACAAGCAATTGCCACACCGGTAGCAATGAATGTACTTTTATCCAGTTTTCCTTTTACTAAAAAAGCAGATCTGAGGGCACCCTGATGGCCTGATAATCCACCAAAAAATCCGGTTATTAGTCCCCCAGCCACCTGGTATGATGATGAAAATTCTACTTTTTTATAGCTGGGAATCCAATCCCAGATTACAAAAATAACCATCACCGTACCAACTATGATTTTGGTCCAGGAAATAACATGAGCTTGCCCATGTATATTATAATGGTACAAAACCGGAATGTGGGTAATAAAAGATAAGACATACACACCTGCCATCGCCCCTACAATTGCCGGTAGACCAAATTTAAATACGGTCTGAATATCTATGTGGCTTTTGGTCAGCCACCATTTGAATATATTGTTAAAAAGATGGACTACAGCTGTCAGAGCAATCGCTATTTCAGCCGGAAAATAAATCAGCATAAACGCCAAAAGGAGCGTTCCCAGACCAAAGCCTGAAAAAAAGGTGAGTACTGAAGCCGCAAACGCTACTATTGCCAGAATCACCCCGGTGATAATCATGATCTGTATGCGGTTTCTATATAATTTTGGGGTGCTACTTCAAAATGCTCTCCATATACTTTTATTTGTAATGTAACAGCAGATTCATTAGCCACCTTAATGCCAGTCTGTGTAATGCGACAACTTAAAATAGCGTCCCTAAACTTTACCTTAAATTCAAGAGCAGAAAAATGCTCAGGTAAATAGGGTGAAAAACACATAACACCGGCATTGACCCTCATACCTCCAAATCCTTTGACAACAGAAAGCCAGGTTCCAGCCATGCTGGTGATGTGAAGGCCATCCTCTGTGTCATTGTTATAGTCATCTAAATCTAGCCTGGAGGTGCGTAAGTACATTTCATATGACTTCTCCTTATCACCTATTTTGGCGGCTAAGATAGAATGTACACACGGAGAAAGAGAAGACTCATGTACCGTGCGTTGCTCGTAAAAATGATAATTTTTTGTATGGGTTTCCATATCAAAGTCATCTTCAAAAAAATACAAGCCCTGCAACACATCTGCTTGTTTGATAAAACATGATCTCAATATACGATCCCACGACCACTTTTGATTTAATGGTCGATGGACAGCATCCAGATTGGACACCAAAATTTGCTCCTTATCCAAATAGCCATCCTGCTGCAAAATGATGTCCTGAGTTTCATGGTAGGGTAAGTACATCTGGTCAGCTATTTGCAACCATTCAGCTGCTTCTTCTTCTTTAAATGAAGTCTCGGTCTTGTGCTTATTCCAGAGAGGGGCGTTGTTGTTTTTTAATGATTCAATTTTATCAGCGGTGTATCGCAAGCACCAGGAGGCGATGTAATTGGTATACCAGTTGTTATTGACATTGTTTTCATATTCATTGGGGCCGGTAACTCCTAAAATAACGTACTTGTTTTTTTCAGTAGAGAAGTTGACTCTCTGGGCCCAGAATCTGGCAATGCCTATTAGAACACGAATGCCATACTCGTTGCAGTACTCTGCATCTCCGGTGTATTTTTCATAATCGTATATAGCATAGGCAATGGCGCCATTTCGGTGTATTTCTTCAAATGTAATTTCCCATTCATTGTGGCATTCTTCTCCGTTCATGGTCACCATTGGATACAATGCAGCACCACCTGTGAAGCCTAGTTTTTGCGCGTTTTCAATTGCCTTGTCCAATTGATGATACCGATAGATCAAAAGGTTTCTACCTACCTCTTTATTGGTAGTAGCCATATAGAAAGGAAGGCAATACGCTTCTGTATCCCAATAAGTACTTCCCCCATATTTCTCTCCGGTAAATCCTTTAGGACCTATGTTGAGGCGAGCATCTTTGCCGGTATAAGTGGCATATAATTGAAAAATGTTGAATCTTATTCCTTGTTGGGCCGCTACGTCGCCCTCAATTATAATGTCACAATCTGTCCATATCTGGTGCCATTTCTTACTGTGTTTGTCTTCCAGCGCTTCCATACCATTGAAGACTGCCTTATTTAACAAGGTAGTATTATAACTATCCATCTCTGACAATTCATGATTGAGAGAGGAACTAATAACTACAAATTTTTCTATGGTACATGTGCTTCCACTAGGAAGAGAGACGTGAAAGCCCTGGGCGGCGTATTTCGATTTGATGGTCATATCTGCTGCCTCTGCCACTATTATCCCATCTAAATCCAGTCTGGTATGAGCCTTGGCTGCAACAGTGAAGTTGGTTTTTTTTGTAACGGCCACAACTTTCATTTCACTGTGTGATGCCTCCTGACTTACTTCATCCCAGAATTTTTCATCGTAATTGGAATCCTTGTTTTTGATGTCTGTGTCCAGATAAGAAATGAGTTTTAAATTGACATCATTGTTGAGTGCCTGGATAGAATAGGTAAGCAAGCCCAATTCTTCCTGATCCATGCTCACAAACCTTTTTGCCATCACTTTGATTCGGGCACCATTGTGAAGGGTACAGATAAATGATCTTTTAAGTATGCCATTCATCATGTCTAATTCACGCTGGAAATTTTCGATTTTTACCGCTTTTGCCAAGTCAAGTTTTTCCTCATTGATCCATATGTCTAAACCTATCCAATTGACTGAATTGAGTACCTTGGCGAAATACTCCGGATATCCATTTTTCCACCAGCCCACTTTGGTCTTATCAGGGTAGTAAACACCTCCGATATAACTTCCCTGCAGACTTTTACCGGAATAACCCTCTTCAAAATTGGCTCTCTGACCCATGTGGCCATTACCAATAGAACAAAGACTTTCTGAAATTTCATTGTATTCGGGATTAAAACCATCTTCTATGATTCTCCATTCATCTGCAACAATGTAATTCTTCATGTTTACTATAAGTTTTTCGTTTTGTTATACCAATTGTTTAAAACTTCCCAACTGACTTGAGCCAGGTCCTTTACAATGTTTTCTGCGTCAGAAAGCACTTCTTCATCCCCTATGCCCAGTGTTCTAAATCCGCCTGCTCTGGCTGCTTCGATTCCTTTGATAGAATCCTCCACTACGATGCACTCCTGTGGCAATTTACCCATACCCTTTGCTGCAATTAAAAATACTTCTGGATCGGGCTTCGATTTGTCCGTGCTATTGCCGTCAGAAATAAAATCAAAATAGGACATTAAGCCTATGCCGTTTAAAATGGCAATGGCATTTTTACTAGCACTTCCCAATGATATTTTTATCTGGTTATTTTTCAAATCCTTCAACAATTCTTCACTCCCGGGTAGTATTTCAGATGCGTCAATGTGTTTGATTGATTCCACATACCACTCGTTTTTGAGAGTGGCTAACCTGAGTTTTTCTTCGTTGGAGATTTGAATCCCACCTTTGAGTAAGATATATTCCAATGATTGTATCCTGGAAACTCCCTTAAGATGCTCATTGTCTTCTTCTGTAAATTCTACACCTAGATGCTCTGCAAGTTTTTTCCATGCCAAATAATGGAATTTTGCTGTATCGACAATTACTCCGTCTAGGTCAAAAATGCAAGCAGTGATCATCTGAGGTTTTTATCTTATGCAATATTAAGGATACTTAGTGTAAAAATGACAAGATGCTAATGATTTTATCAGGTATTTTTACAACTCAGGTAGTCCTGTGAGGTTATTGGTCAATCTCCTGAGGTAATTGGATTTTAAACAATATTGAGCAATTTGAGAAAGGGAATTATCCCACAGTCCTTTGTCATAATCGTCTAACGCAGCCTGGACCTCCAGTCTTAGCGCTTTTTTTTTATTTTCGAGCTCATCTGCCATTTTGCTGATTGCTGCATGATCTTGCTCTAACCTTATTTCCGCAATCTCTTCATTTATGTCCATCATTTCACCCAAAAATTCGGGTGTAAGAGTCAAATGGTTCAGTTGGAACCCATGCAATCCTAGCAGATAGGGGAAAAGAGATGTTTCTTTTGAAAGTGTATGATAGGCTTCATTGTTGTAAGCAGTCATCTCTTCCATTTTTTCAACATCCAAAAGATGGACGTTTAAATCCGGATGCATTTCCCTGCTTTTTTCCAAAAATGCTTTTTTCACAACCCCAAGCTGGGGTTGAAAACTTCTGGAAATCCCAAAATGTTCAAAAAAGTCCATGGGGTAAGTTATCTGAAAAACCTATTGATGTCGAGGCCAATTGCCAATAACATCAAGGTTATCAGGATTAAAAATCCGGCAGTGGTTACTACTTCCATAAACTTATCGCTGAATTTTTTACCCGTAATGGATTCAATCAGTAAAAACAAAACATATCCACCATCCAGGGCAGGAATTGGAAGGATGTTGAAAAAAGCCAGGATTACGCTCAACATGGCTGTAATTCTCCAGAATTTTTCCCATGTCCATGATGGGTCGAACAAGGTAGCAACAGAAAATATGCTGCCGAGATTGTCGGTAACATTGATTTTGCCCTTAAACATTTGCCCGAAGGCACTGATTTGATCGCTTAAGAATCCGGTACCTTCCTTTACACCTTCAGGCAGGGCCTGCATGAGTGAAAATTTTTCTTTTGATACCGTTAAAAACTGGTCAGGAGCAGCCAATCCTACACCCAGGGTTGAGGTTGAATCCAACTTTGAGGTCAAAGCTAAGGTGTCAGCACCTCTTATAACACTCAGGCTTACTGTTTCGTTTTTGTGCCTTCTGATTTCCTGTGCAAATTCATGGGCAAAAACAACATTGGGGTTGTTGTTAATGGCTATAACAACATCTCCTTTCTTTAAGCCGGCCTTCTCCCCTAGTGAGTTTTCTTTAACGCTTTCAATTTTTTGGGGATATCGAATGGAATAAATCTCCTTGTTTTTATATTCTTTGGTGGTTAATTTTCCTGCCAATTCTGCAGGTACCTGGAGGTCAATTTCTTGTCCGTTTCTTTGAACTTTGATGACATTGGCATTGTTGAGAACGATTTGTTTTACAGCAAAACCAGCAGAAAACTTATCCATCGCTACTCCGCCAACCGAAACGATTTTATCACCATCTCTCAGTCCCAGGTTGGTTCCTAAAGAATCTACAGCGATACCATACTTTACATCTGCATTTTTGTAATAGGATCTTCCCCAGGTAAACAAAATCATGGCAAAAATGAAGAAACCCAACAAAAAGTTGACCACTACCCCACCAATCATGATGATCAGACGCTGCCATGCTGGTTTTGACCTGAATTCCCAAGGTTGTGGAGGTTGTTTAAGTTGTTCAATATCCATGCTTTCATCTACCATTCCTGATATCTTCACATAACCACCGAATGGAATCCAACCCAGGCCATATTCTGTGTCTCCTCTTTTTATTTTAAATAAGCTAAACCAGGGATCAAAGAACAAATAAAACTTTTCCACTCTGGTGTTAAACCACTTAGCCGGAAAAAAATGCCCGCATTCGTGCAAAACAACCAAAATAGATAAGCTAAGGATTAATTGACCTGCTATGCTTAGAATTTGAGTAAAGCTCATATGATTTTCTTAATATCTTTGTTCCACTGTAGTAAAAAACGGTACAGTGGCCTGTTAGGTGTGCAAAAGTAAATAAATTATTCATTCCAAAAGTTTTCGTTTTGTTCGTTTTTTATTCTGAGGATGTTGAAAATGACCGTGGTACACTGTCTGTTGATGAAATTCACCATTGTATTCATGTGCTTAGACATAAGGTGGGTGACACCATCTTTGTTGCAGATGGAAAAGGTAAGTTATGTACTTGTGTCATTTTGTCGATCCAAAAGTCTGTATTACATTTTGAAGTAAAAAAAATAGACAACCTGCCTCTTCCAGGCAGCCAGACGGGTATTGCTATGGCATTTAACAAGTCGATGGAAAGGATGGAGTGGTTGGTGGAAAAAGCAGTAGAATTGGGAGTTAGTAACATCTACTTATTTGATTGTCAGAGAGCTGAGAGATCTAAAGTCAATGAAGCTAAGTTGTACAAGGTGGCCATATCAGCCATGAAACAATCCAGACATGGCTATCTTCCCGAGATCGTGGTTTGTAATGGAATAGACTCCCTTATTTCGATAACCGGACAGTACGACCAGAAGTTTGCAGCTGTGTGTACAAAAGATCAAGTCCCCTTAACATCATTTTTGACTCAGCCAGGAAAAAGGATTGCAGTAGTAGGGCCTGAGGGTGACTTTACAGATCATGAAATTAAGTTATTACTATCTGCTGGGTTCCATGCAGTTTCTTTAGGGCCGACCATTTTGCGATCTGAGACAGCCGGAATGGTGGCTGCCGGCCTACTGAAACTGCTCTAAACAAAGCCAATTCTAAATAAATTGTTAAAATTTTACAGCCAAATCACCTTTGTAAAGGTCGATCTCATAAAGTTTACTTCACTTTATTGTCGGCATTTTACCATTTATCAAGCGTTTTTGTGGGTCAACTTTAAATTTTTATTTTTCTATTTTATTGATTAACAATAGCATACAAAAATATTCAATAAATTACATATTATGATTATTCATATATTACATATGCCAAAAAATGAATTTGACTGCTCTCGGAAATTGCCGGATACTTGTATTATGAAAATTATTTAAAACCACCTGATTAAAGAATCAGGAAAAATTTTCAAAATATGTTCATGGGATTATAAGCAATGCTGTGGGTGGAAAACCAAATCCCAAATTTCCTACAGCATTGTTTTTTTCAAATGATATTGAGTTTTGCGTTAACATATATCTCCATCCTTGAGCAAGATGGAAACATGACAAGATTTTTTGGATATGTTCATGGGATTATAATTCGAAAATGGCCTCTGGGGGGAGGCCATTTTTTTTTGCCCTTCATCGAAGATTACCGGGCTTTTCAGTCTTGTAAGATCAAATCTCCTTACTACTAATTACTTTCTTTAACCAATAAGGCGTACACCGGAAAGTGATCGCTGTATCCTCCCTGGTATGTTTCACCACTAAACGTTCGGAAAGGATACCCTTTGTACTGGCCAAAATTCTGGATTAGGAATTGTTTATTAAAAACAAAGGCTTTTTGATAGTGGTAGCCTTTTTGATTCTTATTGAGGGCTGCGGAGTTAAAAATAAGTTGATCGAAGAGACTCCAGGAATCGCGATAGGCATTAGAGCCCAATCCTCTGTTGTAGTAGTCCCACATGGGATTGAATACATCACCTGGGTTAACTTCACTTTGTTTGAATTTTGCTCTCAGGTGAAGTTTAATGCTTTCGGAGGTAGGGTCATCATTCAAATCCCCCATAATGACCACTTTGTGGTTGGGGTTGACTTTATAAAGAGAATCAACAATTTGCCTGCAAATTTCGGCCCCTTTATTTCTTTTATAGGCAGAAGCCTCTTCTCCCCCCCTTCTGGATGGCCAGTGGTTAACCAAAAAAGAAAAGGTATCCCCATCTAGCAATCCTGTTGCGAACAAAATATCCCTTGTAAATTCTCTTTGTCCATTCTCGTAAACCAATAAAGGCACAGATTTGGCCTCTATTGGAACAAAATGAGCAGGGTTATACATCAAACCTACATCAACCCCTCTCCAGTCGGGGGAATCAAAGTGAATAATTTTATAATTGCGTGAAACGAGGGCTGGTTGTTTGGCCAAATCTTCCAAAACTCTTTTGTTTTCGATTTCCGAAACTCCAAACACTGAAAGTCCGGCAGGCGTATGTTCTTTGGCGATTTGACTGATGGCATATGCCATATTTGCTTGCTTTTCAGCATACTTTTCATCGGTCCAGGCATTTTTACCTTCTGGAAGAAAATCTTCGTCATTAATGGTCGTATCATTTTCAGTGTCAAACAGGTTTTCCAGGTTGTAAAACCCAATTGCTACCATTTTGAATTTTTGCTGGCCAAAAATTCCACTTGTTAACAAAATGAAAGTCAGGATACTTAGGTAAGATTTCAATTTAAATTTTTTGCGAAAATAGTAAATACAATCTTTCTATTAATATTTAAACGATTGTTTAGCAATTTTTTAATGTAAAGCAGGCTTTGGTATTGACTTATAGTTGTATTTTTACAGGCTAATTTAAATCAACCTAATGATAAGACGGATTTTGGGCATTTTAGTTACCCTGCTTTTTGCAATGGGCATACAAGATGCGAAAGCACAGGTTGTTCGGGGAAGAATCATCAATCAAGATGGGAATCCGCTACCCGGAGTACTGCTAGGCGTAACCGGCAGCGAGGTGCAAGTCAGTACCAATGCAAGTGGGGTATTTCGATTTTTTAATTTGCCCAAAGGCAAGTATGAGCTGATTTCTCTTGAGCCTTCAGTAAAAATGGAAAAAATGTCATTTGAAATTGAGAATGATGAGCTCAATCTCGGCGATGTTAAAACTACTGAAAATGCCTCTTCAAGCGCAGCATCAGATATTGCCACCGTAACGATAGACGACCTCCAGTCCATAGATGATGATGACAACTCTGCTATTTCAAGTGTCTTGACTTCTGGAAGGGACCCTTTCGATGAAGCCGCTACATTTAACCTCAGTAATGGTCGATTCAGGGCCAGAGGGTACAATAACGAAGATACAGAACTTTACTTTAATGGAATGCCGGCCAATGACCTGGACGATGGACGGGTATTTTGGAATAGCTGGGGAGGCCTCAATGATGTTACTCGATCTCAATCCAACGTCTTGTCGCTCAGGAACAGCGATTTTTCATTTGGCGGCTTAAGAGGGGCTACCTTCATTGACATGAGGGCTGCGGTACAAAGGGTTCAAACCCGTTTGGTATACACCATAAGCAATAGAAGTTTTAATCAAAGGGTCATGCTCACTCATTCGAGCGGGATGCAGCAAAATGGCTGGGCCTACAGTTTTTCGGTTTCGAAAAGATGGGCTGATTCAGGTTATATCAAAGGCACTCATTTTGATTCATATGGATACTATGTGGCCATTGATAAGAAGTTAAATTCATCCCATACGCTCAGTTTTATGGCAATTGGTGCCCCATTAAGAAGGGGAAAAACTTCTGCCGTTGTTAGTGAAATGTTTGAGTTGGCCAACGATAATTTTTACAACCCTAACTGGGGCTACCAAAATGGGGAAGTTCGCAACAGCCGAGAGGATAGAATCCACCAGCCGATTGTATCAATGAGACACGATTGGGTGTTGTCTAAGAAAACCCGACTCATGACGGTACTCGGTTACCAATTTGGAAAATATGGCAATACCCGATTAGACTGGTACCTTGCGGCAGATCCCAGACCAGATTATTACAGAAAGCTGCCCTCTTATCAAGAAACAGAAGAGGCGAAAGCTGCAGTAACATCTTTTTTAACTGCCAATGAATCCAATCGTCAGCTGAATTGGGCTGCCATGTATGAGGCCAATAGAATGCGAACAACCACTATCAATGATGTGGACGGTATAATTGGTAATAACATCACCGGCAAATCTTCAGCATACATTGTAGAAGAGCAACGTTTTGATGTCAATAAAATGGCCTTTAATTCCATATTAAATTCGCAACTTACGGATAAAATTAGTCTAACTGCAGGTGTTCAATTGCTGCGTGAAAGAAATCACAATTTTAAAATTGTTGATGATCTGATGGGGGGAGATTTTTATCTCGATTTTGATGACTTCGCTCTTCGAGATTTTCCCGGAAATTTGACAGCCCTTCAAAATGACCTCAATCGTCCCAACAGACTGGTGAAAGAAGGTGACATTTTTGGATTTGACTACGATTTGAATACCTCCAGTTACGGCGCCTGGGCACAAATGGTTTACACTGGCAACAAAAATGATTTGTTCGTTTCTGCCAAATCCGACTATGTTTCATTTTATAGAGAAGGTTACATGAAAAACGGCAGGTTTCCCGACAGCTCTTTCGGAAAATCAGCCGTCAATGATTTTTTGACCTATGCTTTTAAAGTGGGAGACACATATAAAATAAACGGTAGAAACTACCTTTATGGTGTCTTATCCTATCGCACCAGGGCACCGTTTTCAAGGTTTGCCTACCTTTCGGCCAGAATCAGGGACGAGGTGGTTTCCAACCTGACAACTGAAAAAATTTCTGCTGCTGAAGGTGGCTATATTTTCAGATTCTCAGGGATTTCAGGAAGATTATCTGCTTATTATTCACAGTTTGATGATCAGATTGAAAATATATCTTATTACCACGATGAGTTGAGAACTTTTGTAAATTATGTCACTTCCGATATAAGCAAAAGACACAGCGGGGTTGAATTGGGTTTAAACACCAAAGTATCTACTACTTTTTCAATTGAAGCTGCCTTGGCATATGGTAAGTATGTTTATACCAACCGACCAGTAGCTACGATCACGCAGGACAACAGTAGTAAAGTGGTAGATGAAGGAAAAGTTATCTATCTTAAAAATTACAGGGTCCCCGGTGTTCCTCAAACCGCAGCTACCTTAGGATTTAATTACAATTCACCAGATTTTTGGTTTCTCAGTGCCAATGTCAATTACTTTGATCAAAATTATGTGGATACCAATTTTGACAGACGAACTGCCGGAGCAGTAGATTTGGTTGATAAAGATGAAAATCCTGAAAAATTCTATGAAATTATTGGACAGGAAAAGTTGCCCTCACAATTTACGGTAGATTTCCTAGCAGGTTATTCATATAAATTTGGAAAATACATTGTGGGAGGAACCCTCAGTGTAGGCAATGTTTTGGACAATCAGGATTTTATTACCAGCGGTTTTGAACAGAACCGATATGACTTTATAACCAAAGATGTAGATAAATTCCCGGCCAAATATTGGTATGGATACGGAAGAAACTACTCATTGAACCTTTATTTAAGATTTTAAGAAATAACAACAACACATGAAATTCAGAATTATTCTTTTATTATTTCTGGGGACATTATTAAGCATGCAATCATGCGTTAATGGAGACTTTGACGAACCCCCTTCTGAGACCGTAGATCCAGACATAAAAGCGGATCAAATAGTTACACTTCAGGATGTAATGTCAAAATATGTTGAAGGAAGTTTTGTCAAACTTGATTTAGATAAATACGTTCAGGCAGTTGTCGTAGCTGATGATGAGAGCGGTAATTTTTACAAGACCATCGTTGTGGAAGATGAGAACTCAGAGTTGGGTATCAGCATCCTGATTGATGAAGTTGAGCTCTACAATTTTCTACCAGTTGGCAGAAGGGTTTTTGTACACCTCAAAGATTTGTGGATTGGTGACTATAACGGACTGCCACAAATGGGATATGGACCTTACATCGATAACAATCGCCAGAGGATGTCTTCCATACCATCTACGATCTTTAAAGATGTCGTTATTCCCGGTGTGTCGGGCTTAACTGTAAGCCCCAGGGAAGTTACCATAGGTCAGCTAAATGACAATATGTTAAACACCCTTGTTAAAATCAAAGACATTGAATTTGAAAACCCGGGTCAAACCTATGCTGATGCAGTAACCCAGTCTACGTTGAATAGAAATCTGGTAACCTGTAGCAGTCAGGAAATTATACTAAGATCCAGTGGATTTGCTGATTTTGCAGGAACAACTGTACCTTCAGGAAAAGGAACCATCACATCGATCTATAGCATTTTTGGGTCAGATCAGCAATTGATGATTCGCGATTTGAATGATGTTGACATGAATGGTCCCAGGTGTGGTGCTACCGCAGGAGATGAGCCAAGGATATCGATTCAGGATTTAAAAAATGTATATAAGGGCAGCACTACAACCGCGCCCAAAGCTTATATCCAGGGTGTTGTAATATCTGATTCCAAGTACAAAAATATTACCAGCAGAAACCTTGTTATCCAGGATGGGGACCATGGCATTGTGATCAGGTTTACAGCAGACCATGCCTATCAGTTAGGCCAGGAATTAAAAATTGTAGTAACAGATCAGGAGGTTTCAGAATTCAATGGCCTACTTCAGGTAAATAATGTACCGCTTGCTTACACTACTTTGGTGGGTACAGGCACCCTGCCAACACCAAAAGTATTAACGTTGAAACAAGTGGCTGATAATCACCCATTGTATGAATCAACGCTCGTCAATATTAAAGATGTTGAAGCTAGTAGTCCAGGCATTTATAGTGGAAATGTTAATATCCAGGATGGTACTACCAGTATGATTTTGAGAACATCCAGCACGGCTACATTTGCAAATAGTTCTGTTCCTTCCGGTAAATTTAATGTTATAGCCATTGTTTCTGAATTTACATCAAACGGCAATTTTACACCGCAATTGAATCTTAGGAATACTACAGATGTTACCGGCGGCACTCCCGGAGGAGGAGGTGGCGGTGGAAGTAAAATCACGGTTCAGGATCTCAGATCAAAATATCTGGGAACCAAAACCACAGCCCCAGATGGTTACATCCAGGGAGTAGTTACATCTGATGCAAGCGGTAAAAATATCACTGCCAAAAATTTGGTGATCCAGGAAGGCAACTTTGGAATTGTTGTTAGATTAACTACTGACAACACCATTCCTATTGGAAAAGAAGTCAAAATAGTAACAAACGGTATCGAATTGTCAGAATTTAACAAGCTTTTGCAACTCAACAATGTGCCTGTTGCCAACGTAACCATCATTGGTGATGGTAGTTTACCCACGCCAAGAGTAGCCACAATTGCGCAAATAACTGCCGACTTTGAAAACTATGAATCGACCCTTGTAACTGTAAATAATGCTATTATTACCGGAGCAGCTACATTGTCTGGAACACTAAAGGTAAATGATGGAACTGGTCAGATTGATTTATTCACCAGAAGTGATGCAGCATTTGCAGGCACCAGTACCCCACAGGGAAGTAAAACCATTACAGCAATCGTTTCTGAGTTCACAACAGGTGCTACACCAGGCTACCAATTGAACCTAAGAAACATCAATGATGTTAAGTAATAAATAATTTTTGTCTGAATTGTATTCGAATACATATCATTTCATTTTTGGATGAACATTTGCTCTGGGACGTAACAGAGCAAATGTTTCTTTTTTCTCAATTACAGCATAAATAATGGAGGAGAAAGTAAACAGTGGTACCAAGGCAATAAACTCCTTCAAATTCAAAAAATTTGAAATTGTTCAGGATCATTGTACGATGAAAGTGAATACAGATGGAGTTTTATTAGGTGCATGGACTGATCCAGCTGAGTGTGCAGATATCCTTGACATAGGTACAGGAACTGGCGTTATTGCTTTAATGATGGCTCAAAAGGCTCCAGATGCCGCAATTGTTGGCATTGAGATTGATGAAGCATCCAGTAGAGAAGCCGAATCCAATGTTGATAATTCAATTTTTAAAGGTAAGGTAAAAATTATCAACCAATCAATTCAGGATTTTACCAGTTTACATACGCACCAGTTTGATCTCATCATCAGCAACCCTCCCTTTTTTACCGGTGGTACTTTTTCAGCCAATGAAAATAAAGCTAATGTTCGACACACCATTAAGTTGCCACATGGTGATTTATTGCAGTCTGTAAACAGTCTTTTAAAACCACACGGTAAGTTTTCTCTGATCTTACCCTATATTGAAGGTCTTCGTTTTATTGAATTGGCAGAAAGATCCAATCTGCACGTAAAAAAAATTACAGAAGTTAGGCATAGAAAGGGAAAAAACGTAGAAAGGCTTTTGCTTTTGCTGCAAAAACAAAAAGTGGACATTGAAAAAGATGAACTTTTTATAATGGAGGAAGACCTACAAAATTATAGCACTGAGTTTATCCAACTTACGAAAGAGTTTTATCAAATATTCTAATATGGAATTCCGCAAACTTTCTAATGCTGGGTTTGAGGTCAGTCAAATCTGTTTGGGTACGATGACTTTTGGTGAACAAACTTCGCAGGAAGAAGGTCATAGACAGCTAGCATATGCAAGAGAAGTAGGAATTAATTTTATGGATACTGCGGAAATGTATTCCGTTCCTGGCAGAAAAGAAACGCAAGGCTCAACTGAGACGATCATCGGAAACTGGTTTGCCCTGCATCCGGAGCAACGCAAAGAATGGGTTATTGCATCTAAAGTTACAGGCCCTTCTCCCCTATTTGGATACATTAGTCCAGATTTGACCTTCAGCCCAAAAAGACTTGAATCAGCATTAGAGGGAAGCTTAAAAAGGTTAAAAACGGACTACATTGATTTGTACCAATTGCACTGGCCGGAAAGGAAAACCAACTATTTTGGAGTTTTGGGTTATGGTGCACATGATCATGTTTGGGTAGACAACTTTGATGAAGTAATCGATACTTTAAATTCATTTATTGGCAAGGGTAAAATAAGGGCTTGGGGGCTTTCAAATGAAACTCCATGGGGTGTTTTGCGTTGCCAAACCAAGGCCAAATTAGATAAAATGATAGGTCCTGTCAGCATACAAAATCCGTATAATTTATTGAACAGAACCTTTGAAATAGGGTTGGCTGAAATTTGCCTTCGCGAAAATATTGGCATGCTTGCCTATTCACCACTAGCATTTGGACTTTTAACGGGCAAATATCATTTGAAACTCGATAAAACAACCGACAGGATCAACCAATTTTCGCGTCTTGCCCGATATAATGGCCAGCGATCACATTCAGCTACTGCATCGTATCTCGAATTAGCTAAACTAAATGGTTTAAGTCTGACAGAATTGGCTTTATCATTTGTAGCCTCAAGGCCATTCGTAAGCTCCACTATATTAGGAGCAACAACATTGGATCAACTCAAAGAAGATATTGGTGCCTGCAATATTGTTTTATCAGAAGAAATTCTTGAACAATTGGAACAGGTGCACAACCAAAATCCCAATCCTGCTCCCTAGCAGGTTTTACTCTTTATTCCACCGATTAACTCTTAGTTGGTACCTGGCTTCAGAGACAGGCCATATATTCTTGTCAACAGTTGCCTCCAGTTGATCTAGTGAATTTAATTTAGCTGCGTAGAAAAAATCTATCCCCGTTATTTTTTCCAGACTATCAATTGAAATCATATATGATGTCAAAGGTTGTTGCGAAGTAACATGAGGAATATAAAAAGCTACAGCCTTGATCTGTGGCATAGAATAGTCCAAAACCACCTTAAAAAAAGCATCCGGAATGGCAATTTTGTTTCTTTTGAAAAAAGATGGGTTACGGGCAATAACTGGTCCTGACACAATAAATAGGCTTTTATTCTGATAGACCCAATCACGGCATTGTTCTTCCAGCTCCCGCCAAATACCATTATTAAAAGATCTGAGTTGGGGAGACATATTGGACATATAAAATGTTTCTTTCATAGCGAGTTCATCGAAGGCCATATCGCCAGCGGGTACCAAATGTCCGCGGGTGTATCCACTGCCTTTGTAATCACTGTGTTTGGCAGATCCCGTAATTACTTTAGGATCCGTTTCAAACCAATCGGTTCTTTTTACATTGGGTCTTTTCAACTGTTGCTGGCTGATGTCATAGGCCACCCATTCTGCTTGTTCATATTTTTCAATGTACGACAAGCTATAGTAGGTATGTTCAACAATATTGCCTTTGGAAGTAGGCAGCCAATTATCACCTTTCTCACCTGTTTGTATAACAGGCTTATTGGTAAGATCAAGTGACGTGGAGACAGCACTTGAAAAATAATTCCGCAAATAAAAAATGCCTATGATAACCAAACCCACCATCAAAATTAATCTGATCATATGACCTTTTGCTCCTTTACCTGCGTCGTGACCTCTCCTGAGTTGAGCCATTAATCCTTATAAATTTTTACTTCCTTTTTTTCAGGTGTAACATACCCCCTGTACATTCCCTCAGAATTAAATTCCATGATAATGTTGCCGGTTTTGTCAATGGCAATTAACCCCCCTTCACCTCCCAATTTTTTCAATTTGTCGTGTATCAAATATTTTGCAGCTTCAAAACACGATTTTCCACCATATTCCATCATGGCAGCTACATCTCGAGCCACTGTATTTCTTATAAAAAATTCACCATGTCCCGTACATGATACCCCGCAAGTATTATTGTCTGCATAGGTTCCGGCTCCTATTATGGGAGAATCACCAATCCTTCCATACTTTTTATTTGTCATACCTCCTGTTGATGTTCCAGCAGCCAGGTTGCCAAACTGATCAAGCGCCACGCAACCAACAGTACCCTTTTTTTTCTCAAGTAAGTCGGATTCCGACAATTTTACTCCTTGGTCGTGTTGAATGGTTTGTTGCAAGGATTTCCAGCGTCTTTCCGTATAAAAATAGGAAGGATCTACCAGTTCAATGCCTTTTTCTCTGCAAAAATCTTCTGCACCTTTGCCCACGAGCATTACATGTTGTGAATGGCGCATGACAGCAATGGCAGCAGAGATGGGGTTTTTGATTATGGTTAATGCGCCTACAGCGCCTGCATTTCCGGTAGCACCATCCATGATAGAAGCATCCAATTCATTTTTACCCTCATGGGTAAATACAGAACCTTTTCCGGCGTTAAAAAGCGGAGAATCTTCCATGCTTCTAATAGCTGCCTCTACTGCTTCCACCGCTGAATGCCCGTTTTTTAGCAATGTTTCACCAGCAAGCAAAGCATTTCCAAGGGCTTTTTCATATTCTATTTCCAGATCAGGGGTCATATTTCTTTTTGTAATCGTACCGGCACCCCCATGAATTACCAATGCATATTGAGGTTTCGTATCCGTGTTTACGATAAGCCTGTCAGGTTTGTGACAGGCGTAAAATGTTCCTATGGTCAGCATTATGATTGGAATTCTCATTTCAATTAACTAATTACCCCTAACGATTTGCCCACTTTTTCAAAAGCCTGAATGGCTTTATCCAAATGCTCTTTTTCATGGCCGGCTGATACCTGTACACGGATTCGTGCTTTATCTTTAGGGACAACAGGGAAGAAAAAGCCTATCACATATACACCTTCTTTCAACAATTGATTGGCGAAGTCTTGCGAAAGCTTGGCGTCATAAAGCATGACAGGTACTATAGGATGCACCCCATCAACAATGTCCAGACCTGCTGCCTTCATTCCTTTCCTGAAATACTGGGTGTTGTCTTCCAGTTTGTCTCTCAATGCTGTACTCTCGCTTAACAAATCCAGCACTTTAATAGAAGCTCCCACAATTGATGGTGCCAGGGTATTGGAAAACAAATAAGGCCTTGACCTCTGTCGAAGCATTTCGATAATTTCTTTTCTGGCAGCTGTAAATCCCCCGGAAGCACCTCCCAGTGCCTTTCCAAATGTTCCCGTAATAATGTCGATTTTACCAAAAACATTGTTGTATTCAGCCGTTCCCCGACCAGTTTTACCCACAAAACCTGTGGCATGGCAATCATCAACCATTGTCAAGGCCCCATATTTATGAGCTAGTTCGACAATTTTATCCAATTGAGCAATGTGCCCATCCATAGAAAATACTCCATCTGTTGAAATCAAAATATTTTCTACACCATCGGCTTTGGCTTTTTTTATGTTGGATTCCAGGTCATCCATGTCGTTGTTGGCATAACGATATCTTTTTGCCTTGCACAGCCTAATACCGTCTATTATGGATGCATGGTTGAGCTGATCTGAAACAATGGCATCATTCTCACCCAAAAGAGGTTCAAAGACTCCGCCGTTGGCATCAAATGCCGCGGCATACAAAATGGCATCCTCTTGTCCTACAAAAGTGGCAATCTTATGCTCTAACTCTTTGTGTATATCTTGGGTGCCGCAAATGAAACGCACAGAACTCATGCCAAAACCATGGCTATGGATGGCTTGGATGGCTGCTTCAATTACGGCTGGATGTGAAGAAAGTCCAAGGTAATTGTTGGCACAAAAATTTAGCACTTCAGCGCCTTCTGTTGTACGTATAACTGCAGATTGGGGTGTAGTAATTATCCTTTCAGATTTATACAATCCCGCTTCTTTTATATTTTCCAGTTCTTTTTGAATGTTTTGATAAAACGTCATGGCTATTGAATTTGATACTGTTTCCTAAGTTCTTCAATCATGATCTGAACCATAGATTCAAGATCATAGTTTTCTTTCCATCCCCAATCTTTTCGGGCAGCTGAGTCATCTATACTCTCTGTCCAGGATGAAGCGATTTCCTGTCTGAAATCGGGTTCGTATTCAATTTTAAAATCAGGATAATAATTGAGTATGGCATTGTAAATATCCTCCGGGGTAAAACTCATGGCAGCGAGGTTGTAACCGTACCTGACATTGATGGCTGTAGCATCTGCTTCCATGAGTTCAATGGTGCCTCTGATGGCATCATCAATATACATCATGGGAAGCTTTGTTTGGGATTTTAAAAAACATTTATACACCTCTCCTTTAATGGCAGCATGAAAAATTTCAACTGCATAATCGGTTGTTCCACCTGATGGAATGGATTGATAAGATATGATGCCGGGATAACGCAAAGATCTAACATCTACCCCATATCTTTTGTGGTAATAATTGCACCACAATTCTCCAGTTGTTTTGCTGATACCATAAACTGTGGTTGGCAGGAGCGGCACATCCTGGGCAGTATTTTCTCTGGGTGTCGTTTTGCCAAACACGGCTATGGTACTCGGAAAAAACACTTTATCCAAGGAAAATTCTCTTGCCAGTTCAAGAATGCTGATAAGTCCGTTGAGGTTGATATTCCAGGTCTTCAGAGGATTGTATTCGCCTCCAGCGGATAGGATGGCAGCAAGATGGTATATTTCAGTAATCTGGTGATCACCAATGATTTCCTTTAATCTAACGGTATTGAGGATGTCAAGGAATTCAAAAGGAGCCTGGTCTTCAGTAATTTTTTGAATATCAGAAACCAAAACGGTCTCTCTTCCATATTTGATTCTCAGTTCTTCAGCCAGAACCCTCCCAAGTTGACCATTGGCTCCGGTGATCAGTATTTTTTTCGATTTCATTGGTCTGAATTTGCCACCAAGATACGATAATTACCTCTTTTTTAAATGTCTGTTCCCTTATATTCAAGTTGACTTTAGGGCAAAAAAAAATAGAGATCAGCAAGCTGACCTCTATTTTGATTTTTTTCAGAAGTAACTGATTATTTAACCATCAGTTTCAACGTTTCCTGTTGGTTGCCTATTTGCATTTGAACAAAAAATAAGCCAGTACCAAAATCCTGGGTATTTACAGGAAGTACCTGTTTCCCGCTCAATTCACCATAGTTTCTTGAAGCAATAGTCTGGCCCATTTGATTTACAATTTTCATGCTTACCTCGCTTTTTTGATCAAGGTTAACATTTACATAAGTTACATCAAATGCTGGGTTTGGAGTAAGGCTTAAGCCAAATCCTTCAAGAGTTTGATCATTTGCAGAAACGGTTTTGCTTTCTGTGTGAGCACCACCTAAAATAGCACCTCCACCGTCTGCAACCATTACTACTACAAATACATTATTAATGTCGTAATCAGCAGGAACCTCAATATCAAATGCGAGATCAGCAAAATCACCGGCATTTACTTCATTACCAAATGTATTAGATCTGCCTTCAAAGCCAAAAAGTAATTCCCTTCCTACTTCATTGTAGGTCATTTGTGATGCTGGTACCGGGTTAGGCAAACTTTCGTAACCTCCCATTACACCAGCTGCACCAGCTGCATAATAGTTTACCTGATCATATCCAGAACCGGTACCTGTTACTCCGTCTTCAACCAAAACTGCAATAAGTTTGAGGTCTTCATCAATAAATTGAGTATTGAAATCTATCGCTGCCTCAACAGAGATGGTTCGATCAACGATGGTACTGGCTACTTCAACAGCAACTGGACCACTTTCGCTTCTGATGGTTTCCAAAAGGATGGTTTCCATATCAGCAGGATCTTCAATGGCAGACCTGTTGATAATTACGGATGGAAATCCACCAAATCCAGGCAAGGTGGTCAAACCCAAATCATATTCATCATTCATCATTGGGTCTTCATTGTGAACCGCAACGCCAACAAATTCATCAGGGTATTTTTCTCTCATAGATGCCATGTTGATAGCTCCTCTTGGGCACCATCCACACCAGGTTCCAGTAGCTTCTTCAACCACCATTTTGAGGGGGATGTCTTTATCAAGACCTCTCACAACCAATGTGTTTATGTTGTTTTCTACCACTGAATCAGGCACACCGTTTACACTTACTACTCGGGCAACAATGTTAATTTGCTCCGCTGTCTCTACTGGTACTTTGGTATCAAATGTTCCGTTATAAGTTTGAAAAAATTTAATATCTAAACCTGTAAGTGCGTCTTTGTGTGTTTCAACACCATCGGTCCACTCAATTTCCATTTGATTGATGGTTGTCAAACCCGTATTTTTAATGCTATAGTTAATTGAAGTTTCACCTCCTTTCAAAACATATTTTTTAGCATCGCTGGAAACCATAGCTGCATCTTTATTTGGAGCATCAAAAACCATGATGTCATCGACAAAAAGCAAAAATTTGTCGTTTGAGATGTTTCTGAAGGCCAATCTGATGGTCTTTCCGGCATAGTCTTTCAAGCTGATACTTCTATCAACAGGGGTGCCGTCTTCACCTGCCTTTGAGAATAATGTTTTTGTAAAGTCTGCAGTTGCAGCACCTGTTACAGAAACCTTCACTTCATAACTGTCTTTGAATTGGGCATCTGCTGAGAATGCAGTCCATGCCAAAACAGTATTTGCTGTAATGTTGGAGATTTCAGGTGTAATCATCCAGTCATCAGCTTTACCTACAGGTTCGTACCATGAATTACTCACAGCCCAGTTGTCCCCATCCGATGTACGAATTGTCCATGCATCCTTATAAAGAGAAACATTGGCATTAGGTGCTTTTTTGTCAACATCGATTAGAATCATGTCTCCAAAACCGTTTTCAAAATCCTGGCTGTATTTTATCTGGGCATTCACCCCTGTAAAAATTCCACCCATCAGAAAGCCCAGTAAAAGTCTTTTCATTTTTTGTTGATTAGAAGTTGTTTAAACAAATTTTATTATAATTGCCTCCAAAGATAGAAATAACCCTGATTTGACAAATGAATAATTGAGAAAATGTTAATAGATGACAAATAAGGACATTGCAGGTAAAATAAAATTGTTGGCTGACCTCATGGAACTGCATGGAGAAAATGCTTTTAAAGTCAAAAATTATGCAAATTCTTATTTAAATATTAGAAAATATCCTAAAAATTTAACTGAGAGTACAGAAATAGAGATCGCCGCATTTCCTGGAATTGGAAAATCCGTAGCTGCAAAAATTACGGAATTAATTCAAACGGGAAAGATTGATGAATTAGACCTTTGGCTTGGCAAGACACCTGAAGGGGTGGTAGAAATGCTGAAAATAAAAGGTCTGGGACCCAAAAAAGTTAAGGCTCTATGGGAGGGTCTTCAATTAGAAGATGTGGCTGAACTTTATCAGGCTTGTATCGAAAACCGATTGATTGCACTGAAAGGATTTGGAGAAAAAACACAACTGGACATTCAGGAAAAGCTGCAATTCTACTTTAACAATAAGGGGAAATTTCATTTTGCCTCCGTTGAGGAGATTGCCACTGAATTAATCCAAAGATTACAGGGGGCATTTCCTTCTTTGTGCTTCGAACTGTGTGGAGAAATTCGCAGAAAAATGCCTGTTGTTTCCTCCATTGAAGTGCTTACCAATGGGCCAATACAGGCTCAGGATTTGGATTTTTTTTCTTTGGAGGAAGAAAGTGGACAATTACTGTTCAAGGAGATAGCCGTTGATATAATCACGGTAGCTGAAAATACCTTTGAGCAGGAATGGTATCAACGTTCTTCATCCGTTGAGTTTTTGGAGGAGATGGGACCAATTAAGGAAGGTTTTATTTCAGAGTTAGATTACTTTTCGGATCAGCATTTCACCTATGTACCTCCAGAATACCGGGAAACAAAAGCAGCAGCTATTAAATCAAAAACCGGAACTTCAATTCAACTGATCACACACACCGATTTAAAAGGGGTAATACATAATCATTGCACCTATAGTGATGGGGTAAATTCACTTTCCGAAATGGCAAAAGAGGCCCAAAAACTGGGTTATTCTTATCTAGTAATATCAGACCACAGTCAATCTGCCTTTTATGCCAATGGCTTATCAGAAAATAAGGTTCGTGAACAATGGTTGGAAATAGACCAGATCAATGGTAACAATTTGGATTTTACCATTGTTAAAGGAATTGAATCGGATATTCTCAACGATGGTAGACTGGATTATCCGGATGATGTATTAAAAGGTTTTGAAATCATTATTGCCAGCATCCATTCTAATTTGAGGATGGATAAACTAAAAGCCACAGATCGGTTAATCAAAGCGATTGAGAATCCATTTACCAATATCCTGGGTCACCCAACAGGGAGGCTGTTGCTTGGAAGAAAAGGGTATGAAATTGACCATCATAAGGTCATTGATGCCTGCTCTGCTAATAATGTAGCAATAGAGTTGAATGCCAATCCCTTACGCATGGATTTAGATTGGACATTTATCCCCTATGCCCTCGAAAAGGGTGTTAAAATAGCAATCTCACCCGATGCACACAGTGTTTCGCAATATCAATTTGTGAAATTTGGTTTAAACACGGCGAGAAAAGGGGGGCTTGAAGCTTCAAATTGTTTAAACTGCATGTCCGTTGAAGAGCTCCTGGCCTGGGCTAATATAAAAAATTAATACATTTATATTCTTATGTAAATCAAATTAATAGACCTTAATTTAACGATTGGGTGTTAATAACATGTTAAACATTGTGATTCCATTGTTTCGGGCCTTAATACCCTATATTTTTGCGTACATATTTTCCAATAATCCTTAAAAATTTTAAGAGTAAAAATGAAAAAATTTTCATCTATTTTGTTTTTTGCTTCATTGATTGCTTTTGTTGCTTGTAAAGACAACAAAGCTACTGAAGAAACCAAAGAAACTCCTGCTACTACAGAAGCTACCACTGGAACTACTGAAGCCATGCCAGCACCTGCTGCCGATCCTAATGCAGCGGTACCAACTGCTACTCTTGACCCTGCAGCAGCCAACACACCCGCAGATGCAAAAGCTGCCACAGCGCCTACCGGACCTATTACTTCCATCCAATTTGATGAAACCACATATGATTATGGTACGGTAAAGGATGGAGATAAGGTTAAACACATTTATAAGTTTAAAAACACGGGTAAAGCTCCTTTGATCATTTCAGATGCGAAAGGAAGTTGTGGTTGTACTGTACCTGATTGGCCAAGGGAGCCTATTGCTCCAGGAAAAACAGGAGAAATCAAAGTTGAATTTGATTCCAAAAACAAAGGAACTGAAGAAGGAAGTAACCAAAGTAAAAGAGTTACCATCACTGCTAACACAGATCCAGTACAAACATACCTTACCATTAAAGGCATTGTAAAAAAAGACAAAGCCGGTAAATAATTATCATAAAGAACAATGACAAAGGCCTGTATGTGATTACATACAGGCTTTTATTTTTACACCATGAAGGTATATCTTAGTTTAGTAAAATTTAGCCATACAATATTTGCCCTTCCCTTTGCATTGACAGGCTTGGTTTTGGGCTTTGTAGTTTCAGGGACACCCTTTTCATGGGAAAAACTCCTGCTTGTTTTAGGCTGTATGGTTACAGCCAGAAATACCGCCATGGCCTTCAATCGATATATTGATAAAGACATCGACGCTGCAAACGAAAGAACAAAGGTTCGTGAATTGCCTAGTGGTAAATTGTCTGGAAGTCAGGTGCTACTATTTATAGCATTTAATGCCATTCTTTTCATTGCCTTCACATGGTTCATCAATCCACTCTGTTTTTATCTAAGTCCGGTTGCCCTGCTGGTAATCATGGGCTATAGCCTCACAAAAAGGTTCACCTTTTTATGTCATTTAATCCTCGGTACTGGTTTGTCGTTAGCCCCTGTTGGAGCCTTTATTGCGGTAACCGGATACTTCCATATTTTGCCCATAATTTTGGGTTTTGCTGTCTTGTTTTGGGTCTCAGGTTTTGATATCATTTATGCTTTACAGGATGAAGACTTTGACAAGTCTAAAGGCTTATTTTCAATACCCTCCTACTTTGGAGCTAACAATGCTTTGAAAATTTCACGAGGACTACACTTTATTTCAGCTGGTCTGCTCCTCTTTTTTTTATATCAAAGCCATATCCATATTGATAGAGTTGCTTACCTAGCCATATTAGGTACCCTAATTTTCATAAGCAGGTTAGTTGCCCAACACCTTTTGGTATCGGCCAATGATCTTAGTAAGGTAAACATGGCCTTTTTCACTAATAACGGAATTGCCAGCGTGGTCTATGGCCTTCTTTTTATTGTCGATCTGCTGCTCTGATAGGTGCTGACATCATGTTGGCCCATTCTAAAAACTCTTCCACAAAATTTCTTAAAACACTGGCTGTTGGCTCCAAAATTTCGGTTCCATCCAAAGCTGATTTTACTGAAGAAATCGGTAACTTGTTATGGTAAACCGTCATTTTTAAATAGTTAAACATTCCGGTCAAATGTTCCATTCCTCTAAGGTTTCCGGCTCTGCCATCTGAGATTCCTATCATGCCTACTTTTTTGTGATAAAACGTCTCTTTCATTTTATGGATTGATAAAGCGTCGAAAAACATCTTAAGGATTCCTGGGTAACTGCCATTGTACTCGGGTACAATCAGAAGCCAAGTAGTAGAAGGAATCAGTATTTTTTCTTTTAATTCCAAAATGTATTCGGATTGACCTTCGTTTAAATACATTTTATTGATATTCATCACCTCTGGCAAATTGGCAAGGTCAATGTAGGCAACCGATTGTGGAGCTTTAGTTTCCAAGTAATTGACAATCAATTGAGAAAAATACTGACTTTTATTGTCAGGTCTGTTTGTTCCGTTTATTACAGCAATCATGGGACAAGATTTCGACTTTTCGAACATCAACTCTAAAGCATTGTTCAAAAATGATTAAATAAATCCAAGATTAGATATATAATCATTAGAATATCAATTGAATATAAATTGTACTAATTTTATATACCTTAATAAAGCATTCCTTTCCTGATCGTGGTATTTTTTCGTAATTTTGCACTCCAATTTTAAGTGGCTTTGATAATTCAATTTTTAGGACATTCGGGTTTTCGTGTGCAATGTGGAAGTACTTCCATGATCGTAGATCCTTTTTTTCCGGAATCGAGTTCACAAGTCTTCAATGAAATAAAGGATCTCCACTGCGATCTGTTACTTCTGACGCATGGCCACCAGGATCATATTAAAGACGCGGATCATTTTTTGGCAAAGCAAGGATGTCAATTGATTGCTAATTTTGAAATTGTGAATTGGTTTGAGAAGAAGTTCCCTAGAGCGTCCTTCCACCCTATGAACATTGGTGGTAAATTTCAATTCCAGGGAGTTAGTATAAAAATGGTGGCTGCAATGCATTCCAGCACGATGCCGGATGGTAGTGCAGGTGGACTGGCTTGTGGTTTTATTATCGAAGACCATAAGAGTGCCCTTTACATTGCTGGCGATACCGGATTGACGGCAGATATGCAATTAATACAAGGATTTATCCGATCAGAGTTGACCGCAATTATGCCAATTGGAGGTTGTTTTACAATGGATGTTGAAGATGCTCTAAAGGCCGCATCAATGACTGGTGCAAAAAGAGTTATTGGTTGTCATTACAATACCTTCCCTCCAATCCGTATAGATATTAATCAATCAAAGACCCAATTTGAGCAAGCTGGTATTCCTCTTGTTCTGCTGGATGTTGGAGAACAAATAGAAATTTAATTATGGGAAAAGTAATAGCCATTGCCAATCAAAAAGGGGGAGTTGGTAAAACAACCACCGCCATAAACTTAGCCGCGTCATTGGCAGCGCTTGATCGTAAGGTTTTACTGATTGATGCTGATCCACAAAGCAATGCTACCAGTGGTGTTGGCATTAAACCGGATCAGATTGAGTCTGATATTTATGATTGTTTGGTAGAAGGAGCACCTGCAAAGGACGCTATTTTGGAAACTGCTACTCCAAACTTATTTTTACTTCCCTCCTCTATTCAACTGGTAGGTGCTGAAATTGAGCTGGTAAATCGTGATAAGCGGGAGTATCAGATGAAAAATTTTATCGCTTCCATCAAAAATGATTTCGACTATATATTTATCGACTGTTTACCTTCACTGGGACTCATCACCGTGAATGCCCTTACGGCTGCTGACAGTGTAATCATTCCGGTTCAATGTGAGTTCTTTTCATTGGAAGGATTTGGTAAACTGAAAGATACAGTTACTCTGGTGAGGTCTGGTTTAAACCCCGGACTCCAGATTGAAGGCATTATTTTATCCATGTATGACAAACGGTTAAGAATGGCCAATTTGGTGGTGGAGCAGGTAAAAGAAATCATCACAGATCGAATATTTGCCACCATAATACACAGAAACAGTAAGATCGGTGAAGCCCCATCTTTGGGTCAGCCTATCATCATCTATGATGCCACCAGCAAGGGGGCGATCAATTTTTTAAATTTAGCCATTGAATTCCTCCAATTCAATGATGATGCGCATAATCTTTCCATACAAATGACTGCAAGCGATGAGTAAGAAAAAAGATTTAGGCAAAGGACTTAGGGCCTTGCTTTCCAATATTGAGCAAACTACCAATCCTGAGGATAAAACATTGCTCGTAAAAGAATTATCCAGTTCAGTTGCCATGATTAAACTGGAAGCTATAGAAGTAAACCCTTACCAACCCAGGGTGGATTTTGATACCGAGGAGTTGATGGAACTGGCAAAATCCATCAAAGTTCATGGATTGATACAGCCTATAACGGTTAGAAGCCTTGGTGGAGATCAATACCAGTTGATTTCTGGTGAACGAAGACTTAGGGCGTCAAAGATGGCTGGCATTACTGAAGTTCCTGCCTATATAAGAGTAGCCAACGATCAGGAAATGTTGGAAATGGCTCTGATTGAAAACATCCAAAGAGCAGAACTCAACGCCGTAGAAATTGCCATCTCCTATCAACGACTGATCGATGAATGCAATTTGACACACGAAACCCTTTCAGACAGGGTCGGTAAAAACAGAAGTACGGTAACCAATTACCTAAGGTTATTAAAATTACCACCGGAAATTCAAACATCTGTTAAAGAGGGAAATATTTCAATGGCTCACGCCAGGGTTTTAGCAGGAATTCAAGACGTTGAAAAACAACTTTATCTTTACAGACGAGCAAAGGCAGAAGAAATGTCTGTTAGGCAGATGGAAGATGCTGCAAGAGGAATGTCGGTCTCTGCTAACTCAAGTTCAGCAAAACCCAAGTTGGGTGGCTCAACTTCTGTAGAATTGGAAAGAATAAAAAAAGAGATTTCCTCTTTATTAGGCACAAAAGTAGATATCACCCGAAGTGACAAAGGAAAGGGAAAAATCGTTATTAACTTTAATAATGACAAAGAATTCAACGATATCTACGATCAACTTAGAGAAATTGACGCTTAGTTTGAGGCCCTTTTTGCTTTTCCTAAGCCTCATTTTCTTTAATTTACAAGGGGTCAATGGACAGAAAACTTCAAATAGCCAGCTACCATCCAGCACTCAAACCAATGTAACTCCAGTTGATACCGGCAGCCAAAAAGTTGCCAAACGGAATACATTTTCCACCATTTTCAGCGGAAAACCGGGTAGAGCTGCACTTTATTCGCTAGTGGTTCCTTCAGGGGGACAGATATACAATAAAAAATGGTGGAAGGTGCCTCTGGCCCTTGGCATAGATGGCTATTTTGTATATAATCTTTCCAATAAATACAGTGAATTTAGAAAATATGATGCCATCGTAACGGATTATAATAATGGGATCAGCCATCCTGAAATTCCGGAAAGTTCTGCCCGCAATTTTAGAGCACAGGCCAGGACCAATCGGGAATATGCATGGGTATATCTTATTGTCGGGCATTTGGTCACTGTTTTTGATGCTTACGTTGACAGACATTTATTGGACTTTGATATCAGTCCGGATCTTACATTTGGCTCTAGTCCGTCAACACTATTTACTCTTTCCTTCCCACTTAATTCAAAGCCAGCCCGGCCCTCTCTTCCTTAATTACTGCCACTGTAATGGCCAAGGAGACTAATTGCCACGCTATGATCCAATAAATGGGCAGCTGAAACCAATTACCAAAATTCATCCAGATTCCAAGAATAATAAAAAATTTGATGCATTCTCCGATAAGTGAGGCCCAATGTCCGTCCATCAAAGCATTAAAACTGAAGATATTCACCAGAATAAAAAATCCATAAACCAAAAGATAAGGATAAGCCGCATCTCCTATCTGTGAAAAAAAATGGAATAAGAGTAAAAGAGAAAACAATAACTGAAACCACATCCAATAGGACGACCAAAAAGAAGTTTTATGATTGTATTTATTTAATTCAAATGGATTTGAGACCACTGTTATGGCATTTTTTTGAGCAACGTCCTCAGGTCTCCATCCTGTTGGCATAAACCAAATCCTGCACTTGTCTTTCCAGCTTTTGGTATAAAAAGCATCTTTTAGCAAAAGCCAAAAATGTTGGAAATTAATTTCCAGGGCATTCCATGTGGCTACAGGCCTTTTGACCCCATAGACCGGTGGTTCCTGTTCTAATTCTTGCTGAAAAGTGCCAAACCACTTATCCCATAAAATAAATACCTGCCCATAATTTTTGTCTAAATAAATTTCATTGATAGCGTGATGAACTCTATGGTGTGAAGGTGTTACAATAAAAGATTCGAGTATTCCCATTTTGCCAATGAGTCTTGTGTGATACCAAAATTGGGCAAAAAGGTGAAGCGGAGCTACTATGTTGATAATTTCAGGTGGTACCCCCAGGATGGCAGCGGGTAATAATAAAAATGTAAAAACAGCAAACAGGGCAGAAAAATTCTGTCGAAGGGCACATGCCAGATTGTACTCTTCACTGCTGTGGTGAATGATATGTCGATTCCAGAAAATATTAACGGTATGTTCAAACCGATGGGACCAATACCCGGCAAAATCCAATGAAATGAAGGCCAAAACATACATGAGCACCGACGATGAAAGACTAAAAAGCGCCAGATTTTTATACATCCACTGATAACTAACAATCACCACAATCAGACCTAAAATGTCTTTTACAACATTTGTTATTCCGGACGAAATACTGGTGATGGTGTCAAATGGTCTATAAACTTCAATACCCTTAATTTTACCCGCTGTAAACTCTATGATCATCAGCAGAATAAAAAATGGGATGGCAAAGCTCAGTACGAAAGCATATTCTTTCATTTCATTTTTTCACCAAAAATACCAATCTTGGGTTAATTTTGAAAAGAAAACAATAAAGACGTTCAGGCGTTATCTATTTTCAAAGAGGCACCACAATAATTACCATGAAAACACTTATAACTCTTACCCTTCTACTAACCTTTTTTGGGGCTTGTAAAAGTTCAAAACAGAACCAGGAATCCAAAGCAATCCCCTATCAACCGTTACCCGGGGATAAAATCACCAATAGAATGGGTGATACAATTGCTACCGTGGTTTTGAGTGAGGCTCAATGGAAAGAAAAATTGACTCCGGAGGAATTCAGGATTTTGCGACAAAAAGGTACAGAAGCAGCATTTACCGGTGATTTGTGGGATAATAAAAAAGATGGCTTGTATACCTGTGCAGGCTGTGACCAGGTTATATTTTCCAGCAATGCAAAATATGAATCAGGCACTGGATGGCCTAGTTTTTTCAGACCCGATGACGAAAACATGATCAAAAGAGACACCGACTACCACATTGGTTATCCCAGAACCGAAGTAATGTGCGCCCGGTGTGGTGGACACCTGGGACATGTCTTTGAAGATGGACCCCCTCCTACAGGATTGAGGTACTGCCTCAATTCCGCTGCATTAAATTTTATTGAAAGTAAACAGGTTAATAACAGCAAATAAGCCTCTCACATCGTTATCATGGTAGCGTTTAAGAGATGAATACAAAAACAACACTTTTTTTCCTTTTGCTGCTTTTTCTGATATCCTGCAAAAAAGACGAATTGCAGACCAACATCATTAATATTAATGATGAAATCGAGGTTTTTCTAAGTCAGAAACCTAATTCTAATGCCATTGCACCTGTTTTAGAAATTTCAACGGTTGATTCCATCTCATGTGCCAATACAGAATTGTGGGTAGAAAGCAATTTGGGGTCACAGAATATCGAAATTGACATTCTAGGGCTGGTTTTAGATGGTAATTGTGTCATAGGCAATGTAAAACCTATGTCTGAAGTTATACTCAATCCAAGCAACGGTAATTACAATCTGACCTTTGACTTAAAAAACGCAGTGAAGTCAAAAGGCAAAATAGAAATTACCAACGACCTGATTTGTTTGACTATGAGTGAAGAGACCGGCGTGGTTGCTGGTCACCAATGTATTCAAAGGCTTCACCCCCGCGCTGTTTGGGGATACTTTCAGTGTGCGTCTGAAAATGATGTGCTCAAATTCAATACATCTTTAGCCGCCCTACCCTATGTTGGATTTACAGGGAATTCTGGTAACTATGGTGTTTTTAGAATGACTGAAAACAGGCAGATAAGCCTCACAAATATTCAGTTTGACCTTCAACAGCTTCCCAAAATTCAACAACTGTACTTCCAGATATCAGAACCCGATAAATTTTTGTCAGATCTTGGTCAGATCTTGAAAAATTTTAATGAATATAAGTTGGAGTTGCATTTTTATGACGGTACCATCCTAAAGCTATAACCAATGCTGGGAAGGTGCGGAATAAAAGGTTGAGATTCATTAATATTGCACTAAATATTGTGCAATGCAAACCATCAATTTAATCAGCGATACCATTACCAAACCCAGCCCGGCTATGCTGGAATACATGCACAATGCTGAGGTGGGAGATGATGTTTTTGGAGATGATCCCACTGTCAACGCTTTGCAACAAAAAGTAGCAGAAATGTTTGGCAAAGAAGGAGCCCTCTTTTGCCCTTCCGGCACCATGACCAATCAAATTGCCATTAAACTGCATACATCTCCCCTGGAAGAAGTAATCTGTGATCACAATTCTCATATCTATCAATACGAGGTAGGTGGCTATGCCTTTCACAGCGGTGTAGCTGTTTTTCCTATTGTTGGGCAATATGGAAAAATTACCGTTCAAGACATTGAAGATGCCATTCGCCCAGAAACCGATTGGTTCCCTAAGTCAAGCCTGGTTGTTCTTGAAAATTCCACCAATAAAGGAGGTGGTAACTATTACACCCTTGATGAACTCAGACCGATTCGAAAGTTCACCAAAGAAAAGAATTTAAAGCTACACCTTGATGGGGCCCGACTTTTTAATGTGTTGGTTGAAACAGGTGAAACTACCCAAGAAGTAGGAAGTCAGTTTGACAGTATTTCTATCTGCCTTTCTAAAGGGCTGGGCACACCGGTAGGAAGCGTTTTGACGGGTGATCAAACATTTATAGCTAGAGCAAGAAAGGTTAGAAAGGTAATGGGAGGAGGAATGCGACAAGCCGGTTATCTGGCGGCAGCCGGTATCTATGCACTCGATCATCATGTAAAAGACCTGGCAAGAGACAATACAAATGCAAAATCTATTGCTGAAACTTTATCTCAATTAGATGCGGTAGACTTCCTGCTACCTGTGAGGACTAACATTATAATTTTCTACCTTAAAGATCCTCATACTGCTGAATCTTTTGTGGCAAAATTGAAGGAGAAAAACATAATCGCCTCCCCATTTGGTAAAAAGGCCATCAGATTTGTATTTCATAGAGACATCACAGATGATATGATGCAAGCGTTGTTTGAAAGAATCAAATCATTGTAATGCGTCATCCATTCCCCACTTTGTTTTGACATCCTTATCCAGGCTGCTTTTTTGCCAGGCTCTGAATAAGTGAATTATTTTATCATAATTCTTTAACCCATCTTTTAGTCCGTTGGCTTTCAGGTAAGAATCGTAGATCATATCTCTTATCATAGGCATGATTTCTGGATATTGATCGAGCGCTTCATAGAGAACGAATAAATCTTTTCTAATGGGAATCGGTCGCATAAAAGCCATTTTGTAAAAAGAAAACCGGGCAGATTTTTTCAGATCTGATGCCAAATAACGCCAATAGGTAAGAAGGCCTGCATATTGAATAAAGGGATTTTCAGAGCGCAAACATGAGATCAACGCAACAAAATTACAATCTGCTTCCCCTGTTATTCCATAACCGTGGCTCAACTCATGGGCCATCACAAAAGGTGAATGGAAATGCGCCAGACCGGGATCATAATGTCCTTCCATTGAAAATGGCAAATAAATGCCTGCAGTGGAAAAAATCAACAAGGAACCTGCCGGGTACAATGGACGAACCCTTAATTTTTTATTGGACCTAATGCCCCAGCCTGCGAGGGTTGCAGCCACCTCTTTTTGCAATAAAAATTCAAGATCAAGTGGCTTTTTTTCTAAAGGAATTGGACTTGAATCCTCATTCCAAAATTTCCGCCTTACCTCAAGTAATCGATTTTCTGTCCATTGCAGTTGACTAATCAAATAAAGTGTATCTATTGTGGCATCTAATAGGGCTAATTTAACTTGGAGGGGTTTGCTTTTATACAACATGCCCCATGAGCCATAAAACCAGATAAAAACCAACATAACCACTGTAGCCGTGAAACTGAGATTAAGCAAAAAAGTCTTACCTGATTTTAATACCCACTTGTAATACCTATAGACCAGCCAAATAAAACCCGGAATGACCAGATATATCAGCGCAAAAGGCAGGTGGTAAAAAGTAATTTCATAGATGCCTCTTAAGGGTTGGAAAATCCAGGGCTGATATACTTGTTCTAACCAGGCATCATTTATGGTCTTTATCAGGACAAGCACCCCAAAACATAAAATCCAAACCGGAAACAATTTTTTCATTACAAACGACTTAATTAGTCTCTATTTGCAGTGAATCTAAAAAATGATCGATGTTGTTGTTAAGACTTTTTTCAATGCTGGTAAAAGCAAAACAATAAATCAAAGTGTCTTTGTCCAAATACATTTTTCCTTTTACCGTTTGTTTGCTCAGTTTATCTTCTAATCTGAAAATCCGGGAAGTATGGTTGTCAATATCACTTTGGTAGGTCACTTTGCATTTTAATGTTTCTGCCAAAACCTGTAGGGATTCATCAAGGCTTTTTTGAATAAGTTCTACACTGTCTTGGTGGTAGGTTCCTTCCGGATATTCTACTAATTGTAAAGAATAAAAGAACACAGGATCATCCGTTTCTGGTTTGAATGTTACAGATAAAATACCTTGCTCTCCAAGAGTGGTGCTGATTAATTTTTGTTTTACCTCCGGTTTACCCGGGAATTGGATAGAATAAGGATAATCCGCCAACTTGACTCGCTCCCATTCTTGTGCAAGTGAAGTTACTCCCTGAGCCATGAAAAAAAGAACGTGCATAAAGACGATGTTAAGTCTTAAATACCTATTATTGCACATCTTCATGATTTAGTTTTAATTTATAGTTTACAATACTTAAGGCTAAATGGCCTTGCTTTTGAAATCTTGAATGAAAATAGCAAAACAAAAACGGTTAAGAACAATGTTGTTAAAACAAACGGTGTTGTTTATTATAACTTTAACAATTTCAGGTCTCATTTCCTGCAAAAACGAAACAAATAGTAAATCAGGTTCACCTTCAGGAGCTGAAGAAGCTTGGTTAGAGGACTATGAGGCATCTCCCTTCATTTGGGGGTTTGTAGACCCAACAGGCAACTTTGTTATAAATCCTGCCTATGATGAGCTCAGAGACTTTTCAGAGGGACTGGCTGCCTGTAATCTTGGTGGGAAATGGGGCTATATTGATGTATTGGGTAAGAATGTAATCACTCAACAGTATCTCACCTGTGCAGATTTTTCCGGCGGTAGGGCTTTGGTACAAGATTTTAACCATCGCTATTTTTACATTGATCAAAACGGCAAAAAATTGTTTCCATGCCCCGGTAATGAATGTGGCAATTTCTATCAGGATTTTGCTGTCTATGCATCCAATGATCTGTGGGGTGTTTTAGATCGTTGGGGGAAATCAGTGATCAAACCGCAATTTATGGACATCAGGCCGGGCTATGAAGGACAGTTTATTGTTAAACTAGGCCAAACTTATGGACTTATTGATACCAACCAGCAATGGGTACTCGCTCCCAATTTAGATGAAATCAAAGTGGCCAATGAAAATAAGTACATAGTAAAATCCGCAAAAGAGGTTAAACTGGTCAGTAAAAATGGAAAGCCCTGGCGTTCTGGAATTGAGCATTGCAGTGTCTTTTTGAATGACTTTTGTATTGTGAAAAACAAAAAGGGATATCAAATTATAAATAGCAAGGGAGAGGAACAATTTACGACATCCAATAAACTCACTCCTTTAGGAGCCCAAAAATTTGCTGAGTGGGAGGGGACATCGGCCTTTATTATCAATTTTGAGGGTAAAAGACTAAGCGAACAGGAATACAATGGGTTTTTATTGTATTCAGAAGGCCTTATTGGTGCATTGAGGGGTGAATTTTGGACCTATGTGTCGTTGAATGGCAAAGAGATCCTCGAACCCAACCTTCCTTTAGCATGGGATTGTAAAGAAGGGCGAATCCGATATGTAACCCAATACGGCTATGGGTTTATGGATGCAGAAGGTAGGTCGATCATAGAAGCACAATATCCAGAAGCCAGAGACTTTAGCAGTGGCTTGGCTAGAATAGCCATATTTCGTCAGTAAATAGTCTAAATTTGTAACCAGTAGATCAAATCTACCGTATTGATCACATGATGTCGGAATCGGAAATCATAGCGGGCCTTCTTACAGGGGACTCGAGGGCTACCACCAGTTTTGTGGATGCCTATTCCGCGTATATTTACAATGTAACGCATCGCATATTACAAAGAAGTCAGGAATCAGAGGAAGCTACCCAGGATACTTGTATTAAAATCATCAACAAAATAGGAGATTACAACAGAACATCTCCATTTAAGGCATGGATCTTTACAGTTGCTTATCGGACTGCCATAGATTATAAAAGGAAACAAAAGAGAAACAGCGATGAGAGTGTTTTAATGTACCAGGCAAGTGGCATGAAATCAGACGTTGATCTTGAACAAAAAGAGACAACTCAAAAGATACATCAACTGCTTGCCCACTTAACAGAAGAAGATGGGGCTTTGGTACAGCTGTATTATCTCAACGAAATGAGTATAAAAGAAATAGTAGATGCTACCGGTTTTTCGGAAAGTAATATAAAGATTAAATTATTCAGGGCCAGAAAAGAAATGGCCAAACATATTGACAAATATTTTGATGTCACTTAAATTTGTAGTCATGGAAGAATTAATGATAAAATACCTTGAAGGTAAGTGTTCGGCTGAGGAAACCAATATCCTGCGCAATGATGCAGTGGTTTGGGCTGAATTGCAATCCATTTCAGCAGTTGACAGTCTTTTCATGAAGCAGGCCATGCAGGAACTGAATCCGGATTTTAAGGAAAAACTAAAAATCTCTTTGATTCAGATGAAAAATGAATCTTCCAGCTCCTGGAAAGACTTCATTCTGCCCGGTATTTTTGCCGTTTTTTCTATAATCTATGCCTTTTTCAGCAAAGAAACCTCGTCTGGAAGTTCCTGGTTTGAAATACCCGAACTTCCCGTCTACCCTATTGTTTCCTGGGTTTGCGCTTGTATTCTTGGTTTTGTGGTATTAGACCAGTTCCTGCAAAAAAGATCAGGAAGGCACGCCCATACCCTTTTTATTCCTATGTAAGATCAGGCCATGTTGGTGTACACATGTTGGACATCGTCATCATCTTCCAGCTTGTCTAGCAATTTTTGAATATCCACCATTTGGTCTTCAGTAAACTCAATGGGTGAGGTAGGAATTCTCTCTAATTGAGCAGAAGTTACATTGATTCCTTTTTCTTCAAAGGCCTTGACCAGTGAACCAAAGTGAGTGTAATCGCCATAGGCATAGACGGAGTTGCCATCAAATTCAAATTCCTGTAGACCACGGTCAATCAATTCAAATTCGAGTTCTTCCATGTCAATATTGGCAGGTTTCTCAAATTCAATCACTGTTTTTCTGTCAAATAGGAACTCCAGTGAACCGGATGGAACCACCTGACCATTGGATTTATTGAAGTAAGACTTCACATTGGCAACTGTTCTGGTCGTATTGTCAGTGGCACATTCAACAAAAACCAGTACGCCATGGGGGCCTTTACCTTCATAGCTGACTTCCACAAAATCCGCACCGTCCTTGCCATCTGCCCGTTTAATGGCTGCCTCTACATTGTCTTTGGGCATATTATTGGCTTTGGCGAGGGCTATGGCCAACCTGAGTTTGGAGTTCATATCAGGATCTGTTCCACCTTCCTTTGCAGCCAAGGTAATGGTCCGGCTGATTTTTGGAAAAACCCTTGACATATTAGCCCATCTTTTCTCCTTTGCGGCTCTGCGGTATTCAAATGCCCTTCCCATGTTTCTGTTTTATTTGAGACTGCAAAAATATAATCTCTTCAACAAATTCAAAATAAGAATGCTAAAAATATGAAACTGGTTATCAACCAGATAGCACATTTACCTATCAACCTGACCTTTTTCACAAAATTATAGCAACTGAAACAACATTTTTCAAAATTGTACGTTACACAATTATTTACCCGAAAAATATTATGCTATGAACAAGAGTAAACCCAAAACCTGTTTGGTTTGCAACGAAAAAATCCTGGGAAGATCCGATAAACGATTTTGTTCCTCAGATTGCAGGACTGCCTATCACAATACCCGCAACAGAAATGCCACTTTATTCATGTCTGGAATTAATAGTATTCTTAGAAAAAACAGAAGAATACTGGCTGAATTGAACAGCAGCGGAAGGGCTAAAGTACAAAAAGAGCAGTTGGTTGAAGAAGGCTTTAAATTTGCCTATCACACCAATGAATTTGTCACCAAATCTGGTAAGATCTATAAATTTTGCTACGAGCAGGGTTATCTTGAATTAGAACCCGGCCTTTTTGCACTGGTGGTTAAGCACGATTATGTAGTCTGAAAACTACTTTTTCCAGAATAAAGAAATCATCGTTATTGGCATTAAAATGATTAACGCCATCAAGATTGACAATAATATCTTTCTGTCCATTTGATTAATTTTTATAATACAAATTTAGACAGGGCTTATTATTTAAATATCAAGGCAATATTATTTTAGCGTTAATTCCAACTATTAATTTGTAGGCCGATCCTGTGCAGGCAGGCTGGCGTGGAATTCATTTTTTATTCTCTCAGCATATTGATCCAGAAGGTCCATCACTCTTTCCTGACTTTCAGATCTTACGATCAGCCCAATGTGGTGTTTTTTGTCGAGGTGCCACACTACTTCTGCATCATCAAAAGCTGATACGGATGGTTTTTCAAACTTGCTTAAGGAAACAATGATACCGGCATAGTCATCTTGGATTTTGGGCAATTTGTATTTTTTTCCGGTGTGTGCTGCAATTTCAATTTTTGCCCATTCTGTCCAGAGATTAATACCTGTGGCTTTTTCTACCATATCTGACAAATGGGCTCCTCCTACCCTGGAGGATGTTTCGAGAAAATAATATTTTCCATCTTTGCCCTTTATAAATTCTGTGTGGGATGCACTAAAGACCATACCAAATGATTTCATGATTTCTTCATTCATTTGCTTTAATTTCTGATCCTCCCAGCTGTTTATTTTTAGGGTACATGAACGAAAGATGCCACCACCATGAGCTACTTCAAAAGGGGTGTTGAGATATTGGCTAACTTTTGAAAATATTACTTTTCCATTAAAGGTGAGTGAGTCAACATGAAAGACATCACCAGGGGCAAATTTTTCGAGTAAAAAGGAATGTCTTTTGTCTCCTAACTGATGTAATTTTTCCCACAATTCTTCTTTATTGTAAACTTTAGACATGCCGGTTGCTGAAGCCTGACCTCTTGGTTTAAGTATCCAAGGAGCCCCAACATTTTGGGTAAAGTTATCTATATCACTATCATGAAAAAGAGAGGTAAAATCAGGTACCTGGATACCGGCATCTCTTGCCTTGATTCGCATGGCCAATTTATCTCTGAAATACCGGGCTGTCGATTCGCCCATGCCATCAATTCTAAAGTATTCTCTTAGATGCGCTGCCGCTTCAACATCAAAATCATCCAAAGAAACAAGAATATCAAATTTTAACCTTCGCATAGTAAATGCAAGTCCATTGATGAGGTCTCCCATATTCCAGTTTCCCTCTTCATCTTCCACCATGTAGAAGGTTTCAGTTATACTTTCCCATGGCCAATTCTCTTTATCGAGTACGGTGGAAGTTATTAAATAGGCATTATGCCCCTCCTCATGTACTGCCTTGAGAAAATCCGATCCTTTAAAAAAACGTGAAATGCATAAAATATTCATAATTCTTTGATTGGTTTTACATGTTTTATTGGCAAAAAAAATAAAATATGAAATGTTATTTTTTGATTAATACATGCGACAAAATAAGTAAAATCCAGACATTACTAAAATTATGAAATAAAAAAGACAAGAAAATTACCTGACTTTAAAATCGAAGGTAATGTTCCCACATTGGCTTTCTATATCTGCAGTGGAAAAAAGGTATTTAGCAGCACCCTTCTCTGCAAGCCTGATGAGTTGTGCGTCAAGGGTAGTTGAGCCTTGTTGTGTGTATTTGGCAGAGCTGACTTTTCCATTGCTGCCTACACACACCTTTACCACAACCCTTCCTGTTTTTTGAGAGTTTTCACTAACAGCAGGCACTTCTAGCACTTTACGGCCAGCAAGCCCACCTCCTATGATGCCGTTGCCTTTGCTTATAGAACCTAAGGCACCTCCATCCTCTTTGGCAGTGCCATCACTTTCTTGCCCAGTGCCGCTTTTTTGTTTGCCAAATAAGTCACCAAACTGTTTCTTTTTAGTGGCAACAACATCCGCATTCTCCTGCGTATTGCTGGAAGAAGTGGAGTTATTTCCAGCTGACGGTGCCTTGTTTGATGCAGTATTGGATGTGGCAGGTTTTGAGTTATTATTGGGATTTTCAGCTACGGCTGCCGGCTTCGTACTGGTCTCAGTTTGACTGGCATTTTCGAGGGTGGTGGTTTCCGGAGCAGGCTGCAACTCAGCTTGTTCAAAAACAACTTCAATAGCGGTAGTAATCTGCGGAGATCTTTTGAGAAAAGTAAATTGTAAGGCTAAAAACAAGATAAGTGTATGTAACAAACCACTTATGATAACTCCAATATAGTCCCTGTTTTCAGAATTTTCCATGTATGTAAGAAGGGATGTACTTGCCCTTCATCAAGGTAAATTATTGAGGGTCATTCAATACCGCACGAATTTCATAACGATAAGCAATGTCCATAACCGCTACAACTGACTCATTTGATGCTTGCCCTGAAGGTGAGATGTTTAATGTTGCATCTTTTCCTTTCGCCTTTTTTAAGGAAACGAGCCTTTTCTCAAGGCCCTCTATACTTACAGCCTCACCATTGTAACTAAATCCATTATCTGCGGAAATAGCCACTCTGACTGGCGGTGTATTACTTCTTGGCATGGTACTCTTTCTACCAGGAAGTTGCAAATTGAGTGCATTAGGAGTAACCATGGATGAGGTCAACATAAAAAAGATCAATAACAGAAAGATAATATCCGTTAATGAGGACATATTAAAATCTGCTTTTGCCTTTTGTTTTCTATATACCGCCATGATTAACTGTGTGGTTGAGTTGCCAATATTGCCCGTAGCTTCAATCCACTGGCAATTTTCATAATTATGTGCATTTTATCATAGGTTACACCTGTTTCGGCTATGATAGAAATCGTAGCATTCTCTTTGTTTTTAGAGTAACGAACATAGGTAGCAACATCCTTTTCTATGTTTTCCCATGAAGATGCCTTCCCGTTTAAACTAACAGAGTCATCCAACTTGATCATAACAGCGATGTCAGTAGGTGCAACTGTTTTTGAATCCGATTCAGGCAAAGGCATATTGATCTGAACCATTTTTGAGGTTAGCATAAAAAAGATCAATAACAGAAAGATAATATCTGTCAAAGATGAGAGGTTAAACTCTGCCTGAACCTTGCTTCTGTTTTTACTTAACATGGTTAATTTTAAAAAATTATCGCGTAGGTTCCTGCAACAGGTCCATAAACTCGAGGGTTGAACGCTCCATCAAAAAGATTACTTGTTCGACTTTAGCAACTAAATAGTTATAACCAACAAAGGAAAAAATTCCTATTACTAAACCTAAAGCGGTGGTTATCAATGCTTGATAAATACCGCCTGCCAAAACATCCGGAGTTACATTTTGCTCACTGGCCATTTTATAAAAGGCTATGATCATACCTGTTACGGTACCTAAAAAGCCCACCATTGGAGCGGCACCCGAAATACTGGCCAGGGTCGATAGGTTTTTCTCCAGTTTAAACACTTCCAAATTACCTACGTTTTCAACCGCCGCGTCAATATCCTTGAGGGGCTTGCCAATGCGCTGCAGCCCTTTTTCAACCATTCTTGCAACCGGGGTGTCCGTAGATCTGCATAAATTTTTGGCTCCTTCTATGTTGTTTGACGCCACCGCAGCTCTTATGTTATTAATAAAGTTATCATCAATTTTACCCGCCTGAGAAATGGTCAGCCATCTTTCAACAAAAATGTAAACAGCCAGAACAGATAATATTAATAAGATTGCCACGATGGCCACACCAATCGGACCACCCAACAATATTAAATCAATCAGGTTTTGCTCAGATTGTACTGTTTCTGTGGTCGTATTTGCAGCGTCCTGAAATAAGAAAAAGCTAAGGTTAAACATATTACAGATTTTGTTAGAATTCAATTTGTATAGCCCAAACGTAATTTGGGACTTAGTTATTATCAGTGGCAAATATACAAATTGAAAATATATATTATATAATTTTTTAATTTGAACTTAATTGAACTAGATTTTTCTACATATTAACAATACTCCCCTTATTTTTGCATAATGAATAAAATGAGTTTGCCTTTTTTTAAATACCAGGGCACCGGAAATGATTTTATCATCATTGACGGCATATTAAACAATCTTAAATCAATTGATAATTCCGTTGTAGCCAGACTTTGCGATAGAAAATTTGGCATTGGGGCTGATGGCTTAATGATCATAGCTAAGCATGAAAATTTCAGCTTCGAAATGGTCTATTACAATTCAGATGGCGGATTGAGCACCATGTGTGGAAATGGAGGCAGATGCATTGCTGCCCTGGCGCACAAACTTGGATATTGCGGGCCTGAAGTTCATTTTATTGCCGCTGATGGACCCCACTTTGCTTCAATTGAAGGTGATGAGGTGGCACTCGGCATGGCTGATGTTGATACTATTGACATAATCAAATCATCGGAATATGTTCTCAATACCGGATCTCCTCATTATGTGAGATTTACAGAAAAGGAAGACTTAACAAACATCGTTGAAGAGGGTAAAAAAATTAGATACAGCGAAAAATATATTTCAGCAGGTATCAATGTCAATTTGTGTTTTTGGGATGGATTGATCCTGCATGTTGCTACCTACGAAAGAGGGGTTGAAGACGAAACCCTTAGTTGTGGTACTGGGGTTACAGCGGCAGCCCTGGCTACAGCACATCACTATCATCTTGAATCCCCTCTGTTGGTTCAAACAAAAGGGGGTAGATTAAAAGTTTCCTTTCAACGACATGATACATCATACACTCAAGTTGTTTTAAAAGGGCCTGCAACGCCCGTTTTCACAGGCGAAATTGAGCTCAAATGAACAAATTGAATTTTGTTCAGGCCGGGAAAGACCATTCATTTCATTGGGTGAATTATTTTTGGAGTGTACTTGCCGTGGGTTTCGGATATTATGTGGGCCAGATTCCAATGGTGATAATACAGACCTTAAAAATAAGAGAACACAAAATCGGCACAGATGAGGTAAAAGCTTTTCTAAAAACCAATGACTTTTCGCTGTTACACATTGACTACAACCTTGGTTTTTTGCTCATGTTATTGACATTTGTAGGTGGGTGGCTTGGACTCTTATTTTTATTAAAAATGCAGAGAATACCGCTTTTAACGACCCTGACTTCAAGAAAAAAATTTGACTTTTCAAGGTTTTTTTGGGGCATGGGTATATGGCTTATTTTAACCGTTATAGCTGAGTTGTTTTTTTATTTTAACAATCCTGAATCTTATCGTTTTCAATTCCATCTTTCAGCCTTTATTCCTCTTTTGATTATCGGACTGTTTTTGATACCTGTTCAATCCGCTATGGAAGAGGTATTTTTCAGAGGGTATGTTTTACAAGGTAGTTATAAAGCAACTCAATCCATCGTGTGGTCTTTGGTGGTAAGTATCTGCTTTTTTTCTTTGGTACACAGCGCCAATCCGGAAGTATCAAAATTTGGTTTTGCTACCATGCAAGCTTATTATTTAGGTGCGGGGCTGTTTTTGGCACTTCTGGCCATAGCAGATAACGGACTGGAGTTATCCATTGGGATTCACACCGCTACCAATCTTTTTGGATCTATTGTTTTGAAGTATGAAGGAAGTGTACTGCAGACCGAGACCCTTTTTGAGCAAAAAATGGTGAATCCATGGCCAATGACCATTTCTTTTTACCTTTGTGCTCTGGTTTCGTGGTGGTTGCTATCAAGAAGATATGGCTTTTCGATTCAGGATATTTGGCCCGGAGCAAGGGTTGAATTGAACAAAAACCAGGGAAATCCGATTACATAATAGAATTAAATCATACCCTTAACCAGGTATTGTAGTAAAAAAAATACATGGAAAATTATCCCAAGGATATATTTGAAAAACTGGAGTTTAATAAGTTACTTCAATTGATTGCTGCTGAATGTTTGGGAGCAGATGGCAAACAAATTATTTTAAACACACAGCCTTTGACCCAAAAGGAGGAGATAGAAATAAGCCTACACGAGACAGATGAATATAAAAAATGCATAGAAAGAGGTGCTGCCCTACCCTGTGGTTCTTATGAAAACATTGCTTCTGACTTGTTTTTACTCTCTAAAGATGGCTATGTTCTGGAAGTAGAATCCATTCAAAGAATCCACCGTATTTTATTTTTAGGAACCCAGGTTTACAATTATTTTCAGGATTATATCATTCAGAAAGCAGCTCCACATCTTTCAAAAATCGGATTATCGATAAATCTGGATAGCCGGTTAATCAAAGATATTGAAAGAATATTTGATGATGAAGGCAATGTCAGACCCAATGCATCAGAAGGCTTATTGAAGATATCAAAGGCCATTCAAAATAAAGAAAGAGAGACCGAAAAGACTTTTCACCAGGAATTGCTCTTTTACAGAGAGCGTGGATACCTTACAGAAGGATTTGAATCTATCAGAAATGGTAGAACAGTGCTCATGGTTGCGGCAGAATACAAAAGAAAAATACCAGGCATTATTCACGATGAATCAGCCACCGGAAAAACCGTGTTTATCGAACCTGAAAAAACCCTTGCCCTCAATAACGAAGTACACAATCTGTATGCTGAAAGAAGGGCAGAGATCTATAAAATCATCAGAGAATTGTGTCACCAATTGAGACCATTTGGACCTTCCATTGAATCTACATTTGAGGCCATCGCCAAGTTGGATGCCATCCGTGCAAAAGCCAGATTTGGTCTTTTAACACAAGCATCACGGCCTATCATGGGCGGAAAGGCAGGCTTTGACCTCAAGGAAGCCAGAAATCCGTTACTTTTTCTGCGTTTGAAAGAACTGGAAAGAAAGACAGTTAGTTTTGATTTATCATTGGATAAGACCAATCGATTTTTAATTTTAAGCGGGCCCAATGCAGGTGGTAAATCGGTGACCCTAAAAACCATTGGTCTGCTTCATCTCATGGCGCAAAGTGGTATTTTGGTTACAGCCAATGAAAATTCAAGAATGTCAATCTTTCATCACTTTTTTGCTGACATTGGAGACCAGCAAAGTTTGGAAGATGACCTGAGTACTTACAGTTCACATTTGGCAAACATGAAATATTTTCTTGAAAATGCCGATGATAAAACCTTGGTGTTGATTGATGAATTCGGATCAGGAACTGATCCAAAGATTGGCGGAGGAATAGCAGAAGCCATTTTGAAAAAATTACAACAAATTAGGTGTTTTGGGACCGTGACCACACACTATTCAAATCTAAAATACTTTGCCTTCAAAAATCATGGTTTTGTCAATGGAAGCATGGAATTTGACAAAAAAGGACTTATTCCTACATATCAGTTGATTGTTGGTAAACCGGGATCTTCATTTGCCTTTGAAATAGCTGAAAAAACCGGCCTGCCTGAAGAGGTAATCGAGTATGCAAAAAAACGAGCCGGTAAGCACGAGCAAAGCATGGAAGAAATGTTGGTCAACCTGCAGGCAGAAAGACAGGAATTTGAGAAAAAAATGACCCTGGTGTTAGAAAAAGAAGAAAGGCTCGACCGGCTGATGAAGACCTATGACCAATTGCATGGTGAACTGGAGTTTAGGAGAAAAAAACTCAAGCTCGAACAAAAAGAGGCTACACTTTATCAGCAAGCTGAGATGCAGAAAGAGCTTCAAAAAATGCTTAAAAATTTAAAAGCAACCACAAAGCCTGAAGAGGTTCAAAAAGTGCTGGAGGAGAAAAAAGCAGATACACAGGTTATAGCAGAACAAATTGGGCAGATCAAAACAGAAATGTACACCCATACCGTTAAGACTCAAAAAGCCATAGAGGTGGGTGGATATGCGCAGGTGAGAAACGGCACCAGCATTGGTAAAATTCTGGGTATTGACAAAGATACAGCTGAACTTGAAATGGGCTTTTTCAAAATCAAGGTGCCATTGAAAGATTTGATTCCTTCAAACAAACCAATCGAAACACAAAGAGAAAATTCTGTCAATACCAGTCACCTCAGTGGCATGGGTTCATTTGATTCAAAACTCGACATAAGAGGTTATCGGGCCGAAGAAGCCATGGTATTTTTGGAAGAGTTTTTAGAAAAAGCCATCATTAACAACGCCCATGAATTAAGGATCATCCACGGAGTAGGCAATGGCACGCTTAAAAGAAAGGTACATGAAAAATTTAGGGAATATAAAGACATCAAAAAGTACTGGCATCCTGAAGAGAATCTTGGAGGAGAAGGAGTAACTTATGTCAATCTTTAAATAGCCATGACTTATTCTGTTGTACCGACGACTGATGGAAGTAATACCTTGTTTACATCTCAATTCAATGCAAGCTACCATTCTGTACATGGTGCCTTAGAAGAAAGTAAGGTGGTTTTTATCCAATTGGGTTTGCAATACCTTGCAGAAAAAGGATATCAACACATTCGACTTTTTGAAATGGGCTTTGGCACAGGGTTGAATGCTGCCCTTAGTTTTCAATATGCGGGTCAACATGGATTAACTATCCAGTATACAGGGGTAGAGGCTTTTCCGGTACCAATAGAGATCATACAGCAAACTAACTTTTCTGCACTTTTTGCAGCCCCTTTTGATGAAGTATTTTTGGATTTACACCGACTTCCGTGGAACCAGAACCATCTATTGCTCCAGGCGTCAATTTTTACAAAATGGCATACCGTTTTGGAAGATTTCGAAAGTGCCAACAAATTTGACCTCATCTACTTCGATGCATTTGCACCGGAATGTCAACCCGAATTATGGTCGGAGGAAATCTTACAAAAGATGTATAACCTATTGGATCGCAATGGAGTACTGACTACCTATTGTGCCAAAGGCATTTTTAAAAGAACCTTAAAAAAGGTGGGATTTCACCTTGAAAATCATCCTGGACCTGGCAGGAAGAGAGAGATAACAAGGGCAATTAAATTATAAGATTGTAGTTTATTTTATTTAAAAATCCGTTCAATTTTTTATATTTGCACAGCCTTTGCCCAAGTGGCGAAATTGGTAGACGCACTGTGTTCAGGGCGCAGCGTCCGTAAGGGTGTGCTGGTTCGAATCCAGTCTTGGGCACCAACCCCGATCTTGTTAAAGTTCGGGGTTTTTTATTATACCAGATCCGACATTCGGGAGCGGTGGGGAAACTTCATTTCAATCAATAAAGCAATCTTATTTGCAATTTTACCCGCTTTTATTTTATTGAGGTGTTGCAACAATTCATCCATAAAAACATAGGCATGGCGTCCAATGTGTTGGTTTAAAAAATCTTCTGACATCATTTCGTATAACCTTGTTAATTCTTCAGGAAAACGAGGATACAAATATTCATCCATCATCATTACCATTCTGAAATCGCGTTGTGATTTCAGCCATTCCATAAGTGGCTCATCTTGCCTTGATCGAAATAGATAAAGGCAATAGAAATAGGGATCGGATTTTACCTCTTTTGATTTTTTTTCAATGATAGACCTAAACTTATCAAATTGGGTTGCATCTACTGTTTCTCTAAGCCAATCTACAATTCTAAGATCTTTGAACTGGAGGAAATAATTGGCGGCTTCCTGGATCACGGTTTTGGGCTTATATTGATGGAGCGCCTTAATGTGAATCAGGGGCAGATCTTTATGACTCTTATTAGCACTTTGGCAGAATGCATCCACTTCAGGATAAAATTGTTCCTGCAAAAGTAAGTTAGCTGTCTTTTCTGTAAGGTGCAGGAGGCGGCCATCCATAGATAATGAATTGCCCATACGATAACCTACAATTACCGATAGCGCCGATAATACTACCAATTGATTTACATCTTCCCTTTTTCGCCAAAGCTGAGAAGCGATGATGTCATGTGCTTCTACTGGTGCTTTTTTAAGATGAAGCAGCACCATTATGGCATTTTTTCTGAGGTCGAGATATGGATAATAAGAAAAATTGGCTAATTCTTTTAGAAAAGCAACTACGTTTTCCTTTACTTCAATGCTGGGAGATTTTAATCCTATTCTTTCCAGGATTTCATGGCAAATGGTGATGTTTTTTTCCAAAACCGATATCGCCCCATTATTGTGGTGAAGGGTATAACAGAGTTTCGAGAGGGTAACCTTTGTCAGTATCAAAGCCTCGCCATATTGGCCCAGGGCAATGGCATCCCATGCCTGTTCAACAAATTCGATGGCTACCTGATTGAGGCTCTTGACATCTGATATTTTGATGGTTGCTGAACCCGTAGTTACCGGGCGGATGATGGCGTCGAGGATGGATCTGTATTTTTTTTCATTGTCGTGCAAATCCACCTTTCTGGCAAAATGTACCTTCAGAGCTGTTGACAGTTTTTTATCTGTCTGAGCATAATTTTTGATAAATGCTTTGAGTTCCTCTTTGGTTACATTGTTGAGTAAAGTAAAGAGATTGAGGCCTGATTTCTGTTGGGATTCTGCGGGTTTTTCTTTTTTTTCCGGAAGTGTCGCCTTGTAAGCAAGGATAGCAGCCACAACATGTCTGCAAACTTTTTCGGCTTTAAAAAAGCTACAATCACAGCTGGCTCTCTGGTGTTTTGTGAAAGGACGCAACCATTCCACCTCAAAGCGTTGACCATCGCTGACCACAAAAGAAAATAGGTTCTTTTCAATGGGAGTAAACTCCAAAACAGCCCCATCCTCAAACAACTCCTCTCCCCTGAGGTAGACCTCATCGGGGAACATTAGCTCAATATTATCTTGGTGGGGTTTTATTTTACTCAATCGTTTGCAGAATTTGTCAACACAATCTGTAAAGATAAAGCTAAAACGCAAATATTTGTTGAAAGTTTAGCATTTATGGCCTGCCAAGTGCCTGGAATAGAGAGAATCCAACAAATACATTATTTTTACACAATTTAACTGATTCCACGATTTACCAACTATAAAACAATTTAATGGGCAGTAAAAGACTATATTTAACCAGACATGCTAAATCTGATTGGGCGCAGCTTGGCATAGATGATGTAGATCGCCCATTAAACGAAAGAGGGAAAAAAGATGCCCCCAATATGGCGCAGAATATGAAAAACATGGGATACAGGGTTGATTGTATCATTAGCTCCCATGCCAACAGGGCTTTCGAAACGGCCACTTGTTTTCATGCCCACTATCCTGACGCAATCTTAGTGAAAGAACACCAACTTTATCATGCTGATATTGATGAAATCATCCACACCTGCCTGGAGTTAGATGCTGGTGTCAATAATGTAATGATGGTATGTCATAACCCTGGTATTACTTATTTCGCCAACGTCATATGTGGGGCAAATCTCAACAATGTACCAACCTGCGGCGTTTTGGTTATTGATATTGAAACAGAAGACTGGACTTCAATTGACATGTCTAAATTTAGGCTACACCAATTCTTATATCCTAAAATGAACAATGAATAAGATTTTTTGGCTAATAACAGCTGTAATTATGCTGTCAATTGGTTGTTCAGAAGATAAATCAGAAGTTGCTCTACCTCTTCCAAGGGCAAAGGTCAGAAATATTCTGGCTGATATGTATCTGGCGAATGCTGCTGTAGAATTGCATCCGTCTTCCAATAAAGATAGCTTGCAACAAATTTATCTCACAGAAATCTGCAAAATCCATCAAATTACTCCTGAAATGATGGCCCGCTTCCAAAAAGTGCTCAAAAATGACTTAAAACTCAATTCTGAAATTCAAAAAGAGGTATTGGATTCTGTCAATTTGATTCCAACAAAAAAAATGACCACACACTGAGGTAATTATTTAGAAACAAACTTAATAATTAATTAATGTACAATAACCTGCACCCTGTAAGAAGTCACTTAACTTTGTGTTAATCATTTATAAACCTGCATGATTAAAGACATAAAAATCCTTATTGTTGACGATGAAGAGGATATTCTGGAGTTTTTAGAGTACAATCTCGACAAGGCAGGTTACTCTGTATTTAAAGCCAGCGACGGCTTACAAGCCATAGAAATGGCTAAAAAAGTAATTCCCCACCTGATTGTGATGGACATCATGATGCCTAATATGGATGGCATAGAGGCATGTGAGCAAATAAGAAAAGTGCCCAGTCTCGCCCATAGTCTGATTTGTTTTCTGACTGCCAGAAATGAGTCATTTACCCAAATCAGCGCATTGGATGGTGGAGGTGATGACTTTATCACCAAGCCGATTAAACCCAATGTTTTTATCAGTCGCATCAAAGCCATTCTCCGCAGGCACAAGGATCTGATTAGTTCAGATGACAGCCAGCTGTTGCAATCATTTGGTAAACTTAATATCAATCACGAGACTTTTTCAGTTTCTTTGGAAGGAAGAGAAATACCTCTGGCAAAAAAAGAATTTGAGCTTCTGGCCTTGCTTGCTACCAAGCCAGGAAAGGTATTTAAGCGGGATGAGATCATGAAAAAAATCTGGGGTGAAGACATCATTGTAGGAGACCGCACACTGGATGTTCACATCCGAAAAATCAGAGAAAAGATAGGTGACAACTACATTTCTACTTTGAAAGGAGTAGGTTATAAATTTGAATTTTAAGAGCAGACCCCCAAGATTGACAGGGTTACGCTAAGTTTCGCTAAATTTGCGAAAAATCCTATATGGAAATCCTTGTAATTATTATCCTCATACTTTTAAATGGGATTTTGAGCCTGGCAGAAATGTCATTGGTTTCGGCAAGGAAGTTTAAACTCGAGAACGAGGTAAAAAAAGGCAATGAAAGGGCTAAAATCGCTCTGGAGGTGTCACAGAATCCAACCAAACTTCTATCCACGGTTCAAATTGGAATAACGGTTATCGGCATCTTACTTGGTATTTTTAGTGGGGCCAATATTACCGATGATTTTGAAAAGCTGTTGAGTACCGTACCGTGGCTTATGGACTATGCCCACATGATTGCAGTTGGAGTAGTGGTTGTACTGATCACCTATTTTTCCATTGTTTTTGGTGAATTACTTCCTAAAAGAATAGGTCTAACCTATCCCGAGTCAATAGCCATCGTAATGGCAAGACCCATGCAGATTCTGGCCTTGCTCAACAGTCCATTCGTCTGGTTACTCTCAGCTACCAATGACATGATGCTTCGCCTCCTCAAAATAAAGCCATCCTACGAAAGCAAGGTGACAGAAGAAGAGATAAAGTCGATGATCCAGGAAAGTACAGAAGGGGGAGAAATTCAGGAAATAGAGCAAGACATCGTAGAAAGGGTTTTTGAAATGGGCGACCGAACTGTGAATTCGCTAATGACCCATCGATCAGATATTGTTTGGATAGATCTTGACGATGCCAGAGAGGTTACCGAAGAGAAAATAAAAGGAGAGATTCATTCTGCTTATCCGCTTTGCAAAAGCGACCTCGATCATATCTACGGCCTGATTCTGTTAAAAGATTTGTACTTACAGCAAAAAGAAGGAAAATACGACTTAAATGTAATTATCAGGCAGCCCATTCTGGTTCCAGAATATACATCCGCCTACAAGGTGCTCGAAAAATTCAGACAAGAGAGAATTCACTATGCCATTGTCATTGACGAATACGGCGCCACGGCAGGTTTTGTCACAATGGATGACCTATTGGATGCCTTGCTGGGAGATTTTACAGAGATGCACCATGAAGAATACGGGGTTAGGGAATTGGATGACAATGTTTGGGAAATTGATGGCCAATACAGTTTTTTTGAGTTTTGTAAGTATTTTGACCTGCATGAAGAGGAAGAGATGGAAGGTGATTTTAATACCATTGGCGGACTCTTTTTTTACCAGATGGATGAGGTTCCAAAAACCGGAGACACCTTGGTCTTCCAGGGTTATAAATTGGAAATTACTTCCATGGAGATCAACCGAATTATAAAATTGAAGTGTATTAAAGTATAAAGGTAAATGCTCAACAGGATTTACCGATACCCCAGAAAATGGCTAACCAAATCAGTCCTTTAATTAAAAAGAAGAGAAAGCCAGCAACTCCGAGTGTCTTCAGATAGGATTTAAAACCCTTATTGCTTTTTTCATCAGCTGTTGGATGATTTTTATCAAACTTATTGGTGGTTTCCTGCCCCATGACGGCAAATAAACACAGAAATAGCCATTTGGTTGACCAAAACGATTAAAAAAGTAATCATTTCACGGCATTTTGTTAAGGTAAAATTGCCACGTATTCATGGGAAAGAACTTGGTTTTAGTCTAAAAGACCAGAAAAAATCGTTAAAAAGTGTACTTTTGCAGCCTCAACAAGCATAGGTTGATATAATGGAAAGAAATCACATCATAGGATTCATACTAATTTTCGCTACCCTACTCATTTTCAACATCGTTAGTTCTCCTTCGAAAGAAGAACTCGAAAAGAGTCAGAGGACGAGGGATTCCATAGAAATGGCATCCAAACCCAAACCGGCTTCAAAGGCGGCGCCTTCCCAAGCCGCGGTACCTGGCAAGGACACTACATCTCAGGAAACAGCAACTGTTGCAAGAGATACACAGATTGTTCTTGAGAACGAGGTAATGAAAGCTACCCTGAGTTCGTTAGGTGGTCGTTTGGTATCTGTTGAATTAAAAAACTACGACAAAGTCCAGGAAATTGACGGCGTACCCTCTAAATCAAAGGTGAGATTGCTCAACGATGAAAAAAATGTATACGACATCAGGGTTATCAAAAATGGTAAAAAACTATCTACCCAAAATAGTATTTACGCTCCTACCATCTCGGGAAATACCATAAAATTTGACTTACAACTGGACGATAAACACCAGGTTACTCAGACTTATACGCTGCAGCCCAATAGTTATGTACTTGACTACAATCTATCAGGCACAGGTTTTAATGACCGGGATGTAAGTGTCCATTGGATCAACTACATTGATAAAATAGAGTTGGGACACAGGTATGAGCAACAAACGAGTACCGTTTATTTCAAAGATAATGCTGAAGACAATGCAGATTATTGCAGCTGTACTTCAAATGACAGTGAAAACTTAAGTGGAAAAAGTGTTCAGTGGCTGGCCCACACCAATCAGTTTTTCAACAGCTCATTGATCAGTAAATCCGGTGGATTTAAGGATGCAGCTTTGGCCACAGAGGTTATTGATTTTACCACAAGTGAGGATCTCAAAAAACTAACCTCAGATTTCGAAGTACCCCTTACCAATGGTAGCCACCAAATGCAATGGTACATCGGCCCAAATGAATTTCACACATTGAAGGCTTTTAATATTGGACTGGAAGAAATCATTCCTTATGGATCCAGTATTTTTGGTTCTCTCAACAGGTGGGTGATCAGGCCCTTCTTTGATTTCCTGACTGGCTTTATTTCAAGCAAAGGATTGGCCATCATCTTTTTGATTTTCCTGATCAAAATGATGCTTTACCCGCTGTTGTATAAAATGTTGCACAGTCAGGCAAAAATGGCGGCTCTGAAACCTGAGCTAAATAAAATAAAAGACAAACACAAAGAAGACCTCCAGAAGCAACAAATGGAGTCAATGAAAGTATACCAGGAATTTGGCGTGAGTCCCCTCGCCGGCTGTTTGCCAATGTTGTTGCAAATGCCGATCTGGATTGCTTTGTATCGCTATTTTCCTGCATCTATTACCTTCAGGCAGGAATCATTTTTGTGGGCTCCGGATTTATCTTCGTTTGATGCATTTATCAGACTTTCGTTTGAAATACCATTTATGGGGTCACACCTGAGTTTGTTTACCATATTGTGGGCGGTTTCAACGCTTGTTTATACCTATTATAGTACCAAGGACGTAGATATGTCGGCCAATCCTGCCATGAAATATGTTCAGTATTTTATGCCTCTGATGTTCCTTGGCTTTTTCAATAGTTATGCGAGCGGTTTAACCTGTTACATGTTTTTCAGTAACCTGATCAATATTTTGCAAACCATTATTACCCGTAAGTTCATCTTTGATGATGAAAAAATTCGACAAGAGTTGGATCTTCAGAAAAACAAGCCCAAGAAAAAAGGAGGATTTCAATCGCGTTTGGAAGAGGCCATGAAACAGCAGCAGCGACTGGCAGAAGAGAAAGCAAAAAATAAAAAATAGTTTTGAAACCGGCTGGTGTCATAGGTGCTGGTAGCTTTGGTATTACTGTTGCCAAACTACTTTCTGAAAATGTCGATGTACTCTTGTTTTCCAGAAAGGAAGCCTTGGTCCATCACATCAATAATAAGCATGAACACCTTGGCTATGCTCTCTCAGAGCGGGTTACGGCTACCATGGACCTTAAATTTATTTGTGCCAGTTGTGATGTCATTTTTTTAGTAGTTCCCTCAGGAGCCATGAGGGCCACTATGCAGGCCATGAGTGCTTATCTAAGGCCATACCACATAGTCATCCATGGAACCAAAGGTTTGGACACCAGTTTGATCAATGATGAAGACCTGGAGGCTGGACATTTTGACATCAAACAGGTTTGCACGATGTCAGAAGTTATATCTCAGGAATCTTCTGTGTTGAGGATAGGGTGTATGGCTGGCCCCAATCTTGCCAAAGAAATTCTCTCGAACCTGCCTGCAGCCTCAGTAATTGCCTCTGAATTTGATGAAGTGATCAAAACGGGTAAAGACTTACTTACCAGCAAACGTTTTACCATTTTTGGAAGTTATGATCTCAAGGGAGCTGAAATATCAGGTTCATATAAAAATATCATAGCATTGGCGTCGGGTATAGTTAGCGGGCTAGGTCTGGGCAAAAACATGGAAGCCCTTTTAATTACCAGAGGACTTTCAGAAATGATTGAATATGGTACCTCCCTGGGGTTATCGGGACAGGCTTTTTTTGGTGCAGCCGGTTTGGGTGACCTCATTGCTACTTCGACCAGTGAGAAGAGTAGAAACTTTGCCTTTGGTTACAGGTTTGCCAGAGGTGAAAAAAGGGATGACATTATAAACAGCAGTTCAGAAGTAGTTGAAGGGGTGAGGACATTAAAAATAATTTATTTTTTAGCCAAGTACCACCAAATTCCACTGCCAATAACCAACCTCCTTTACCGTGTAATTTATGAAGATTTTGATGTTCGAAAGGCCATTGAAATTCTTATGAGCATACCCAATGCACCGGATGTAGACTTTAACATCGTGAGGTGATCGCAAAGCTACTTTTTTTAAAATCATCCAAATAATACTTCTACCATGAATGTAACCATCGCTATAGTAGCAATCACCTGTCTTGTATCCTGGCTGGCATTCAACAATAGGAATTTATTTGACCAGCTGTGTCACTATCCTTTTGCTGAGTTCAAACGTGGAGAAAAGTATCGCTGGTTAACAGGGGGCCTTATCCATGCGGATGTTTTCCATTTGTTTATCAATATGTATGTATTGTATGAATTTGGTAAAATGGTAGAATATTATTTCACGGAGGTACATGGTATGACTGGTGGAATGATGATGTATGTAGCCTTTTATTTTTTCACCCTGGTTTTATCCAATTTACCCACCTACTTAAAACACAGAGACAATGCCCATTTTCGTGCTGTAGGTGCATCAGGAGCTACTTCAGCCATTGTTTTTTCATTCATTGTCTTTGAGCCAACAGCTATGTTAGGCTTATTTTTCATTTTGCCTATTCCAGCGGTATTGTTTGGCATTTTGTATTTATTTTATTCGAGTTGGGCCGGCAAAAAGAATGCTGACAACATAGACCATGAGGCGCACTTTTACGGTGCTATTGCCGGTTTTCTTTTTACAATTGCTATGAAACCTGCTCTTTTTTCACTTTTTATTCATAAAATTGTAAGCGTATTTTAATGGAGCCAAAAAAGCGAATAAGAAAGAGGAGTTATATTCCCAGCATCATTACCTTGATGAACCTGGGATGTGGTTTTATGGCCATTGTTACAGCTGATTATTATAGAAGTTCCATTTTCCTCCTTTTTTCCCTTGTTTTTGATGTTTTGGATGGATTTGCTGCCCGAAAATTACAAGCTCAAAGTGAATTGGGCCGAGAATTAGATTCTTTAGCCGATCTCACCAGTTTTGGGGTGGCACCAGCCTACCTCTACTTTTTATTGAGTCCCATTCAGGGCTGGCCTGCAATGATTCCGCCCCTTGCTATCGTTATTGCGAGTGCAGTGAGACTGGCTAAATTTAATTTACTCCCTCCCTCACCCTACTTTACGGGACTACCAACCCCTGCCACCGCGATGTTTTTAATTGGCCTTTTTTTAGGGATGGAATATGACAGTCAAATCATCAAAACCATTTTTAGCAATACTTATGCTTATTGGGCAATAGCCTTCTTTTTTGCCTTTATGATGGTAAGTACGGTCCGAATGTTCTCTTTAAAAGGACTCAACAAGGATATGCGGCAGAATAAACTCCAACTTGTATTATTGGTAGTGTTTATCCTGCTTTTATTGGTTGATAATAAATTGGCGGCTCCAGTTGTCATTCTACTTTACATTATACTGTCACTGGCACAATCTCTTTCAAGAAAAGCCTAGCCAAATAAAATTCATAAGTTTTTTCTAAATTATTAGTTAATTATACTGTATAAGGACTGTTTATTTAAACAGTTTAGAATAATATTTTGTTATTTTGCATAATATCATTTTTACGACATGGCCATCATAATCACAGATGAATGTATTAATTGCGGGGCTTGTGAACCCGAATGCCCAAACAATGCTATCTACGAAGGTGGTGTTGAGTGGGCCATCAAAGATGGTAGTACCATTCAAGGCAAGTACGTTTTAGAAGACGGCAGAGAAGTCAATGTAGACGATTTACAAAAACCGGTTAGTGATGATTTTTACTTTATTGTTCCGGATAAATGTACAGAATGTGTTGGATTTCATGAAGAACCTCAGTGTGCTGCCGTATGTCCGGTAGATTGTTGTGTTCCCGATCCTGATCGCAGAGAAACCGAAGCCATTTTATTGGCTAGAAAAGAAAGACTCCACTTGTAAAAATGAGAATCGCACTGCTGGGTTACGGAAAGATGGGCAAGGCCATAGAAAAAGTGGCGCTACAGAGAGGACATGAAATCGTTATAAAAATAGGCTCCAACAACGCAGAAGAGCTTTCCACCTTAAGTACTTCAGTTGCTGATGTAGTGATAGAATTTAGCAGGCCCGAGTTGGCTGCGCGACACATCACCATTTGCAATGAGCTTGGACTTCCTGTGGTCTGTGGCACCACGGCCTGGCAATCTGAAGAGGTTAGTGTCTATGAAAACATAAGAAAAAGAAATGGGGCCCTGGTTCATGCTTCTAACTTTAGTCCCGGCGTGAATCTATTTTTTCTTCTAAACTCCTACCTTGCCAAGCTGATGTCTAAATGGCCAGACTACAAGGTGTCACTCACTGAAACCCACCACACTGCCAAATTAGATGCCCCAAGCGGAACAGCCATAACCCTGGCACAGGCAATTATAGACAATCGCCAGGATCTGCAAAGCTGGACCTTGGGTCAGTCAGAAAGTAACGAAGTTTTGAGCATTCAGGCCATCAGAAAGGACCCCGCACCCGGAACCCATACAATCCATTATTCTAGTACCATTGATGAAATATCAATCACCCATGAAGCTCATAACAGAGAAGGTTTTGCCACCGGTGCTGTAATGGCGGCAGAATGGATAATTGGAAAAAAGGGTGTTTTTGCTATGAAAGACGTTCTTGGTTTTTAATCCAATTTAGCCTTCAAAATTGAAAGTCAATGTGAAAATTTGGGAAGTTACGTTTTCCAATACCTTTGATTCATTGAGGTCTTTGTTGTAAATCAAAATGTTTCCTAACCCTCTGCTGTATTTAATTTCCGGGGAAAAAATGAAGAATGGGTAGAAAAATTGCATTCCAAAACCAACCTCCCATTGAAAATCATGAGGTGAAATTTTGATAAGCGTAGCAGCTTGTCTGGACTTGGAGCTACTGGCTATGTCATAATTATATTTTAAGCCACCTGTAACAAAGACCCTTTTGTCTTTATAAGGCATTGACTTGTATCTTAGGCTAAAAGGTAGTTCAAAAAACACAGACTCTACCTGTCTTTCTTGCAACTCATTAAAAATAAAGGATCGATAGGAGAATGCAAATCCTGGTAAAAATCTGAAGTCAAAGTATTCACCCATTTTAAGGTTGGCTATCATATGGATATTGAAGCCCCCTTTTCGTTTGCCTTCAGCGATTCTTATGCTGTCATTGCCAATAAAATAGCTGGATTGATTGATGCGATACCCTGAAATGTTGGTGCCGAAGGCCATTCCAAAGTAATAAGATTTGCCTTGAAAATCCTGATAGTTGTAGTTATCTCTTGATCGTATTTGACCAGAGGCCGCTGCTATAAATAGCAACACTCCAACAAAAACCAAACTTATTTTTCTGCTACGTAGACGGAACATATTCCAAAGCTTAATGCATAATAACGTGAATTTTTAAATCCTATTTTGTTCAGAACTGCCAAAAATTCTTCAAAACAGGGAAAAGCGCTCGATGATTCGTACAAATAGTGATAGGCTTTGTTGTCTTTTGAAATCCATTTGCCAATTGTGGGCAGGATGTATTTAAAATAAAATGAATACAGCTGCTTAATTGGAAAAACCCTTGGTCTAGAAAATTCAAGGACCATAATTACGCCTCCGGGTTTTAAAACCCTGTACATTTCAGAGAGGCCTTTGTCAAGGTTTTCAAAATTCCTGACCCCAAATGATGACATTACGGTATCAAAACGATGGTCTTCAAATTGTAGATCTTCGCTATCACCGGCTTCAAATTCAATTATTTGATCCTTACCAGCCTTTTTCGCCTTGATTTTACCAATCTCCAGCATATTAACAGCAATGTCGAGGGCATATATATGGTCCGGTGCAAATTTTTTACACGCCTCCAAAGCCAGATCACCGGTTCCTGTTGCCACATCCAGAATTTGTTTGTTGCTATAGCTCGCTATCTTGTTCAAAGCTATTTTTCTCCAAAGGATGTCACTTCCCAGCGATAAAAAATGATTGAGAAAGTCATAGGACCTGGCAATGCTGTCAAACATTGATTTAACCTGATGTTTCTTCCCCTCTTCACTTTCATAAGGGGTGACATTGTCGTGTTTAAACTGAGTCATCTATTATTGTAACGCGCAAATATACACATTAGTTTTTATATGTAGGGCGGGCTCTCTTGCTTGTAGCGATCCACAAGTTATTTTACAACAATTACAGATCCTTCTGAGTTACCTCTGAATTCAGGGGCATACAGACACTCTATGCTTGCAAGGGCGCCGCTGTAAGCCCCTCGATGCACCACCCTTTGTCTGGATTCAAATACATGATCTCCTTTTGCCAGCCGGTCAATAAAATAGTGGGTAGCGCCATCTGTCACATTTTCATAATACCCCAAACCTCCTTTCCAATTGTAACTGCTTAGGGCACGGAAGGGTTCAAGGCCACTTCCCCTAAGGTCACTCAAGTGCACAAACTCAAGATCTCTGTCTGAATGCACCACGAGTCTGGAAACCAAAATATCGCCAGGTGTCAAAATTACCTCTGTGGATAAAGGAGTGAGCCTGATGGTACTTCCTACCCTATCCTCTCTGAAGAGCTTTTTACTGATGGTCAAAGAGGCATTTTGTGATTGCACAACTTCTTTAATGGGACTCAAATACTGATAATAAACTGCCCCAAAGGCCACACTGGTGCCATTATTGGCCATTTCTATTTTACCCAGTTCAGGTTGTATTTCCTTCCCTGACCATTCCTGTATAAAATAACTGGAGCCTGCAGATATTTGACCGCTAATTGGCAATCGAACACCTCCTGCGTGTACACTTACGCCATCTGCATCCGTAAAATTGACCTGCCTTGGACCTTTTTGCAATAGCAGTGCAGAAATGGCATCAGCGGTTGCTCTGGTTGAAGACCAGTGGTGTGTTTTTTTGTGCGACAAAAGCCAGATTTTCATTTCTTCCAACTTTCCATTGTCAGCACCTGATTCGTATAAAAATTCCATGATGGCAGCATGGCTTTCAACCGGCATTTCCTGCCATCTCAAACCGGTGCCGGCATTCCAATACATTCCTGTACTGGTTTGGGTTTTGGCTTTTTCCAACAAAGCAGCAGCGGTCGTTTTCCATGCTTGTCCCTTGAAACGTAAGTCATAGCTGGCCAACATCACCTGACCCATCAGACTGTATTGCTGGATGGCTTTTAAAGCCTGTTCTGAATAATACAAGTAAGCCGGTTTTATATTTGCCTCGATAGGAAGATTTCTATAAAACGATCTTGCATACAAGTGGCAGATGATCTCTTCTGAAGGAATGTAGTTCTTTAACTTCGCAGCATCATTACCGGTCTCTTTTAACAATCGATTGTATTCATTGAAGAGGTAATTATCCAAAAACTGGTTGGTGGGTACCATCCATTCATTTATCGAAGGCAACACGTTAAAGGCATTGGCTTTTCCAAGGCTAATGGCAACCCTGCACGTAGTATAATGATTGAAAGCACCTCCTTTAAACCAGCCAAAAGAACCATCAACCAATCTTTGTTCCATCAATTTGTCTTTCCACTTTAATGCCTCATTGTATTGCAGGTTAGGATTCAATATTTGAATGAGTTGTTTTGCCTGTTCTTTTTCCTTGTTGGCAACACCTACCCATGGACTTTGTTCCAATTGTATGTTTTTCCATGTGGCATTGGTTTCCAAAGTGCTGGATCCATCTTTTGTCTGAGCTGCCCATTTTTCCAAAACCTCATCCAGCTGGGGATAAAGGTTTCTGACAGCCATGGCCAGTGCAGTGACATATAGCCTATCTGCATTGTCAATAGCGTTATCATAGCCGTTTTGAACTACATACGGCATCGCCTGCAAAGCATACCAGGCAGGATGACTTGTCATTTCAATGCCATATTTCAGGGCTTTGGTCTTTTGCAGGAAGTCTTGGTGTAATTGCGGTATATCCACCTTTTTCTTTTCACCCGGTCTGATGATCAAAGGCTGACTTTCTGTGATAACCACTTCATTTGACAGCAACGGAAGGATTCCTATTTCAGCATCTCCTTTCTTCCCTGATATTACAGAAATCGTATATTCTAATAAGGAAGCATCTCCTAATGGAATCTCCAAGGGCCATGAAACAGTTGCGCTGCCTCCGTTTTCGAGGTGAACAGCAGCAGGATTTTGCTGTACCCAATTCTCACGACTTTCACCATTTAGTGCGTCTTTAAGAGCAAGGCTGACAAAAGCCTCTCCTGGAGCTCCACTTTGATTGGCAATAGTTGCCGTGATTACTATTTTATCTCCGAGTCGCACCAGCCTTGGCAAGTTAGGCAAAATCATCCAATCTTTTGAAGTAACCAATTGTTGATCACTTACTGCAGTGGCCAGTGCCTTGGTATGGGCAAAAACCTTTAAGTGCCATGAAGTCAGTGCTTCGTTCATGGTAAAATCAAACGACAAATTTCCCTGATCATCAGTTGTGAGGTGGGGATAAAAAAAGACCAACTCATTTAGATTGGTTCTGGGTGTGGGTTTAACCTGTCTTTCTTCCTCTGCTTCTGCAGCAACATTTTCTTCGCGGGCAGATTTCATTTTTCCACCATCTCTGCTTTCCGGCACAGGAGCTGCATCTGCCATTGCCGCAGTGCTGAATGCAAAATGTCCATAATTTCTATAAAATAGGACGCTGAAAGCATTGTTGTATCCTTCGTACAAATGCGGAACTTGTCCCCAATCTGGTATTTCTTCTGTTAGGAGTGCGTTCCATTCCGGATTGATATGCTGATTGTATTGAATACCAAAACCCGGAACTTCCCAGAATAAATAGCCATAATTATTTTGGAAAAACTGAGATGGCCAATTGTCTTTTTGCAAGGCATCTAATGAAGCATCATAAAGAGTGGCCATCACTTCTGCAGCCCAGTCTTTAGCCTTTGCACCTGAAATTTGTAATTTTATCGACTCTTTTGCTCCAGGTTCAGTTTTATTGCGAACGGTTATCCATTTCACGTCCAGTTCTTTTTCAGACCAGGGTACATCGATGGTTATTTCTTCTGAATAAAATCGGTTGTTTTTAACGTAAATATAATTTAGCTGGAGTCCCCCCTTGTCTTCACCTGTAATATTATAGGTGAAAAGGGTGTTTTTCTTAACAGTCATCCACTGTTGCTTGATTTTTTTGTTCCCTCTCAGCAAGGTTAAAAATACCATTTGGTCTCCTTCTACCGCACCAAAATTTACTGCCAATGTTTCACCTGCTTCGAAACTTTTTTGATTTACGACATGCTGTACATGTTTCAAAAGCGGCCATTTTTTAGCCTTATAATCTGTAACTACTACAACTTCTTTAACTGCGGTATTTCCTTTGACCTCAAATTCCATGAGGTAGACTCCTGCCGGTAAAAATGAAAAGTCGAACTGAGTTAAAGAAGAGAATGATTTGGAGGCTACTTTTGTGTCAAGGGTCCAATTCCAGAAAGGCTCTGGTAAGGTAGTTTGTTTTAGGGATGGTTGAAAAGAAGGGTTATTACTCCAGTAGGGTGTGTTCTCAATGTGCTGTGGGCCTTTTAAAGAGAACACATTCACCATCACCTGCTGATCCAATTTCAGACCTGCCTGATTGGAAACAGTTACATTGGCGAGCATTTTTGCTGACCTATCCACCCGGGTGTTCAAATCCAGTTGGATGATAAATGGTTCTTTTTGAAGCATTAAATCCTGGGTCAAACTTTGTGTTTCTCCATCTGCGGCCAATACATCAATGATGATTTGAAAATGATAGATGGGATGATAATTTTGACCTTTTGTAGATTCTGCATTGAAATCAAAAACAAACCTACCATCTATGGATGTAGTAGTACTACCCTGCGCAATGATGGTTTCCTGGGTATTAAAATTTTGGGGAATCCATCGGTAACAATAAGGGATCAGCTCTCTTCTTTTGATTTGGTATTTCACTGTGGCGTTCTGGAGGGCAAGTCCTGAATAAAATTTACTTACACCCTTGATTTCGATAGTCTGATCCAACGCAGGCTGGCCTTGAATGGAATCTAACAAAACTTCAAAACGAGGTCTTTTGTATTCTTCTACTCTTACTGCCTTGCTATAATCACCGCATATCAACTGATAATATCCATTGAGTCTACCCGATGGAATATCTATAGACCCCGAGGCAGATCCCCATTCATTTGTTTTTATTTTTATCGCCTTTACCAACTGGCCATTGACATCATTGAGTTTAACTTCAAGCTCTTTTTCAGGTACGATTGAGGGTACATTGTTTTGCGTTACGCCTAAATGAAGGACTTTAAAATGGAGGGTTTGACCGGGTCTGTAAATCGGCCTGTCTGTATAAATTTCAGACCTGAAATAATCAGGTGCGTCATTTTGTTGTCCATAGCTGTAGTGGGTAAGTTCAGCATCAAAAACGTCTTTCCCTTTTTTCAACACTACACCCAGATTTTGAACGCCCGCAGGTTTTTTGATTTTACCTTCTTTATCAGAGGTGGCAGTACTGACAGGCTTGCGCAGGTTGCCATTGGGGTAATTGTATTCGAGATTGTAAAATTCGGCATTAACCCCCCTTTCAGGCTTACCACTTTTGCGGTTTACCGCAATAATAAAGTCGGTTGAGCTGCCATTGGGATGCAGATACGCAAGGTTGGTAACCTGAAACAATGAAACAGAGAAGGCTTTACTATAATCAGGCGAATCGGATGCAAGTAACAAGTACTTTCCTTTTTTTAAGGAAGGCAGCTTTCCCTCAGCCAATGATTCAAGGTGATCTCCTTTTAGAGTTAAGTTGACTGTTGTGTTATAAATACTTTTTTCATTTTTCAGTTGATCTTTCCAGCTGGCAATTTCAAACGCTTCCTGGTTCATCTTATAATAGGAAGGTAAGTTGATCACCTTTAAATAAATTTTATCCAGGTTTCTCGATGTAAGCTGATAAGGAATAGATTGTTTTTCTGCAGCTGTACTTTCTATCATCACAGAGAGTGAAGGTTGGTTGATCTCTGCAAGATAGTTTTTACAAATCTTACCCCCAATGCTTTCCGGGTACAATGCTATTCCCTGATTGCAATAGTTTGAGGCCTTTATGTATCTATTGCTGTCGATCGTTTCGAGGCTCATGGCAGCAAGTTCGGCATAAAACATACTAACGTAGGGTTGTTTTCTAAAAGTTGTACACCCTGATAGCAAGGCATTCTCCAACCCTGTTTTCTGGTCCTTGGTTACCATTAATTGCCGGGCCAGCTTCAAACGTTCCAGGTCAAAATAGGCTGCAGATTCCATATAAGCTTTTTCTTCGTTGATTTTCTGTAGTTGAAAGAACAACTCTATCAGCTTATGTTCATTCGTATGACCAGAGTAGGTAGAATTATTGATGGCAAATTCTCTGTAGCTGGATCCAATGATGGAGATAGATCTCTCATCAGCAGATTCCAAAAACCTGGGGCCAAACATATCGATTGATTGCTTGAACAAAATATGTAAGATGGTAGGAAATCTGTATTCAGATTCTGGTTGGTCTGTACCAGTCACAATGGTTTTAAAACCTGTAAGAGGATAATTGGCTAAATTAAGATTGGAAGTTGATTGCTTGAGGTGTTCATCAACCATAGCTGAAAGAGAAGTCAGCGAGATGGATTTCAGCCTGGTATCATCTGAATCAGTTCTGGATGAAATTTCATACCTATTTTCCTGGAGATACTTGTTTAAAAAGATGGCATAATAGGCGTGGATTATTTCCTTGAAGGGTGAACTTGATTTGGTTAAAGCAAGCTCAAAAAGATCTTGAACCCGCAGGGCCACATCTTCACCGTATATAAACTCCAGGGACGCCAAAAATACCAGGGCACGTGTATATTGCGGTGCATTGTTTTCCTTTTCAGCTTTGTCAAATATTTCTTTGGTTTTGTCCAAAGCTGTTTGGCTGAGACCTTCTTCAAGGGCAGTATCAACTTCTTTCCAGGCAACATTGTAATCAAAAGATTGGGCTTGGACAGAACTTAAAACAATAGTAGCCAGCATAAAACACATCATTTTCATATTAAGGACATTTAAGATCTAAATTTCAGTTAAAATTCACATTAGAGATGCCAAATGTCATAAAAATGATGTTAATGAAACCATAATTTATAAATAAAAAAAAGCCCCTTCATGGAAGAAGAGGCTTTTTTCAATGACAATTAAGCTTCAATCATTTTTTTCGCCAGATAAAAGTCAACTTTTTCACAACTGGTATCTGCGATTCTTTCCTCCATAGCTGCCAATGTTTTGGGGGGTGGTATGATTACTTTTTCGCCTTTTTTCCAGTTAAGCGGCAGAGCCACTTTGTGTTCTTCGGCAAATTGAAGCGCTTCCAAGGCCCTGATGATTTCATCCATGTTTCTACCTACATTCATAGGATAATACATGATTAGGCGGATTTTCATTTTTGGATCTATAAAAAACACAGCTCTAACCGCAGCTGTTTCACTTTCGTTGGGCTGAAGCATGCCGTAAAGCTTGCTTACTTTCATGTCAATGTCAGCAATTATTGGAAAACTGAGATAAATGCCCATTTTTTCTCTCACATTGTTGACCCAGGCCAGATGAGAGTGAATGCTGTCAATGCTCAGGCCCAAAAGCAGCGTATCCAATTTTTCAAAAACTTCTTTCTTTTGAGCAAAACCACTCATTTCTGTCGTGCAAACCGGAGTAAAGTCGGCCGGATGTGAAAACAAAAGGGTCCATTTGCCTTTGGCAAATTCACTAAATTTAATTCTGCCGGTTGTGGTAATGGCTTCAAAGTCTGGAGCCTGATCACCAATCCGGGGCATCATTTGGATTTCTTCTTGTAGCATAATTTTGTTATTTTATGCAAAGTTACAGTCCATAAATTCCGACAGTGGGTGACCTTAGTTACCTTCAGCCATGAGCAAAGGTGGTTGGCTTACTTTTGTCTTGAAATCACATATTCCACAAGCTCCTGCAGGTGGATATTGGCTTCGTTCTGAGGCAGAGTTTGGATCATTTCAAGTGCCTTTTCCTTGTATTCGTTCATTTTCTGGATGGTAAATGGGATTCCTTCAGAAGCTTTTACAAAATCGATGACTTCCCTAACCTTTTGCTCGTCTTTACTTTGATTTTTGATAATATAAATGATCCGTCGACGATCCCAGAAAGAAGCATTATTGAGGGCGTAAATGAGGGGTAAGGTCATCTTTTTTTCTTTGATGTCGATGCCCAGCGGTTTTCCAACATTTTCATCTCCGTAATCAAAAAGATCGTCCTTAATCTGAAAGCACATACCTATATTCTCGCCTACCTGCCTCATAAATTCTATGCGCTCAGGGTCTTCGACGGTTGATGAGGCACCCAGACTGCACGATGCAGCAATAAGAGAGGCGGTTTTTTTTCTTATGATGTCAAAATAAATATCTTCTTTGATATCCAGTCTTCTCGCCTTTTCCAATTGCAATAATTCCCCTTCAGCCATTGCTTTCACTGCTTTAGATACGATGTGCAGCATTTTGTATTGTCCCGTATCAAGGGCGATGTGCATGCCCTGGGAAAAAAGATAATCTCCTACGAGAACAGCAACTTTGTTTTTCCAAAGTGCATTGATCGAAAAAAAACCCCTTCTTTGGTATGACTCGTCAACCACGTCGTCGTGTACAAGGGTGGCAGTGTGGAGCAATTCGACCATAGATGCCGCAGTAAAGGTATCGGGATTGGTGGGGCCAAAAATCCGGGCACTTAAAAAGACAAACATGGGTCGCATCTGTTTGCCTTTGCTCTTTATAATGTAGTGAGTTATTTTATCGAGCAAAGGAATTTTGCTCTTCATCGCCTCCTTAAAATGGCTTTCATATTGTTTTAACTCTGGCGCGAGGAACTCTTTGATTTTATCTGCAGGAGAGGGCATGGAAACAAGCAATTACATAGTAATGGGCAGCAAAGGTAACAATTAGCCGCCACACTCTTGTCTAAGAGCGGTTATTTGTTGGGTCCACAAATCTTTGGTTGATTTTTCATCACCCTGATCGCAAAAATCGGTTACTTCCAGGATCGTTTCCAGGGTAACATCAGACTTATACATTCTGAATTCAAAATATTCGGATTCGTCGTCTGCATCCAGCCATTTAAATCTTACACGTTCATCTTCAATGTCATCAACCATTTCGGCATCTTCAAAACTGCCATTCCAACTAAATGAAAATAAATCTTCGTTGATCTCAACGCCATCACAAAACCAGCGAACCAGGCAGGCTGGTGTGGTAATAAAAGTGTACAATAAGGTTGGGGATGCCTTAAAGATAAATTCTAAATCTAATTTTACTCTTTTCATCTTTCTAAATCAAAAATTAAGGGCCGAAAGCGCAATGATAGGATATATAACGGCTAAATAAAAATTTTTTTTAATATTCATGCCTATTTTGAACTTTTTTTATGAAAAAATTATTGTTTTCCTCGCAGGTCACAGATGGATGAGTTGGGGTAAATGCACATTTTGATTCTATGAAATCCCAAAAATTCCTTACTTTTGCGGCCTTTTAACACAGTTCAGAACAGATTTTTAGAATGAGGCAATTAAAAATCACCAAATCCATTACCAACAGAGAGAGTCAGTCTCTTGAAAAATATCTACAGGAAATAGGCAAAGTTGACCTATTAACCCCTGAAGAGGAGGTGGATTTGGCCAAAAAGATAAAAGAAGGTGACCAGGAAGCACTTGAGAGGCTAACAAAAGCAAATTTGAGGTTTGTGGTTTCTGTTGCCAAACAATACCAAAATCAAGGTTTGTCGTTGTCTGATTTGATCAATGAAGGAAACCTGGGTTTGATTAAAGCGGCTCAACGTTTTGATGAAACCAGGGGTTTTAAGTTCATCTCCTATGCCGTTTGGTGGATTCGACAATCCATTCTGCAGGCATTGGCAGAACAGTCAAGGATTGTCCGTCTACCCCTTAACAAGGTAGGTTCACTCAATAAAATCAACCGTGCTTTTTCTGAATTGGAGCAGGAATTTGAAAGAGAACCCACTGCTGAGGAATTGGCAGAACTGCTAGACATACCTTCAGAAGAAGTTGAGACCACTCTTGGTGTGGCAGCTCGACACGTATCCATGGATGCACCATTTGCCGAAGGAGAAGACAACTCTCTGTTAGATGTATTGGAAAACAATAGTTCTCCTGATACAGATGCAGGACTGGAATATGTTGAATCCCTGAGAACAGAAATTGAAAGGTCGCTCTCGACCCTGACTGACAGGCAATATGATGTAATTAAGCTTTATTTTGGAATCGGAATTGAGCATCCTATGTCATTGGAAGATATTGGTGATAAATTTGGATTAACCCGTGAAAGGGTACGTCAAATCAAAGACAAGGCCATAAACAAGTTGCGTTCAACCAGTAAGAGCAAGTTGTTGAAAAATTACTTAGGTAGTTAATACCTGTGATCCACAGTGGTCAATTGATCTATCATATGATTTTAGTTTTTCAGAACATAAAAAAAAAGGCACTGATTTTCAGTGCCTTTTTCCTTTTATACGCACTTATTGCTCAAGGGCAAAAAGATACCATAGTTGTATTGGATAGCTTTGTGGTTACAGCCAGCCGACTACCTCAACCCGCAAATACACAAAACACCTATATTTCTTCGCCCATTGCTGCAGCATTGGCGCAGGGAACGAGCATCAATGACTATATTCAGGCAGCTCCCGGTATATTCACTTTGAGCAACAATAATTACGCACAGGATAGTAGAATTACCAGTCGTGGCTTTGGTGCAAGGTCATCCTTTGGCATCAGGGGAATAAAAATCTGGGTGGATGATATTCCTGAAACAACACCCGATGGACAAAGTCAACTCGACAATTTGGATTACCAACTGATCCACTCTACTGAAATTTTGAGGGGTCCCGATGCTGCTCTCTATGGCAATGTTTCAGGGGCGATGATTAAGATATATCCAACACCCTTTGATAGTCTTAAAGAAGGCGTTAAAATTCGTCTTGCCGGTGGTAGTTTTGGATTCAGGCAGGCAGGCATTCAGCTGGTTCCCAAAACAGATAACTGGAAATGGCAGTTTGGATATGCTTATCAGGGAGCTGATGGATACCGAAAATGGTCGGCCTTCAACAATCATATTGGCAACATACGAGGGCGTTTTCAAAAAGGGGAGCATGAGCTTAAAATATTAATTAACGGTGTTTTTAACCCCCAGTCACAAGACCCCGGAGCGTTAAATTACATGGAAGCAGAAACCAACCCTCGGGAAGCCAGAAGCAATAACATCCAGTATAAAGCGGGAGAAAACTTACATCAGCAAAGAATGGCCTTGATTTACAAAAAGTCAGGAACCAAAACCTACCAGCAGTTAAAAGCATACTATCTCAACAGGCGTTTTTCCAACTTTCTTGCTTTTTCAACCTCGGGATGGGGAGAAATCAAAAGAAAGAACCACGGATTATACTATGAAGTAGGCAACCTGCTAAAAAAAGGCAAGTTCAGCTGGATTGCAGGCGCAGACTGGCAGTACCAACAAGATTTCCGCAGCAACTATGACAATTTGCAAGGAGAAAAAGGGACGCTGCGCTTAGCCCAAAATGAAGTTTACAAAGATCTATCCGTTTACAGTTTGAATTCTTTTCAATTGACGCCCCGTTGCAGAGGAGAGGTGAACGTGAGGTTGTCAGCCATTCAGACTGCAATGGAGGATCACTTTCAAACCGATGGAGATCAATCAGGAATCAGAAATATTCAATCATTTAACCCCTCACTCAAATTGAGCTATCAACTCAACCGACAAATGAGTGTTAACTTTATCAATTCTACCGGATTTGAGTCCCCTACCCTGACCGAACTTTCTGTGTCGCCTGATGGTAAACCCGGTTTTAACCCTGCATTGAACAGTTCTAAAACGAGGCTTTATGAGGTACATTTTCATTATGGTACAACCACTGATCAGAGCCTAGATATTCATTGGTTTCATGTATCGGGAAGCAATGAAATTATACCCTTCGAAATTCCATCTGCTCCGGGCAGGTTTTATTATGAAAATTCAGGCACTTCGAACAGAAAAGGACTTGAACTTGCGGTTAAATGGCCCCTTTCTGACAAATACCAATTGGGATGGAATTACACCTATAACTATGCGTTCTTATTAAATGGGGCGGACCCTATTCCTGGAATTCCTGTTTATGTACATCAGATACAATTAATGGCGCAACCCGTAAGAAAGCTGCAATTGAGGATAGATCACCAATTGGTAGGTAAAATCTACCTTTTGACAAATTCATCATCTTCCAGCAAATCGTACATAGAAGCCAATATACAAGCAGGCTATACCCTGGATCTGGCTAAACAAGCCCTTGTTTTTAACATTGGACTGAACAATCTCTACAACGCCAAGTACTATTCCAATATCCGAATTAACGCAACTGCCAACCGGTTTTATGAGTCTGCGCCTCCTACTCATTTCTGGGCAGGGATCCAACTTTTGTGGTAACACGAGGTTTTTCTGTGGCAAGTGTTCGTTGGTTATTAAAATTCCAAATTAACTACTCAATCGTACTACATTATTGGTCGTTTTCAGGCACTTATTTTGTAATAATTCATTTTTAACAAATATTTACAAAGATTACTTAAGTCATCTTGCAAAGCTCCTTTTTTTTGGTAATTTTGCATGAAATTTGATTTATGAGCTGGTTTAAGCGATTAAAAGACGGAATACAAACTGCAACAAAATCCAAAAAGGAAGCTCCCGATGGTTTATGGCATAAGTGTGAAAAGTGCAGCGAACTGTCTACTCATAAAGAATTGGACGAAAACCTGTACTGCTGTCCCAAGTGCGATCACCATGTCAGAATCGGATCAGAAAAATACTTCAACATCATTTTTGATGGAAAGTACACCCGATTATTTGACGAAATTGTTTCCAAGGACATTTTAAACTTTGTTGACCTAAAGTCATATCAAGACAGGCTGGACGCCATTTATCTAAAATCCGATGTTAGTGATGCCATTTCAGTTGCCAGTGGCAAAGTCAATAAAAAGCCATTGACAGTATGCGCTATGGATTTCACCTTTATAGGGGGTTCAATGGGATCCGTGGTAGGTGAGAAAATATCAAGAGCTATAGACTATAGCATTGAAAATAAGACACCGCTGCTGATTATCTCTAAATCCGGAGGTGCCAGAATGATGGAATCCGCCTTTTCTCTAATGCAAATGGCAAAGACCTCAGCAAAACTAACCCTGTTAGCCAAACACAAACTCCCCTTCATTTCCCTGATGACCGATCCTACGACTGGTGGGGTTACGGCTAGTTTTGCCATGCTGGGTGACCTCAATATAGCAGAACCGGGAGCATTGATTGGTTTTGCGGGACCCAGGGTAATCAAAGAGACCATAAAACGTGATTTACCGGAGGGCTTTCAAACAGCTGAATTTTTGATAGAAAAAGGCTTTTTAGATTTCATCGTTAATAGAAAAGATCTAAAACAAAAGTTAGACGACTTGCTTACCATGTTTACCAATGTAGAAAGCGAGGCGGAACTTAATGAAGAGCCGGCTTCAGCTAGCTAAGATTTTCGCTCTCATCCTTGGGCACTATTCCTGTTTGTTCTCCGAAATAAATGGCAAAGTTGTGCATAACATTGGCCAAATCGTGGTTGTTGGTGGCTTTAAAGTAGGTATCTGCCATTGACTTAAAGGTCTGAAACATCAATCTGTCCATTTCGGCTACCTGTAATTTGGAGGTCCATAGGTCAATTCTGAAGGTATCTGCACTGACTTCATCAAACACAGAAAGAAGAAAAGCCTTGCAGGCAATGGGATCTTTGCCTTGTGGATTGTCAGAAGCACTCCAGTAAATTTTATCCGGATGCTTTTTATCATCAAGTTCAACATCAATTTGGATGGTAGATTTGCCCTGCATTTTATTTTACTTTTTGCAAAAGTAGGAGAATGAGGTTTGAAATCCTAATTTTGTCACAAAGCCAAAACAATGAACACACAAAAAATAAATGAACTAGAACCCAAGGCCATTTGGGAGAATTTTGCAGCTTTAAATGCCATCCCCAGGGCCTCCAAAAAAGAAGAAGGGATTAGGGCATTTATGATTGAATTTGCTAAGAATCTGGGCCTGGAGGTAGCAACAGATAAGGTTGGCAATGTGCTGATTAAAAAACAGGCAAGTGCCGGCATGGAGAACAAACAAACAGTGGTTCTTCAGGCCCATCTAGACATGGTACACCAAAAAAACAACGATACTGATTTCAATTTTGAAACACAGGGAATTGATATGTATTTGGATGGAGACTGGGTAAAGGCGCGAGGCACCACCCTTGGTGCTGATAATGGCCTTGGAGTAGCAGCTATTATGGGAATACTATCATCCAACACCATACAGCATCCGCCTTTAGAAGCTTTGTTTACCATTGATGAGGAAACAGGAATGACCGGTGCATTGGGCCTTGAAGCCGGCTTTATTCAAGGCAAAATGTTACTTAATCTCGATACAGAAGACGACGACGAATTGGACATTGGTTGTGCCGGAGGTATGGATGTTACGGCAACCCTGACTTACAACCAGGTTGCTTGTCCAGCCATCAATGTTGGATTGAGGTTGATCATCAATGGTCTGAAAGGCGGGCACTCCGGCATGGACATCCATCTTGGTTTGGGCAATGCCAATAAACTAATGAACAGATTCCTCTATCTTTTGTGCCCAGAACATGGCGTGATGGTGAGTAGTATCAATGGAGGTGGTTTGAGAAATGCCATTCCAAGAGAAAGTATTGCCGTATTGAGTGTTCATCCAGATCTGGAAACAAAGGTTAGAGCCCACTTTGAGGTTTTAAGACAAGAAATTATGGCTGAATATAGATTGGCTGAACCCAATCTTAAAATCAGTTTAGAATCTATTTCAGGTCCTGAAAAAGCAGTTGATCCCCTTGTTGAGATGGCCATCATCAAAGCTATTGCAGGGGCTGTTAATGGAGTTTATCGCATGAGTCCGGGCATGACTGACCTGGTCGAGGCTTCCAACAATGTGGCAAAGGTTGAAGTAAATGACGGCAATGCCAGAATAATGTGCCTCACCAGATCATCTGTAGAATCTACCAAATTGGAAGTGGCCAATTCGCTGAGGGCAGTATTTGAATTGGCCGGTTTTGAGTGCCAGTTTTCAGGCAGCTATCCAGGCTGGAGCCCTAATCCAACCTCAACGCTCCTGGAATTGATGAAAAACCAATATTCACAACTATTTGGAACAGAACCGAGGGTAGTAGCATGCCATGCAGGCCTTGAATGCGGCATTATTGGAAGTCATTATCCGGGTATGGAAATGATTTCTTTTGGTCCCACCATAAAGGGTGCACATAGTCCCGATGAAAGAGCAAGTGTGTCTTCTTCCCAAAAATTCTGGCGATTGTTGTTACAGACCCTGTCTAACATACCAGATGTCCATGCTTAGTATCATTCCTGATTTAAGGCGGGAATTTGAATATATTACAAGTAGAAGTGGGGGGCCAGGCGGGCAAAACACCAATAAAACGGAGACAAAAGTAATTTTGCGCTTTGACATAGCGAGCTCTACCCTTCTTACGGATGAGCAAAAGGAAACTTTATTGGCTAAACTTGAGTTTAGTTTACTTGAAGGCTCTGTTTTAAGTTGTACTTCCCAAAAATTCAGGAGTCAACTACAGAACAAAGAACACTGCATTGAAAAGTGTCACCAGGTATTGATCAGCGCTTTAACACCCATTAAAAAACGAATCAAAACAAAGGTACCAAAGGCGGTACATGAAAAACGACTACTAGCAAAAAGAATAAAGGCTTCTCATAAATTTTATAGAAGAAAAATTGGCGGGAGCTCATTAAATCAGTGAAAAATTTCAAAATAAAATTATTAAACCTATAGTTTAGATTTTTTAAATTTTTCCAAATAATATTTTAAATCATGGCGAAAATCAAAGCCATGTCAATTTAATATTTTTATATTTGCCTATATTTTGCAATTAATAATGGAATTAGAAAAGAGAGAATTCAGAGACAAAATCCAGTCAGCGCTTAAAACCCTCAAACAATATCAGAATCCCAGTTACTCCAAGGCTACTATTCAGTTGCTTAATTCATTTGGGCCTTATATCCTGTTGTGGATATTGATGTACAATTTGTGGGACTACAGCAAGGCATTGGTCGTATTACTTGGAATTTTGAATGCATTTTTTTTAGTGCGCATATTTATCATACAGCATGATTGCGGACATAATTCTTTTGTTAGTTCAAGGCACATGCGCAATATAGTCGGCTATGTCTGCAGTTTATTCAGCGCCATACCCTATAAATACTGGGCTACCTCACACCATTTCCATCACAACCATAATGGGATGCTGGAGGTGAGAGACATTGGTGATTTGGATACCCTGACAGTGCAGGAGTTTGCAGCATTGACAAAGTTTCAGCGATTTTGGTACAGAGTCTACAGGTCCCCAATTGTGATGTTTGGTATCATTCCTATTTACTATGTTTTGATCCATAACAGACTTGCTCTGATAAAAATGCCGGAATTCAAAAAATTGAAGTGGAGCCTCACATTCAACAACGTTTTGTTGATTGGTGGTGTAACGCTTTTGTGTCTTCTGTTAGATTGGAAAAAGGTATTGTTCGTTCATTTTATTACACTTTTTTTATTTGCGATTGTAGCCATCTGGTTCTTCTACATACAACACCAGCATGAAAAAGGATATAAGCATTGGAAAGCAAGATGGGAGTTTATTTATGCCGCTGTAAAGGGCAGCAGCTACTATAAATTGCCTGGTATCTTCAATTGGTTTACAGGCAACATTGCCATCCACCATATTCACCACCTCAATCCGGCGATTCCCAATTATAACCTGAAAAAAAGTGTTGACGCCATTCCATGGATCAATCAGTATACTACAGAAATTACTTTTTGGGAGAGTTTAAAGTTAGCTACACATAAACTTTGGGATGAGAGTTCAGAACGCATGATTACCTTCAAAGAATATTATCAGATGGAAAAAAATGGCTTGATCAAGCTAGCTTAATAAATGGCCAGGGTAACGGTAATCAACACAGGTTTTTTTAAGTTAGATGGCGGCGCCATGTTTGGGGTTGTTCCAAAATCCATGTGGTCAAAGCTCAACCCGCCTGATGACAATAATATGTGCACTTGGGCCATGCGTTGTCTCTTGGTGGAAGAAGGTGACAGAAAAATATTAATCGACACCGGAATTGGTAACAAACAAAGTGAAAAATTCAGAAGTCACTTTAGCCCTACCAATATCATTGATTTTAAAAGCGATCTCGACTATTATGGTTTTGACGCATCAGAAATAACCGATGTAATATTAACCCATTTTCACTTTGACCATGCTGGCGGAGTGTTATCCCTTGATAACAAAGGTCAAATCGTTCCTACTTTTCCCAATGCAAAAGTATGGTCCAATGACTACCACCTGGATTGGGCACTACACCCCAACGAAAGAGAACGTGCATCCTTCTTAACTGAAAATATCCAGCCTTTACTCGATTTCAATATTTTGAACTTAGTCGAATTGGGTGAAAATGTAAAATTTTCTGAGACCATAACACTTGACTTTGTATATGGCCATACCGGAGCCATGATGCTACCTACCATTCAATTGGCTACAGGTAAAAAAATAATTTTCTGTGCAGATTTATTGCCGTCTAGTTTTCATGTAGGCTTACCTTATATTATGGCTTATGATGTCCAACCCCTGGTGACCTTGAAAGAAAAAGAAGAACTGTTTGACAAGGCCTGTGATGGAAAAACTTATTTGTTTACAGAGCACGACCCATTTACCAATTACATTAGTGTAGAAAGAAGTGACTCAGGAAAAGTTGTCATTAAAGAGCGAACGGATATTCTTGACTAAAGGTGTTATTATTTCTGTTTTTCCAACAGTTTCTTAAATCCATCTGATAATTTGGTTCGGGTTTCTACCATAGAACCAAATTCATTTTTATACCTCAATCCCAGCCCAAACTTCTGCCTTCTACTGGTCAAGCTGATTTCATCCAGGTCATATTTACCGTATAATTTTAAATTCAGCTGCCTGTCTTTGGTCAGAGCATATTCAATAAAAAATTCAGGAACAATGTAATTGTTGAGGTTTATGATTGAATTTTGCCTCACATAGTTGCCTCCCACATTGATGGACAACCTTTCATCCAAAAATCTAAACTTGTTTTTAAGTTTGACTTCAATTTCAGTTGGCAGCAGAGAGTTATTACCGGTTACACTTTGAAAGGTAGAATTGTTGCGAAGGTCGATATCGAAATCAATGCCTGAAATCAAACCATTGTCCTCCAGTGCTTCATTGACCAATCCTGTCACAAACATTGACAACTGACTACTTACAAATTCGCTTAATGTACTAATACCGGCGCTTTGGATAAAGTTATTGTTCGTAACCACGTCTGAGATGGTATTGGAAGGAATAAATGAGTTAAAAACAATAAGGCCAAATACCTGGCTATTGTAATCAGATTCATTGTTTCTGAGTAATCTGATTTTACTATCTGTATAACTCTTTAACTCACCGGTGAGATTAGGAAATTCGAAATCAAATTTAACCGATGGATTAAACAAGGTATTGCCCAAGATTAATTTTAGATTAACAGCAGTAGAAACTGCAGCAGCATTAACCAATTGGTCTGTAACCAGGTATTCGGTCAAAAATGATGTAAGTGGGGTCTTTACAGCATAATCTGCTTCAATGTTGAGAGTTGCGTTGATAGGATTACCGGTCCATCGGATGGTGCCTCCCTCTCTAACAAGGAAGGGTTTGTTTACGAAATTGAACGCCGTAAAAAGGTAATTACCCCTGGCTATCGTATAGACTCCAAACATGTCAAATTCGCCCTTATTGGACATAGAGATTCGAAGATTGCCATTGCCCACCCCAGTTATGATGTCATTTTTAAATTCATCAAAAATCATGTTGACAACCGCATCCTGGGTCATGGTAAGGTTCATTTCAATCGAAATACCTTCTACTTTTACATCCTGACTTATAGAGAGGCTATCTTCATTTTGAGCTAAAAATTTTTCTTTGTCAATGAAGGAAATAAAACTTTGATCTGTAGAAGTACGCGATTCACGTATAGGTATATTAATCACGGTCCCTGGCTTGGTAATGGCATTAATCACCATTCTCGGCGTATTGACTGAACCGCTAAAATCTACGGACACTTGTCCTCTCCCCAGGCCATAGTAAACCGGATTGTCAAATTTAGAAGTATTGATGGCAATAACATTGTCTCCTCTGATACTTGCATCCAGGTAAAAATCTTTAAACAGTTTGTGTGTAAGTCTGCCCTCAATAAAACCCGGATTTCCTTCGGAGTCGGTTAGTTTAGCACCGGTCAAATCGATATAACTCTCAGTAATTTCAAAATCCTGATTGTTAAAATAATACGTCTCCCCCAGATAAATGACTTCCAATTGGCCTGCGAATGCTTTGCCCTTGCCATCAATTTTAATATCTGGAAGTTTGCCATTTATGTCTGCGTCTATGTCTACATAGCCTTTTACATCCCGAATGCCTGCTTTTAGAATATATTCCAAAAACTTAAGTGACACTTTTTTACCTTTTACCTCAGCATCGAGTCTTTTAGTATCAAAATTGTATTCACCATTTAATTTCAGGGCCATGCCATCTGTTGCCCTGCTAAGGGATAACAGTACTTCCATGGGTTTACCTTCTTCCTTGCCAACATCGATTGTCAATTCGCCATACGAGTCATTGTTCATCAATAAGGAAGGAATGTGGACAGTACCCGTAATACTGGGTGAAGCGTTGAATATATCACTCACTTTTAAGGTGCTGTTGAGTTCACCTCCCATTAATATTTTATCGTATTTGATAATGGGATTAATCGATGCAACATCAAGTTTAACCACATTAACAGCCAAACCTTTATTCATGATGTCTCCTATTTCCAGCAAACGCACCCCATCTGTAATGGTAACGTTTTCCAAATCGATAAATTTGTTTCCGAATGAAAATTTGGATTCATTGTTGATTTTCCATCTTTTTTGAAAAAGCCTGATATCATTGTCAGTTATTGAAACTGTGTAGCCCTTTTCATGTGGACTCAACGTTCCTGTAAGCTGAAGATTTTGGATTGAGTCTACTATTTTGGAAGCATCAATTTTAAATTGAACGTCATTTCCTGACATTACAGACTGAACTTCAATGGCATTCAATTTTTTACCGGATACAACAGCGCTATCCAAATGTAAGAGGAAATCACCGGTTGTCCCCGTATTGTTGGCCATCAGTTGGACGTTATGAAACACCAAATCATTCACTTTGAGCAATGGAAGATTAGAAACAAAAGAGAGTTCCTTTCTATCCGTATTAACCGCTCCTTTTGCCTTAAAATGATAAAGGTCCAGATTTTTAAGTCCTATCAGGCCAAACAATTTTCTGGCCTCAAACAACTCTGCATCAAATGTAAAATTTTGGGTATTTTGAAGAGCTGTGGCTTTCAGACCAAGCGTTCTGGTATGATAAGGAAAATTACTTTTAACTAAATATTGAATATCCTCAACTACCGTATTCAGGTTATATATTCCTTGTAAATTGAGGTTGACAATTTCAGAACTAAAATCAAGTTTTCTGTTTTTCCCCTTGGTTTGTTCGGCAATAAAGGTCACTTTTCCGAGATCGTACAAAGTATCATTTCTCATTATGCGTACACTATCTCCGGTGATTTTTCCAAGAAGAGAGTTGAGTGTATTGCCTTCCCCCTGAATTACCAGATGACCTGCTATCTTGCTGATATCTTTTGAAAGGTTCAACGCCTGGAGGTTGAGATTTTTTACATTAGCGTCGAAGTTAAAGTTGGGCAACTGCCTATCGAAGGCCAAACTTCCATTAAAATTAAAATCAATGTTTTTATCAGCAGAAATGAGACTTCCATTAAAAGCATTGGATGCCAGACTTCCTTTGATTTTTATTTTGTTGTAGTTGTAATTTTTAAACTCAAGCCTATCTACTTCCGCCTCCAGTTCTGCTTTTGCATTTTTAAATATGAGGCTTTCTCCATCCTTGATTTTGGCTTTGAATGATACTTTGCCAAAATCCGCATTATTGCTCCATTTGCCAAGATTAAAATCAGTAAGAACCAAATTGCCCGCATACCTGGCTTTGTCATTTCCTTTTTTGACATCGAGACGCAAGTCAAGATCGGCATGGCCTATTTCCGTGTTCAATTTTCCAAAGGCCACAAAATCATTGAGGTAGCCATCAAAATTACCGTTAAAATCAACCCTGCCCAGCTGATAAAAATTAGCAGGTGGGTTGAAGCCGGGAATGACATCTCCAATAAATGAAATATTTGTCACCAGTTTTTGAACCCTAAGGTTCAGCAACATTTCTCCGGGATCCTGAAGATTGCGGGCTCCAAAATCACCGGCAAAAAATAATTTATCCTCTAATCTCACGGTTAACCCAGATCCCTTGATATTGGCTAGCCTTCCTTTTAGTTTACCGTCCAATTCCAACGACTTGTTGCTATAAGAGCGATAAAAATCAGTTTTGGCAAAAGCAGGAATGAAATATCCCAATTCTTTGAGTGATACTAAGCCCTCAGAAAAATCAGCATCAATAAATACTTTATTTGCAAAATCGGCAAATGACTCAATGCCTTTATATTTCAAAACCACTTTATTACCCAAGGTAGAATTTCCTGTTTTGATGTAAAACTCTTCTAATGACAACATCTGATGGTTGATGATCAAAGAAGGAACTGCCATTTTTTGAAGCACAAATCCTGAAGGAGATTCAAAAGCAATATTATTAATCCTGGCATATATATCGTCTATACCCCCAAATGAAAGGTTATCGATGTCGAGATTGATGTGATGAAAAGCAATGTGTTCAGGATTGAAAAGAAAGGCTTCTTTGCCTGTTGATTGTAGCCGTTTGTCTAAATTGACAATACCGTCAAGTATATTTAGGGCCTTGATGGTAACGCAAAGTTGTTCAGAGTTCGACCCTTTGGTTTTTTCATTTTTAGCCAAAGGTGAACTTTCTGTGCCAAAATCCAGTCTTTGAAACTCAGGTTTAATGAGGTTTAAGTCCCCTACATCAAAAATCAGGTTTTTAATATCAAAACGTTTAAAGTTGATCTTTCCTTCTTCCAATCTGGCAATCAGGTTGACTTGACGGGGTTCGTCCAGTAGAGAAAAATTCAATTTTTTGACATAAAATTCTTTCAGGTTAATAACGATGGGGTCTTTACTTCCAGAACTGGATGAAGAGGATAATTTTTCCAGCAATTTTAAAAGATTAATTTTGCCATCCGTCGGGTCCACTTCCACAGAAATTCTTGGATTGTAAAGGGAGATGCTACTGATTTCAAGTCTTTTTCTAAAAAGTGAAAACAAATTTTTTGAAAGGTTAACCTCTAATTTGTCCACTGCCAGGAGGGTGTCGCCATCGGTTTGTTGAATGGCAAAATCAGCCAAACTTACTCCTTTAAATATGCTCAAGTCGATTCTGGAAAGGCTCACTTTGGCTTCAATCTTATCGGAAAGATAATTTGTCACCTTACCAGAGGCCCATTGCTGAACTACTGGAATATGAAGCACGGCTGTCAATAAAACTGGAAAAAGTAAAATAAAAATAACAAGCCATGCCAACCATCGACCAGCTTTTTTCCAAATATTTTTCGCTTTTTCTTGAGTCATTGCTTAGTTTATCACCCTATAAACCGAACGTAAAGATAGCCTTTTTTACCCTTAATTTTGTGTTAAATCCGGTGATTTGGCACCAATCAGGGCCTTTTACAGAAAAAATAGGATTGATTTGCTACCAGGTTTTGTGAAACCCATTAAAACACTTTTCTTTGCCCTGCGTTTAGGTAAAAAACTAATTTATGTTTGAAAGTATTGAACACCTTGAAATCATTGAGCATTCGGCCTCAGAATTTGCAAAAAAGCACATCCTTCCTAATGTTATGGAATGGGACGAGGCTCAACATTTTCCCGTTGATTTGATGAGAGAATTGGGAAAGCAGGGTTTTCTAGGGGTGCTGGTGCCCCATCAATATGGAGGCGCGGGTCTTGGATATCAGGAATATGTTAGCATATTAACAGAGATTGGAAAAGTCTGCGGATCCATTGGCTTGTCTGTAGCTGCACATAACAGCCTTTGTACAGGTCATATTCTTGCATTTGGAAATGAAGAGCAAAAACAAAAATACTTGCCTAAGCTGGCGTCTGGCGAACACATTGGTGCCTGGGGTTTAACGGAAGCCAACACCGGCAGCGATGCCATGAGGATGAAATGTGTAGCCACCGAAGATGGTGATTATTATATCTTGAATGGAACTAAAAACTGGATTACCCATGGTAAGTCGGGAGATATAGCAGTGGTCTTGGCCCGAACCGGCGACCTTTTGGATTCAAGAGGCATCACCTCATTTATTGTTGAAAGAGAAACGCCGGGCTTTAAAGCGGGCAAAAAGGAAAATAAATTAGGGATGAGGGCTTCTGAGACAGCAGAGCTTATTTTTGAAGATTGCAGGGTTCATAAAAGCCAGGTACTGGGACAACCAGGTGACGGCTTCATTCAGGCCATGAAGGTTTTAGATGGTGGCAGAATTAGCATCGCCGCTTTGTCTTTGGGTATTGCCAAAGGTGCTTATGAAGCTTCCATCAAATATGCCAAGGAGCGTGAACAATTTGGTCAGCCAATTGCCAATTTTCAGGCTATTTCCTTTAAGCTCGCGGACATGGCAACCAGAATTCAGGCTGCTGAATTGTTGACGCGTAAAGCTGCAGAATTGAAGAACAAAGGTGAAAAAGTGACAGAAGCTGGCGCGATGGCCAAATATTATGCATCCGAAGTTTGTGTTTATGCCTCCAACGAAGCAGTACAAATTTTTGGAGGGTACGGCTATACAAAAGACTTTCCAGTAGAAAAATTCTATCGCGATTCTAAACTCTGTACGATTGGTGAAGGAACCAGCGAAATTCAAAAACTAGTTATTAGCAGATCTATTTTGAAAGGGTAATTATTCGACCTTTTTACCAGATAAAGCGGCACCAAGAGCACTGTCCATTGCCCTGTGGGTAAATGGCAGTGCGTATTCATTGATTTCCTGGATGAGGGCCATGATGCTGTCTTTATTACCCGATTCTAACAATAACTCCAGGTTCATTTTTCTTTCGGTAAGCCCGCCCAGTTCTTCTGCAGTCATCAAAGCCGTGTTAAGCGAAATAAATTTTTGAATAGAATCGATTAATAATTTTCCTTCGTTTAATGCCTCAATACGTTGCTTTTCTTCCATATCATTTTTTGCATGGTGGATAGAATCCAAAAGCAATTTGGCCATTTCTTCATCAGAAATGCCGTAGGCAGATTTGATCACAACCTCCATCGAAGTTTCAGACCTTAGTTCACGAGCTTTTACCGTAAGAATACCATCCGCATCCAGGGCAAAGACAACCTCTATCTTGGGAAGTCCAGCTGGCATTGGAGGGAGGTTGCTTAATATAAAAGCACCCAGCTTTCTATTGTGTTTAACCAGATCTCTTTCACCTTGATAAACCGTAATAGCCAGATTCTTTTGGCCGTCTTTTGAAGTAGTATAATTTCTGCCAATTCGTGCTGGCACTTTGGTATTTCTGGGTACGATGACATCCATCAAACCACCGAGGGTTTCAATTCCCAGTGAAAGGGGAGTTACATCCAAAAGCAACAGATCTTTTCTGTTTCCGGCCAGGATATCGGCCTGCACGGCTGCCCCCAAGGCTACTACTTCATCAGGATTGACATCGTCATGAACTGTGGCCTGAAAATATTGGGCCACCGCTTTTTTGACAGCGGGCACTCTGGTAGAGCCCCCCACCATGACTACATTGGAAATATCCGTTATTGAAATTCCCGCATCCCTCAATGCAGCAGCGGACAAATCAATTGTTTTATCAATAAGGGGTTGGAAAAGTTCCTCAGCCTCATTTTTAGAAAGTGCCAACGTAAGTCCATTCCACTGCCTGGTAAACTGGGTATTTTGAGATAAAAATATTTTTGCTTCTTCTGCAATCCACTTAAGCTCATACCATTTTTCCAATGGCAATTGTTCCAAATCTTTCTGATGTTTATTCTTCCATTTTTCTGCTAACGCCAAATCAAAATCATCGCCACCTAAAAAAGTATCACCTTTTGTAGATAAAACTTCAAATATGCCATTTTCAATGCGCAAAATGGAGATATCAAAAGTACCTCCTCCCAGATCATAGACAGCAATAGTCTCTTCTTTATTTCTGTCAAGTCCAAGTCCGTAAGCAAGGCTTGCCGCAGTAGGTTCATTAACGATGCGCAATACATCTAGGCCCGCCAACTTACCAGCGTCCCGTGTTGCTTGTCTTTGAGCATCATTAAAATAAGCCGGAACCGTGATTACTGCTCTATTAATTTTCCGGTCTAAAGCAGATTCTGCCTGTGTAACCAGCGATTTTAGAATATATGAACTTAACTCTACCGGAGTATAAAATCTATTGTTGACGTTCACTCTTACGAGGCCTTCGTCTTCAAAGTTTTCTAATAAAGTATACCCAAAGGTATTTTGGATCTCCTTCATGTCCTTATAGGATTTACCCATCAATCTTTTGATTGAATACAGGGTAGCTTTAGGGTCCTTTCCCATATGTAGTCTGGCCTCATTGCCCACAATGTAAGTGTTGTCCTCAAAAAAGTGGATAATGGAAGGTACCATGGTTTTTCCTGCTCCATCCCTGATGATTTGTGGCTTGCCTTCACTGTCGGCAACTGCTATCAGACTATTGGTTGTTCCTAGGTCAATGCCAACAACCAGATCCTGTGATAATGGGGATAGTTGAGTCAAACTTCCCGTCTTAATGTCTATTGGAATTTTCATTTGTAATCAATAAGCAGAAACAAGACTGGTGGATAAAAGTTTACTTAAGCCTCATCCATAGCCCATCTGGGATCTGGAGAGGCTGCAAGATCTGAGAATTCACCTTCCTGAAGTTTAAACCAGGCAGCCATGGCTATCATTCCAGCATTGTCAGTACAATATTGAACTTCAGGAACATACAGTTTCCAATCCAATTGATTGGCCATATTAAGTAAAGCTGTTCTCAGCCCTGAATTGGCAGCAACCCCACCGGCAATGGCAATTTCGGTGATTCCGGTTTGTATGGCCGCCTGTTTTAGTTTGCTCACCAGCATGTGGACAATGGCATTTTGGATTGAGGCGCACAAATTATCCAAGTTTTTATTAATAAATTCGGGGTCCTTCAATTTTTCTTTTTGAAGAAAATAGAGCACCGAAGTTTTGAAACCGCTGAAAGAAAAGTCAAGGCCGGGTAATTTTGTCTCAGAAAAAGAAAAAACGGGTTTGCCCAGGTTGGCTCTTCTGTCAATTTCTGGTCCTGCCGGATAGCCCAAACCCAACATCTTACCTGTTTTGTCAAAAGCTTCACCAGCTGCATCATCAATTGTCTGGCCCAGTATTTCCATTTTTGTTCCACTAATCACTTTTACAATTTGTGTGTGGCCTCCCGAAACAGTGAGGCATAAAAAGGGAAAATTGGGTTTGGGTTCATCAATAAAATGGGCCATAATATGGGCTTTCATGTGGTGCACGTCAATGAGTGGTTTGTTAAGAGCCAGCGCAAGGGCTTTGGCAAAACTAGCACCCACCAACAAACTTCCCAATAAGCCCGGACCCCTCGTATATGCAATAGCATCAAGTGTTTTTAACTGACAATCAGCTAATGATAAGGCATGATTGACCACCGGTACAATATCGACATGGTGTTGTCTGGAAGCTACTTCAGGAACTACACCGCCATATCTTTCATGGATTTTCTGACTACTCGTAGTATTGGACATGACCTTACCATCTACCAATACAGCGGCAGAGGTATCATCGCAACTACTTTCTATGGCAAGAATGGTCATTTTATGATGCAAATAAAAACTTTAATTTTGTCATACACCAAGATTTCCTAAATTTACATCTTAATATTTCAACATTTTCTGTTAATTGGACGATACTTGTTGGGATTATTTTGAAAATCAATTATTTAGGTAAATTATTAGTAACCTTAGAAAACAAATAAAATACTTATGAAAGTAGCCATAAACCTACTGCTTACAGCCCTCATATTTTTGTTGATTTACATGATCTACACTTCTATTAGAGAGCCTATCGCCTTCCAGGAAGAAAAAGGAAGAAGAGTGGATGTAGTTATTGCAAGATTAAAACAGATCAAAACCAGTCAAGAAATCTACAGATCCATCAAAGGAAATTTTGCAGGCAGTTTTGAAGAGTTGGTCAATGTGTTAAAAACGGATAAAATCCCATTTGAAAAGATTGAAAATGATCCAAGTGATCCAACCAACGAAGATAAGTTCATCCGTTCTACCTCTTATGCACCTGCAATAGATACCATTAATGCTATGGGCATCAATTTGGATTCCATTCCTTTTGTACCGTTTACCAATGGTCAAAAGTTTGAAATAGCCGCTGATACGATAGAATATCAAAATTCAAAAGTTCCTGTTGTTCAGGTAGGTACAAAATGGAAGGTATTCATGGGACCATTTGGAGATGCCAAATACAAAAAATACGACAAGTATTTTGATCCAGAAAAAATGCTGAAATTTGGTGACTTAACCACTCCAAACCTGAATGGTAACTGGGAATGATCCAAATTGATTTTAGTTCAGACTTTTTAGATAAAGATATTGCCAAGCTGTCTGTCATCTCTGATGCAGACAGTTTTGTTTATGGCCTATTCGATCATCAGCAATGTATGGTGCATAGAGGCAAACTTTTGCATGAAAATGCGGCTTCATTCATCAAAGATTGGCAATCTAAGGGGGTATCTATCCATTATATGAGCCCTTCTCCTGCATTTACCCATGTGCCTGTAAATGAACAAGATGGCTTTGATAAACCAAAAATTTACCGCGACCACTGGATAGAAAATAACATAATCTGTTACTATGAAGACGAGGTAGACATCAATTCCAATTGGAATTACAAACACATTACTACCGCCAGTTTTCAATATTATTCGCAAAGGAATGGAAAAAGAATCTGGCTTCATTTTTTGGATCAATCGGCACAGATGGCTTGTTTCGATGAGGGCAGGTTTATGTTTTTTAACCAATATGAGATCCAGTCGGCAGAAGATGTCATTTACTATCTTTTTGCCTTGAGCAGACAAGTTTTCCAAACTGAACCGGACGAGATTCATGTGGAATTTTCCGGACAGTTAACCCTCAATTCCTCTTTCTACCAATTGTTGTTTCGCTACATCAGAAACCTGGAGGCTGCCCATCAAACAGCATTTCAGACAAAAAATGAAGATTTGGCTGACCATATTTACTTTGATCATTTTTTGAACATCCAGTCTTATGCGCATCATTAGCGGAACTTTTAAGGGCAGAAGATTTATTCCCCCTGCAAAGAATTGGCCAACACGACCCACAACCGATGTAGCAAAAGAAGGACTATTTAATATTTTACAGAACCGGTTAGACTTTGAAAGTGTACGTATGCTGGATCTTTTTGGAGGAACAGGTAATCATTGTTATGAGTTCATTTCCAGAGGATGTATGGATGCCACCTATGTAGATCAATATGGACCAGCGACCCAATTTGTTAAAAAGATTGCGGAAGAGCTCAAAATCATGGAGCAAATCCACATTGTAAAAATGGATGTATTCAAATTCATTGAAATGTCGGTAACCGGATATGACTATATTTTTGCAGGCCCTCCCTACCCTTTGCCCAATTTACGGACAATTCCGGCGAGGATTTTTGAAAAAGGACTGTTAAATAAAAATGGTATCTTTGTACTTGAACACAATCCCGACCATGATTTTAAGTCTCATCCCAATTATCAGGAAGAGAGAAAATATGGCACAACAATTTTCAGTTTTTTTATAAATCCTTCATAGTCCATGAATTTGCTTCATTCCATAGCCCAATCGTTTGCAGAGGGTGTCTTTAAATTGTATAATCAGGAAGTCGATGCCCATGAAGTATTGATCAACCCCACCAAAAAAGAATTTGTAGGTGATTTTACCATAGTTGTTTTTCCATATAGTAAACCTGCGGGCAAAGCACCTGCAGTAATTGGTGAGGAGCTCGGACAGCACCTTGTCAAAAATTCAAATTATGTAGACAGGTACAATGTGGTAAATGGTTTTCTCAACCTTTCTGTTAATAACGTGTTTTGGTGGGAGTGTCTCAATACGATGCACCAGAGCCCATCGTATGGCCTTAGTGAAAAAAATGGCCATAAAGTTTTGGTTGAATTTTCTTCACCAAATACCAATAAGCCTTTACACCTCGGTCATATACGCAATATTTTATTGGGTTGGTCAGTAACCAGCATACTGGAGGCCTGTGGATATGAGGTCATCAAAACCCAGGTTATCAATGACAGAGGAATTGCCATTTGCAAAAGCATGCTTTCCTGGGTAAAATTTGGAGGAGGTGTTACTCCTGCAGAAGCGGGAATAAAAAGTGACCATTTTGTTGGAAACTACTATGTCATCTTTGAGAATAAGTTTCAGGAAGAATACAAAACTTGGCAGGAATCTGAATCAGGACAGCAGTTATTAAAGGAAAAAGGTATCGAGGAAGAAAATGCTGCTTCCTTTTTTAAAGAGTATAAAAATCAATACTTCAACTTATATAGCACACTTGGCAAAGAAGCCAGGGAAATGCTGCAACAATGGGAAGCCGGTGATCCCGCAGTAATTGAGCTGTGGACAAAAATGAATGACTGGGTTTATCAGGGATTTGAAAGCACGTATAAAAACCTGGGCGTAAGTTTTGACAAAAATTATTATGAGTCTGAGACATATCTGCTGGGCAAAGAGACGGTGGCCATTGGATTGGAAAAAGGAGTTTTTCAAAAAGAAGATGACAATAGTGTTTGGATTGATTTGACAGATGTTGGAATGGATCGTAAAATTGTTTTACGATCAGATGGAACTTCTGTATACATTACACAGGACATTGGTACTGCAATGTTGAGGTATAAAGATTTTGGTACTGAAAAAATGATCTATACTGTTGCCGATGAACAGGATTACCATTTTAAAGTTTTGTTTGAAATTCTGAAGAGGCTAAAAGAGCCTTATGCTGACGGTCTGTATCACCTGAATTATGGAATGGTGGATCTGACCACAGGTAAGATGAAATCAAGAGAGGGCACCGTTGTTGATGCTGATGATCTTATGGCAGAGGTAATTGAAGAAGCAGCTGCCGGCTCATCTGAGAGAGGCGAATTGGCCAACTTAAGCAAGGCCGAACAGGACGCCATCATTACTAAAATTGGCATGGCTGCGCTCAAGTTTTTTATCCTGAAGGTACAGCCCCGAAAAAGAATGACATTTGATCCGAAAGAATCACTAGACATGCAAGGTCAAACAGGTCCTTACATCCAAAATGCGTACGTACGGATTCAGTCTATATTTAGAAAAGGAGGCAGTTTTAGTTTATTAAATCAGTCGATTCAAGAGACTTTGGAACCAAGTGAAAAGAGTTTGTTAACCCTTTTGTACTCCTTCCCGGATGTAGTTCAAGAAGCTGGCAAAACTTACGACCCTTCCCATTTGGCCAATTTCTGTTATGTCCTAGCCAAAGAATTTCACCGATTCTACCATGAAGTTAGAATTCTGGGAGCCGCCACAGAAGAAGAAAAAGCTTTCCGTTTGGGCATTTGCCAAATGACAGCAATTGTTATAGAAAAAGGAATGAAAATGTTGGGCATTGAAATGCCTGACAGAATGTAACCACCATAAATCAAGTAAAATGTCTGAAGAGAAAATATACTTAAATTTTATTGAGGAGATCATTGAAGAAGATCTAAAAAGCAGTAAACATGGAGGTAGAATACATACCCGTTTTCCACCTGAGCCTAATGGATATCTGCACATAGGGCATGTGAAAGCCATCACCATTAACTTTGAATTGGCAAAAAAATATGGAGGCAAGACCAATTTGAGATTTGACGATACCAATCCTACAACCGAGGATACTGAATATGTGGATGCCATACAAAAAGACATACAGTGGTTGGGTTATCAATGGGAAGGTAAAGCCCTATATGCTTCTGATTATTTTGAACAATTATATCAATATGCCCTTCAGTTGATTGAAAATGGGCACGCATATGTTGATGACAGTTCGGCTGAACAGATAGCTGAAATGAAAAAGACCCCGACGGAAGCTGGTATTGAGAGTCCTTTCCGCACAAGATCTATTCAGGAAAACCTGGATCTTTTCAAAAGGATGCATGCTGGTGAATTTGAAGATGGAAGTCGGGTATTAAGGGCTAAGGTTGACATGACGTCGCCCAATATGCACATGCGAGACCCCGTTATTTATAGAATCAAACACGAACACCATCATAGAACCGGCGATCAGTGGTGCATTTACCCCATGTATGATTTTGCCCATGGCCAGAGTGATAGCATTGAAGGAATTACCCATTCATTGTGTTCATTGGAATTTACCCACCACAGACCCTTGTATGAATGGTTTATTGAAAAACTTGGCATTTTCCCTTCTAGGCAAATAGAATTTGCCCGGATGAATGTTACCTACATGATTACAAGCAAAAGAAAGTTGCTAAAACTGGTTGAAGAAGGCATCGTAACTGGTTGGGATGACCCAAGAATGCCCACTGTATCCGGAATGCGCAGAAGAGGTTTCCCAGCGGGAGCACTCAGAACTTTTTGTGAAAAAGCGGGTGTGGCTAAAAGAGACAATCTCATTGAAATTGAATTGTTGGAGTCCTGTGTCAGAGAAGAGCTTAATAAATCCTCACTTAGGGCCATGGTTGTAATGGATCCTGTCAAGGTGGTAATCACCAACTATCCGGAAGGAACAACTGAATGGTTAACGGCAGAAAACAACCCAGAGGATGCTTCAGCCGGTGAAAGACAAATGGCATTTTCGAGAGAGTTGTTCATTGAAAGGGACGACTTTATGGAAGATCCTCCTAAAAATTATTTTAGATTATATCCGGGAGGCACCGTTAGACTTAAACATGCTTATATCATTACTTGCCAGGATGTAGTAAAAGATGAAAAGGGAGAAATTGTACAATTAAATTGCACCTACGCTCCTGAAAGTAAAAGTGGTTCAGATACCAGTGGAATAAAAGTAAAAGGAACCCTGCATTGGGTGGAAGCTAACCATTCCATTGAAGGTGAAATTCGCGATTATGATAGATTGTTCACTGACCCAACGCCGGCAGGTCATGAAGACAAAGATGTGTTGGATTTTATCAATCCCCGCTCTTTAGTGGTAAATAAAAAAGCAAGGTTCGAACAATTTTTGTCGAAAGCAGTGGCTGGATCACCGTACCAATTCTTGAGGAAGGGTTATTATACTGCCGATATTGAAACCAGTGCACAACATCCGGTATTTAATGCTACAGTCAATTTGAAAGACTCCTATAAAGTCCAAAAATAATGAATGAACTTATCGACCAGATACTTTCAGATCCCGGCAAATCGGCACTGATTATTCTCAACTTAATTGTTATTGAGAGTCTTTTAGCTATTGACAATGCAGCGGTTTTGGCAAGTATGGTTTTAGAATTACCCAAGGAACAAAGAGGTAGGGCCTTGAGATATGGGATCCTGGGAGCTTATGTTTTCAGAGGACTTTGTTTGTTATTTGCTTCGATGCTAATGCAATTTTGGTGGCTCAAACCTTTAGGTGGTTTGTATCTGCTTTATTTGGTATGGAAATGGTGGAATGGCGAACAAACCCCAACCATTAGTGATGATATCAATAAGCCACAGAGCAATTGGATGTATAGAAAAACCATTGGCTTAATTGGTCCCTTCTGGGCCACCATCGTGGCTATAGAAATCATGGACTTGACCTTTTCTATTGACAATGTTTTTGCTGCAGTGGCGTTTTCTGACAATATTATTTTAATTTGGATTGGAGTGTTTTTGGGCATACTTGCCATGCGATTTGTGGCCCAGGGCTTTGTTGTTTTAATGGAAAAATATCCCTTCTTAGAAACAAGTGCCTTTGTGGTAATCGGTGTTTTAGGAATTAAATTAATGCTTTCACTATTGGAACATTTTGCTCCAAATGCTCAAATCAGTCAGTTTCTTGGAAGCCATGCGGCAGATTGGGGATTTTCGGCAGTTACCTTGTGTATATTTTTCCTTCCTATTCTTTTCCAACGATTTATCCCGAAAAAAAAGTAAACATTTTCGCGTTCATTTTATTTAGATATAAAACCAAGTGAAATGTTGTTGAAAATCATGATTGTTTTGGCTGCTGTTGTAGCGATGGAGGGAGTTGCCTGGATTGCCCATAAATATATAATGCACGGTTGGGGTTGGAATTGGCATGAAGATCACCATAAGCCGCACTTTGAAAAAGAAGGTTTTTTTGAAAAAAACGATCTGTTTTTTGTCGTATTTGCCATTCCCAGCGCCACCAGCTTTATTGTAGGATCCTTGATACCTGCCTATCACCTGCTCATCTATGTTGGCTTAGGCATCCTGATCTATGGCGTGATCTACTTCCTGATTCACGATGTTTATATCCACAGGCGTTTTTCCTGGTTTAAACAGCTGGACAATCCTTATTCAAGAGCAGTTTTGAGGGCTCACGGTGCCCATCATTCCAAAAACAGCAAACAAGACTGTGAATCCTTCGGGCTACTGTTTGTGCATCCTAAATATTATGGAAAGAGGATAAGCCAGGACTAACAACCGCTTCCATCTGCCTCCCAAAAACGTTACTTTTATAAACAACCTTGCTCAGGTATAGACCCTGGGGATAGGCGATTTTATTTATCTGACCTACCCTATTTCCTGCCAAACGGCTTTTGAATTCAGTAGCTGTGATTACTCCGTTTCCAAGATCAATTAAATCCTGCGCCAGAATTCTAACCATAGATTTTAGAAATCGATTGGCCGTTATGGTAAAAACCATGCTGTTTTCAGGAGAAAAATGCCAATGGCACTCTGTAATTTCACATAAAGTAGTATTGTGCCTTTCGGGCGTTTTACAAAATCCCCGGAAATCCTGGGTGTCTTTGATCCATTGACAGGCCTCTGTCATTCTATCCGGGTAAAGAATGGGTGAGTTGAGATAAGTACTCAATTCACTATTATAAGGGTTTTTCAATGTATGAAATAAAAAGTTGTAAGTTCTGGAAATAGCGTCATACCTGGCATGGGCTTCATTTGAAACTGGTATTACTTCATGAACAACTATGGAATCGGGCAATGTAAAATTTAATTTATTAACGTCCGGCATCGTTTCAGCGTCGAAATGGGCAAAAAACTGAGAGGCATGAACGCCGCTATCCGTTCTGCCACAGCCCATCACTGAAATTTGTAAACCGGTTACTTTTTGGAGGGCGTTTTCCAAAACTTCCTGAACAGAAACAACTCCCATCCGTTGCCTCTGCCACCCCGAAAAATGGGTTCCTTTAAATGAAATGTGAAAAAAATACCTCATTTGTTAACTTTGCAAATTTCCAAGATAAAAATTAATATGAAAATATTGTGTAAGGGGGCAGTCAACTTCAATTTCTTCATTTTTATGTACGTCATGATTATTTTGGGTCTCTGCTCGTGTAGCGGCCCAAAAAAAATAAATGTACAATCACCAGAACCCGATTATTTTGTTGCTCCTGACCTAAGGTCTACCATCAATATTAATTACAAAATTAAAAAACAGTCGCTGACCGACACCTTTAATTTTGTGATGGATGAAATGATGAAAGAAGATTTAAAATTTGACGATTACAACGCTACTGTCAAACTTAAAAGAAATGGAAATGTTTTGGTCGAATTCCAAGGCAAAAGTGCCCTTGTCACCATACCCGTTCAAGTCAACTTATTAAAAAAGACCTTTATAAAAGATTTTAAAGCAAATGGGAATTTGGAAATGACCTTTATTTCCAATTTTGATATTTCGAAAGATTGGAAATTGAGCACCAGTACTTTAATGACAGATCATAGATGGACCAAAAAACCGACCATTGACTTGGGAATTGTTGATCTCCCTATTGAGACATTAGCCAACTTTGTGATTCGAAAAACAAGGGGTGAGATGGAAAAAAACATAGATGCCTCAATGGCAACTGAGTACAACTTACCTTTGATCATTCAGGAAGTTGCCAAGTATACCCTTACCCCATTTGAACTTGATAGCATTTATGGAGGATGGTTCCAAATGGTGGCAGATTCAGCTTTTCTTACTCCAGCCGGCAATACCAAATCTTACATTGAAGGAAAGATATCACTCAAAACCCAGGTTAACCTAAGCTCATCACGTCCAAAGGAGGAAACATTTAAGGCTAGGGTTCCTCCTTTTGCCTGGAAAGATCTGGTAAGAGACAGTTCACTCATTCAATTGATTATGGAGTTGGACTACGATCACCTTACGAGGGTTGCTAGAAAGAATTTTGTAGGAACCAAATTTGCTGAGGGTGGCAAATCGATTGAAGTACTGGATGTAGGAGTGGGTAAAAGTAAGGGAAAACTACAATTAACAGTTTCGGTGAAAGGTTCATTCAATGGCCAACTTATACTCGAGGGCATACCTTCATTTGACAAAAACAGGTCACTTTTTTATGGTTCCAACGTGGAAGTATCCGTGAAAACAGGAAATGTTTTACACAAAGCGGCATCTTGGTTGCTGAAAGGAAAAATAAAATCGGAATTGGACAAAATGCTGCAGTTTAACATTACAGAGAATTTGGACAAAGTGCAGGAGCAGGTTAACCAAAACGTTATTGCCATGAATAAAAAATATAAAATGGACTTAAAAGCCGTTATTGGAAGCATAATTGTAGACAACATTGCATTAAGACCAGATCGCGTTAATGCCTTTATATCTGTAAAACTTTGGCTGGGTACAACCCTTGACACCCTTTATTTATTTCAAAATTAATAACATGGCCAAAATGAAAGTTGTATTCATGGGTAGCCCTGATTTTGCAGTCGATTCTCTTAAAGCCATTTTGGACGAAGGATTTGAAGTAGCCGCAGTGGTTACAGCAACTGACAAGTTAGGTGGGCGGGGCGGGAAGCAGGTATTAATGACAGATGTGAAAAAATTTGCGGTTGAACATGGTCTTAGACTGCTGCAACCTGAAAAACTCAAATCGCAAGCATTTTTAAATGAATTAAAGGAAATCCACCACGATGTACAAGTTGTTGTTGCATTCAGAATGTTGCCAGAAGTGGTGTGGTCTTTGCCTCCCAAAGGCACGATCAACGTGCACGCTTCTCTTTTGCCTAAATATAGAGGAGCCGCTCCAATCAATTGGGCCATCATTCAAGGAGAAAAAGAAACAGGAGTCACCGTATTTAAACTACAACACGAAATAGACACCGGTAGAATAATAAGACAAGCAGCAATCCCCATTGAGAGTAATGACAATTTTGGGACACTTTACAACAAGTTAAAACAATTAGGGGCCCAAGAACTGATTAAAGCACTAAATGAAATTAGTACAGAGTCCGCACAATACCTACCTCAATCAGATGAATTGGCAAGTCATGCACCAAAAATATTTCACGAAACCTGTGAAATCAATTTTAATCAGAGTTGTACTCAAGTCCACAATTTCATCAGAGGTCTCTGCCCCTTTCCCGGGGCGTGGTTCAACTTTTTGGGCCAGGAAATGAAGGTAATAACGTCATCTCCCCAACCAGAGGTCCACAGCTTAACACCCGGTGAGGTAAGAACGGATAAAAAGAAGTTTTTACAAATTGCAACCAATGACGGTTTTATCGAATTGCTGAGAGTTAAATATGAGGGCAAAAAAGAAATGGACATAGGTGACTTCCTCAATGGCTTTCATTGGCCTCCAGGCGAGCGATAGAAAAAGCAACATTGCTGATGTACTTCCCATCGTTTCTGCCGGCTATTGGGTTGATTAATACCATTGAAGAGCTCTGAGGGTCTGACAATACATCCTTCATGTTTTTCACAATGGCAAAAGGAACATTTTCTCTTTCCAATAAATCTATTAGGTTGTAGGAAGCAAACGTTTTTACTGAATCCAACAATTCTGCTTGCAACTCCTTTCTGCGTTGTATTCTCAATTGATTCGTAGCATAGAATTCGAGTGCTGCTTCACTCCATTGCAAAATTTTAGCCAGCTTATCAAACTGACCGTCAGATCCAATTGCCAGCATTATGGGAATTTTATCGGCGGTTACCACTACTTCTCCGTAAGGAGCAATATTGGGATGCAGGGTGCCCATGGGCTGTGCCACATGATTTTCCATCAAATAGTTAGTGCCTTGGTTCACCAGCGCAGATAATGCCGATTTGTACAGAGAAACATGAAATACATTAGCCTCCCCGGTCATTTTTTTTTGAAGAAGTCCTAACAATACAGCTTCTTTAATCTGGTGCGCTGCAATTACATCTATCATGGCCACAGGCATTTTAGCAAGGTGGTCCTTTTCGCCACACATAGAAATAAAACCAGATTCTGCCTGCATTACCAAATCATAACCTGGACGCGGATCATCATATTCAAAAGCATTTAATTGAACTATAATGGCATCATTATTCAATTTTCTGATTACATTAATTGTAATACCCAGTTTTTCTGCGGTTGCTTTTTGATAATTTGTTATGACAATATCACAATCTTTGATGTAAGAATAAATTGAGGCTTTATCCGTTTCAGATTTCAAGTCACACATCAATACCTTTTTTCCAAAATTGGCACTATGATAGTAGGCACTGGCATTATTGATTCCGACTTCTCCTTCTAATTTCCATGTTCGGGTAACATCTCCACCTGCAGGACCATTTTCAATCTTCACCACTTCAGCCCCTAATTCAGCTAAAAAACTGCCTGCAAGAGGTCCTGCCAGCACACTGGCCAATTCAACGACACGCAAGCCTTTTAAAACTTCCTTTAATTCCATATCTTGTCTGTCTAATCTTTAAAGAAGCAAGATATGTACTTGTTAGATGCCAAACAAATCAAAGAATGGGATATCACTACCATTAATGAACAAAATATTACCAGCCTCGAACTAATGGAACGAGCAGGACAAGCGGTATTCAATCAAATGATAAAAGATATTCCCAACACCGATCTACCGATCTACGTACTATGTGGAACCGGTAACAACGGAGGGGATGGAATGGTAATAGCCAGGCATCTCAGAAATAACTTTTATAATGTTATTATTCTTGAAGTCGCCCCAGAAGGCAATAATAAAAGTCCGGATTACCTGGAAATGCGACAAAAAGTTACTACCCTTGGTAACATCGAAATTTTACCATTTAATGAAATCACAATTCTAGGATTAAAAAGTGAGGGAATAATCATAGATGCTTTATTTGGGACAGGATTAAACAGGCCTTTGGATGGCCAATTAGCGGAATTGATCCAAAGTTTAAATTCTATGTTTTTCAAAGTATTAGCTGTTGATGTACCTTCAGGTATGCAACTCAATTTAATGCCAACTACAGTTGCGTTAAAAGCATCTAAAGTCTACACTCTACAATCTCCAAAACTACCCTTCTTTTTAGAAGAAAACTGGATTTGGATGGAAGATTATTGTGTCGTTGACATTGGCCTATCTGTCAATTTTAAGCCCGTATCCATGTACCACACCATCGATGCTCATATGGTAAATTCATTTATCACCAGCCGCAAAAAAGTGAGTCACAAAGGAAGCTATGGTCATGCTGCTATAATTGCAGGAGATAAAGAAACAGCGGGGGCAGCCATATTGGCCTCTGGGGCAGCAAGTAGGTCCGGAGCGGGTTGGGTTACCCTTTTATCAAGAAGTGAAATCAATTCAATTGCGGTTTCAGTAAACCCCGAAATTATGACGAGGGCTATCGACATTATGCCTGAAAGTACCTCATTTTCAAAGTATGATGCCATTGGCATGGGCTGCGGTTTTTCTACAAGGGCTACCTCTGTAAAATGGTTAAATATTATGATTGAACGACAACCCCATCATTTAATCCTGGATGCCGATGCGCTCAACATTTTATCTGCTTTTCCAGAATTGTTGGAAAAATTACCAAAATCAAGCATTCTGACACCCCACCCTGGTGAATTTGATCGATTATTTGGCTTGCATACCCGAAATTGTGATAGGATTCAAACCCAGATAAGCAAATCCAAAGAGCTCGAATGTTACATTGTATTAAAAACTAGTATAACAAGCATAAGCACGCCGGAAGGAAACCTCTTTTTCAACACCGTTGGCAATCCGGGCATGGCAAAGGCGGGAAGTGGTGATGTGCTGTTGGGCTTAATGACTGGCTTACTGGCCAGGTGGAAGAATTCAGAAAAGGCAGCTTGCCTTGCAGTTTATTTACATGGCAAAGCCGGTGACCAAGCCAAAATTCATTTTGGGGAAGAGGCAATGAAGGCATCAGATCTAATTCAAATGCTTCCTGATGCATTTAAGGCGATTAGTAACTAAAAATTTAATGACCTACCGGCGCCGGCTGGTCAAATTTTTCTGACTTTACATTAATTAAAAGTGTGGCCATAGATGCCATGAGCAAAAACAAGCCTGCACAACGGATGGCATTACCCGGATCACCACCCAACAAATGTTTGTATAAATACCCAAAAGTCAAGGATTCAATAAACATGGGAATCACTATCATCATATTGACAATGCCCATATAAATACCATTTTTTGAGGCGGGTATTGAACTTGCCACCATTATATATGGAATGCCCATCATGCTTGCCCAGGCAATGCCTATATTGACCATGGGCAGCATTAGCATGTATTTGTCGGTAATCAGGGGAATAAAAAACATACCTATCGCTGCCAGCAGAAGGCAGGCCATATGTACCCGCTTGGCAGAATATTTTTTAGCCAGGACAACCAGCAAAAATGCAGTTAAAAAAGTGACAATGTTGTAAAAGCCGTTGGCTAAACTGGTCCAGCGGGCTGCTTCATCATAAACTTCTTTGTTGTCTGGACTAGCATTCCATATACTGCGAGCCACGCTTAGAGAAATAAATTGCCAGTAAATAAACATCGCATACCACTGAAAAAGATAAACAAGAGCTAGTTGCCATAATGGCTTCGGCATTGTCTGAATAGCGCTCGCAATGTCAATAAAAGGGGAAAATATGCCTTTTGGCCCGGAGCGCATTTGTTCCAGTTCTTCGGGGCTTGGCTCATCTTCGGGGGTCTTAAGATTCGACCACATTACAGAAGTGACTGAAATGACACTGCCCACTAAAAAAGCTCCATAAACCCAATAGGGAATTCCAGAAGATGTTTTTTCTGAACCAAAAATGGTGGCAAAAATGGTAGGTGAAACAGCAGCAAGGGTTATCCCTAGACCCGTAAAAAAGGATTGCGTCTGAAAGCCAAGTGGAAACTGTTCTTTTGGGAGTTTATCCGCAACAAACGCGCGGTAAGGTTCCATTGCTGTATTGTTACCGGCATCCAAAATCCAAAGAAGTGATGCGGCCATCCAGAGAGAAGAACTAAAGGGCATAAACAACAAGGCAAGGCTACAAGTAAGAGCGCCAATCATAAAATAGGGCTTCCTCCTACCCCACCGTGGCGACCAGGTCCTATCGCTTAAGGCACCAATGATAGGTTGAATAACCAAGCCGGTGATGGGTCCTGCCAAATTGAGTAAGGGCAGCTGCTCTGGATCTGCATCCAAAAAGGTATACAGCGGAGTCATTGAATTTTGCTGCAACCCAAAACTATATTGAATGCCTAAGAATCCAACATTCATATTGATAATCTGACTTAAAGTCAAAGGCATTTTGATCTTACTCATAATTTGGCTTTTAACGAGGGGCAAAGCTAATGGATTTTAGCAAACAGGGCTTTACGAGAAATAAAAATTTAGAAAAAGTCTTTCCCATAAAAATTAAAGTTGTTATTTTGGTATGATTCTTGGTATTAATGAAACATACTGCTAAACCAACATGGGAGATGACCCTGAGATATCTGGCACACGAGTCTGAATCCTTTCAGACCAAAGGTATCTTTCACACCTACATTTACACACATTCGTTGTGTATGTAGTTTACCTAATTTTAAGAGTTTCTCGGGGTCACTCCAACTTTTCTCCTCCCTTCCTTTCCTGGTGGTTTTCTTAAACAAATTCAACTATTTGAATATCAATGTCTTACTAATTTTCTTTTAAAAACATTATCCTTGATTTTTACAAGAAAACTCTTGAAAAATTATACATTAAAAAAAATTGATATTTAAAATAATTTCCAATTACATTTGCACTTTGAATATTTACATCAAAACGTTTGGCGATGGCTACAAAAAAGAATGAAAAAGCTAAAGTTGCTGCGAAAAAACCAGCGGCTAAACCAGCAGCAAAACCTGTCTCTAAACCAGCAGCTAAAAAAGTTGTGAAAGCTGCGCCAAAACCAGCGGCAAAAACAGTAGCTTCAAAACCGGCTGTTAAGACAGCTAAAAAAGCAGAAGTAGCTAAAAAAGCCGCTCCTGCAAAAAAGGCGGCTCCAGCAAAAAAGGCTGCGCCTTCTAAAAAAGTTGTGGCGGCACCGGCAAAGGCAGCGCCTAAAGCTCCTGTAAAAGCAGTTCCTGCAAAAAAAACCAGTCCTGCAAAACCTGCTAATAAGGTGGCGGCCTCTGCAAAGGCAAAACCAAGTGTAAAAGCTCAGCCTAAAGTAGCAGCAAAGACAGCAACTCCCGCCAAATCAGCACCTGCCAAACCAGTAGCCAAAGCCAAGGTTGAAGTTGCTAAAGCAGCTCCTAAAAAGGTGGCTGAAGCCAAAAAAGCAATTGTATCCAAACCAACCGTAAGCGCTAAAACCGAAGTAGGTGCTCCAAAGGCAACAAAACCTGCTGTAAAAGCACCCGCAAAAGTGCAGGCCAAAACAGAAAAGAAGTCGCCAGCACCGACTTCTCCAGCCAAAGGCAAAACAGTTGAAAAAGCTGCCCCTAAAAAGCCAGCAAAACCATTGCCTACAATTGACAAAGTACAATTAGAAAAATTAGAAAATTCGTTTGATAATCAAGCAAAAATTGAATACCTAAAGGAAAAAAGAAATATGCAACCAGACCCCCCATCATTACCGGTACAAACTGTGGTTCACAGATACAACGATAAAGATCTGGAAGAATTCAAAGCCATCATAGATGACAAATTGGAAAAAGCCAGGTATCAATACGAAAACTTAATTGAACAAATTAAGGAAATCACTGAAAATACAAGCGGTGACTTCACCAAGGATCTAACCGACTTTTCATCTTCTCAATCAGAAGTTGAAATGCTCAATTCAATGGCTACCAGACAGAGAACTTTTATTTCAGACCTTCAAAATGCCCTGGTTAGAATTAGAAACAAGACCTATGGCATCTGTGCTGTAACCGGTGAATTGATTGAAAAGAAAAGACTCATCGCGGTACCAACAACCACCAAGTCTGTGCTTGCTAAACAACATGGCGAACAAGCAGCTGCAGTGGTTGCTGCTGCCCAGGCAGCTTCGTCTAAACGAGATTTAGACAGTGAAGAAGAGGAAGATGAAACTAAGAAAAAGAAAGTTAGCGAGCCTAAAAAACCGGTGATCATAACCAAGGTAATTAAAAAACCAGGTTCGGCCAAGGCTACTAAAAAAATAGATGACGAAGACGATGAACTAGATGAAATCTTGAAAGACCTGGATAGTTTCACTGAAGGTCCGGAAGAAACCTTTGAAGATGACATCGATATTGCAGATGATGAAAGCTCTGATTATGAAGAGCCTTATGAAGAAGGTGAAGACGATGAAGAAGCATAATAATAAAAAAGCCGGTTTAAACCGGCTTTTTTATTTACATCCTTTTTTTAAACGCTTCTAGGCTTTTTCGAGGGTAAAACCAAAGGTGCTCCCTAAACCGAGGGTACTGCGTACATTAATGGTTTGATGGTGGGCCTCTACAATGTGTTTTACAATGCTTAAGCCTAGTCCAGATCCTCCGATTTTGCGAGATCTACTGGTATCAACCCTATAAAAACGATCAAACAGGTGCTTAAGATGTTTATCTTCAATGCCAACCCCGTTGTCAGAAACTTCAATTAAGATCTGACTTTCAAGGTCATAAAAACTCACCTTGACACTGCCTCCTTCTCTGCCGTACTTAATGGCGTTAACCACCAAATTGGTCATAACCTGACGAATGCAGTCTTTGTCGGCATTAACGGTAGTATTGGGTGATGCTCCTTCTTTGAATTGAAGTCTGATTTGTTTTTCCCAGGCCATCTTGTCCAGATCATCAAAAATTTCTTTGGTAAGCACTTTGATGTCAAACTTCTTAAATTCCAGTGCAACGGCATCAGATTCCAACTTGCTGATGGTTTCAAGGTCTTCCACGATGTTCTGCAATCGGTCAGCATTGCCGCTAGCTTTTTCCAAATAATTGCGATTGATACTTGGATCCTCTAAGCCGCCATCTAACAAAGTGTGCAGGTAACCTTGGATTGAAAATATAGGGGTCTTGAGTTCATGGGAAATATTCCCTACATACGATTTTCGGTATTCTTCAAGGCTTTTAAGCGACTCTATTTCCTGCTGGGTATCTCTTGTCCATTCAATCACATCTTCCGTTACTGCTTCAAATGTGGCCGACCCAATATCTACCGATTCTTTTTCTTTTTTAGTAAGTTTAGCATCCCTTATGATTTTGTATATCACCTTTATTTTTCTGAAAACAAATCGCTCTAAGACGTTTTTTACAATGTAAACATTGATGGCTAAGCCCATAAATACAAACAGCAGTTGAAGCCATGGGGATGGAAAGTACCGGGAAAGCAGGTAGTGAATAGAAATAAATACCAGGTAAAGGAAACTTATACAGGCAATTACAAAAAACGTAAGTTGCCTTATAGAAAGATTTTTAAACACTTTTTAAAGGTGAAATTAAATATCTGCAAACAAAGAAGTGTGATTTCAATGTTAATTTTTAAATAAAAAAAAAGGCCCCAACATTGTGGTGCCTTTTAGCGGAAGAATAGGGATTCGAACCCCAGGTACCCTTTCAGGTACGCCGGTTTTCAAGACCGGTGCAATAAACCAACTCTGCCATTCTTCCTTTTCTCTCTTTAGAGAACGCAAAAGTACAACTTTTCATTTACATAGCCAAAAAATAAATTAAAAAATATAATTATTTCCTGTAACAAACATGCTCATATATGCCTGTAATTCATGTTTAACCAACAGGTTATCAGCATTCTACAATATTTACAGGAATGTGGATGGCAAGTCCCCCATCCGAGGTTTCTTTGTATTTGTGGTGCATATCATCTGCTGTCTGTTTCATGGTGCGGATCACCCCATCTAAGGTTACCTTGGCTTTGGCAGGATCAGATTCCAGAGCGATCTGCGACGCAGTAACTGCTTTGATGGCTCCCATGGTATTGCGTTCTATACATGGAATCTGGACCAATCCCCCAATTGGATCGCAAGTCATGCCCAAATGGTGTTCCATTGCAATTTCTGCTGCCATCATAGCCTGTTCACTGCTTCCTCCCAAACATTCAGTTAAGGCTGCCGCTGCCATGGCAGAAGAGACTCCGATTTCGGCCTGGCAACCTCCCATTGCCGCTGAAATGGTTGCTCCTTTTTTAAATAAACTTCCCATTTCTCCAGCCACCAGAAAAAAAGTAAATACATCCTCTTCTTTGGCCTCGGGAGAAAACAAAAGGTGATACATCAAAACCGCAGGAATCACCCCGGCAGCTCCATTGGTGGGAGCTGTCACTATTCTTCCGTAATTGGCATTTTCTTCATTCACGGCAAGTGCAAAACAACTCAACCATTTCAAGGTTGAACTAAAACTTTGTACCTGATTTTTAATAGCCGCCATCCAAATGTCTGCATTGGAAATATCTTTCTGACCCGGCAGTAACTTTTCTGCCATTTCAAATGCCCTGCGCTGAACGTCAAGACCACCTGGTAAGGAACCGCTCTTTTTGCACGATTCAAAAATACAGGTTTTCATGACCTGCCAAAGCTGAATCATCTTTTCTTTTATCTCTTGCTCTTCACGCAATGCTTTTTCATTTTGCATTACCACACCAGCAATAGAGGAGTTTAATTGTTCACACCATTTTTTCAAGTCTTCACCTGTATCAATTGGATAAGGCATATCAACGCCATTGGCCTTTTGCTTTTCTTCCCCTTCACACAAAACAAAACCACCTCCAAGTGAATAGTAGGTTTTAGCAATGGAATGCTCTCCTGTAAAATGAGCTACAAAGGTCAATGCATTCGCGTGAAACGGAAGCATCTGATCATATAAAAAATGAATGTTGGATTCGGTATGAAAATCAATACTTTTTACAGACATTAGATCTAACTTACCATTTGCATCTACCGACTCAAAAACAGGAATAACATCATCAACCGGAATGGATTCCGGCTGCCTGCCTGATAATCCCAAAACTACTGCCATATCAGTTCCATGACCTTTTCCGGTTTTTGCCAATGAGCCATACAACCACACATCTATGGAAATGAGATCGGCCATAGAATGCTGGTCAATGAGTTTTTGTCCAAAGTCCAGAGCGGCTTTCCACGGTCCCATTGTATGAGAACTCGAAGGGCCAATGCCAATTTTAAAGATGTCAAAAATACTTATCCTTTCTCCCAAAACCGATTATTTAAGAAAGGTAGATTTAATTGATTCATACGCAGGAAGTTGGTTTTTATGCCATTTCTGAATGATAATCCCATCCTTCCATAAAACCAAGCCGGGGTTGGATCTAATTACCGTTTTTAATAAGATGTCATCCGCTGTCAAATAGCTGCCTTTTATTCCTGTCTCAAGGGCCAAATCTTCTGCGGCTTCTTTGGATATTCCGCCAATGACAACAGAAACCTCATGGCCCTCTGCAATGGCATTATCTAAGATGGGCTTCATCGATTTTAGATCTGAAATAAAAGAAGTTGGCCAAATGAAATTTGTTTTGCTTACCTCTTTATTCATAAGCTTTAAAAATTTCTTTTTGGGCGGGTTCTGATCTGCACTTTCAGTAGTATCAACCACAAATACAGAATCCTGAACTATGCTTTTAATGGACTCAGTCTCAAATTTCATCTTTGGCGATATAACCATAAAATTGTATTTTGGATTGGCCAAAAACTTATCTGTAAAGTCTACACCGTCAAAATCAGTGATTTCAAATTCCGAAACCTTGGTCCTCGGTATGCTAGGCTCTGTTTTAATTTGCTCCAATACCTCCCACTTTGTATCATCACCATATTTTTCGGCTTCCTTCATATATTGATCATATGGTACCTCAATGACCTTTCCCGAAGCCAGATCCTTAATACTAAATGCGGTTATTTTTACAGCCGCCTGGGCATCATCCTCAGCCTTTCTTTGAGCTGCTATGTTGGCTCCATTTTTAAATGGCCTGAAATCTATATGGGGTTCTGTCCATAAAAAATTGTACAGACAATAACCAATCAGTACAGCCGTAGAGCCGAAGACTATCCAAGCTGATTTTTTATTATCTAAGAGTTGGTGCATTAGCTTACTTCTTTCCACAAAATAAATGGAAGGTACCAGCAAGGCCAGATCTTTAAAAAAGGAAATTTTTGGCTCTAGTTTAATAAAATCACCAAAACAACCACAATCTGTCACTTTCATATTTGATGCTTTATAAGCACCCCAATTGCCAAAGTCAAAAAAATTGACTCCTGCCGGAACATAGCCTGTCATGTAGGTAAATCCAGTGAGTATGGTAAAAAACACTACCAAACCAAAAAACAACCAGGCTGTCAGTTTAGGCTTGTAGCCCAAAAGCAACATGACTCCCAGTACAATTTCAAAAACAATCATACTCACTGAAAACAAAATTGAAACATTCGATAACATTGGGAAGACAGGTGCTATGAATGAAAACCAGGTTTGAGAAAATACAGATTCAAACTCACCAAAATACTGCTCCATCTTAAAAGCGGTCCCCATTGGGTCAATTGCTTTTACCCAACCGGAAAAAATGAACAAAACCCCACAAAACGACTGAAAAAAGGTCATGAGATAGGATTTATGAAGTTTGAGCAAGAATGCTATGGCAAGGGTTAAAATGGCGGCCACAATTCCAATATTCAGTACCAGGGATGTAATACTCATATGATAATTTTTATTTATGCAAAAATAATCATTAGCGATTAGAAAGAATGTTAACATACACATAATATGTACAAGAACCTTCATTTATGACACATACACCTGATTATCAGCACTATAAAACTACTTTTTGACTTTATTTTCAGGAGTTCCACACCAAGGGACTTGGAATAATAAACGTCATTCTTTTTGAAAAAACACAATATTCTTATCTTTGGTCAATGAACCCACCGAGTTTTAAGAAACCTCTGATCAATGTGATCGATGAGGACTACCTGATTCCACACCTTAACCGGAGAAGAAGAGTTGCAGCATTATTACCCCACAACTATGCTACAAGCAATAAAACATATCCAGTTTTGTACTTACACGACGGGCAGAACTTATTCGATGACCATGCTCCATTTGGCAATTGGGGGGTCGACAAACAGTTGGCTGTGTTAGCAGATTTGGGAATTGAAGTTATAGTCATTGCCATAGATCACGGTGGTAAGGAGCGCATTGCAGAATACCTTCCTTATGACAATCCCAAATTCACAGAAAAAAAAGGGGAACAGTACCTGCAGTTTATGATGGAAGATTTAAAACCACATATTGATAAAAACTTCAGGGTAAAAACAGGAAGGGAGCACACAGGAATCGGTGGGAGTTCAATGGGAGGTTTGATTAGCCTCTATGCAGGTTTTAATTTTAACGAAGTTTTCGGAAATCTTATGATATTCAGCCCTAGTATCTGGATTTCAGAACAAGTATTTAAACAAGCTACTCATTTTAATCCATTTGGATCCACAAAAATCTATCTTTATTCAGGGGGCCAGGAAAGTCATTCTTTAAAGCCATCTATGGATTTTTTAGGGTCTATTTTAAAAAGCAGAGAAAAAATGACCGGACAAATCGAAATTATGGAAAGTTACAACCCGGAAGGGACGCATCAGGAATATTTTTGGGGGCAAGAATTTCCTAAAGCGTTAACCTGGTTGTATTCAAACTGAAATCAATGCATAAAATCAACATAACTCAAAAAATTACAGAAAACCATCATTGGGTTTTACCTGTTTTTGAAAACGATCTTTCACATTTTGAATATAAAAAATGGACAGGACTGGCCCAACCCAGTGAATTCAAAGCGGAGATTGGAGAAATCAATACCTTGATCCACCCCGGGTTTGAAAAAAAAAGGTGGTTGCTGGGTTTAGGTAAAAGAAATGGTGCTGAACAGCTGATTCAACCTTTTCGTAAGGTTGTATTCCAAAACCTGAAGGTTGGGGGCAAAATGGTGGTAAAAGCCGACCTTTTTTCCGAAGAACAACTCGAGGTTTGCATGATTGGCTTGCTCATGTCAGGATATCAACTCAAATCCATTAAAAAAGATAAACAGGATAGTGAAATCAAGGCGATTGATATTTACGCACCTCAGGTCTTCGCAAAAAAAATTCTCCAAAAAGCGGTTTCCATCGCCAAAGCTTGTTTTTCAGCCATGGATTTGGTCAACATGCCTCCCAACTATAAAACTCCGCTTTATTTGTCTGAATATGTCAAATCAGCCGGACAGGCACATGGCTTTGATGTAAAAGTAATTAAAGGAGCTGCTCTTCAAAAAACCAGGCTACATGCCTTACATGAAGTGGGAAAGGGAAGTGAGAATGAACCTGCTTTTATTATCATGGAATACAAGGCAGCTAAAAAACCAGTCGCTAAAATTGGGCTGGTAGGTAAAGGCATTACCTTTGACACCGGGGGAATTTCATTAAAAAATCCCACTAATATGCATTACATGAAAAGCGATATGGCAGGAGCAGCTGCTGTGATCGGAGTAATGCAGGCAGCAGCTGAGTTGAAATTACCGATCCATTTGATTGGAATTGTGCCGGCTGCTGAAAATGCAGTGGGTTCAAAAGCATACCGTCCTGGCGATATTATTCAAAGTTACAGTGGTAAAACCATCGAAGTAATAGATACGGATGCTGAAGGCCGATTGGTTTTAGCAGATGGTATATCTTATATGACTAAAAATTTTAGCCCTGATTATTTAATCGACCTTGCCACATTGACTGGCAGTTGTATAGCCACCTTGGGTTATACCGCTGCAGGCTTATTTACACAAAATGAAGAATTGGCTGCAGAATTATACCAATCCGGAAGAATCACAGGAGAAAAAAACTGGCGACTGCCTTTGTGGGATGACTACAAGTCACAAATGCAAAGTGATATGGCCGATATCAAAAACCTGAGTAGTTTACCCATAGCCGGCGCAATTACTGCTGCGAAGTTTTTAGAAGCCTTTACTGAAAACCATACAGCATGGGCGCATCTTGATATTGCCGGAGTCAGTTTTACCGACTCCGAATATTTAAAATCCCGGAGTGCAACTGCCTATGGCGTAAGATTGCTGACCCACTGGATCTTGGGTAAATGTTAAGTTTAAAAATCCATCAATCATGATGGCTTATGTTCAAATCTTAAGACCCCTTAATCTGGCGATCGTTGTATTGACGCAATCTATCATCTATTATCTTGTGCTGTCTCCTCAACTTTCACAAGCGGCACTTTCTCCCATTCAATTTGGGCTTTTGACTCTTTGTACCGCTATTATAGCCGGGAGCGGATATCTAATCAATGACCTCTACGATGTGGCATCCGATCAAATCAACAAACCTGAAAAAAGTTATATACCCAGACAAATTGAAATCCCAAAGGCATGGAGATATTATTATTTTTGGATTTGCCTGGGCATGATCATTGCCATATATCTGGCCATAGAAACCCACAATCTTCCTTTGCTTACCCTCTACCCACTTAGCATTTGGCTCCTTTGGCTTTATGCCAGAACCCTTAAAAAGTCTGGTGTCAAAGGCAATCTGGTAGTCGCTTTTATGACTTCATTTGTTACCCTGATTCTGATCATAGCAGAAAGACATCAGTTAATGAAAGATGAGAATGCCGACTTGCTTCACTTATTGTTTGGATTTGCCTGCTTCTCTTTTTTAGTAAATCTGGCAAGGGAGTGGGTGAAAGACATTGAGGATATTGAGGGTGACAAAGTCATTAACTCTATCTCATTGCCCATCTCCAGGGGTATTGAAACTACCAAAAAATGGATCCATTTTTGCCTGGCCACATCAATAATTGCGGTGATAGCATTTCAATGGGTATATCCTCATACCTTCCACCAAAGTATCTTTGCCTTTGTATTTGTGGTGGCACCAATGGTAAAGGCAGCCATCAAACTGAGCAATGGAAGAGAGAAGGCAGATTTTCACAAGACAGCTAATTTTTTAAAACTCATCCTCTTTACAGGTATGATCTATTTATTACTTTTTAGCCCCATTGTTAAAACATATGGAATTGCACAATAAAAAAATCATCCTTGGTTCTAAATCTCCAAGAAGAAAACAAATCCTGGAAGACGCAGGCTTTGATGTTGAAGTGATTTCTTTTGATGTTCCGGAAGATTATCCTGACACCTTAAAAGAAAATGAAATAGCTGAATTTTTAGCTATAAAAAAGGCGCAGCCTTGCCTTCCTATGGCTAAAGATCAAAGTTTGGTCATCACCTCTGATTCCATCGTAGTGCTCAATGGAAATGTCTATGGAAAACCATCTTCCTATGAAGATGCCTTTGAGATCCTTTCTGCTCTTTCTGGAAATGTGCACCAGGTTTATACCGGTGTTTGTGTGGCGGACCCAAATTCGACGGTTTCCTTTACTGAAAAATCAGATATCAAATTTGCCCACCTGGAAGCAGAAGAGATCCATTACTACCTTGAAAACTTCAAACCTTTTGACAAGGCCGGTGCCTATGGCATTCAGGATTGGATTGGACTTTGCAAAGTGGAGTGGATCCACGGAACTTTTTCCAATATAATGGGCCTGCCTATGGCCAGACTTTATGAAGTAATAAAAAATTGGCAGCATATAAAATAATCTCATAATTTTGCAAAGAACAAACGCTTTGAAAAATGTCCCCGAGATTGCTATTGGCAGCTTGCCAATTGTACCTGTATATAGGTATTAACTCCTCTGCCCTATCCCAAACTTCCATTGATGCAAACATCGAAACTGTATTTGATGCCTGGTTCGAAAATACAGGCAATGAAGAAGAAGATTTTTTGAGTTATCTGACCGCGCTGGAAGAATATAAAAAAACCCCATTAGATCTCAATGATTTAAGTGAACACGATTTAGACAACTTTTTTTTCCTAACAGATTTACAAAAAAATGAACTGCTTTCGCATTCCATCAGTGCAGGAGATTTTTTATGCTTGGAGGAGTTACAAACCATACCGTCTCTGGATGAAAATACCATCCAGATGTTAAGACCCTTTTTAATGGTAAAACGCCATGAACCATCCTTCTTTACAAAACAATCATTAAAAGAAGGAAGCCACATTTTTTATATCAAATGGAAACTAAAATCAAAACTCCCATCTTCTGATGTTGACACTAGTTTGTTAGGGTCGCCGTCCCATTGGGTAACACGATACAAGTGGGAGGGTTCCAGTGTTTTTAAGGCTGGTTTTGTTGCAGAAACAGATGCCGGAGAGCCAATAGTATGGGATAAAAAAAGGAAGTGGGCTGACTACTTTAGTTGCTATTTACAGCTCAAGCGCAAATGGAAATGGATCAATGAATTGATTATCGGAGACTATGTCCCCAGCTTTGGCCAGGGTTTGATTGTGCACAACGGATTTGGTGCTGGTAAATCCTCCCTGGTGATGCACATCAGAAAGCAGGGTGCCGTATTCAGACCCTACACTTCAGTGAATGAAACAGGCTATTTCAGAGGAATTGCCAATGTTATCAATATTTCTCCTTTTTTTAAAATGGCATGGTTATTTTCCTTTAAAGATATTGATGCCCATCTCTCTTCCAATATCCAGGATTCAACTCAAATTGAAATTGTTTCGATTGTAAAAAGCGGATATCATAGAACTTTGAATGAGTTGGAAAACAAACAAAATGCCAATCAAAAAAATGTTGGCTTTCAATGGCAGTGGGTACATCAAAGAGCGACCTTAAGCATTAACCATCTTTCCTACTTTTACAGCAATGCTATTGCCAAAGGAAATGATAAATACGAATTGTATAATTTTCAGGGAAAAAACAATCACCTTACAAGCATAGATTGGAAATGGTCTTTCAAAAATTTTTCCACTTTTGGCGAGGTCGCAAGAAGTTACAAAACTGGATGGGCGGTTACAAGCGGTGTTTTAATGTCACTTGATAAGACAATTGATTTATGTCTTCACTACCGAAATTATGGTCTGAACTATGTCGCCATTGATGGCAATGCCTTGGGAGAATCTTCCAAGCCACAAGCCGAAAAAGGGATCTATTTGGGTGCGGAATGGAGACCTGCCCACAAATGGAAAATTGCTGCTTATCTTGACTTTTGGCAATTTCCCTGGTTGAAATATCAAATAGATGCCCCGTCTAAAGGAAAAGAGTTGCTGGTTAGAGTAGAACACACCCTGAAAAGAAAATTCAACATGTATTTACAATATTTTCTGGAAACCAAGGAAGTCAACGAAAATACCACACTGGACAAAATTGAGGGATTATCCATCAGACACAGGCATAAAATCAGATTGCATTCTTCATGGCAGGTTCATCCATTTTTGGAGCTGAGAACCAGGGCTGAAATGAATATAGTTAAACAGACAAGCTCCTTAGAAAAAGGACATTTGCTGTACCAGGATATTATTTACCATCCTAAGTCTTCACCTTTATCCCTAACGGCAAGAATGGCTATCTTCCAAACGGATGGTTACAATTCAAGGATTTATGCTTATGAAAATGACCTATTATATGAATCTGCTCTTCCCTATTTGTCTGGAATTGGCCGACGTGCCTATATCAATGTCAGGTACAAGATCTTAAAAGCAATAACCGCAGAATTTAGAATTGCTCAAACAAGTTATCAATTCAATGATCGATTTTATCCTGAAAAAAACGCAACCCATGTCAATCCAAAGGAGTTAGAAGTAAAATTTCAACTTAAAATTCAGCTTTAAAAAAAAACGGCCACAGACATTCCATCTGTGGCCGCTATCTTTTCAAAGACAAAGAAACTACTTCTTCATCCAAGCTGCGATAGAAACTTCATTCATCTTTACGTACTCGTCATTACCGGCAGCAGAAGCCAGTTCTTTTGATAGTTTTGCTGCTGCAATAGCTTCCTTGTACCTTCCAAGGTCAGCGAGGATTAAAGCCTCTTTTCTGACTTGCCAAAATTTCGGACTGCTAACGTTATTGGCTTTTTTTACCCATTCCAAAGCCTGTTCCAGGTCTTTGCCTGAATCATGGTAATAGGAAGCAGCATTGTAGTAGTCATTGGTACTTGGACCTGCCATCACTTTTTCTATATTGGCCATAACAACTTTGTCAACTTCAACCCCAATCTTAACCGGAACCAAAGTTTTTTCCCAACTCAAGGTCATAGTTGCTTGTGAGGTCTCAATATTGTTGAAATCGATTGTAAATGTTTCTACCTGCTGGCTCAACATTACAGGTTTTACCATTACAGAAACATCTGGTGTCTTTTCAATGTAGGCAGACCAGTTGCCACCATCATATTTGTAAAAATTGACAGCCCAGCTGTCTGCACCTGGTTTGGTTAAAAGACCATAGTCACCTTTTTTCACAGCCATGCCTTCTACTGAAACATCTTCAGAAAAACTGACTTTGGTTACACTATTGGCACCTGTTCTCCAGAAATTACCAAATGATACTACGGCATCTGCACCAAATATTTTTCTTCCTTTGGCACTTGGGCGAGAATACTCGACTTTAATATCCGTAAGACCTACTTTCTGCTCGATTTTGCATGAAGGACTCGCAGCAGGGGTTGAAATTTGTGCACTTACACCTGAAATAAATAAACAGGCAAGGGCAACAATGGCTAAACGTAGCTTTGTCATGATGTTAAATTGTTAGTGATTTTAATTGTAGAATAAATCATTTGTTGCGACAATTGTTCATTCATAAAAATAAATTAGCGCTAAAATGTTAAAGTTTTATTATATAAATATAATTCGTTATATGTTTTAAACTGTATATCTTTAATTTATAGATTATAATTTTTAAAAATCAATAAAATTTGACTATTTTGAAAAAATCACTCCTTGACAGGTGTGTACAATCCGATTACCTTTAGAGAAATTTATCCCTATGATCATATTTGGAATCACCCTCATGATTCTGATTTTTTTTGGTAATAGCCTTTTAAAAGAGGCTTAATCAAAAAAAAGATGAGAAAAAAAGCAAGTCACAAAGACTTGCTTTTTTTTATGCCCATAAATTTTCTGCATACTTATAACCGTTCCCTGTTTGGATGAAAGCAATATCCCAGGAATCATCCAAATCGCCGTCCGATTTACTCTTTTTTATGGCCGCCAGACATGCAGCTCCTTCGGGTGATACAAAGTGCCCTTCCACGATAGCAAATGACTTCAATTCTGTCAGCATTTCAGATTCAGAAACAGAAATGGCAAAACCCTTACTTTCTTGTAGGGTCGTCAAAATTAGCTTGTCTCCAAATGCCTTTGGAACCCTCAGGCCATTGGCAGCGGTTTCAGCTGGCTCATTCCACACCTCAGAACTATCGGATCCCTGCTGCCATGCTTTTACTATCGGGGCACACCCTTCCATTTGAACTGCCACCATTCGGGTTGGTATCTCATCTATCCAACCCATAGCCTGCATTTCTTTGAAAGCTTTCCAAATGCCTATCAATCCTGTACCACCTCCGGTTGGATAAAAAATAACATCGGGTAATTTAAAATTTAATTGGACAGCCAATTCGTAGCCCATCGTTTTTTTCCCTTCCAGGCGATAAGGCTCCTTTAAGGTAGACACATCCCATGCCCCCCACTCTTTGTTTTTTTCTGCCATAAGAAGTCCGGCATCTCTAATGGTACCTTCAACCATATAAACATCTGCATCCATCAAAGAAACGTCAAATGAAAACATCTTTGGTGTTTGTTTAGGCATAAACACAGACGCTTTAGTTCCTGCAAGGGCTGCGTATGCTGCTAAAGCACTTCCTGCATTGCCTGCTGTAGGGGTGCAAAAATGCCTTACACCCAATTCTACAGCTTTACTAACTGCAGCTGACATGCCACGCGCCTTAAATGACCCTGTGGGATTGGTGGATTCATCTTTCATCAGCAAAGGCCTACCCAATCCAATGCCCTTAGCCCATCCAGACAAAGAGCGCACTTCTGTCATTCCTTCCCCTAATGAAATGATGTTTTCGGAACGAAATACCGGTAGAAATTCCTTCCATTCCCACATCCCCGATCTGGACATTGTCGACCAGACCGGTCTTTTGATCTGGTTATTCAAATTGTACCTTGCTACCAACGGCTGCGAGCATTGCTGGCAATAATTGTTCAGAATATGTGCATCATATTCTCCACCACATGACAAACATGTTAAATGACTCAGTCTGGAACCGGTATTCATGCTTTTTTTCGAAATATAAAATATTTTTTGTGCTTTCAGTCGCTAAAATTGGGGCGAAGAATTTAAAAGTGGATCTAAACTATCCTCCCAATCGGATGATCCTTTCTCGATCCCAAGTCAAAATGTTTGGCAAGTAATTTTCCTCCCCCTTGAAGGATCATCCTCGCCTGACCCTTCAGGTCCTGCTCGGATTATCTTTCCAGTAGCTTTCACTTCCCCTTGAAGGATTATCCTCGCCTGACCCTTCAGGTCCTGCTCGGATGATCCTTTCTCGATCCCAAGTCACAATGTTTGGCAAGTTTTACTGGCGTAAAACTTCAAAGCCCCATCCTCACTGCTTTCGAAAGCAAGCTTTCGACGCTGTGAGGATGGGGCTTTTGCTCCAAACATTTATTGGTGACCTCGGAAGGATTTGAACCCTCAACCCTCAGAGCCGAAATCTGATATTCTATCCAGTTGAACTACGAGGCCAGTGGTGCAAAAGTATAAAATTTTAATGAATTAGCGCTACGGGTATCCTGGGTAATAAAATCATCTATGTTGAAGGAGCTTATGTATTTTTTTATACGACCCTATCTCTACTTCCAGGAAAATAAGGCCAACAGGAAGTTGATGAGGCGGAAATACGTCATCAAGATTAATTTCAATTTCAGTGTCGTCCAGCCAGGTTTCTGCCTGGTCCAAAATTCTTCCATTTAAATCTATTAGCCTGCATTTCAGTTTATTGGGATAGGGTTGTTCAATTTTTAGGCTATGGTTTCTTTCTCCTTCATTTTGAAACAATAAAATGTTGACCTCCTTTACTTCCTTGATCGGGGTTTTATTCCTGGGAATGTTGTTATCCAGCCATGCCAATCGATTTGACAACCAGTTTTTTAGCTCCTGAACCTCTCCTTGCCAACTTGAAGGTATGGGATAAGGGTTGGGCCACACGTATTGTCCCAGTATATTCCACTTGTTGAAATTCCGAACCTGGGCCTCCTCTAATTCCATTTTCATTGAATCTATCAGTCCAAAAAGGAATTCCTCACTCAGTTTTCCATGCTTCCGGTGAAAATCATATGTCCTTGATAAACTATCAACAAAAAAACTGTCTTGTAAAAACTTGTCCCACCAAAAAGGCAGGTGGAATCCATCTTCAGGGCAAATGGTGTTAAAATTCCAGGAAAAGCCCTGATAACTTTGGCCCTGGCAATAATCAGCATTTCCGAAACTGATGTCATAATCCCAAGGGGGCCCGATGGTTAATTTGCCGCCCTTGCTATCTTTATCCTTATATAAAAATGTGGACAATCGGTAGCCGTCTACATTTCGACTTACTTCATTTAAGATCCAATAATAAATGAAACTTTCAAGATCGATCCATTTTCTATATCCATTTTGGGGGTCTTTAAACAAGGGTGATTTTAAAGCACTTTCAAAGCTTGAAACGTAGTCTTTTATGTAACTTCTTTGCTGAGGGGGTGCCCCTTCCGGATAGTGGTATTGAAAATAAATACCTTTGGGTTGAGAAGACAAAGAATAATAGTTGCTCAACCAACCTCCATTTTGGGTTCCTGTTTGTTTGTCAATTTTTACAATGTATCCGCCCGTCAAGTCATCTCCGGTCACCTCCTCCGGTTCCAGTTTTGATATGTCCACTCTACCTTCTCCTCTCTTAATTTTTTCCATCACCACATATACTCCCTGGTAGCTATTGTCAATGATGAGTTCCACAAATCGCGTTCGGCTGGCATAAAATCCCATGGCTCTGTAAATTTCCATCGCCAAAACATTGTGCATCAGACTCTTTTCATGATACGATGGGTAAAGGATGTAGTCAGCATCTTCAGGCCACCCGAATAAGGAAACATCTTTATCCTCCCCATTTTCGAACCGGGTTTCAAATGAGTACGCTTTTTTGGGAAAACTCTGAGAACTGGAACCCCTGAGTTCTATTCCGGCCTTGCCAGCATAAACATTGGCTTGATCCTGGTTTGTCTGGTAGTAGGAAGGCGGATCAATTATCTTTAAATCAATCGTAATTTTTTCATAATCATTGATCGAATTTCCTTTAGCTTCAACTACAACTATCGGCAAATTTGATCTAACAATTTGAGATTCAAGCATTAAACTGAAGCTAAAAAAAATAATTACAAAGACACTCATTCTTTGAATAAGGGTAGTCGCAATTTTTGTTTGTCTTATGCTGGAATTCAAATTCTATTTCTTTTGCTTGTCAAGTAAGTTTGTAAAGATAATCATAGCACAATAACCTGTATGAATAGCAAATCAGTATTTTCCCTATTTCTTTGTTTTATCATTTTTTTAATTTCTTCACCCGCAGCTAGATGCCAGGTTACGGAAGTTAAATACATGGTAAAATTCAACGAATCAACTGAATTGTACGACTGTTATGTGGTTATTGTGTCAGGAACCGCAGCTTCAACACAACATCGCACCCAGATGTCTTCGCAATTTTCTGTGGTGGTACCTACGGGTAGTGTCGTTACCCTACCACAAACCTATCTTCCCCTTCAAAACAATCAGAATTATGGGGGTACAGTGCCATGCCTTTGGTCACTGGCTAACCAGATTTTGCACCCTGCGGCTCAACCCAATTCTGATTTCTACGGTATTGCTCCATCTCTGGTTCCTGCCAGCCATTACAACAATATAACAGCGGGTGACACCCTTAAACTCTTTTCGCTTTCCATACAAGTACCGCAAAGTGGATGTAAAAGCGGCATTCGGCTGTTTCAAAATGGAATTGATCCTCCTGCGGCTGCACCTGGAATGGGGGGTGGTGACTTTTCGAACGGCTTTACCATTGGCAGCCCCATTCAACGTTACAAAGGTAATTTTAACGGTTGGATCCCTGGTGACGGAGTACTTAATCCTGCGGATAGCGGATTTGGCAGCTTGAGGAAAGCGGTCTTTTGTGCCCGGGAGAATGAATATATACTGGTAGAAGACAGCCTCTCCGGTAAAACAATCCAATTGCTAACTTCTATTTTAATAGATAAAAACATCAATGTAGTCAGATCCCCCAATCAGGAATTCACCATTGTTGCCCCCATTGTTGGATCTGCATTTGTGATACAGCAGAATAAGTCATTGTATATCAAAAACATAAATCTACAGGCACCCATTAATTCCATCAGCCAAAGCCGAATTTTCACCAATAATGGCAAATTGACGGTCCACGATGTTGATATTATTGATCCCAAAATGGGTCAGGGCACTGGTTCGACCATAACCAATTTTGGGGAGCTTATATATCAAGGGGCTAATACCATTTCTGATTAAGTGACATTTTGACAATCGAATTGACAGATTGTACCCCTAATTTTTCATTTCCAATTTTTATTCTGTTATAATGTCAGAAAAATCGAAATGGCACATTTCGTGTGGTAAATAGGTGAAAATTCACCTAAAAATTTTAAAACTAAAAAATACTAGTTATGAAGCCAATCAACGACAGAGTTGTTATTAAACCAGCTCCAGCCGATGAAAAAACGTCTGGGGGCATCATCATTCCAGACAATGCGAAGGAAAAACCACAGCGTGGAACCGTGATTGCCGTAGGACCAGGCAAAGAAAACCACAAAATGACCGTTAAAAAAGGCGATACTGTTTTGTATGGCAAATATGCAGGGCAGGAAATCAGCTACAAGGGCGACGATTATCTCATCATGAGAGAAGACGACATTCTTGTAATAATTTAATCATCCAAATCACTTAAAAACACCACTAAACAATAGAAATATTATGGCTAAAGAAATTAGTTTTAATTCGGAAGCACGCGCCAGCTTAAAAAAAGGTATTGACGCTCTGGCCAATGCAGTAAAAGTAACCTTAGGACCTAAGGGAAGAAACGTTGTAATTCAAAAGAGTTTTGGTGCCCCAACCATTACCAAGGATGGAGTTACAGTGGCCAAAGAAATTGAACTCGAAAATGCCATTGAAAATATGGGTGCTCAAATGGTAAAAGAAGTGGCATCTAAAACAGCCGATGCTGCAGGTGATGGTACTACCACAGCAACCGTTTTGGCACAGGCAATGGTAACTGCCGGTATGAAATATGTTGCAGCCGGAGCCAACCCAATGGATCTCAAAAGAGGCATTGACAAAGCAGTAGATGCTGTCATTGCCGATTTGAAAAAACAAAGTGAGGTAATCGGAAACGATTTCAAAAAAATCCAACAGGTAGCAGCTATTTCAGCCAATAACGACGAAGAAATTGGTACTTTGATTGCTGATGCCATGAAAAGAGTGACCAAAGATGGCGTAATCACCGTCGAAGAAGCAAAGGGAACAGATACTTATGTGGATGAAGTTGTAGGAATGCAGTTTGATAGAGGCTACCTTTCTCCGTACTTCATCACCAACACTGAAAACATGACTACAGAATATGATAGTCCGTTGATTCTGATCCACGACAAAAAGATTTCAAACGTTCAGGAAATTGTTCCTGTACTAGAAAAATCAGCTCAGTCAGGTCGTCCGTTGTTGATCATTGCAGAAGATGTAGATAGCCAGGCCTTAGGTGTTTTGGTTGTTAACAGATTGAGAGCAGGTTTGAAGGTAGTAGCTGTGAAAGCTCCTGGATTTGGAGATAGAAGAAAGGCTATGCTCGAAGACATCGCAGTATTGACCGGCGGTACCGTTATCTCTGATGAAAAAGGTTATAAGTTGGAAAACGTACAACTCAGTGACCTGGGTCAGGCAGAAAAAATCACGGTTGACAAAGACAATACAACCGTAGTAAACGGAAAAGGCAAGAAAAAAGACATCGAAGCCAGAATCAACCAGATCAAAGCGCAGATCGAAACGACCACTTCTGACTACGACAGAGAAAAACTTCAGGAGAGACTGGCTAAGTTGGCCGGTGGGGTTGCCGTACTTTATGTTGGAGCAGCTACAGAAGTAGAAATGAAAGAGAAAAAAGACCGGGTTGACGATGCTTTACATGCTACACGTGCTGCCGTTGAAGAAGGAATTGTAAGCGGCGGTGGCGTTGCATTGGTAAAAGCCATGTACGCAGTAGACAAGGTGAAAGGCATCAACGAGGACGAAGACATGGGAGTTCAAATTGTGAAAAAAGCATTGGAATCTCCTCTTCGAATCATTGCTGAAAATGCAGGTGTAGATGGTTCAGTGGTTTTCCAGGAGGTTTACAAATCAAAAGGTGCCAAAGGCTTCAACGCCAGAACAGGCATTTATGAGGATTTGAAAAAAGCCGGAGTTATTGACCCTACTAAAGTAACAAGAGTGGCTGTCAGCAATGCCGGCTCCATTGCCAGCATGGTATTGACAACAGAATGTGTTATTTCTGAGAAAAAAGAGGAAAATGCAGGACATCCACCAGCTATGCCAGGAGGCGGAATGGGTGGAATGATGTAATTTCTTTCTATCAATAAAAAAGCCTGTGCACTTGTGCATGGGCTTTTTTTATTAGGTTAATGACAAAAAAGCTTCTGTGATTGCCAACCAAAAGGTTCTGTTGTCCACGACAAAAGGTAAAGCTTAGGCCTGCTCAATAAAGGTAATTGCGTTTCGGAAGGGTTACCATTCCAAATTTGTTTGCCATCAATATCCCATACTGTTAATTGATCCAATTTTTCTACATCTCCAAAAAGTTGAATTTTCCCTTCCAGACACTTAGCTTCCACTTTTTTTTCTCCCGATTTGCGAGGTATAGTAATGGAATGATACTGCACATGTGACCTTCTGTACTCCTTTGTTTGTCCCGTTTCTAAATAGGGGTCGAATGGTTTCCATCTATTTGCGTAATAAGAAATGATTGCATAATGATAAGTTTCCCCTTCTACAAGCACTCCTCCATTGGCACCTAAGTGATCAACATCCAAAGTAAAATGTCTTTCAATCCCTGTATTTCTGCCATTGACTTTTAAAGAAGCATTCCAGATTCTTTCTACTTTATCAAATGGATCCAAATTATCTGTGGAAGTGTACCAGTACAACTTATCAAACTTATTTTTTACATCACATTGATATACCAATCTTTTAAGTTCCCCCCATTTTTAAGACAACTTGCTAGTTAAAATTATAAACCATATT
>CALMSX010000084.1 GCA_937872515.1 uncultured Bacteroidota bacterium
TTGCTTTCTTTCACAAACTTTACCAAGATGTTAAAGTTTTCAAAAATTATTTTTTGACTGCGATTGCGACCTGTATAGCGGTGCTTTTTGGACACAAAGGCAATCCAGATTATAATCGGAAATGCAAAATATTGGGGTCATATTTGAAAGGTTGAATGACAGTAGCCGCAACGTGAAAAGGCATAGAATATGACAGCCTAATGAAATAATTTGCAATACTGGTTTTAAAACTTATTGAAAGAGTGAATGCCAATAGCCGGTAAAACGATCTCAAAAATGCCCAATTCAAAGTCAAAATTCCATCCCGTTGAGGAACAAGATTAATTAGGCCGATTGGTGGATGCTAAGGCTATCTTTGTTTTAGGTACCCCATTTCCTCTTTTTGAAGATTTATGTGAAGATGAAAAAGAAGTCACTTTAAACTGTGATTAATGGATAATTGATTCACAATCCTGACTCAATTACCTTATAACCAAAAATGGATTTTATTCAACCGTTTATACACTCATTTAGCGCCATTATACAATTACCACTCTGACAATCAAAGAAATAATTGATTTTTCCGGCTTTGTCAAACTGTGTAACATGAAAGTATTCTTTTTAACTTCTTTATTAGGTATGTTTATGGTTTTTGCCAATTGTCAGGTTACTCTACTTTCCGAAAGTTTTGAAACCGATGGAGAAGGTAGCAGGTATACCAGCAATACCTACGTGGATTGTACCAACAGCGATTTTTTCTTTAGGACCAACACAAATCCTGTAACGCCACCTAGTTGTACACAACTATTTGGTAGTTCATTGACCAACCTGCAAGGTTCTTTTTTCTGGGCGAGTGAGGATATCAGGAGCAATACTCCCATGCCTCTTTCAAAGCCTCCTGGTTCCATCGTTTTTAATTCAATCAATATCAATGGATACAACAACCTCGAAGTATCGCTATACCTTGCCACATCCAACAACAATAATATCCGGTGGGAAGAGTCAGATTCCATTAATATTCAAGTAAGTTTAAATGGAGGTGCCTCCTATAGCACAGTGGGCAGGTTTATGGGTAAAGGCACACCTGTTGTGGGCGCAAGATTGGGAATAGATAGTAATCTCGACAATGTTTTTAATGCGAACGATGTTCAAACTGATTGCGATGTGGTGAACTTCACCAAATATACTTTTAACATCCCTTTTTCAGGATCCAATATGATTTTAAAACTGGACTTTGACCAGGTGGGAGGTACTGAAGAGTTGGCTATTGACCTCATTGAAGTCAAAGGCACAGCTGTGCCCACTGCTTGTCCGAATACCAATCCCAATTTTTTCTGTTCATCTTACAACGCTTCAGGATTAACTTTAAATAACAGGATGTTTATATGCGACCTGCTGGCGGGCGAATACCAGGACATTGTATTGACGGGTGGTAATACCTATAGGGTCGACTTTTGCGGTTTTGCCGGGGGCACACCCGCACCTCCATACAATAGCTTAATTACCGTGTACAATCAGACCAATAATAGCCTGGTTGGCTTCAATGACGACTTTTGTGGAGATGATCCACAGTTTGATTTTGTGGCACCTGTAACGGGCACTTATCGAGTTTTGGCCAATATTTCAGGCAATTGTGGAGGAACGAATGGTTTTCTTTTAACTCCGCTGGGGCTAACGCTTTTAAACCTAGCCTCTGCTCCTGAAATCAATGTTCAAGGCAATGGTTTGACCATCAATGATGGCGACAACATGCCAGCCACCAATGATAATACCAGCTTTGGTTCAGTGCCGGCTTGCAATGGTACGATCACAAAAACCTTTGTAATTCAAAACACGGGAAACTCCAATCTTACCGTATCCAGTGTGACCTTCAATGGCGGACAAGCTTCTGACTTTTCGCTGACATCGGGTCCTGCCGGAACAGTAACACCCGGCAATAGCACCAGTTTTCAGGTTACTTTTAATCCATCAGCCATTGGATTGAGAAGTACCACCCTTCAAATTGCCAACAATGATGCCAACGAGAACCCGTATGATTTTGTAATAGAAGGTTCCGGTTCGGCATCGCCGCTGGCAGCCACCATTAGCAGCACCATTCCGGTAGCTTGTTTTGGGCAAAGCACGGGTAGTATTACCGTAACAGCCAGCAATGGCACTGCCAATTACAATTATGTATGGTCAAATGGAACGACGGTCAACAATTCGCCTTCCAATACAAATACACTTAACATGGTGGCATCCGGCACTTATGGTGTAACCGTAACCGATGCCAATGGCTGTACAGCCAATACTTCCGGTAGCATTTCTCAGCCGGGCTCACCATTGTCACTTTCCACAATGAATGCACCCGCTGTGTGCATCAATGGCAGTACTGCTTCTATCAATCTTACGGTAAGCGGAGGCACACCGGGCTATATTTACAGCTGGAGTAATGGTGCCTCCACCCAAGACTTGTTTAATCTTGTATCGGGCACTTACACTGTCACCGTGACGGATGTTAGTGGATGCACATCCACCCTTTCTGCCACCGTATCCGCACCTAGTTTTTCATTATCAGGCAATAGTATTCCCATATCAAGAGGAGACCTCCTACCATCGGTAGCCGATGGCACTGATTTTGGCGTGCAGAACATCAATTCATCCACACCTCAAACCTTTGAATTAACCAACAACGCCATTGCCATCAGCATAGACTCTGTAACTTCTTCTGCAACTGAGTTTGTGTTAAGCTCAGTACCAGCCAATCTAGCCCAAAGTGGTACAGAAGACTTTGTGGTGACGTACAACCCCACCAGCGGAGGTGTACACAATGCCGTGATTAGGGTTTACTACAATGGTTGCACAGCTACTCCCTACGATTTTGCCGTAACCGGACAAACCTGTGCTGGCAATCAGTTTACCTTCATTGGTCCCGGCACCGATCCCCAACAGCCATCCAACTGGCTCAATGGCTGCATCCCACCTATGAACAATGTCAATACCGTGGTCATCATTCAACCGGGCACCACCTTGGTACTCAACGGACCTTTTACCGGTAACATCACCAACAATGGCACGCTTAAAGGTAGTCTGCAATTAAACGGTGTATTGACGAATAATGGGGTAGTGAGTCCGGGTAATTGATGTAAGTAGTAATTGGGATTGCTATATCGGCGGCGTACTGGTAATTAACCGTACCTTGGAATGGTGACAAGCCGTGCATCACGACAATCATTTCGTTATTTTCAGAATAGTGTGGGGTAGGTGATATGGTCAGCAACGCAATAAATAGATTAGCTTAAAAACCCAAACAACCAAAGGGGAATTTTATTTTTACTGCCTATTTCGACATCATCTATAGCCAGGTAACCATCCTCTAATCCTGCCACTTGTTTGTTTGTTTTGCTGGCCCCGCCTACTTCAAATTTGTATTTATCTTCCACTATAAAGTCGCCTTGATGGGAGGTATTAATTTGATATAAGGCAGATACCGCGTTTACAAAAAAAGTCTCCCTAATACTGCCCAGGTTGGCACTATTGGGTTGAAGGCACGAAATGAGGTTTGTATTGTGCAACAATACTTTATCCGGTTTTGCTATGTAGCTGTAACTGCTTCCGTTATCTTGGAGCAGGGTTAATATTTTGGCCTGACTCAAATATTGCAAATAGAGTAATAGTGTATTTCTGGTTATTTCAATGCTTCCGGCAAGCTTGCTGATATTGGGCTGAAAAGGAACTGAAGAAGCCAATATGCTGATCAACTTTTTAAGCTTTGGCACACTTACGGGATCAACTTTTTTAATACTCACCAAATCTACTTCCAATGAAAGATTGATGATATTTAATAACTTTATTGGGTAGGAAGAAAGATTCTCCAGATAAAAAGGATAGTACCCATAATTGAGATAATTTTTAAAATATTTCAAAGGTTTGATGTCTGTGTTTAAAATGTTGTGGACTATTTCCTGATGATGCTCAATGATATCATTGAGTGTATAACTATTCAGGTTATTTCCGGCCTCAATTTGTAAAAACTCTCTGAATGATAAACCATTCATATCGTACAATATAACCCTTCTGCTCAGATCAGCCTGCCCTTTATATATTTCCAGTATAGAAGAACTGGTAAAGATGATCTTTAGGTCAGGATACAAATCATATATTGTTTTTAGCTCACTGCTCCAGTTATCACTTTTATGAATCTCATCAATAAAAAGATGAGTACCTCCCCTGACTGTATGATAGGTGGCAACTTCCAATAAAGACACACCACTTAACTGTATGTGATCCATGGTCAAATACAAAACTTCGCTGCTATATCCAAAAGTTTGGAAAATGTGTTGTAGCAACAATGTTGTCTTTCCTACTCCCCTGGCACCTGTGATTCCAATCATCCTGTTTTCCCAGTCAATTTGATTCAATAAATCCCTCTTAAAGGTTGACTTTAAGTTTTTTAGGTATTGTTGGTGAATGAGGGGTAAATAATCCACTTTTCTATATTTTAATGACAAAAATACAAAAATGATCTATATAAAGATCAAAATAATATTGAAATGATCTATGAAAAGATTAAAATGACATATAAATGATCTATAAATAGATCAATAATGGGTTATGTAGGGTAACAAAATGAGGAAAAACAAAAAAGGCCCTCAGTAATGAGAGCCTTTTGCGGACTTCCCTACATTCCTTCGTCCTATCGTCCTCAGGAATATAGGGATAAAGGACGGGACTCGAACCCGTCCCTACATGCCGTAGGTATGTAGGGATGACAGGGAGGCATTCTAACCAAGAAGATTTTCGTTATTTGAAAGGAAAGAATCAAGGATGTTTTTATCAGAATTGACAAGAGCAATCAACCTTTTATGATCGTACTTATTAATTTTCTTTTCAAAGATGAGGGCTTCGGTTTTAGAACAGAAAGAAAAGAGGGCAACAGGAATCCAAGGGATTTTAGAAGAAGTGAAAGCTGCCTCACCATTGTTGTGTTGCTGAAAACGGATAAAAGGCTGAGTAGAGAAGCCCTTGTAAAAAGTCAAGTCAATCTGACTTTGGATGATATAGACATAGTAATTCATAACATAAAATTTCGGTGTTTAAAGAACGCCACAAAATGCCAATTTGTTGCAACATTTTAAATTATGAACCATTTCAACATGCCATAAGGCCATGTTGTATATTAAGACTTCTAAATTATCACCAATAAAGAAATATGAAAGAGGACCTGTCCCTACATGCCGTAGGTATGTAGGGACAATAAAAAAGGCTCTCAGTAATGAGAGCCTTTTGCGGACTTCCCTACATTCCTTCGTCCTATCGTCCTCAGGAATATAGGGATAAAGGACGGGACTCGAACCCGTCCCTACATGCCGTAGGTATGTAGGGATGACAGGGAGGCATTCTAACCAAGAAGATTTTCGTTATTTGAAAGGAAAGAATCAAGGATGTTTTTATCAGAATTGACAAGAGCAATCAACCTTTTATGATCGTACTTATTAATTTTCTTTTCAAAGATGAGGGCTTCGGTTTTAGAACAGAAAGAAAAGAGGGCAACAGGAATCCAAGGGATTTTAGAAGAAGTGAAAGCTGCCTCACCATTGTTGTGTTGCTGAAAACGGATAAAAGGCTGAGTAGAGAAGCCCTTGTAAAAAGTCAAGTCAATCTGACTTTGGATGATATAGACATAGTAATTCATAACATAAAATTTCGGTGTTTAAAGAACGCCACAAAATGCCAATTTGTTGCAACATTTTAAATTATGAACCATTTCAACATGCCATAAGGCCATGTTGTATATTAAGACTTCTAAATTATCACCAATAAAGAAATATGAAAGAGGACCTGTCCCTACATGCCGTAGGTATGTAGGGACAATAAAAAAGGCTCTCAGTAATGAGAGCCTTTTGCGGACTGGACGGGACTCGAACCCGCGACCTCCGCCGTGACAGGGCGGCATTCTAACCAACTGAACTACCAATCCTTGCTATTTCAGCGGTGCAAAGATATAAAAAAACGGTTTCTATGCTACTTTTAGCGAAATAATTTTTTTATTCATTCTGCAATACTTTGTGAATCAGGCAACTATGCCATTGAATCAAAAAATATTGAACTTTTTGAGGATTACCTCTATATCATGTCTTCGGCCTTGACCCACTTGTCGAAGTCTTTGTCAGACACATAACCCAGGGCCATGGCGGCTTGTTTGAGGGTCAGACCTTCTTTGTGGGCTTTTTTGGCAATCTCTGCGGCTTTGTAGTAACCGATCTTGGTATTTAAGGCGGTAACCAGCATGAGGCTGTTGTCGAGGTTTTGTTTGATGCGGGGCAGGTTGGCTTCGATGCCTATGGCGCAGTGCTCATCAAAACTCATACAGGCGTCTCCGATGAGGCGGGCCGACATCAGGAAGTTGTATATGATGACGGGCTTAAACACGTTGAGCTCAAAGTGACCACTCATGCCGCCGATGTTGATGGCTACGTCGTTGCCCATCACCTGGGCCATGGCCATGGTAAGGGCCTCTGACTGGGTAGGATTGACCTTGCCGGGCATAATGGAGGAACCCGGCTCATTTTCAGGGATGAGGATCTCACCAATGCCACACCTAGGACCAGATGCCAACATACGGATGTCGTTGCCTATTTTCATGAGTGCGACAGCCGCGGTTTTAAGGGCTCCGTGGGTCTCTACAATGGCATCGTGCGTAGCCAGGCTTTCAAACTTATTTTTGGCAGTCACAAAGGGGTGGCCGCTGAGTTTGGCAATGTGTTTGGCCACCAACACGTCGTAACCTTTGGGGGTATTGAGGCCGGTACCTACGGCTGTACCACCGAGGGCCAGCTCAGAAAGATGTTTTAAGGTGTTTTTGATCGCCACCATACAGTGGTCTAGCTGGGATACATAGCCGCTCAGCTCCTGACCCAGGGTAAGTGGGGTAGCATCCATAAAGTGGGTACGACCAATCTTTACCACGTTTTTGTATTGTTTGGCCTTCTCGTTAAGGGTATCTCTCAGTTTTTGCATGCCGGGCAGGGTTACCTCTACTACTGCTTTATAAGCCGCAATGTGCATGGCTGTTGGGAAGGTATCGTTGGATGACTGCGACTTATTCACATCGTCATTGGGATGGAGGTACTTTTGCTCGTCCATCAGCTTGCCTCCCTGTACCACGTGTCCTCTGTTGGCAATCACTTCGTTGAGGTTCATATTGGATTGTGTACCGCTACCCGTCTGCCATACCACCAATGGAAACTGATCGTCGAGTTTGCCCTCCAGGATCTCATCACAAACCTGGCCTATGAGTTTGGCTTTTTTAGGATCCAATACCTTTAATTCTGCATTGGTAAGAGCTGCCGCTTTTTTCAGTATGGCAAAGGCGCGGATGATCTCCACCGGCATCCTGTGGCCCCCAATCTTAAAGTTATCAGATGATCTTTGGGTCTGGGCACCCCAGTACTTATCGGCGGGTACGTTGACGATACCCATGGTATCTTTTTCTTTCCTGTATTTTACTTTAGACATGGTTCTTATTTTTTGCAAAAATAAGAAAATGTTGTCGCTTCGCTGCGCTTCGCTCAAATGTATCGCTGCGCTCAAGTGTTATCGCTGCGCTCAAGTGTTGTCGCTTCGCTCAAATGTATCGCTTCGCTCAAATGTATCGCTTCGCTCAAATGTATCGCTTCGCTCAAGTGTTGTCGCTGCGCTCAAGTGTTATCGCTGCGCTCAAGTGTTATCGCTGCGCTCAAATGTTTGAAATATTATTAATTAGTATTTATCTCATTTTAAATATACAACAAAAACTTAGTTTTTGTTGTCATAGGTATTTCAAGCATTTAGAACACTTTGAACACTTTGAACACTTTGAACATTTGCAACATTTGCAACATTTTCCTACCTTCGTCCATTCTATTAACATGAAAGACCGCTTTAGTTCAGAAGAGTACATTGAGATAACCGGAGCCCGGGAAAACAACCTCAAAAATGTGAGTGTAAAAATTCCCCGCAATAAGATGGTGGTGATAACGGGACTGAGTGGCAGTGGTAAGTCATCACTGGCATTTGATACCATTTATGCAGAGGGCCAGCGGCGGTACATGGAGACTTTTTCAGCGTATGCCCGGCAGTTTTTGGGTACGATGGACAGGCCGGAAGTAGAAAAAATTGATGGGCTGAGTCCGGTGATTTCGATTGAACAAAAGACCACGGCCTGGAACCCCAGGTCTACGGTCGGTACTACCACAGAGATCTACGATTTTTTGCGATTGCTCTATGCCCGGATCGGGGATGCCTATTCCTACGAGACGGGAGAGAAAATGGTAAAATTTACCGAAGAGCAGATCCTGGAATTTATCAGCGAACACTATAAAGGAAAAAAAATATCCATCCTGGCACCCCTGGTAAGGGGTAGAAAAGGACATTACCGCGAACTTTTTGAGCAGACGCGCAAGAAGGGCTTTACCAAGGTAAGGGTAGATGGGGTAGTGGTGGACATTGAAGCCAATATGCAGGTGGATCGATTTAAGACCCATGATATAGAGGTGGTCATCGACAGACTCAGGGCCGATGATGACAAACAACCGCGCATTGCGGCATCGGTGGCTACGGCCTTCCGCATGGGCAATGAGCTCATCTTTATCCTCGATGACGATACGGGAGAGGTAAAGACTTTTAGTAAAAAACTGGTGGATCCGGTTTCGGGTATATCGTATGAAGAGCCATCACCCAATAGTTTTTCCTTTAACTCACCTTACGGTACCTGTCCTGAATGTAAGGGCCTGGGAGAGGTGTTTCAAGTCAATTACGACAAGGTAATTCCCGATGACAGCAAGTCGATCAACGAAGAAGGCATCCGACCCTTTGGTCCGGTAAGGGACAATACCACCTTCGACCAGCTGAGAGACATTGCCAAAAGATTTAAATTTACTTTTTCTACGCCGGTCAAAGACATGCCCAAAAAAGCACTGGAATTGATCTTGTACGGCGGTGAATCGACCGGTAAAAAAGCCTACCAGTACGTTATCCACGACTTTGTCTACGACCTCGGCACCGAGGGGCTTTTCAACATGCTCAAGCGGTGGTACGAAGATACCAGCTCAGAACGCATCCGTGCATGGGCTGAAGAATTTATGGAAATTGCCAAGTGTTCCGGCTGCGGGGGTTATCGCTTGCGCAAGGAATCGCTGCACTTTAAGCTCAACGAAAAACACATCGGTGAGTTGGCACAGATGGACATTGCCACGCTGTATGAGTGGATAGGCACCTTAGAAAAAAAGCTCACCAAAAAACAATGGGCCATCGGCCAGGAGGTCATCAAAGAAATTAAACTCCGCCTCGGCTTTTTGCTGCAGGTAGGACTCGACTACCTCTCTATCGACCGACCCACAAGGACCCTTTCGGGGGGCGAGTCGCAGCGCAGCAGGTTGGCCACACAGATCGGCTCACAGCTAACAGGCATCACCTACATCCTGGATGAGCCCAGTATTGGTCTGCACCAGAGGGACAACCAACGACTGATCGAAGCCCTCAAAGATCTCACCACCATTGGCAATACCGTGCTGGTGGTAGAGCACGACAAAGACATCATGCTGGCCTCTGACTACCTCATCGACCTGGGGCCGGGAGCTGGTAGCCATGGGGGCGACATCATCAACCAGGGCACGCCCAAAGAGTTTATCAAAAAAGGTGGCATCACGGCTGATTACCTGAGCAACCGACTATCCATAGCCGTACCCACTTCCCGGAGAGCCGGCAATGGAAAATTTTTAGAGCTCAAAGGAGCTACCGGCCACAACCTCCAAACGGTAGATATTTCCATCCCCTTGGGCACCCTCATTTGTGTTTCAGGCGTATCAGGCAGCGGCAAGTCGTCGCTCATCAACGAGACCCTCTACCCCATTTTGAGGCAGTATTTTTACAACAGCGCCAAAAAGCCCCTGCCCTATAAAACCATCAAGGGCATCGAACACATAGACAAGGTCATCGACATCGATCAGTCGCCCATTGGTCGCACCCCAAGGTCGAATCCCGTGACTTATACGGGCGTATTTGACGACATCAGAAAATTGTTTGCCGACCACCCAGAGGCCAGGATCCGGGGTTATAAGCCGGGCCGCTTTTCTTTTAATGTAAAAGGCGGAAGATGCGAAACCTGTGAAGGTGCCGGCAAAAAAGTAATCGAAATGAATTTCCTGCCCGATGTGATGGTAGACTGCGAAGCGTGCAACGGCAGGCGCTACAACCGCGAGACCCTGGAGATTCTGTACAAGGGTAAGTCGATCTCCGACGTACTTGAGATGAACGTAGAAGACGCCGTCACCTTCTTCCAGCACATACCTGCCATCTACCGCAAGATGCACACCCTCAATGACGTGGGTCTGGGCTACATCACCCTGGGCCAGCAGGCTACAACCTTATCAGGCGGTGAAGCCCAGCGCGTAAAACTGGCCGAAGAGCTCTCCAAAAAGGACACCGGCAATACCCTGTACATCTTAGACGAGCCCACCACCGGCCTCCACTTCCAGGACATCCAGCACCTGCTCGACGTGATCCACAAACTGGTAGACAAGGGCAACACCGTTATGATCATTGAACACAACCTCGACGTGATCAAGATGGCCGATTACATCATTGATGTAGGCCCTGAAGGCGGCAACGGCGGCGGCACGATTTTGTTTCAAGGCATGCCAGAGGACTTGGTGAAAGTGAAGAAGAGCCATACGGCGCGGTTTTTGAAGGGGGAGTTGTGAGG
>CALMSX010000085.1 GCA_937872515.1 uncultured Bacteroidota bacterium
CCTTCACTAAATTGATCTGCCAATCAATTTTTTTGGCAAAGCCAAAACCGTTCAGTCATCCTAAGCGCAGCGTATTGAACTAAGCGCAGCGTATTGAACTAAGCACAGCGCATTGAACTAAGCGCAGCGTATTGAACTAAGCGCAGCGTATTGAACTAAGTACAGCGCATTGAACTAAGCGCAGCGTATTGCCTTAAGGCGTAGCCGCATTGCCCTACTTCCTCTCCACTTCCTTCAAACTCTCCATCCTGTTCCTCGCTAAAAAGTCATCGATGGTTTCAAAGTGTTCGATCACTCTTTTGTTTTTGAACTCAAATACTTTTTGCGACAAGCCTTGCAGGAAGTCCCTGTCGTGAGAAACAAGAATGAGGGTGCCGTCAAAATTGAGCAGGGCCTCTTTCAGTACGTCTTTGGATTTGAGGTCGAGGTGGTTGGTAGGCTCATCGAGGATGAGCAGGTTGACAGGCTCCAGCAGCAGTTTTACCATTGACAAACGCGTGCGCTCTCCTCCGGAGAGAACCCCTACTTTTTTGTCGATGTCGTCGCCCGAAAACATAAAACAGCCAAGGATGGTCTTGAGTTGGGTGCGTACCTCACCTTCGGCCACTTCATCTACGGTTTGGAACACAGTGAGCTCCGGATCCAGCTTGGCCGCCTCGTTCTGGGCAAAGTATCCTATTTTTACATTGTGCCCTATGGTACACTTGCCCTCGTATTCGATCTCTCCCATGATGGCTTTGATCATGGTCGACTTACCCTCACCGTTTCTACCTACAAAGGATACCTTTTCACCCCGTTTGATGGTCATGGAGGCGTCGCGGAAGACTACATGGTCGTCGTAATTTTTAGACAGTCCATCTACTGTTACAGGATAGTCGCCCGATCTCACAGACGGTGGGAAACGCAGCTTCAGTGCCGAGTTGTCTACCTCATCCACTTCGATGATTTCCAGTTTTTCCAGCATCCTTTCCACCGAGTTGACCTGGTTGGTCTTAGAGTAGGTACCCTTAAATCTTTCGATAAATTGTTTGCTCTCCGCTATCATTTTTTGCTGTTCGCGGTACGCCTTCTGCTGGTGGGTCCTGCGGTCTTCTCTCAGCTGGAGATAGTGCGTATAGTTGGCTTTGTAGTCGTAGATCTTACCCATGGTCAGCTCCACCGTACGGGTAGTGATGTTATCGATAAAGGCCTTGTCGTGCGAGATCACCATTACCGCCTTGGCCTTGTTGATCAAAAAATCTTCCAACCACACCACCGATTCGATGTCGATGTGGTTGGTAGGCTCATCGAGCAGGATGAGGTCCGGTTCCTTGAGCAGGATCTTGGCCAATTCGATGCGCATCCTCCAGCCCCCACTGAATTCATTGGTAGGCCTGTTGAAATCCTCTCTTTCGAAACCCAGACCCAGCAATGTTTTTTCCACCTCGGCATCAAAGTTGACATCCTCCAGTGCGTAGTATTTTTCCCCCAGCTCCGATACATCCTCAATGAGTTTCATGTACTCATCAGAGTCGTAATCAGTACGAGTCGCCATTTCATGGTTGAGTCGATCCATTTCATCGCGCATGGCAAACACATGTCCAAAGGCCTTGGAAGTCTCTTCAAATACAGTACACTCATCTTCTGTGAGCAGGTGCTGCGGCAAATAAGCAATCACCGCATCCTTAGGCGCCCTCACATGGCCCCGGGTAGGCTTGTTCACCCCCGCTATAATTTTCATCATTGTCGACTTTCCCGCCCCGTTTTTACCCATCAGTGCGATCTTGTCGTTGGGATTGATAACAAAAGAAATGTTGCTAAACAGCGTTTTTCCACTAAATTCTACCGTCAAGCCGTCAATAGAGATCATTTTACCAAATTTTATTGGGTGGCAAAGGTAGTAAATTCTTGGTTTTCAGTGGTTTTTTTTAGGGGCAAGATAGGTGATAGGGGCTCCCATCACTTCGGATGGGACAGGTAGGGACTAGTTGCACATTTTATTATACAGTTTCTCGGCGCACAACTTTTAACTTATGGCGCTCAACGCTTTGCGCTTGGCCCATCGGACCTCATCCCTAACACCTATTCTTTATCCATTCACTTCTTCCTCAACTGCTTCAAACGGCCTTGATATGACTGTAGATAGTTTCTTTTAGTGTGGTCATTTAGAAAAGAAGCAGCGATCATTATTTCAACTAAAGGTGATTGGTTTGTCATCAAGACCATTATATCCTGAAATGTATTTTCTTTGATTTCTGCCATGTTCGCTAATAATGCAAATTGAGTAACGATTTTGCCTTGGGTCAGGTTTCTTGGCAATAGGCCATCATCCAGCGCGAAATCTTTGTCATCTATATGAATCCGGCTATTAAGCAGGTCATAAGCCGGACTGAGTCGATAATCTCCAAGAGGGGTTTCTAGGATCGAGAAGTTTTTAAAGTGGGCATCACCATTTGAAAAGAGATAATTAAAGATGAGTAATTTCAAAAGTTTGGGTGCTTCTATCTTATAGGTGGGCAGGTAATTTTTCATCAATTCAAAAAGCTCCCAATAATGGCCCAGATACTTGTAATGAGGGCCATGTGTTTGCGGGCTTCTTTTTGCCAGAGATGCAAAGTCTTCCTGAGCCCATTTACTGCCATCTGCTGTTACATCAAATCGTTTTGTGATGTAGGCGGGTGAACCATCTTTAAAAAATATCAATGCATTTTCAGCTGTTTCTATACCATAAACCTGACGTGCGATTTGCATGGTTAAATGCTCGTTGGCAGGCATTTGATCAGGTCTTATAACGCCTTCTGGTATAGGTTTCAGTATATACGTACCCTGTTCACCTATATGGGTGAGTCTTAGCTTGTTTTTTTCAAGCAATACAGAATATTTTTCCTGCACTCCGGATATCGATAGGTATTTTTTGTTTTCTAAAAAAAGGTCTTTGATGTCAGTGGCAGATGACGGAGCTGTGTAGGGCAGCACATGGGATACTTTTTTTCCCTTAAAAACCCTTTTTAATGCGGTGCTGCTATAGGTATCAAAACCTTCAGCTAAGGTACCTGGACAATATTTAATTTCCGGTAAACTCATGCCTCATCTATTTTCATAACTTTTACTGCCCCTATGCTGTCATGGCTGGCAGTAGTGATCAGTAAGCTAAAATGATCTTCCCTGTCGATTCTATTGAGTTTGCATACCACTTGTTTATTGGATCCTTCAGGTAACATATTGTAAAAAAATGGAAACAGGTGGCGTGAGTAAAATTCCTTTTCCCATTTAGGCAGGGTGAGACTAATGCTTTGTTTCGCGAAATTGTTTATCCAATCATCATGGTATCGAAATGAAAATGACCCATCATCATACTGGGTAAGAACACCCGCCTCTTCATTTTTGAACAGAACTTTTGCTTTTCTCATTGCCCTGGCATTACTTTTTTAACTTTCAGGCACACCTCCATGCCCAACACATCAGCTAATTTTTGCAAGGTCGTTAAAGTTGGATTTCCTTTTCCACTTTCAAATTGTTTTAAGGTCCTTAGTCCTACGCCCGAAATTTCTGCCAAACTTTCTTGTGTTACCCGTAGGCTTTCCCTCCTATCTTTTATTGTTTTTATCAACTCAGTAAAGTGCATTATATGGCATTATTTAATGCAAAAGTAATGAAAATTTTCAAAATTATCATAAAAAGTGCGGTAAAGTGCACAGTATGGCACGTATACATATTTTTGAGAAAAAAGTATTATAAAAAGTGCTTTATACTGCACTTTTGTTTGCTAGTAGTAGATGTTGGGTTTGGGGCTAAACAAGAGGTTGTAGATAGGGAGTATGGCTATAATCCATACACTTTCCCAGGTTTTAGATTCTTTGTTGACTATTGCGATTTAGTAATGTTTGCAATACTGCGTAAGTTTAATAGTTCTGATTTTTCTTAAAGTTTTCTGCTTGTTCAAATATTTCTATATATACTTCATCTCTCTCAACCGGTGGATAGCCAAACTCGTCAAGCAATAGAATAAGTCCAACTTTTAAAGCTGATTTTATGTCGTCCCGTTTGTTCCAATCAGGAAATTTGGCTTGACCGTCCACTAAATCCTTCACGCCTTTTGCCAGTTTTATCATTTTGTCTTCCGGATATTTGAAGTCATATTTTATACACAATTCTTTCAAGATGTCATAAAATGCTTTTTCTTCAAAGTCAATACCCAGGGCATCCCCTGCCGAAAATTCTTTGCGAACTTCCCAAATCAAATCGGTTAGGGCGTTTGCCATTTCTTCATAGACTTCGCTTCTCAGAATGTCATTAGCATCTCGGTTATTGTAGCGTTCAACCAGGGCTTGCATTTTTTTTGAGAAATCAATGCCTTTTATCCGGTTCACTTTTCTGATTTCTGCAATTACTTTTGCCAATAACTGCTGAAGCAATTTGATTTTTGTATTTGGCAATTTTATTTTATCAATCTTTGCCAAATAGTCTTCATCAAATAGGTCTTGTTCGGCTTCTGCTGCATCACCGAGTTTTAAAATTTCTTCTACACCGTCACTTTGTAAAGCCTCCTTTATTAATTCCCGTACTTTGGCGTTCATCTGCGCTGTATCGGGGGCATTGCCTTTTGTGAGCTTGAAAATAATGGAGCGCACTGCCAGATAAAAGTGTGTGTAATTTCTTTCTTCCTGTATCAATTGTTCGCTTCCTGAACAAATATCATAAGCGGCTTTCAATCGCTTCACCAAACCCATAAATCGGGTTTCAAATTCTTTGGTTTTTTGCACATACTCAGCTGCCATATTTAAGGTATTCAGCTGCTGTATGGTCGAGCCGTTGAAATATAGCGCACTGTCAAATGTGTGAAACAGCTTGGCCAACAAATCCAAATGATTTCTTACAATTACGACGGATTGGGCAATGTCCTCAAAATTGTCTTTGTCGCCTTCGCTGTATTGTTTCAGTGCCAAATTCATCTGGTTTTTAATACCAATATAATCCACCACCAATCCTTTGTTTTTCCCTTCATATTTACGATTTACCCTTGAAATGGTTTGGATCAGATTGTGTCGCTGTATGGGTTTGTCGATGTAAATGCTATCCAGGAACGGCACATCAAAACCGGTAAGCCACATATCTACTACGATGGCGATTTTGAAGTTTGATTTCTCATTTTTGAATTGGCGGTCCAGCTCTTTGCGGTAATCCTTTGTACCCAATACCTCATATAGGTCCTGAGCATCGTCCTGGCCTCTGGTGGCAATGAGTTTAATGCGCTCGATGGGTTTCAGTTCCCGTTTGTCTTTTTCAGTAAGTTCAGCCCCTTCTTCAGCTGCTTTAATTTCGTTCCATTCGGGTCTCAGGGCAATGATGTTTTTATACAACTCGAAGGCAATTTCCCGGGTGGGGCACACAAACATGGCCTTGCCTTTTACGGTGGAACCTTCCGAAACTCTGGTTTCATAGTGATTTACAAAATCTTCAGCAACGGCTTTTAGACGATCAGGGTCGCCAATGATAGCGTACATCTGTGCCATTTCTTTTTTACTCTGATCTAGCTGATTTTCATTGCTTCCCATTTCAGCACACTTGGCGTAATATTCTTCTATTTCTTTGAGTTTGGCATTATTCAGCAGTACTTTCGCGGCTCTGCCTTCATATACAATCCTCACTGTGATCTCATCTTTCACCGATTCGGTCATGGTATAGGCATCTACCACTTTACCAAACACATCAAGTGTGGCATCTATGGGGGTGCCTGTGAAACCTACAAAAGTGGCATTGGGTAATGAATCGTGCAAGTATTTGGCAAAGCCGTAAGTTTTGGTTACGCCTTTACTGGTTATTTTTACTTTTTGGTCAAGGTTTACCTGACTGCGGTGCGCTTCATCTGATATGCATATGACATTGGTTCTGTCTGTAAGCAGTGCAGTGTCTTCCGTGAATTTGTGAATCGTGGTTAAAAATACCCCACCACTTTGCCTGCCTTGAAGTAGTTCCCTTAGATGGGCTCTGCTTTCAACACTTACCACCGTATTGTCACCTATAAAATTTTTAGCATTGGTAAACTGCCCTGATAATTGATCGTCCAAATCGGTGCGGTCGGTAATCAATACTATGGTCGGGCTTGCAAAATATTCACTTTTCATCAACAGCCTGGTGAGGTAAAGCATGGTAAAACTTTTGCCGCAACCGGTAGCGCCAAAGTAGGTTCCACCTTTTCCATTTCCCGCTGGCTTTTGGGCTAATTTGATGTTGTCATACAAGGCGCGTGCCGCATAGTATTGGGGATAACGACACACAATTTTTTCGTTTTTCTTTGAACTGTCAGGGATGTAAATGAAGTTGCTAATAATATCCAACAACCGATTTTTATGAAACATGCCCTGAATAAGTGTAAACATGCTGTTGATGCCATCCATCTCTTTTGCCAGACCTGCGATTCTCCGCCACGCATAAAAAAACTCATAGGGCGCAAACAAAGAACCTGCCTTATTATTTATACCATCACTGATCACACAAAAGGCATTGTATTTAAAAAGTTCGGGTATATCCCTACGGTAACGAATGGATAATTGTTTAAACGCATCATAAATGGTAGCCTCTTCTCGTATGGCACTTTTAAATTCAAACACCACCAACGGCAGCCCATTAATATACACTATGCCGTCTGGTATACGTTTTTCTACACCATAAATTTCCAATTGATTGACAAATCGGTAAATATTGGTGTCAGGCAAATATGGTGTTGGAGCATCGGCAGCCACATCAAACAATAGCTCATCTTCGGACTGGCTGTGTTTGTTTAAGGCACTGCAGTCTATCAGTTGAATGTAAATGTCTTTCTGGTTGCGGTCTTCTCTTTTTAGGATAAAGCCGTCTGAAAGCATTTTAAGAAAGGTCTTGTTGCTTTCGTAAAGGTCGGAAGCCGGAAGGGATTTGAGTTGAAGAATGATGGACTTGGTTTCGTTTATGGTTATGCTTTGAGCGGCGTATCGTTTTAATAAAAATTTTTGCAAATCTTCCTCGATCAATACTTCGTCAGGCTTACGGGATATGGTTAGACCCAAGTGGTGCGGAAACCCTTCCTTGTCCAGTAACTGTGTAAACGCCTGTTCTAATTTTTCTTCTGTAAACTTCATGTCCCGGTTTCAATTTTGATGGTCCAGGAAATTGTTTTCATTCTTTCCCGTATCATTTTTAAGGTATCAAAAACTTCTTCTTCCTGTGGGAACTTTCCATACACCAAATTTTTAAAGTCCCCGGTATAAAATGTTTTTAACTCGCTCCAAACCTTTTCAAGGTCTTTGAAAATGAGCGCTTCTTTAGGATGATGAATCAACCACTTGTTGTTGTTTTTAAAGCTTTTTATATCATCGTTTGCCACCTTTAATAACATCTCATCAAATGCCGGTGAACGTAAAAATGCTAAAAAATTACTCTGTTTAAGTAGCTGATGTAAATCGTAAGTGTGTCTTATTTTATTTTTTAAATCCTCTATGGGGCTTCCGCTATATGAAAAGCGGACCAAACTCATTATTTTTTCGCAAATGGTTCTTATGGGTTCTAACGCTAAAACATCAAATGGGAGTAAGCCGTTTTCGGTGGCTATTTCAGTCTGATTATTGTCCATCATCATTTGACCAACAAAGGAAATGATACTTTTGGTAGTGTGTGGCTCATGGTAACCCAACCAGGTTGATTCCAAAATAATGACATCTCTTACTTGCCCGTAACCGCCTTCAAATTCTTTGTTATAGGAGTGGGCAGTTTTTCGGTTCATTCCCCTTTTGTGGGTAATACCTTCTATAGCAACCTCCAGCAATACGGTGTCTACAATCGAACTAACTGATTTTAGTTTTGATTTTAACCGGCCTTCTGTTTCTTTTTTGTCCCTCAAAATAACCAGGTCGATGTCTTCTGAAAATCGTTCTATCAAATGGTAACACTTGGATAGTGCTGTCCCACCTTTAAACACTGTGTCTCTGCCAATTTCATTGCTGAAAATTATAAAAAGAGCGTACGTTACCCAATAGTCTTTCTCTACATAAACGGCAGGAATATTCATTTGGTCAGCCGTAAACTGAACGGCTTGTCTGAATAAGGTTTTGTTTTCTTGCAGCCTCATGTAATATTCCATTTTTCAGTAGTAGATAAAGCTCTTGCCGCACCTTCCAATTTGTACTTAGTTATGGGGTTCAGTGATTTGAAAAGCGGCTCTGTTACCTCACTTAACTGCAATTGTTCCAATAAAGCACCCAACAAAGCGCGTGTTGCGGGTGGATACTTCATAGCCAGGCGGACCATGGTAGTAATTTTTTTGAGAGAAAGCTTCTTGATGATGGCCAAAAAACGTTGGCAGGAAGATTCTACGCCCCCATCGGGTATTTTTTTGATGTAACGAATAGCGTCCAGTAGCTGCAATAGTGGGATATTCTCTTTGGTGATGGTGTTTTTTTGTTTCACAAAAGTTATCGTATATCGTTCTCTTTTGAAATGGGGACGCACCTGATTTTTGCCGATCTGTATGGTATTACTTACCTGCGTGCTTAGACCCAATTGATTGTAGATGCTGTAACCGGTAAGATAGCCCGTAATTTTACCGTTTTCCTCCAATAAGTCCTTTACTACCTGTGCCTGATTCGGTTGTAGCTTGCCAAATGGGGTATTTTCGGGTTTGTAATATCTTCCTTTGGACAGTTTGGCAATTTTACCCGCAGCCACCATGCGGTTTAATGCTTTTATGACTGCTTCTTTTTGATTCACCTCCGAGGTAAAGTCAGCATAGGTGAACACATAGCTCCTGGGGAGTCTATCTATGGTAAATGCAACATATTCAGCTATTTTCATTAGAATATTCTATTCCAAAGATAGAACATTTGTCCAGTTTATTAACAAAATAACTGGACATTTTTAAATTGCCAACTACCTACAACTTAATATCTCCTAGTTCAAATGATTTGTAATCCATTAATAAGTAACCATCAAAAGCACATTTTCCGGATTCGAGTTAAATAAAAACAAATTGATTATCAATAGATTATAAATTATTCTCAGACGAACGATAAATAAAATCAACTCGCTTTCCGAATCTGAGTTAAATAATAAAGTGTTGATTTTTAAGACCTAAACTGCTGCCTCTGTTTTCCAGTTAAATAAACCTATGCCCAATAGGGAACATAAGTACTGAACTTTTTAGACTCACTTTCCGGGTCTTTGGATTTTATTTTTCCTGCATCAATTGCGTCCTTGATTAATTTTGATATTTGTGCAGTTCGCTTGTCGTGCATTCCAAAACGTTTTCGTAAAGAAGTATTATTGAAGCCCCCATTGCCATAATACTCGATTATACTGTGCTGATAGCATGCTTCAATACGCTCCTCATTTGACATTTCAGCAAACTTACGGGGTGAGTACATGGTTACTTTAAATGAATTCTCAGTTTCTTCAAATTTCAAAGGGGGCAATCCAAATAATTCAATTGACATTACCGCTTTTTCAAAACCTGAGCCCCTCTCTTCGCAAATGTTATACCTTCGAAATGCCGAAGCCAAGATTTCATTCCTGGATTCGGGAGTGGTCCGTATCAAACGGTCTAATTTTTTGGTTGGAAGCAATTTCCCCGGATTGGTAAATTCAATTCGATCTTCAAAAATTTCAATCATAGGTCCTGTACCCCTGATGGTAAAATCTTGATGAATCAAAATATTAGCTATTAATTCCCTAAGGGCAATCTCTGGATAAACACTAGTCTCTTGTCGCAAAGAATTCTTTATTACTTCGCTTCCTGGTAGCAACCCTTGAACAAACTGGATGAGGCCTTCAAACCCTATGGCATAACCTTTTGTACCGGGATATTCTTTGCTTCCTGTTACCTTATTTTTTCCTTCATACTTTATTAATCGAACTGCTTTTCGGCTTACCCCATCAAATTTGGCTAAGTCTTTAGCAGCTGCAATGGCTCCAAAGTTAGTAATATAATACCCCTTACCATCAACATCCACTATCATTTTTTCATCTTCAAGCCACTTGATGATTTCAGGAATATTGCTTGGCACCGGTTTTTTAAGTAACTCCAATATTTTATCATATTCGAGCAAAGTAATAACTTCAACTTCGTTTAATAGCTTTGAAGCATGTAATTCTTCCCAAGTTGGAGACTTGCTGTTGAGCATTAAGGCACCAATTTCCTGGCGTGATGCTTTTCGGGTAGAACCCCCACTTCTTATATGGCTATCCTCAATGGTTTTGCCTTTTAAATGAACAGGTTTTATTGCACTCTCTTTTATGTACACAAATAAAATTTCTTGATTTCTGAAAGTTTCAATGCTGTGGTCAATGCTTACTAATGGTTCCACCCCATCCCGGCACAGTGAAGACAACCGTTCTATGATTCCATCAGAATCCGATTTGCTTATTCCAGAAACCATGCCCGTTTGATCATTTATACCAAAGGCCAAAAAACCACCACCAGGCAAATTGGCAAAAGCAGCGATATGTTTGCACAGCTTTTCGTTGTTTGGCGACAATGAAATTTTCCAATCCATCTCATTCAGTTCACTGGGCAACTTACCCAAGGATTTATCTAGATAGGTAACGGCTTTATGAATCCAATTTTTCATATATCTAACTTTCTATTTTAGCCAACCTCGAAAGCAATAACTCTTTCATTTCAGTTAGCTTTAAATTTTCTTTTTCTAGCCCTTCACAATAATCTATAAATTTCATCAAATGATGTTTTTTGATATCATTTAGAAGAGGTTTAATTATACGGATGTTTCCAATAATTTCTTTGCTCAAATTCGGTTGTGCTCCTCCATTTGCTAAACTTGCAATCTGAGCTTGATTGGTTCTTAAATAATAGTACAGAAATGTAGAATGATGTTCATTCTCACATATCATAGCACAACAAGCTTGGTTTATTGTTGCTTCAAATCGTAAATAACCTGCTTGACCTTTGGTTTTCCCCTCACCATACATTGCAATAAGAACAGTATTAACAGGAAGTATTTTTGCTGAACTATTTTTACAACCTTCAAATGAAATATATTCTTCAGATGCAATTAGAACTCTATTGCAAACTTCACCTGTTTTTAACCAAGGAATATCTCTAGAATTCCAATAATTGATATTATCTCTACTAGGAGTGCCACCTGATTTCATTTCAAAACAAAAATCTTTTATAGATACAACTTCCCACCCCTTAGGAATATCCCTATCCAATTCCTCACACCAAACCATTTCCCCACCATTACTTTTATACGGCTTCCCATTTTCATCAGGAAATTCAAACTCCACAAACCACTCCCTATAAATCGTCTTTGCTGTCTCTTCCAGTTTTTGGATCAGTTGTTGGTTTAAGGCTATGCGGTCTTGGATAACGTTGTACTCTTTTACGATTTCGCGTTGTTTGTCTGGGTGTGGAACGGGAAGTTGCATATCGCTAAAGGATTTCCAAGGCAAACCACCTCTTACATCTGCATCTGTATAGAACCAGGCATTTCTGTCAAACTCTTTTCGAGAAAACCACATCATCAAAAATTCAGGATTTAAAACTGCGGTATCCTTTATTTCGAAAACATCATAAGCAGGAGAAACCATAAATTCATTTTCAGCTTTCGACATTGAAATTGGCAACCTGTAATCCCTGCCTACGTGCATTCTATTGCATGCAAATTGATTCTTCCGTACAAGTTTATAAACTGATAAGTCAGTTCCAACAACATTGGCAACTGATGGCATAAAGAATTTATCAATGTTGATTCCTAAAAGCTGTTCTGTCTTTTCTTCTGTGTTGCGGAATTTCAATTCCTGTATGTAATCACCTAAGCGTCTATAATTTGATCTCATAACCCAGTTCTTTAAACACAGCTAATAAATCAATTTTGGATGCTGCTTCTGCCCTGAGCAGTTCTGTAAATTCACTCTGTAGGGTTTTCATTTTTTCATCAAAATCGATGTTCTCATCGCGATTTACAAACTCAATGTATTTGCTCGGCACAAGCGAAAAATCTTTTTTAGCCACTTCATCAAAAGAAGCAGAATAGCAGAACTCAGGAACATTCTGGTAGTCTGAGCCTGTTGAAGACTGCCATTGATGATAGGTGCCAGTAATCTTGCTTATATCTTCTTCCGAAAACTGAATGTATTTTTTTTCAAATGGAATTCCCATTTGTCGCAAATCCATAAACAGGATTTCTTTTTCTCTGTCGCGGTAATTTCGGATTTCGTCACCAATTTTTCTGGTGTGGGCTTTTTTATTTTTGTTCAGTATCCAAAGTGTAACACTAATGTTGGTGGTATAAAACATATCCTGTGGCAACACCAAAATGGCTTCTACCAAATTATTTTCAATGAGTTTTCTGCGTATTTTGTATTCTTCGCCACCGCCACTCAATGCCCCGTTTGCCAGGATAAAACCCGCCACACCGTTGTCGCTGAGTTTGCTCACCATATTTAAGATCCAACCGTAATTGGCGTTGCTTTTGGGTGGCACATCGTACCCTCTCCAGCGCGGATCATCGATCAGTTCGTTGTCGGCCCGCCAGTCTTTTTGGTTAAAAGGTGGGTTCGCCATGATGTAATCGGCCTTAAGGTCTTTGTGTTGGTCGTCTGCAAAGGTATTAGCCGCCTTTTCACCCAGGTTGCCACTGATGCCTCGTATGGCCAGGTTCATCTTTGCCAGTTTATAGGTAGTGTTGGTATATTCTTGTCCGTAAATGGAAATTTCCTTCTTATTGCCGTGGTGTGCTTCAATAAACTTGATGCTCTGCACAAACATACCACCCGAACCACAAGCAGGGTCATAAATAATGCCCTTGTACGGTTCAATCATTTCAGCGATTAGGTTTACAATGCTTTTGGGGGTATAAAATTCCCCCTTACCCTTACCCTCTGCCAATGCAAATTTAGAGAGGAAGTACTCATACACCTTACCCACCACATCTTGTTTGGGGTCTTTGGTGGTGTCAATGTCGTTGATGGTATCCAGCAGTGAAGCCAGCTTGGTCACATCCAGGCCCAGTCGGGAAAAATAGTTATCCGGCAAGGCCCCTTTCAGTGCCTTATTGTTTTTCTCAATGGTATGCAGGGCCGTGTCAATCAGCAGCGCAATGTCGTTTTGTTTCGATTTTTTTATCAGATAACTCCACCTGCTATGTTCTTCGAGAAAGAACACATTGTTCATGTTGTAGAAGTCGGCCATCTCGATGTACTTCTCTTTGCCCTCTGCAATCAATTTAGCCCTATGGTCTTCAAACTTATCGCTGGCAAACTTCAAAAATATCAATCCTAACACAACATGTTTATACTCAGCCGGCTCCACACTGCCCCTCAGTTTGTTGGCTGCATCCCAGAGGGTAACTTCGATGGGTTTTTGTTTTTCTTCTTTTTTTTGTTTTGGCATTTGATGATCAAGGTTTTTCAAACTATTTATGTGGGCTAAGTTAGATAATAATTTCGGATTGACATAGTTGAAGAAATGATAACAATCCCATGTAAGATTTATTAATTTTGTAATTGGGATTAAATAACATGTGTTTCCCAATTTTATCATAAGGAGGTTAAATTCCTAAGTGAGAGAAAAATAGATATTAATGCGAAAAGTTATAAACATGAACGAAATTTAGCAGCAAATTTTGTTAGGTTAGCCAATGATATTATTTCAGTTAGTTTAGAATTCCGGTTCACTGCTTAATTATAGTTTCCCTTATACGAACGCAAATTGTCAATTCATCATTAAGTACAATTTCAATACAATTCCTAAACTTAAACATATCAATTTGAGTTTGAAATTCAAAAGATAAAAGTATTGTCTTAGTATCTCAAACGAATGCATATGGTTCAAACCTTTTAAAGTGATCAATTTGCACTTGTGTCAAGATATCAGCAATACCATTGTCAAAGAAGCTTTTCTTGGTTAATAGCGCTCTTCGCATAGGAATGGCAATTGGAGCAAATTCCGGCTGAAATGTTAAAATATGTCCTGTATCACCAATAATCTCTTCAATTAATTTTAAAAGTTCGCCAGCAATTATTCTAGAATTAATATAGTCAAGAAACACTGGGTGATCTGGTTCTTTAAAATCCCTTTCTTGATAATTTACTTGTTCACGCTTTTTCATTAGCCATTGGTATGCATTCATACCATCTATTTCTTGCGAAAGCAGTATATCTGAATTTGAAAATAGGTCAATATAATAATTCAATGCCGATTTATGGTCTCCTGAATAGTCGGTCCTATTCCTATTAGTTCGCCCTTTTGTTATTAGAACTGAACCATCTTTTGCTTGCAAATAGTATATACATTTATGCCTAATTAAAGCAAAATCTTTTAATGCAAAGTCAGCTTTAATCATATAAAAAATTGAGTAGTAGGCTTTTATTACAGCCCATGAGTAAAGTCTATTGTTGTAATTGGAAAGGCTTTCTGTTAAACTTTGGCAGCCTTTAAAATAAAAATCCTTGGCATCTTCTTTTAAATAATTACTTAATGTAAATGCACTTCTTTTGTCTAATTTATAAGACTCAATAGATGAATGATGAGTATTATAGAACTGTGCGAAATCAGAACACCCAAAAATACTTTCGCAAAATAGTTGAGCTCTATATCTATCAAAACTCATATTCTTCTTGTCGTGGAAGAGATTTAAGGTAATTTTCTTGAAGATAGTCAACGATAGCTTTCCTTTGAGATTTACCTTCTAAATTCTTTAAATCTGACTTTTGAATTAAACCTCCATTTGGTAAATCCAATAATGCCTTAAAGTCTTCTGTTTTAAATGATTTCTTTTCAGCACATTTGATCAGTAAATTTTTTATAAGATGTTCAATAGCACCAAAAAAACCTGCATTAGTTAAGAAAGGGTTCTTATTTTTGTTTGTCCATAAGTCTTCTCTTTCATAATAAAACATAAGAGCACTAAAATAATTAATAATAACCGCTTTCTGATTTTGTAAGTTAGTTAACTTATGGCTTGCAAAAACTCCATCAGGTTCTAAGTGTTTTTTTAGAGAACTGACAACTGTTGATAAGTCAACAAGTCCGACTCCCTTTGGATGTCCAGGATATTTTATTGATCTGTAATATGGTGAATCAATATTTTCATTAAGCTCATCCGCAATATCATTAGCTCTATTTATGGAGTGATTTATGTCATTTTCAATTTCCCCAAATAAATCATATATAAGACTTTTAGGAACAGGCTTTTGCTCTGAATTTATGTTTATAAAAATTCTTGCAGCATCTTTTGTCTTTAGGTTTAAGCTCATCGTTACTAGAATTTCCTTCTCACCAATACTTTCATCTTCTTTCATCGCTTCTTGAAGCCCAACAAGTCTATGTTGGCCATCTATTGCTTGTGCTGCAAACGGTACTATTGGAATTGTAATTTCATTTTCTTTAAATTCAGGCTTAACTTGGTTATCAGTCCAATTTAAGATAAAAGTACTATAAAAGTTGTTTCCTTCTAGAACATACTTTTTTATCGAAGTAATTCTTTGTCTATTTAGCACGCGTTGAACTGCACCTTCTTCTTCGTCCTTTCCACGAACTGCGACATAAAAAATCGAAACAACGTCTTTTATTTTTATGGACTGTGTATAAACAGTCAAGTCTCCAAATTTAGTTTTTAAAGACTTTAATTTAATTTTTTTTATTGCCATTAATAATAGTATTTACTTTCTTTTACAATTTTCCAAGCATAGATAACAAATTGATATTGGAGAGTGTACTGTATTTGCCATATGAATTATTAAAATTTCAACATCCTCAATTATGTATTAATACATATTACTCATTTAAATTCTAATTTAGCTTAAAACAAATATTTACCAAAGGTACTTATTGTCCAAGTAATCTCATAAATTAAATTCTGGAAAAATTACAAAAATATAAAAATAATAGTAATATTTAACCCATAGTTTAGCTGCATTATATATTCAATTCTATCCAAGATACTTCTCATCGAATATAATAATTTACCACCCCTTTCTCAATACTAAATTCTCTTTAATTTTATTTCATCCAATCCTTAATCTACCGCGGCTATTAATGTCCACAATTGCCATGTTCACTAAATGATGCAATGACAAAAAAAGAATAAGCTACGAAATACTGTCTTGCGACATCAAATTGTCCAATAGTTAATTTACCTTTCTCCAACAATTTGTCTCGTTTCTTTCATTTTATATAAACATTTAGTCCTATTCTAAAAGGCAAAATGAACATTTTCATTTCTAGGAGATTCGAAATCTGTCGAATACCAAATATTCAAAGATATACTAGAGTTTGATTTTATCAAATAATTCCAATATATGATAAGCTGCAACCTCTATTTCTTCATCTGTTGTAAACTTACTTAGGCTAAATCTTAGTGTATTTTTTGCCTCATGTCTAGATTTGCCAAGAGCTTTCATTACGTGACTTGGTTTATTGTCTGCTGAGTCGCATGCTGACCCTGATGAACAAGCTATAACCCCATTTTCTGTGATAAGTTCTAAAAAACTATATCCAGATCTTATTGGAAATGAAATGTTTGAGATATTAGCAACTCTTGGTTCACTTTTGCCATTAACTATTATTCTATTATCATGAGCTTCTATGATTGATTCAAATTTGTCTCTTAGCTTTTCAATTTTTGGCATGTCTTCATCCATTCTTTTTATGGTTAGAGACAAAGCTTCGCTAAGACCTACAATACCCGGTACATTCAGAGTTCCCGGCCTTATTCCATTTTCTTGCCCTCCACCATAAAATGTAGGTTTTATTAGAGATTCATCTTTAATATACAAGCAACCAACACCTTTTGGACCATGAAATTTATGAGCCGAAATACTAATAGAATCCACGTTCAATTCTTTTAAGATAACAGGTACTTTGCCAACAGCCTGCGTGGCATCACAATGGAAATATACTCCTCTACTATTACATATTTCGCCTATGGCTTGAATGTTATTAATTACACCAAGCTCGTTATTAACATGCATTATGCAAACAATTTTAGTTGAGTCCATAATTGCACTCTCAAATTGCTGCACTGAAATTTTACCAGTTAATTCTGGTTCTAAAATTATTATTTTTCCACCTAATATTTTAATGCTTTCAATAGGATGTAAAACTGATCTATGTTCAATTGCGGATGTGACTATATTAAAATCTGCTTCTTGATTGGTTTGGAGATGAGAAATTAAGCCTAAAATTGCAATATTATTTGATTCTGTAGATCCAGATGTCCAGAATATTTGCTGGGGTAAACATCCTAAAATATTGGCCACATTATTTCTTGCATGAACGACTGCTTTATTGGCCTCAATTCCCAATTTGTGTGTGATGTTGTTTGAATTGCCATAGTATTTATTAAAGAATGGGAGCATAATGTCCAGTACATTATCATCTATTCTTGTTGAGGCGGCATTATCCAGATATATCATAGTCAAAATTGAAACGGTCCTATTCTTCGAATATCACCCGTGCCATCCACATCATAAGTACAATTAATAATATTTAATGTCTTACCTTTGGGCCAATCAAATATTGCACCTGCAGTTTTCGCACCTTGTTCGACATACTTTTTCTCATTTAGTATTAAAAAATCAAATATCCATATATTTGTCAATGTTGGTGCTTTTTCAACTACAAAACAAAACAATTCATAATAATGCTCGGCCATTAGTAGTGCACAATTTGGTACAATATTATCCAATTTTTGATACCCTAAGTTGATGCCATCTTCTTTATTGCCTAAATATATGTCTCTAGTACCATCAATGCGATCATCAAAAGAAAATTTATCTGGCACCTCAAATATTTGTTTTTTGAGATGCTTAATTGCATTATTTCTTGTCTTTGTCATAAAGAAAGTAGTTATCATTTCGTCACTAATGTTAAAGGAACTATTTATTGCTCTTAATCTTTGTGAAATATCTGTTTTCAGTTGTCGAAAATTATTGTCATTATTAATATCTTCAATTTCACATGATTCTGCACATTCATCGCCTGTACTTGATTTTGGACGAAAATCATTGATGAAGGCATCAAGGAATATATGGCCTTTATATTTACTTATAGCATTTAATTCATTTAACAGTTCAAAAGCCCTTTCAAAAGGAATATTTCTCCTATGATCATCCAATTTAATTAGTTCAACATAGGCAGTTTCAATTATTAATCCAGTCTGTCCAAGAATTGAGTTTTGACGCAATAAATTTGAAGCTTGAAGGATTGTTTCTGAAACATCAGCCTTGTCGAAATCGGCTAAAAAGTCGTCAATTGATTTGGCTTCCAATGTCCAAATCTCATCAAAAAAGTCTTTTCTTTTATTAAGAGTTTCAATATCTAATTCAATTATTACATCTCCAGGAGCAGCATCAGAAAATGGTGATTTGAGCGAAGTTTCTACTATTGCAAATTCGTCTTTTTCTCCAGTAAATAAGGCAAAATCATTGTAATTATTAAAATCTAATTTATGGTCCCATTGATTTACCCCTAAAACTTTAGTTTGGAATGTTCCCATTAAGTTCCCACTAATAATTGATTTCTCTTTTTCGTTAATTAATCTCAGCACATTTAATGTGTTGGTTGTAACTCCTCCAATTGTTGGTATTACTACTATCCTGCGAAAATTCGTACACTGTCTGCGTTTATACATTCTTGCAGTAGTCTCAATAATATCTTTAGAATAGTTAGTAATTTGGGATGAAATCTTATCTCTATCTGTGAATACCTCCTCCCATCTAGAAAAGGCAAGGTCGAATGCTCTAAATTCTAAAAATGATTCATATCCGAACATATACAATAATAAATCAAAAGATCGAGTATATGCTATTTGTGAATGATTTTTAATCTCTGGTTCTAATTTGAGATAAAATCTTTCAAAATAGTTGTTTTTAACATTATAACGATTATATTCTTTGATATAGGCCTCGATTTGTTTAACACAATCACGCATTGAAAAATCTAATTCTCTATTTTTACTATCATATGATAAATAGGTTACACCTGAAACATCGGTTGGAATACGAAAATTTTTGACATTTTTGTCAACAATTATAAAACAATTTTTGGAACCAATTATTGAGACAAATATACCGTATTCTAAGATCACATTATCTCTTGTTATAACCATTTCCTTTTCATTGATAATTATTTCATCATCATCATTAAAAATAAATACTGCTATATCATAGTTATTTGCGATACGTAATAATTCATTAAGAGTATATTCGCCATTTCGAAATACTCCTCTATGAAACCAGCAACGAGTGTCAGCACAATTATTTAGTTCTGTTGCTATATGGTCAGCTGCATCTTTAGCCTTAGGTGTAGAGGAAGAAGCAATAAATATTTTTGGAATAGATTTCATATTGTTGAATTATCGTTATAACATTCAGAAATTGTATAGTTAAATTTGAATAAATAATATATAAATACATTTTGTTTAAATTAAGGACTTTATGGTCCTAATAATTGATGAACCTTAAAAAACCTCATCAGTAACATCAATTTATGTTGCATACATCTTACTGATTCACATCTGTAAATCTTTTTTCATGATTAATAATCACAGTTTTAAAAACTTTAAAAGTTTGGTATATTAAAGATATTTTTGAGCCATATTTTATGGATAAAGGATCGGCAATATTTTATTGCAAAAACATTTATCAATCTCAAAGTTAAACCAAAAAAAGTAGATTGTATATTCATTTAGTAAAAAAGATAAACTACAATTTTGATTCAGAACAAAATTTTGTTTAAACAGTTTATTTTGCTCCTGTGCAAAATAATATTTGCAATGTCCATGTTTTTTTGAAGTTATTGGTTTTCATCCTAATTCACAGTCAACCTCCATATTCTGTATTCAAATATGAACATAGTGCCGCGGTTCGAGTTCCCTCACCGCTCTTTGCTTTAAGTCCAACCCCTCCAAATATTTTCAACATTTTGAGCATTTAGTCCCGCTCCGTAGGGCGGGACGTGAACATTTAGCCTCTCATCGCAGATGAGGGGCGTTAACATTTGAAGGTGAATTCCCTATCTTTACCCCTCATTCACCAATATTCAGTGACCATGCCCACGAAATACCTCTTTTTCATTCTTAGCATAAGCTACCTCTTCGCGTGCAAACAAGAAACCACTTCTCCATTGCCTGTAGCTGAAAAATGGCGACCTACCTACCACTTTACCCCCGACTCCATGTGGATGAACGACCCCAACGGCCTGGTGTACGCAGATGGTATCTACCACCTGTTTTATCAGTTTTATCCCGATTCCAATGTATGGGGGCCTATGCACTGGGGGCATGCTACCAGTAAGGATCTGGTGAGCTGGGAGCACCAGCCCATTGCCTTATATCCGGATTCATTGGGTTATATTTTTTCGGGATCTGCGGTGGTGGATACGGGTAATACGGCGGGCTTTGGAAAGAATGCCATTGTGGCCATGTATACCCACCACAATGATAAGATGGAGAAGGATGGGAGCAATGTGTTTCAATACCAGTCTTTGGCCTATAGCATGGATGGGGGTAAGACCTTTACTAAGTATGCGGGCAATCCGGTAGTGAAAAATCCGGGTATTCGCGACTTTAGGGATCCCAAGGTATCGTGGTATGCGCCGGGCAAACACTGGGTAATGGTGTTGGCGGCGTATGACAGGGCTAAATTTTATACCTCAGTCGATCTGAAAAACTGGACCGAAGGTGGGGAGTTTGGCCTGCCGGGTGATGATAGACTTTGGGAGTGCCCCGACCTGGTGCGACTCAAGGTAGAGGGCACGGAGGAATACAAGTGGGTGCTCATCACCAGCATTCAAAAGAAGGCACCCAATGGAGGCACCGGCACCTCTTATTTTGTGGGTGACTTTGATGGCAAGACCTTTAAAGGGGATATCAAAAATCAAAAGTGGGCCGATTACGGCACCGACAACTATGCCATGGTGACCTGGGGAAATACACCCGGCACCCGAACCCTCGCCCTTGGCTGGATGAGCAACTGGCTCTACGCCCAAAATGTACCCACCACCCGCTGGCGCAGCACCATGTCCGTACCCAGAGAATTGTCACTGGTAAAAGAAGGGAATGACTATACCATGATATCAAAACCCGCTGCTGAATTAAAAGCGTTGGAAAAAAGTAAGATAGAAAGTAAAGACCCTCAGGGTAAAGTGGTAGAAGATGCTAATCTCTCACACAGCAAAATAGTGGCTTCTTTTACCCCTGCACAGGAAGATGTAGTTTTTAGCCTGTCCAATACCAAAGGAGAACACCTCGACTTTGGCTATGAAGCCAAGACCCACCGCTGGTTCATTGACCGCAGCCACGCCGGCCTAAGCGATTTTTATCAAGGCTTTGCCGCTCGCCATTATGGTCCGGAAATGCCACCATCCGCACCCCAAAATTTTGAAGCCTACATCGATGCCACTTCCATTGAACTGTTCATCAACGGCGGTAAGGTCGTAATGACTGACATCTTTTTTCCGATGGAGGCTTATACCCGCCTAGAGCGGATGGGAGGCGGAGAAATGCCTGTGGAGGTGATAGGCTTAGGTCGATAAAAATAGGATTAGAAAAATGTAAACTTGCAGCAGGATTATTCACTAAAAAGTGTCAACTTTTTTTAGGACGTGACACCCGTTGCCGGATGCTCCGTTGCCGGTTGCTCCGTTGCCGGTTGCTCCGTTGTCGGTTTACCCACCCCTTCCCAACGGCACAAAATTTGCAGAGGTAATACACAACCATGTACACCCTCTACGTCATAGAACTCCGCAAAAAAGTCTTTACCGAAAACCGCAAGTTTCGCGAGGCCAACCCCCAATTCAATGGCGTACTGGAATGCCTCTATGTGGGTATGACAAGCAAGACCCCTTACGAACGGTTCGACGAACACATCAACGGCACCCTCAGTAAAAAAGGCTACGATCTTTCGGCAGATATTGTGAAAAAGTATGGGGTGTACCTCAGGCCCAGCTTATACGAGCACCTGCCTAAGTACCGAAGCAGAGCCGCCGCCCTGGCAGCTGAAAAGGCCCTGGCCCTTGACCTTCGCAGGCAGCGGTATGCGGTTTGGTTCAATTGATTATTCTTACCTCTATCGGTATCCTTACTTTATCTCATTGACTAAGATCATAGCCCTCTATGATACAGGCGTTTGTTGCCCCGACTTAATAGCAGTAATTATGTAGCTAATAAAATTAAGCGTATGAGCAAAATAGTGAAGTCCAAAAAACCACCGAAGTATGTTTACTTTTTTGGAGGAGGAAAGGCGGATGGCAATGAATCCATGAAAAATTTATTAGGGGGTAAAGGCGCCAACCTGGCTGAAATGGCAGGGCACCCCAACCTCAAACTGCCCGTTCCGCCGGGCTTTACGGTGACCACTGAGGTCTGTACCTATTACTACCAAAACAAACACAAATACCCTGTAACCCTCGAAGCAGAGGTAAAGGCGGCCATCGGCAAGATGGAGCGCATCATGGGTAGAAAGTACGGGGCTACCAAAAATCCATTGCTGGTATCCATCCGCAGTGGTGCCCGCAAATCCATGCCGGGCATGATGGAAACCGTGCTCAACGTAGGTCTCAATGAAAACAACATCCAGGGTCTGATCGATGCATCTGGAGGCAACGAAAGGTTTGCTTACGATGCATATCGTCGACTCATTATGATGTATGCCGATGTGGTCATGGAAAAAGCCGCCGGCATCGAACCCAAAAATGGCAAAGGAATCCGCAAGCTGCTCGATGAAAAACTCGAACAACTCCGCACCTCCAAGGGTTACGCCAGCGATGACCAAATCCCGGCAGCCGACCTTAAAAAACTGGTAGCTGATTTTAAAGCCACCATCAAAAAGACCCTGGGCAAGGCCTTCCCCGAAGATCCAATGGAACAAATGTGGGGCAGCGTAGGAGCCGTATTTTCCAGCTGGAACGGAAAGCGTGCAGTTGAATACAGAAAGATTGAAAGAATACCTGACGAGTGGGGAACCGCCGTCAACGTTCAAGCCATGGTCTTTGGCAACATGGGCGACGACAGTGCCACAGGGGTAGCCTTTACCCGAAATCCGGGCAATGGTGAAAATAAATTCTACGGCGAATTTTTGGTCAACGCTCAGGGCGAAGACGTAGTCGCAGGGATCCGTACCCCGGCGCCTATCAATGCTTATTCTACCAATGATCAGAGCAAACACCTGCCTTCTATGCAGGAAGTGATGCCCAAGCTGTACAAAGAACTCGACACCTTCCAAAAAAGATTGGAAACGCATTACAAAGACATGCAGGACCTTGAATTTACGGTAGAGAAGGGCAAGTTGTTTATGCTGCAATGCAGGGTGGGCAAACGCAATGGAGTGGCTGCTGTAAGGATGGCTACCGAAATGTTTGCGTCCAAACTCATTGATGCACCCACCGCCATCAAAAGGGTATCCCCCAATCAATTGGTGGAACTATTGCTACCTATGATCGATCCGGAAGCCGAACTGGCCTCCAAACCCATGGCCAAGGGTCTTCCCGCTGGTCCGGGTGGCGCCATAGGCAGAGCGGTATTTTCTTCAGATGATGCCGTAGCCTGGGCCCTCAAAGGGGAAAAAGTAATCCTGGTTAGGGAAGACACTTCACCAGAAGACGTAGATGGTATGCACAAATCACAGGCCATCCTCACCACCAAAGGAGGTATGACTTCTCACGCTGCACTCGTTGCCCGCGGTTGGGGTAAGTGTTGTATCGTGGGCTGCAGCGACATTGAAATCCACCACGAGTCCAAATCATTTAAAACCAAAGATGGCAGGTTTATCCATGAAGGTGACTGGATCACTCTTAATGGCACAAAAGGCCTCGTGTACGAAGGTCAACTGCCGCTGATCGCCACCGACCTCAACAGCAATAAGTCGTACAAAGACCTCATGAAGCTGGTAGACAAAACTAAGGTCCTCGGTGTGCGCACCAATGCCGATACACCTAAGGATGCAGCCCAAGCCCTGGCCTTCGGTGCAGAAGGTATTGGCCTCTTCAGAACAGAACACATGTTTTATGGAGAAGGCAGCGATAGACCTCTGTTTTTGTTGCGCAAGATGATCATGAGTAAGACCGAGCCTGAAAGAAGATCGGCCCTGAAAGAATTATTCACCTTCGTCAAAAAGGACATCAAGGATACACTCAGTGTGATGAGCGGTCACCCGGTAACCTTCCGATTACTCGACCCACCACTGCACGAGTTTGTGCCTCACGACTCAGAAAAACTACACCAGCTCAGCAAAGAATTGGGTATTAGCATGAGCATCCTCAAAAGAAGGGTCTTGGCTTTACACGAAAACAACCCGATGCTGGGTCACCGCGGTGTGAGATTGGGCATCAGCTACCCAGAAATCACCGAGATGCAGGTAAGGGCCATCCTCGAAGCCACCGCAGAGCTGATCAAGGCCGGTAAAAAAGCAATGCCCGAAATCATGATTCCGGTTACCTGCAGTGCCAATGAACTGGAACACCAAAAAGCCATCGTAGATAGAATCTATGCTGAGGTGTGCACTAAGTTGAAGGTGAAAAAAATTCCTTACCTCTACGGCACCATGATCGAAATACCAAGGGCTGCCTTAAAAGCCAACCACATGGCCAATGTGGCAGACTTCTTCAGCTTTGGTACCAACGACCTCACCCAGATGAGTTTTGGATTCAGTAGAGATGACATCGGCGGCTTCCTACCCAACTACCTCGACCAGAAGATCCTCAAAGACGACCCATTCCAGACCATCGATCAGGACGGCGTTGGCGAGTTGATCAAGTTGGGTACAGAAAGAGGTCGCGCCACCAAACCCAAATTAAAAGTGGGCATCTGTGGTGAGCACGGAGGTGATCCTGCCAGCATCCATTTCTGCCAGAAAATCGGCATGGATTATGTGAGCTGTTCCCCATTCAGGGTACCAATTGCCCGTTTAGCCGCCGCCCAAGCCGCCCTGGAACAGGGCTTGGCGTAAGGGCGGAAAATCTTCTGCCCCCAGCCGCACGGGCGGAAAGCCTTCCGCCCCCGTGGGCAAGGGCGGAAAATTTTCCGCCCTTGCAAATATAAAGGATGCTGTGCATTGCACAGCATCCTTTATATTTGCCCCTAAACACCGCATCCATGTCCAAAATTACCTCCATTTTGTTCTGCTGTTTTATGGTTTCCATGGCTACCCAGGCCCAGTCCCACAAATCGCCCGACTGGCTATTGGGTGAATGGAAGTTGACCCTCAAAAACAACAAGACCCTGATGGAAAGCTGGACCAAGGCCGGTGATTCATTATTTGTAGGTGAGAGCAAGATGGTGGCTGCAGATGGCAGTGTTACCCCCCAGGAAACGATCAGAATGCAACTGAAAGCCGATGGCTGGTACTATCAACCAACTGCCTTTGGTCAAAATGAAAATCAGGAAGTGGGCTTTAAAGTGATTTTTATTTCCGGCCTGGAATTTATTGCGGAAAACCCGGCCCACGACTTTCCCCAACGCATCCAGTACCGTCGGATTGGGGAAAAGCTGTATGCCAGCATAGAGGGCAAAAATGGCGATAAATACGGCAAGATCAATTTTGATTATGTGCTGGTAGGGGAGAAATAATTGCCCTACAAATTATTCCTTTCATATCCTGCGGATTTTTTGGAGCCTCTAACCAGTTGATAAACAAACCAATAATTCAAAAAAACCACATTTTCGGAACGTATTCCGCAAAAAACGTAATATTTTCGGAATATATTCCTCAAAAAACATAATTATTTTGGATTATATTCTTTAAAAAAAGTAATTTATTAGGATTTAAATCCAAAAATGTTTTATTTTTGAAATAAAAAGATGTTTAAGCGAGCGCTAAAACTGTTGATAATTAAACAATTGCCAAAAAAAAAGGTGATTTTATTGCTGGGAGCCCGACAAACCGGTAAGACCACCTTACTAAAGGAGATTGCCTCGGATCTGGATGATGTATTATGGATCAATGGCGATGAATATGATTTGCGCGAAAGATTAGCCCGACCCACTTCTACCAAACTCAAGGCATTGATTGGCAAGCATAAGTCCGTGATCATTGATGAAGCACAAAGAATCCCAGATATAGGTCTGGCTTTAAAACTCATACACGACAACTTTCCCGATATCCAACTCATAGCCACCGGTTCTTCTGCTTTTGAATTGATCAATGAAACCAATGAACCATTGACAGGTAGGAAGGTAGAATACCATATGTTTCCACTTTCTTTTGGAGAGATGGCTGAACACCACGGTGAATTAAATGAAAGCAGGCTGATAAACACAAGACTGGTCAGCGGCTATTATCCGGATGTTGTAAAACAGGAAAACGATACCCACGAATACCTGCGCTTCCTTGCTGACAGTTATCTGTTTAAGGATCTGCTCATGTTGGACAGCATCAAAAAACCAGAAAAACTAGTTAGGTTGCTGCAAGCCCTGGCTTATCAGATTGGCAGTGAAGTATCTTACAACGAATTGGCATCACTGATAGGTATTGACAGCAAAACAATAGAATCTTACATCGGTCTTCTGGAAAAAGCCTTCATCATTTTTAAACTTCCTTCGTTTAGTCGCAATTTGAGGAACGAGTTGAAACAATCTAAAAAAATCTACTTTTATGACAACGGCATTCGCAACGCCCTGATCAATGACTTCAGACTATTGGAAGGCAGACAGGATGTGGGGCCTTTGTTTGAGAATTTTTTGATCTCCGAGAGGATGAAGTTCAACCACTACCGCAGGCATTTTGTCAACACCTATTTTTGGCGCACACGCGAACAACAGGAAATAGACTATCTGGAAGTGGGCTCAGGTGCCATCCAAGCATTTGAATTCAAATGGAATCCGGCCACTAAACCCAAATTTTCCAAAACATTTACACGAGCATATCCGGAGGCAGAATTGGCTTTGGTCAACAGTGAAAATTACAGTTCATTCATGTCCTGAAAACTGCAATTATTGGCATCTAAAGTCTGTAATTCCTCAAATGGGACCTATCTTGTAACAAGAATGGATTAAATTATTATTTTTGATTAAAATCAAAATCTATGAAAATGTTGATTCGATGGGTTTCCCTTAACTTGCTGTTGATTTTTTTTACCAGCAATGCCTTTGCACAATGGCAAAACATGGGAGGTCCACAACGTGGGCTCCCCTGGAATATTTTTAAAAAAGATGGCAGGTTGTTTGCAGCCACCAGAAATTCGGTGAGTTTTTCTGATGATGACGGCAAGTCGTGGCGCCTGTTAAAAGGGAGCAATCAATTTTTTATACTAGATGATGTCAAAGTAGATGGCAATGATATTTACATAACAGGGTCTTTTTTGAAACCAGGTAATTATGCCTATCAAGTTTTGCTCAAAACTTCAGACATGGGCGAATCCTGGGGCCAGGTGGATGCTCCCGAAGCTTTCTCTTTTGATGTGTTTAATGATACCCTGGTTGTATTTGACGAAACCATTAATAATAGAAGAGTCATAGTTAAGACCGAAGGAGGAACCAAGACCATATTTAATCAACCAACAACCGCAACATCTCATGGCCCGGTGGTGAAACACGATGGGTACTACTTTTTTGCGTACAATGATAAGTTGATACGCACCCGCGATTTTGTCAATAGGGAAGTAGTATTCGACCAACCGCTTTTAATCAACAACCCCCATTTTACCTATAAAAACCAATTGTTCATAGGAAAATACAATAATGACAAGGTTAGATTTCAGATATTCAGGTACAATGGTACCAGTTTCGATTTGTACAGCGAAACGCTCGGCATCCTTGGTCCATTTGCCAATGATCTTTCTTTTGATGACAAATATTTCAGCATCAAACAATCCTCGACTGGCGACTCATTTTTTTCATCTGATACCCTCAAAACCTTTGCCAAGCTGGGTACTTCACAGTTCAAGGGATATTTCGTTTTTACCAAACTGATTGACGGCTTTCTATACGGAAGCCGCGACAACGGCATCTACCGCTTGAAGGTGGAGAGTCCTACCGTTCACGAAGAAATTACAAACAACTACAGAGGGGCTGAATCCAATTTCTTCTCCTTTTCCAATGATGATTTATTTGTTGAAAACAATCCTGTGTGGTCATTTGATACCAATGACGAAATTTGGACAAAAAGGCCAGAACTGAGCCACAACACCTATGCATTTTCCGGTGACAGCTTATTGATAACACTGAAAAAAAAAGGGGGCAAACCCGATTCACTTTTCTATGATTATTTCTTTCGGCCCGATACTACAGTGCTCGCACCTCCGGGGGTATTTGAGTCTACCTTATTTCAAAAAGGTAACTATCTGATTTATGGAAACAACGATCTGAAATTCATTTCCAAAAATGCAGGCAAATCCTGGTTCGAGTATAGGTCTACAACCTGGGATAATTACATGGAAGTAACTGAGGATTATGTAATCAGGTCATTAAACCTTGCCTCTTACTATTCCCAGGATTTGATCAACTGGAAAAAAATAAAATTGTACTTTAAGGATCAGGACTTAGGTTTTATAACTTCGTCTGGTGATGTTTACCGCTTTGATGGTTACGAATTGACAAAAGAAGATATTGGCAGCGGTCAGGTTACAAAAATTAAGCTTGAACCCAGCCTTGGTGGCAGATCAATGATGTGTATAAAAGAAAATTTGATTTTTCTGGGCCATCCATACAAAGGGGTATTTGTGTCTATCAATGATGGCACGAGCTGGTCTGAAATCAATGATGGATTAAATGTATACGTAATAAGTGATCTCAAAATACATAAAGATGATTTATACCTGGGTTCATCACTCCATATTTACAAAAGATCCATCAGCGATTTGAATACAGAAGTGATTACAGGCAAAGTGTTTTATGATGTCAATCAAAATGGAAAAGCCGACAGCACGGAAGTTGGAGTGCCTGGAATGAGGGTTTTTGCCTCGAAGGATCAATTCATAGTGGGTACAGATAGTTTAGGTACTTTCAAAGTATATTCCAGCGAAGGTGCAGGCAACGAATTATCGGTCATACTACCCCCGAGGGCAAAGGCCACCAATGGCCCGGTGCCCATCGTTTCGGCAGACACTACCTACAAACTGGGTGTGTATTTTGACCCTAAAGACAGGGATGTAAGCATTAGGTGTTTGTCGGGCAGAACCTTCCGGCCTGGTTTCATCGGCAGAATAAGTTTGATTGTAAAAAACCACAACTTTTTTATTGAAAATTCGGTGATCACCCTTCGCAAAGATCCCCGCTTGACTTTGGATTCCGCATCAGACGTTCCTACATCGGTAGAAGATACCTTGTTGACATGGGAAAATTTTGAACTGGATCAATTTGAAAGCAGGGAGATAATATTGTATTTTAGGCTCGACTCTACAACCGCCATTAATGAACTACTCATGTTCACTGCCTCCATCAACTTGCTACAGGAAGTGGATGTAGATACCACCAACAATGAATGTAAGTTAACTGAGATTGTGAGAGGTTCTTTTGACCCCAATGACAAATTGGTCAATCCGGCTGGTGATTTGTTGTTGAACAATGGTCGTAATGATGATGTCGTCACCTATACCATCCGTTTTCAAAACACGGGCAATTATCCGGCAGAATTTGTAAGAATTGTAGATACCCTGGATTCCAAAATCGATCTCAAATCTTTTGAATTTCTCTCCGCCTCGCATGCTGCCACCTGGAGCATCAGTGGCAGTGGCGTGCTCACCATCCGCTTTGATGATATCAACCTGGTTGATAGTTTTACCGACAATCTGGCATCACAGGGATACTTTGCTTATACGGTGAGATTAAAAGACAACCTGGTAGCCAATGCTACCCTCAGCAATAAAGCCAATATATATTTTGATTTCAACCAGGCCATTGTAACCAATACAGTGCAAAACAAACTGGCTTTGCCCAATCTTGTGAACCATCTTTATCGCGATCACAAAATCGACCTCTACCCACAGCCTGCCGGCGATTATGTGACACTGCGCAGTAGGGAGTCAGATGTTATTGGATATAGTATTATGCAGACAAATGGAGCCCTTGTGCAGACTGCTTTACAGCTCAATCCGGGCAGGCTTCACAACATTAAAATTGACCATTTGCGCAATGGCTCCTATATTCTAAAGGTGAAGTTGGAAAAGGGGGAAGTAGCCATCCCATTTATCAAAATAGAATAAACCGGGCTGCTCTAAACAAAAGAAATTTGTTTGTTCAGCGGTTGCTTTTTATCTTTATCTGATGTCAGACCTCCGCAAAATCATCCACATCGACATGGACGCTTTTTATGCCTCCGTGGAGCAACGCGATTTCCCGGAATTGCGCGGCAAAGCCATTGCCGTGGGTGGGGGAGAGAAGAGAGGGGTGACTACCACAGCGAGTTATGAGGCCCGCAAGTTTGGGGTCAGGAGTGCCATGCCCGGCTGGCAGGCTATCAAACTCTGTCCTGATCTCATCTTTGTAAAACCCCGCTTTGAGGTGTACCGCGAAGTATCCCGACAAATCAGATCTATCTTTTTTGAATATACCGACCTTGTTGAGCCTATGGCCCTTGACGAAGCCTACCTCGATGTGACCGTAAATAAAAAAAACATGGCCATTGCCACCGACATTGCCAGGGAGATCAGACAAAAAATATTGGAAGTCACCCAATTGACCGCATCGGCGGGGGTGAGTTACAATAAGTTTTTAGCCAAGATGGCCTCCGGAGAAAAAAAGCCCAATGGCCTCACCGTGATCAAACCGCATCAGGCAGCTGCCTTCATAGAAAATCTGCCCATCGAAAAATTCTACGGGGTGGGCAAGGTTACCGCTTCCAAAATGCAGGGCTTTGGCATCCATAAAGGCAGCGATCTGCTCACCTGGTCTAAGGCGGATCTGGTAAGCTTGTTTGGTAAGGCAGGTAATTATTATTTCGACATTGCAAGGGGCATTGATCATAGAAATGTAGAGCCCTACCGCCCCAGAAAATCGTATGCGGTGGAACGGACAATGGATGAAAACCTTACTGAGCTTAATGATATCCACGATTACATAGATGGCATTGTTGACAAGTTGTACAGGGGCTTGGAGAAGAGCCAATATTTTGGAAAAACTTTAACCCTCAAATTTAGAAACCCCGATTTTGTGACCCGCACACGAGCCGCATCGCGCCCACATGTGATCCAAACAGCAGATGAACTGAGAGCAGTGGCGCATCAACTGGTAAACGACAATGCAAGCCTCATGACAGACGTGCGGTTGCTGGGACTTACCATCTCCAATGCCCCGGAAACAGAAGAGGGGCCAACCGGTCAAATGCGGCTGCCCCTCTAAAAACTTACACGCAAGCACAAGTGTAGATATTAAAAATTTTATAGTGTCATTTCTTTTTCCATTTTGACGGCTGCCGGAAACAGAATGTTGTTTTCTAAATGGATGTGTTTGTGCAGGTCTTTTTCAAATTCTTCCAGCATTGAAAAACACACTTTATACGTTGTGCATGCATCAGCCGGCGGAGTATATTGATGCGACAATTCTCTGATGGTGCGAAAGCGATTTCCCTCTACATCATGCTCATGTTCCATCATACGGATCGGATTGTCGACCGTACCAAATGAACAATGGGCGCCTGCCAGTTCACCGGCACACATGTGTCGGATATACGGAAAAAGGATGATCTCTTCTTTGTACAAATGCTGGGTCAGTTCTTCAGCTCCATCGAAAAACAGTGCCCGAATCTGGTGTAATTCCGGATGATTGCTACCGTGTACTTTGCATACCTTATCCAGATAAGGAGTGATCTCTTTGATTTTATTTCTTACGTAGCGGTGGTGAATTTTTTCGATGTAGTCAATCAGCAGGTCGAGAGGCCAGGTATTAAAATCAGCCTCCCTGCCTCCCGTTTTTTGCAGGCTTTCTTTCAATTCTTCTACCAATTGACTGGTAACATCTTCTACATTGTTGCAGGCCTCTGCCAAACTCCTTTTGCCATTGCAACAAAAATCGATCTGGTGTTTTGAAAATACAGAAGCAGTGTGAAAATCATAGGCTACTACTTCCCCTATGATGCTGTTGGAATGAATGTCCATGATATGATTATTTGATTTATATAATTGCATTTCCTTTGATTTTTCGGTAGTGTTCCAGTTTGATTAAAAACATTTCTGCCATTTTTTCGGCCCTCCACAGGGCTTCATTGGCTTTGATGCCCTCATAGTGTTCGGTCAGGGTGGTTTGAAACAGATCCAGCCATCTTTCAAAATGAGGTAGCTCAAGGGGCATGACCGCATGGGGTGCAAAGGGAGTACCCTGATAAGTGCGCTCATCCAGTAAAATGGTCTGCCAAAATCGATACATCTTTTCAAGATGCAGCGGCCACCGGTCTTGAATGATGTTGTCAAAGATGGGACCAAGCAGCTCGTCTTTTCGAACTACCTCGTAAAACCTGTTTACCATCAGTTGGATGTCCTCCAGTGTTTCTATGTCTTTTTTCATCATCTTTATTTGAGATAAGCCAGACCGCATCCTACATCTTCGGCCAACGTGGCCACTGCCGTTTGTTCCATCATCTGCTGTAAGGCATTGCGCACCACCACAAAGTTTTGATGCAATGGGCACGGACGCTCGGAATCGCAGTCTCTCAAACCCAGCCCACATTTGGTAAATAAAATATTGCCATCAACGGCTTCTACAATGTCGGCCAATTTGAGTTTTCGAAGGATAGCGGCTTCAATTTCGAAACCACCATTGGGTCCTTTCAATGACTTGATGATGCCCTTGTGAACCAGTTCTTGCAGAATTTTAGCCGTAAAGGCTTCCGGTGAATCGATGGCGCCTGCTATGGCACTGAGGTTTGTCCTGCGCTCTTCCATCGTTTCCTGGGCTATAAAAAGCACCGCCCTTATGGCATACTCACATGATTTTGAGAACATAGTGATTAATTATGTAGCAAAATTAAGTCATCTCAGCTATTCAGGACATGATTGTCCGAAATACCTCTGATGATCTTAATCATCGCTTTAAAATCAGGGTAGGGTGTCTATCCAAACAGATAGCATTTGTTTTTAAGCCAGGCTTTGTGCTCCTCGTCAAGGCCGATTGACAGTTTTTCGTAAACCGTAGTGTGGTACCTGTTGATCCAGGCTTTTTCTCCTGCATCCAAAATAGATTCATCAATGAGCTCTTTGTCAAAGGGCATAAAACTCACGGTTTCAAAATCGAGGTAGCCCGGCACTTGGGTGGTGCTCACCACAATTACATTCTCTATGCGGATACCATATTGATTTTCTAAATAGAGACCCGGCTCATTGGAAATAACCATGCCCGGCAAAAAGGCGGTCCTGCCTTTTTCGGTACCCGGACCCGCAAAGCCGTGGGGACCCTCATGAACGTTGAGGAAATAGCCAATGCCATGCCCGGTGCCGTGTAGGTAGTTGAGGCCGTGCTGCCACAAAAACTGTCGGGCTAAAACGTCGAGCTGGGCACCACAGGTGCCTTCAGGATATATAACTCTGGCAATGGCTATGTGTCCTTTTAAGACCAGGGTATAGTGACGTTGCTGTTGTTGGTCTGGCTTGGATAGAGCAATGGTCCGGGTAATATCGGTTGTACCACCCAGGTATTGCCCTCCGCAGTCCACCAGCAAGATGCCTTCCGGTTTGATTTCTGCACTATTGTGATGATCGGGGTGATAGTGCACGATGGCTCCATTGCTTTGATACCCTACAATGGCATTAAAACTTTCGCCCTGATAAGCCTCTTGTTCTGACCTGAATTGAGCAATGATATCACCAAAGCCGGCCTCGGTAATGGTGGTTTTGCCCAGGTTATCTTCCAGCCATTTAAAAGCTTTGACAAGGGCAACTCCATCTTTTACCATGGTAGCTCTGAGGTGTTCGATTTCGGACGCTGTTTTTACTCCCTTGGCGATGCGGGCAGGGGCATCACCGTGTAAGAGTTGGCCGTTGATGGCTTTGTACAAGGTGGTATTGATGGTGGCGGCTTCCACCAACACAGTTTGTCCTGCAGACAAATGATTGAGATCGGCTACTATTTGTGAATAGGGCTGGATTTGTATATGGTCTTTGGCCAGCTCTGCAATGGATTTTTCATCCAGTTTGCCGGCATCCATATAAAGTGTTGCACTTGTTTGGCTCACCAGGGCATGGGCTACCACCAGGGGGTTAAAAGCCACATCTCTGCCCCTTAGGTTAAAGGTCCACGCTATGTCATCGAGCGAGGTCATGAGGTGGTGATCGGCCAACTTTTCGCGCATGGTCTTACGGATCATTGCCAGTTTTTCAGCCCTGGTATTGCCGGGGTAGGGGGCCTCCAATAAAAAAGCAGGGGCCGAGGGCAGGGCCGGCCGATCGGTCCAAATTTCACTGACCAGGTCGATGGTTTTTAGTACAATTCCTTTTTTACCCAGCATTTGGGCGTATTGATCATATTGTGACTTTGAAATATCTTCACCATCGATGGCAACTTCATCACCGTCGGTCAGGGTTTCGCACAGCCACTCCACATGTTCCGGCGCAAATTGATTTTTGACCTTAAAAAGTGTGATGGCCCCACCTTTTAATTCTTCTTCGGCCTGGAGGTAATACCGGGAATCGGCCCATAAACCTGCTACCTCACGGCCAACCACCACTACACCGGCAGATCCGGTAAATCCGCTGATCCATTCTCTGTCTTTCCAGCACTCTGCCGGATACTCACTTTGGTGCGGATCTGCAGTGGGTATGATGACGGCAGCTATGCCCTTGTTTTGCATGACTGCTCTCAGGGCTTTGACTTTGGCGGTGTTGCTCATGGCTTGTATTTGGTTATGAAGCGCTAATGTAGGAGGAATTGAAATATATAAAAAATGTAAATATATTAGTATTTGTTGTAATGGATTAATTAATGAATTACAGCAAATTAAAATTTACAAATAATTGTAATATGAAAGAAAGAAGCTATATTTGCGATCGTATCCATAGGGTATTTTGAAACCTGTGGCCATTGAATATTGTTAATTATGCGTAGTTTATCGACATGTTAAAACAGAGCTTAAGTCAGAAAATGCTTCAAAAGTTGTCTCCACAACAGATACAACTGATGAAGTTATTACAGATTCCTACTGCCACCCTCGAAGAAAGGATTAAGGAAGAATTGGAATCCAACCCGGCCCTGGAGGAAGGAGACGACGATTACAACGACGTTTTTGACCTGGATAGTGACAACGACTACGACAATGACAGCGACGAAAAACCCGAAACCGAAGATACGGCTGATTATGAGTTGGACGACTACCTCAATCAGTACCTCGAAGACGATGGCGACAGTTATAAAACGCGGGGTGAAGATTATGGCGATGAAAGCGATAAAACCATTCCGGTTGCAGTAGAAAATACTTTTCACGACATGCTCAATCGACAGCTGGGTATGATGGGACTGGTGTCAGAGACCGATGAAATCATTGCCAAACAGATCATTGGTTCCATCGATGAAGATGGTTATTTGCGCCGTGAGCCCAATGCCATTATTGATGACATCATGTTTAGCCAGGGGGTAGAGGTCACCAAACAAGATGTGTTTCGCATCTTGGGGCTGGTTCAAAAATTTGATCCACCCGGAGTAGCAGCCAGAGACCTCAGAGAATGCCTCATCCTCCAGCTGCAAGACAAGATGGATAAGACCCAGGACAATTCAAGACCCAGGGTTTTGGCCATGAAAATTTTGGTTGATTATTTTGAAGAATTTACCAAAAAGCACTACCAGAAACTAAAAAGAACTTACAACATATCGGATTCTGAACTTAAGGAAGCCATTGATGAGATCTTAAAACTCAACCCTAAACCTGCCAGCACGGTCGAAGAATCGACCAAAAGTTCCAACCACTACATTGTGCCCGATTTTATCATCCACAACAGAGATGGAGAACTGGAACTGAGCCTCAACAACAAAAACTCTCCCGATCTGCGCATCAATGAGCAGTATGCAGAAATGCTGCGTGGATACAGAGACAACCTGAGGGGTAAAAAATCTACCCGCAAGGACAAAGAGGCCATTCTTTTTATCAAACAAAAAATTGACTCTGCCAAGTGGTTTATTGATGCCATCAAACAACGCCAGGATACCCTGTACCGCACCATGTATGCCATCATGCAGTTTCAGTATGATTACTTCCTTACCGGCGACGAAAGAAGGGTTAAGCCCATGATCTTAAAGGACATTGCGGAAATTACGGGCCTGGATATTTCTACGGTATCAAGGGTAGCCAATTCTAAATTTGTTCAGACAGAGTTTGGAACCAAAAGACTCAAAGATTTTTTCTCCGAGTCTATGTCGACCTCTGATGGCAATGAAGTATCTACTGTTGAAGTAAAAAATATTTTGAACGACATCATCGGCAGGGAAAATAAAAAGCGTCCTCATTCTGATGAAAAGTTAAAGGATATGCTTCAGGACAAGGGCTACAACATTGCCCGTAGGACCGTTGCCAAATACAGAGAACAACTCAACATTCCGGTAGCCAGGTTGCGCAAAGGGTTATAAAAAATTACAGGGTGTCAAAGCCCTCTTCTGCGGCCCTGCGCAGTTCTTCCTGTCTCCGCATCTCTTCAGCAATGATGGCTGCCCGCTGTGCCCGCGTGTAAACAAAGGTATCAGGTGATAAAAACGGTGTTTTTTCCTGTTGATAGTCATCCTTATCTACCTCCTCACCTTCTTCTTTGATGTTTTTTAAGGCAAAGGCAAAAAATACGCCCGCTAAGGCACCGTACAGGTGACTCTCCCATGAAATACCTTCTCTGGGCTGCATGCCATCAAAATAACTGCTGTATGCGGTAAGCACTACCAATGACAAGATGATGGATCGGCGATTGCCCCTGAAAATTCCAGACCAGAATAAAAAAGAAATAAGGCCGTACACCACTCCGGAAGCACCAATGTGAAATGAGTGACGGGCAAATAACCATACCAGGACCCCGGTCAAAAAAGAGATGCCCAGGGTTGCCAATAACGAAACCCGGTTGTAAAAGGTCTCCATCAAAAACAAGAGGGCGATGATGGGGAAAAAATTGGAAAAAAAATGGCCCCACGATGAGTGTAAAAAGGGAGCAAACAAGATGCCCCACAAGCCCTCAGTATGCCTGGGATAGATGCCATAATAGGCCAGTGGCAAGTGGTAGTACTCCTGTAATACCATGGTAACCGTCATGATGCCGGCCACCAGAAGGGAAAACCTGAGTTTTAAATAAATGTACCTGAGCTCTCTGTTCAAAGAATTAATTGAATTTCCTTCTTACGTGTTTTACAAACTGCTGGGCCTTGCGCACCTTGTCTTCTTTTTCCCATTGCATAGGTGTTGCTACCTCATGGATGAGTATTGACTTGGCCTGGTCAAAACTGTCGCAGGAATTAAGTCGGTCAATCATTTTATTAAACAGCTCACCATTGCCACCAAAAAGTTCATTGATGGTAAAGATGCGTTCGTTGATGCCAATGGCTTTCGAAATATCATCGATCTTGCTCATGCTCAGCTTGGCAGATAAGTCGGTGATTTCATCCATTTTAAAAATGGCTTCTATTTCTTCAGTATAGACCACGGTCTTAGCCTTTGGTGCACTGGGTTCTATGACCACTGCCTGCGGTGCGGGTGTCGGCTCTTTTTCAGCCACTACCACGGGCTCTACCCTTGGGGCAGGGGCGGGTTCAGGTGTTTTAATGGTTTCCTGGACAGGGGCAACAACCTCTGCTTTTGGTTGTTCTTTGACTACAGGAGTCTCTGCCGGCTTTGGTGTTTCGCTCACCGGAGCTGCCTGGACCGGAACCGAATTTTGGGTATAATGACTTGTGGTTTCTGTGTAGGACGAAGCTGATTTCACATCAAATGAATCTGCATCAGACTCTCTGATCAGGTCATATAATTCACGAACATAACCCATTAATAAGTCCTTTTCGATGGCAGAGATGCGATTGTCTTCTTTGAATGCTTCTAAAACCGCAACGATCTTTTTAACCCTGCGTTCAATCCTGTTGATATCCATTTTTATTTGCTTTGATAAAGATTTGTATTTTAAAACTGGTCAATTTCAAGCTTTTGCTGTCTCATTACAATGCCAAATTGGCCCTTTTTGTTCCCAAAACGAAAGATGCTAATGTCTTTATTGTCTTGGGCTTCTGCGATGTCAACGAAATGCTTGTAAAAATTACCCGCTTTTAACGCAAACATATAAAGGAATTGTGTAATCTTTGCAAATTCTCAGCATTTAATCGACTATTTGCGATGTTTTTAGAACCCGGCTTCAGAGGCCAGCGCAGTGGATGGATCGAGGTGATTTGCGGCTCGATGTTTTCCGGTAAAACGGAAGAGTTGATACGCAGGTTGAAACGGGCCAGAATTGCCAATCAAAAAATCCAGATCTTTAAGCCGGTAACAGACACCCGTTATCATGTCGAAGACGTGGTATCCCATGACGAAAATTCCATCAAATCTTTGCCGGTAGCCTCCAGCATCGACATCCTGAAAAATCTTTCCGAGGTCAACGTAGTAGGCATTGATGAAGCCCAGTTTTTTGATGATAAACTGCCTGAAATCTGCCAAAAATTAGCCATTCGAGGTATTCGGGTCATCGTTGCCGGGCTTGACATGGACTATAAAGGGGTGCCTTTTGGTCCCATTCCTCATTTATTGTCGGTGGCAGAATACATTACCAAGGTACACGCCATTTGTCCCCATTGCGGCAATTTGGCCACCCATTCGTATCGTTTTTCAACAGAAGAAGGCCAGGTGGTGTTGGGTGAAAAAGACAAATATGAACCGAGATGTAGAATTTGTTATGAAATGGGCAACATCCTGGACCTTAGGATCAAAGAATAAAACATGCGTAAATTTTTCACATTCCTGCTTCTGGCATCCAGCTTTTATGCCTGTCAACGCCAATGCCTGCCCCAGGACCTGGCAAAAAGATTTACCCAAAAAAATGCCTGGCTGGTCAGTGGTTCTGCCCAGGAGCTAAAGTCCCTGATCCACCCGGATTTGCGTTACACCCACAGTAATTGCTGGACGGAAGAAATGGATGAGTTTTTGTCGAAACCCGAAGAAAAGGGTTTGTTGTACAAAAGCATCGAAGTCGACAGCGCGGCTTATCTAATGGTCGATCGCACGGGCTTGGTGCGGGGCAATGGCACCTTCAACATCAACCACAAGGGCAAGGACCTGAGCATCCACCTATGCTTTACAGAAACCTATGTTTGCCAGGATGGCCAGTGGATGTTGTTTGCCAGACACGCCGCTAAGTTATGAGTCAGGCCTGGAAAAAACTTTTACCATTTTTAGTTGGTAAGGCCCTGAGTTTGGCGGGCCTCATTGCACCCCGCAAAACGGTAGAACTGTCTATGAAAGTTTTTGCCAAGCCCAGAAAGGGCAGGGTAGTGAGCCATCAGCGGAAGTTTTTGCAAAAAGCGGGTGCAGAGCAATTGGAAGTGAATGGTAAAAATTACCATGTCCATATCTTTGGCAATGCCGGTCAGCCCATTCTACTGGCCCACGGTTGGGAATCCAACTCCTGGCGATGGCGCAAACTCATGCGGTACCTGGGCAATGAAAACCATAGGTTTATTGCGTTGGATGCCCCTGGACATGGCATGACCGGATCTGAATACTTCAACGTAAGTGAGTATGCAGAAGCAATAGCAGCAGCTGCAAAAGAATATGCATGCGCCACCATCATTGGCCACTCCATCGGAGGATTTGCCTGCATATATGCTGCCGCTCTTTATCCAGAAGCAGGGATCAAAAAAATCGTTTCATTGGCAGCGCCTTCCTCTCTTAAGCTCATCATGCAAAAGTACTTTTCCATTATTTCACTTTCTGGATACATGCAGCGAAAAACCTTTGAGCTCTTTCCGGCTATGTACGGCCTGCACATCGATGACTTGTCGGTTGAAAATTTTGGCCAAAAAATAACTGCCCGCGGCCTGGTCATCCACGATCAGCACGACACCATCAATGGGCCTGAATCTGCCTATACAATAAAGGAAAACTGGACACAGGCAGAATTGATCATCACCGACTATTCAGACCACAGCTTGCAGCACGACGGGGTGTTTGAGAGGGTGAAGAATTTTATTAATCCCGATTAGTGTACTTGATCTGGCTGGCTTTATCGACTTCTTTTGTGATTACCCACATCTTAATAAATGCCCCCTTCACAAAACGAAGAGGTATCTGTGCTCAAGGATAATGGGAAGATAGAGTGTCTAAATAATAGGGAAACCTCCTGATCGCGAAAAGAGGTAGAAAAATTAAAAATCCAACTTCATCGCATTATCCGTGATCCACTTTTCTGCCTTTTCGTAATCGGGCATTACGCGTTCCACTACCTTCCAAAAGCGGTCTGAATGGTTCATTTCTACCAGGTGGCTGAGTTCGTGCACCAGGATGTAATCAAAAACCTCCATGGGAAGCAATAATGACCTAGTGGATATATTGATTTTGCTGGTGGTTGAACACGAACCCCAGTTGGTGGAATTGTACCGGAGGGTCACTCCTTTGACATCCTTTTGAAAATAGCGGTCGTTCCAGTATTTGATTCTTTCTTCAACCAGCTTTTTGTATTTGCGGGCCATCAGCTTTGAGATCAGGTTGCGCGCCATCACCCTCTTGTCAAAATCATCGATGCCGTTGGGCACCAGGATGAGCATTTTATTGTCTTTGAGTCTGATCTCTCCGGTGAGTTCTGAATTGTGTTCACTTACTTCCAACTCGTATTTGTCCCTGCCCAGGATGGTGACTTCCCGATTGATGGCGTATTTGGAAATATGGTATTTTTCCAGCAGCTGTGGTTGCTCCTTACACACCTTTTTTAACCAATCGGTTGCCGTTGCTATGTGTTTGTCGATTTGTCCGCTGGAAAAAACAGGAATGCGCAGCAACACAGTATCCTTGCCCACGGCGATACGGATATTGGATCTCCGTTCGATGTGGATGCGCAGGGGTACCTTGTATTGATGTACGGTTACGTAGGTGTCGGTATAATTAAGCTTTTTCCCTTTCAAACTGTTGCATGGTTTCTACCAGTCGTTGAACACCTTCTTTTTCCATGGCGTTGTAGATCGATGCCCTGAAGCCGCCCACACTTCGGTGGCCCTTCAATCCATCCAAGCCGTTTTGGGCACACAGTCGCAGAAAATCAGCTTCCCAACTTTCGTCGTGGAGTCTGAAACAAACATTCATCAAAGACCTGTCTTCCGGTACGGCGTGTCCGTAGAAGAGTGGGTTTCGATCAATTTCATCGTAGAGCAGGGCTCCTTTTTCTTCGTTGCGGGCTGCCATACCTGCCAGGCCTCCATTTTGTACAATCCACTCCATGGTCAGCATCGATACGTAGATGGCATAAACGGGAGGTGTGTTGTACATAGACTCATTTTTGATGTGGGTCTCATAGTTAAGCATGGTGGGCAGGTATCTGCTCACGGTGCCCAGGGCTGATTTGCGCACCACTACCAGGGTTACACCAGCGGGACCCATGTTTTTTTGAGCTCCTGCATAAATGAGGTCAAATCGGGATGCATCAATGGGTTTTGAAAAAATATCAGATGACATATCACAAACCAATGGAACATTGGTAGTGGGCCATTCCTTGTATTGAGTACCGAAGATGGTATTGTTACTGGTGAGGTGGAGGTACTTTAGGGTATCGGGTATTTCGTAGCCCTTGGGTATAAAGTTGAAGTTTTCAGGTTCAGAGCTGGCCAGTACATTGACCTTGCCAAAGGCCTTGGCTTCTTTGATGGCGTTGCGGGCCCATGAGCCGGTATTCACATAGCCTGCTTCTTCGTCGTCGTTGAGCAGGTTCATGGGGGCCATAAAAAACTGGGTAGAAGCTCCGCCGGATAGGAAAAGCACGGCATGGTCGTCATTGAGCTGCATCAGTTCTTTTACCAGAGCTGTTGCTCTTTCCATGGTTGCCACAAATTCCTTACTGCGGTGAGATACTTCCAGGAGCGAAAGTCCGGTACCTGCATAGTTGATAATGGCTTCAGAAGCTTGCTGCAAAACAGACTGGGGGAGGATGGCCGGGCCAGCGGAGAAGTTTACCTTATTCATTGTAATTTTTGTCTTAATTTAAAACAAATGTAAGGAAATCAGGATCTAAAGTCAAAGAATAGGAATGGTATTAATGCAAATTATTTAAAATTTTATCCTGTGGGAACCCATTTTTGAGGCCTTTGTCGAAACATTATTTGCCGCGTGAATTTTTTTTACACCTATTTTTTGTGCTAAAATCTTGTAACAAGGAAACTTACATATTACGAATAATAATTTTAATAAAAAAGGAGTAAAAAAGCTTGTCTGATAAGGGTTGGTGCATTACTTTTGCAGTCCCAATTGAAACGTTGGGTAAATAGTTGCGGAAGCGTGATTATGGATAAAGAGATTGACATAGTGGGAAAATAGGTAAAAGGATAAGTAAATCGA
>CALMSX010000086.1 GCA_937872515.1 uncultured Bacteroidota bacterium
AAATGGTTGTAATTAACTGGTAATCAATTTGATAAGACGGGTGTTTTTTTATTTTTTCGACAGGTTAAGTTTTTCAACAGGGCAAAATCAACAAAAATGCGAAGAGAAAACGTCAAAAATAGCCCAACAAATTATGGGTTTATCCCTTATCTTTGCAGCCTAAAAAAATTGCAATCCATGTCAAGAGTGATTACATTGAGAGAAGCCCTGGGAGAGGCCATGAGCGAAGAAATGCGTCGCGATGAAACGGTTTTCCTGATGGGTGAAGAAGTAGCAGAATACAACGGAGCTTATAAAGTAAGTAAGGGCATGCTCGATGAGTTTGGACCCAAGAGGGTCATTGACACCCCCATTGCAGAGCTGGGCTTTGCCGGCATCGGTGTGGGAGCGGCTATGAATGGCTTACGTCCGATTGTAGAATTTATGACATGGAACTTTGCGGTTCTGGCTTTTGATCAGATTGTCAACAATGCCGCCAAAACCCTTACCCAGTCTGGGGGTCAGTTTATGTGTCCCATCGTATTCAGGGGACCATCCGGTGCGGCAGGACAGCTGGCACAGCAGCACTCACAAACCTTTGAGAGCTGGATGGCCAATGTACCGGGACTAAAAGTGATATCCTGTATTGACCCCGCTGATGCCAAAGGTTTGTTGAAAGCAGCCATTCGCGATAACGATCCCGTTTGTGTGATGGAATCAGAGATCATGTATGGTCTTAAAGGAGAAGTGCCAGACGGAGACTATGTGGTACCTATTGGCAAAGCAGCTATCAGAAGGGAAGGAACCGATGTGACCATAGTTGCCTACAACAAGATGATGGAAGTAGCTAAAGAAGCGGCCATCGAATTGGAGAAACAAGGCATCTCCGCAGAAGTGATTGACCTGCGTACCATTCGTCCACTGGATCATAAAACCCTCGTGGCATCTTTAAAAAAGACCAACCGCATGGTAGTAGTAGACGAATCATGGCCATTTGCCGGAGTATCGGCAGAGATTGCCTATGAGATGCAGCGATATGCTTTTGATTATCTGGATGCACCGGTGGTGCGTGTCAACGCAGCAGACACTTCACTTGGCTATGCACCCACCTTTGTAGAAGAGTACATGCCCAATCCTGCCAAAGTGATTCGTGCGGTGAAAGAAGTCATGTACCAAAAGGCATAATCTTGAAGGCAAAAACCCTAAAAAAAGACAAGGTCAATATCATCACCTTAGGTTGTTCGAAAAACATTGTGGATTCGGAAAACCTGATGACCCAGCTCAAGGCCAACGACATAGACGTGGTCCATGACAGCGAGGAGAAAGCCAACATCATCATTGTCAACACCTGTGGCTTCATCGATCTGGCCAAAGAAGAATCGGTGAATACCATTTTGGAATATGCGGCCATCCGCAAAAAAGGGGGCATTGATAAATTGTACGTTACCGGCTGTTTGTCGCAACGCTACAAAGACGACCTCGAAACTGAGATACCGGAAGTTGATGCTTTTTTTGGCACTATGGAGTTGCCCGGTATTCTGGCTAAGTTTAATGCCGATTACCGGCATGAGCTGGTTGGGGAGCGTATTACCACCACACCTCAGCATTATGCCTATCTCAAGATATCTGAAGGCTGCAATCGCACCTGTTCGTTTTGTGCCATTCCCTTAATGCGGGGAGGTCACGTATCCCGTACCATCGAGTCGCTGGTGCAGGAGGCACAAAACCTGGCCCGAATGGGTGTCAAAGAAATCATGCTTATTGCGCAGGAACTAACCTATTACGGACTCGACCTGTACAAAGAAAGAGCCCTGCCCAAATTGCTGGACGCCCTGTGTGAGGTAGAGGGCATCGAATGGATCAGGCTGCACTATGCTTATCCCAGCAAATTTCCACTGGAGATCTTTGACGTCATTGCCCGCCAACCCAAAGTTTGTAATTACCTCGACATACCTCTGCAACATGCTTCTGATGGAGTGTTGCAACGAATGAAAAGGCAGACCACACGCGAAGAACAACGACAACTCATCTTTGAAGCCCGCAAACGGGTGCCGGACATCGCCATTCGAACCACCTTCCTTGTTGGCTTTCCAGGCGAGACCGAAGAGGAGTTTGAAGAGCTGTGCGATTTCGTCAAAGAAATGCAGTTTGAGCGACTGGGGGTTTTTCAATATTCTCACGAAGAAGACACGTCTGCCTATTTGGTGGAAGACGATGTGCCCGCTGAAGTCAAAGAAGAAAGAGCATCTACCCTGATGGCCATTCAACAGGATATCAGCAACGATAAAAATCACAACAAGGTAGGGCAGACCTTTAAGGTTTTATTTGACCGCAAAGAGGGCGAGTTTTTTATAGGTCGCACCGAATATGACAGTCCGGAAGTTGACAACGAGGTTTTGGTGGACGCCAAAAAACACTTTGTCAGGCTGGGCGATTTTTCTACCATACAGATTACCGAGGCAGACGACTACGATTTATACGGGGTGCCGGTTTAGCATCAACAAAACATATCTGGGGTTGATTTAAATCACAGCATGGCAATTTGGAAGTGATTTTGTCAAAAAAAATATACGTGATTACAATAAATGCAGAGTTGATTTATATTTATTAAAAACGAATACCCACCCCAATATTTGGTTTTAGTTCCACACTTTTATAGGTAAGATTGTAATTCACATCCAGTCCACCCAGCAGGTAGAAATTTTTACCCAGGTCGGCTCTGAAACCCAAAGAGGTGGAGATGCTGTAACTCTTCCTTAAGTTTTGACTATTGGTGAGATCGAACAGATAACCGCGCTCGAGTCCGGCAGAGACAAAAAGACCCTCTCTGGTAGGTTTAAAGAAGTATACCGCACCCAGTCCCAGACTACCACTAAGGTATCGCGAACCTCCTTCACCTCCGGACAAATTAATATATGTTTGTGTTGCCTTGGCCTGCAGTGCAAAGTGATTGGATAACATTCGCCGGTAGGTGATGCCAATGCCTCCCTGGATCAGGCCAAAATCTTTGCTGACACCAAAACTAAACTTACTGAGTTCAATTTCGTTTTTGGGTAATTTGAATTCCTGCGCATTGGCAGTAGGGCATAGGTACAATAGAGCAGCGGCAAGCAGGGTAAGCCTGATCAAAATCATTAGTAGATAATAAATTGGTGAATAAAAAAACCTCTTCCGGAAGGACAAGTCAGGTTAATAACGAAATGGATTTGAGCTTCGCTGGATGTAGAATTGTTAAAAAAAGATTAAGGTAAGGGACATAAAAAAATAGAATTGCATAATAAATACGGTTAATGGGTTTAAATAACCACGATTAACATTTCACAAAATTTTCACAAAGGCAAAGTGTGATTTTAGGAAAGGGCAATCACCTCATCACAAAACAAACGAGCCAGCTGGAGATCATGGGTAATCATCAACATGGCCATGTTATATTTTTGGTGCATCTGATCGAGTAGGTTGAGGATCTGGACCTTATTAACTGCATCCAGAGCAGTGACGGCTTCGTCCAAAATCAACAGTTGGGGTAGGAGGACTAGGCTCCTGGCAATGCACACTCTTTGCAACTGCCCACCTGAAAGCTGGTGGGGATAACGGTCGAGCATATCTTCGGTTAATTGCACTTCAGATAATTTTTCAGCCAGCATTGAACGACTGAAAGACCGCTTATGAATTCGAAAGGGTTCTGATAAACTTTGGGCGATGGTCATCCTGGGATTGAGCGAAAGAGCAGGATGTTGGAAAATCAACTGGACCCTGGACGAAGCCTTTATTGATTGGTCCTGCCACACTACTTCGCCCCCCTGGACATCCTCCACGCCGACAATGATGCGGGCGAGGGTAGATTTGCCGCAACCACTGGGGCCCGCAATGGCGAGTCGTTGACCCAATGAGAGACTTAGATTAAATTTTTCAAAAATGGTTTTATCGTCAAATTTTTTAATAATGTTGTTCAACCTTAAAAGGGGCATAGTCTGGTCTGACTGCTTCCATATTGGACGATAGACAGCCGAAAGAAGTTCTTGACTGGCACTATCTGTAGCTTGGTTTTGAAACTGGGCAGCAGGTGCCGATGCAGTGATTCTACCCTGGTCCATTACATAGATGTGGTCTGAAATGGGAAGGGCCGTGAGCAGGTCGTGACTGATCCAAAGCACCGCCAAGCCTGAGGTTTTACGCATCTCCATAATGAGGTCAATGATGTCTTTTTCATTATCGGCATCAAGGGCAGAAGTGGCCTCGTCTGCAATCAGTAATTTGGGTTGGTGGAGGGTCGCTGCCGCCAGAGACAAACGCTGGAGTTGTCCGCCAGACAATTGATGAGGGTAGGCTTTTAAGATGCGATCCAGATCCCCAAGGTTAAAATTGTGGAGCCACTCCCTGACCTGGGTCCGGGCCTGGGCAGAGGTGCCCTGACGATGGCGGAGCCAGGTTTCAACGAGTTGGTTGCCCACACGCATCACGGGATCGAAGGATTGGGCAGGTTGCTGAAAAACCATAGCGATTTCATTGCCCATAATTTTTTTACGCAGCGTGTTGTCCAGAGCAGTACCTTGGAAGTATTGATGTCCGCGGACCTGGCTTTGGCGGGAAGGGTATAGGCCTGCAATGCTTCGGGCCAGCACCGTTTTGCCGCAGCCTGATTTCCCGGTGAGGGTTACAAAACCACCCTGTGGTATGGCCAGGTCTATGTTCTCCAGCAATACCTTTTCACCCTCATCCGTTGTCAGTGAGAGGCCAAAGTTTTTAATTTCAAGCAAAAAGCCATTCGTGTCCACCTGCCAAAGATAGCACATTTGCCTATTCGGAAAAAATGGTGGGTTGACAGTTGGCTTGTAGTCTGGCTAAAGGAATCTCCATTTATACAAGCCGGCAGGGATCTTTTTTTAAATAATTTACACATATTAAGAAAAAACGTAATATATTTGTTCATATGATCGATACGTTCACATCTTATTTGGCAAAGGTTAAGAAGTACAGCGAACACACCGTAATTTCCTATGCCAACGATCTGAATCAGTTTAGCCACTATCTTCTGGAAGTTTATGGCAATGGCGACATCTTGCTGGCCGGCCATTTGATGGTGCGATCATGGGTGGTGTCGCTGAGCAAAAATGATATAACACCCCGTTCGGTGAATCGCAAGTTATCAGCGCTCAACAGCTTTTACAAGTATGCATTGAAGCATGGACATGTGCAGAAAAATCCCATGAAAAAGGTAGCAGCTCCCAAGGTTGGAAAACGCCTGCCATCTTATGTGATGGAAGATGAGATACCAGCTGTTTTGGCCGCCACAGAAATACAGGCAGATAATTATACCCAATGGCGCGACAAAACCATCTTGTTTTTGCTCTATACCACGGGTATGCGAAGGTCAGAACTACTCCAATTGAGGGTGGAAGACCTCAATGTAAGCAGAAAAGAAATAAGGGTTTTAGGAAAGGGGAAAAAAGAGCGGATTGTGCCGATGCCGGCTGAAAGTATTCGTTTTTTGAATGAATACATCGAAGTTCGCAAAGAACATTTTAGCGATAAAGAAATACAAGGCAGCTACTTATTATTGTCGGGAAAGGGCAAAAAACTGGATCCACGCGCCGTCTACGGCATTGTCAACCAATACCTGAAGCTGGCGCCCAGTGCTGAAAAAAAGAGCCCTCACGTGTTGCGCCACAGCTTTGCCACCCACTTGCTCAATAATGGAGCCGACATCAATGCCATCAAAGAGTTGCTTGGACATGCCAATTTGGGAGCTACCCAGGTGTATACCCACAATTCCATTGAGCGGTTAAAAGAAATTTATCAAAAATTTCATCCAAAGGCCTGATTATGAGTAAGCTCAGAGAAACTATAAAAATGGGTCTTGATTTTTTTGTCAATACCCTGTATATTGAAGAAATATTTATTCACACTTTTAAAACATATAAGTATGAAAATTAACATCAATACGGTCCATTTTACAGCTGACGGAAAACTGAGAGACCACATTTCCGAAAAGCTGAATAAACTGGTCAAGTTTTATGACAAGCTTCTGGGGGTAGAAGTATTTCTCAAGCTTGAAAATTCCGGACAAGTAAAAGACAAAATTGTAGAGTTGGAAGCCAAATTGCCGGGAAAAACGATATTTGCTTCTGCTACAGATAAGACCTTTGAATCATCTTTGGATCAGGCCCACGAAATCATCGTCAGGCAGCTAAAGCGGAACAAGGAAAAGCTGAAACAAGCAAGTTAATAATAATAAGAGGGAAGCAAAAACTTCCCTCTTTTTGTAACTATTCAGGTGTACTCAACATCGATTAAATAATGACAATTTTGCGTGATATTTTGGCTATCTCCGTCACCAAAGCGCTGCTATGATTCCTCAAATGCGAGGTGCTGAGCTTGCCGAAGCAAGCCTCATCTGACTCAAAATTGCCTGATTTTTTAATCTGAAAGCTGCCTCCTGAATAGTTCCCTCTTTTTTGTAGATCAATGACCTAATTTATCATCCATGTATCAAAATATTTTAGTGGCTTTGTCCTTGCTTTTATTCACATCATGTGCGTCAAAGATACCTCGTAAGGCTTTTGTGATGGTAGAATCCAATTCACCTGATTACGGTCTTCCGGAACTTTGGGCTGCCCATCCTTCCAAAAAGGATCTCGCTGATGAAAGACCTGAGGGCAATTCGGTACATGGAGAAGTGAGGAAGGCAGATGTGTTTTTTCTGCATCCCACCAGCTACCTCGATGAGCGGGGCAATGACCAGTGGAACGCACGCCTCGACGACCCTAAGACCAATAAAATTACCGATGATGGAGCCATCCATTTTCAGGCCAGCGCTTTTAATGCAGCCGGTCAGGTATATGCCCCTCGCTACCGCCAGGCTCATTTGTATGCCTATTTTACACGAGATACCAGCTCTGCCAAAGCTGCTTTTGAGCTGGCTTATCGCGATGTTAAAGCGGCTTTTCTTTACTATCTAAACCACTACAATGAAGGCAGGCCATTTATCATTGCTTCGCACAGCCAGGGTACCACCCATGCCATCAGGTTGATCAAGGAGCTGATTGATGGCAAGGAACTGCAAAAACAATTGGTAGCGGCTTACCTGTTGGGAATGCCGGTACACCAGGATGACTTTGACTCGTTGCCGCCATGTGAAAACCCTGATCAAACGGGCTGTTTTAGCGGATGGCGTACATTTAAAAAGGGCTATGAACCCACCTGGAAAGAAAAGGAAGTAGTGGTAACCAATCCCCTTTCATGGACCAGAAATGCCGATTATATGTCGGCCACAAGTAATCCGGGCACCATTTTGAGGGACTTCAACGACATCTATGTCAATCTGGTAGATGCGCAGATCAGGGGTAATATTCTTTGGGCAACGAAACCAAAATTTCCCGGTTCCATTTTCCTTACCACCAAGAACTACCATGTGGCCGATGTGAATTTTTATTACTTCAGCATTCGCGAAAATGCCTTAAACCGTGTAGACCACTATTTGAAGGCTCACTGACCCAGTTGGGTTGGCCTGATCAACATGGTCAATTGTCGCACCAATACAGGGGTGTATTGAAACAACAAATACAACAGACTAAACAAGGTTGCCAATACCAATTCGAGCGACAGGATGTACCATGGCCATTCCGGTAACAGTGAATAGAGGGTGGTGCCGGGTGGTTTGGCATTGAGAAAGAAGTAATTGGATTGGGTCAGACAATTATATGGATAGATAATCAATGCGGTTACATTCATGGCAATTCCGGACCAAACAATGTCCATAGGCTTTAGTCGCCAGTTCATGGCAAAATAACCGAAGAGTGCCAGGATGACCACTCCAGCATGGACGCCCCAGTAGCGCAGTGCTTCATAATGGGGCAAGACATCGGTAAGAGTGGGGGTAAACAGGGCTTGAAAGGTACCGGCCATGATCCAGAAAAAAAAGATGGCCCACCATTGTCGACTCCCAGTCTGATAGATAAAATACAATGTAAAGGGCATTAGGCTACATAAATGGAAGGGTAGGTCGGTGGCGTGGTTGTAATTGCCCAAAAAAAGACGGATGGCTGGTTTAAAAAGCTGGAGCACCATCATGACCACAGCCAATCGTTTTGCATAGGAGCGCTTTTGATCTTCAGACCACTTGTATTTTCCATTGTAGATAAACCAAATGCCAAAGAGCAGGCAGGCCATTAAAACCTGGAGGTGTTCTGCTCCAAAGACAATAAACTTCTGACTATCGGTGTAAAAAGACGCAAATTCCATATTTTATACTAAAATTGGGTGTAAAATAGGAATATTACACTTAAACTAAGGCATAGTTAAGACAAAATGTTGTTTATCTAACCAGGGTGACGTGACCTGTCAGCTTCTTGACATCACCTCGAGGAGCGAGGTATTCAACCTGGTATACATATACACCCACCGGTGATTCCTGGCCACTGTTATTTTTACTTCCATTCCAGCCAGTAAGGGGGTTGTCGGTTTCAAAGATCATTTCACCCCAGCGGTTCCAGATGCTCATTTTATAATCAGCAATGGCATCTACAAAGCCATAACCTCTAAAGTCATCATTGAGGCCGTCATTATTGGGGGTGAAGGCATTGGGCATTACCAGGGTGACCAAAGGCATGACATCAATGTTGGCGGTAGCTGTATCTGTACAACCATTTTCGTGAAAAGCGATCAAAGACACCAGGTACATGCCGGTATCCGGAAAAGTATAGGTGGGATTGAGGTCAAAAGAAATGCCACTACCATCAAAATTCCAAAGAACCGATATTTGGTTTTCGCTGAGATTGGTGAACACAGCTGTTTTTTCGAAGTTGGTGAGTTTTTCCGGACTGTAAACAAAGTTGGCCAATGGACTTTCCAGAACCTCCACCCAATTGGGGTAATTGGCCTCTGTTGTGCATCCAATGGGAGAGGTGATTTTGAGGGAAACATCAAATATTCCTGTTTCTTCATACCGATGGCTTGGACTGATCTGGTCGGAAAATTGACCATCACCAAAGTCCCATTCCAGGGTGTAGGTTTCGTCTATTGGATAAGATAAGTTACTAAAATAAATATCGGCTGGTACACAGGCAGTAAACTTAGTTGGTTCAATCACCACCAGCGCCGGCACTGGCAGGTAGGGAAGGTCGATAATTTTGGTATCCTTGCAACCATTGCCATCAAAGGCGGTCAGGGCTACAGGCTTGATGCCGGGAGTTTTGTATTCAAAAACAGGATTTTGCACCCTGCTGATGGTATCTGGTTCAAAGGCCCATTCCCAAGCCGTAATCGGGCCGGCACCACTAGCAGAAAGGTCAGAAAAAATGATGGGACCTGCTACACAGGTATCGTAGCTAAAATCAAAATTGGCATCCACAGCCGGGAAGATATCGATTATGATTTGCGCGGTATCGGTACAATCTGATAATTCGGGATTAAGGATCATTTGACCCGAAAATCTACCAAAGCGGGTAAAGGTATAGTCGAGATTGGCGGTTTTAAAGGTATCTATCTTGGATCCGTCGTTGATGTGCCATTCGTAACCCAGGATGTTGCGTATTTCTGTACTCTTATTGAGAAAAGGGATGAGTTTGCTTCCACAGGATTTAAAATTAAATAGTTTTCCCTCCTGACTTATTTCCACATAACCATCTTTGAGTTTGGAGGCATCTGTATCTAGGGCTGCCGACACCGCAATCTGACAGACCGTAACGTTGAATTGAAAATCTCTCCGTATGGTGCCAATCAACTTACCGTCTCTGAATTCTTTGACACAAACCCCTACCACATATTGACCATTGATCATGGGCACTCCGGTAATAAGGCCCGTTGTGGGATTGAGGGAAATTTGAGGATTACCACCAATTGGATTGTTGGCGCTAAAGGTGGGTAGTTGAAACATGACCTCGTCATAAGGCGGCAGGCATCTGATGGATGCGGGTCTAACTCCTGTGCAGGATCTGGGGTCTCCAACTCCACCCTCACCATCGGTACCTCCTGAAGTGAGAGGTGCACAAAACTCATACACCAATTGGTCTCCTTCTGCATCGGTGGCAGAGTGGTCAAAACGTAAGGGTTCTCCATTACAGATGACGGTAGGCGGAAAACGATTGAAAACCGGACTGTTGTTGCAGGTGCTGATGGCATCGGCAAAAATTTCTACCGAAAAAACGGCCCCCGCCTCGCCCGGATTGATGATGTTATTGATGGTACCGTTTCGGCAGCATCGCTGATACGCTATTTGGTATACTTCGGTGCCCCAGTCAATGTCTACTTCAAATTCGTAAGTAGCCCTCTCCACTCCAATATTGGGGGGTACAATGATGCAGGGGTTGTCATTGTCAACGGGTTTGATGTCTCTGGGGCTGGTATTAAAAGACCTGACATAGACCCATTTGTCATCTCCTGCTGATTTATAAAGTCCAAATTCTGCATCTACATCAAAATTGGCCCCTCCTCCTTTGGAATCACGATACATTGTGAAAGTAACCCGAAACCGGGTTCTTTTTTGTATATCGTTGACCGAAATACATTGGTACGTAACATCTCCTCCAATGATGTGGGCAGCCTTGGCCTCACCCATCCATAAGAAGACCAGCAATATCGGGAAGTAAATCCATTTGTTCATTCTACGCACAATCATCCGTGTTTTGCAGGCTACAAAGATAAGCCCAAAAGCGCTTTGTAACCGGGTAAAACCAATACTTAATAACAATTAAATAAGCCAATTGTTATAAAAAGAGTCGCCCAAGACAGTTAACGCTGCTTTTGGTCAATTGTGTGCCCCCAGCCTTTAAAATTTCAATTTACAAAGCTACATCCAGTCGTACCGAAACATTACGAGGAGCTTCCAGGAGTCCCGGACGGGTAGTATAGGCTGCATTGGTCAGGTTATTGATCAGGAAGCCCAACGTATATTTATTTAAGGTATAAGAGAGTCGGGCATCCATAAACACAGAGCCATCATTGTCCCTATCTCGGTAAGCTTTGATGGAAAACAGGTCGACCTCAGCAATGGGAGCCTCAAAGCGGCTGTCGATGTTGATGACATGGGAATAATATTGAATGGCATAACCCAACTTAAAGTTTTTATAAGAAGCCTCCAAATCTGCCTTGGCCGAATGTTTTGACCGGTATTTGAGCACATTTTGGGTAGTGGATATGTTGTCTTTGATTTCCGGCCTTTGGTCAAAATTTTTGTAAACCGGGTTGATGTAGGTATAACCAATGATGGTGGTAACCGGCACCGAAAAAACATCAAACTGTCCTGTCAGTCCGGCCTCATAACCTGAAATACGGGTATTACCTATGTTGATGGGCTTAAAGCCATAGGGATTTTCAAGGAAGGTAAACTCGATCATGTCTTCGTATTCCTGGGTAAAGGCTGAAAGGTCGAGGTAGCCTTTGAAGCTGGCCAGCTTAAATCCTTGTTTGAGTCCGATTTCTGCAGACCAGCCATATTCAGGGCTCAACACAGGGTTGGGAAAGATGGTAAACCCTCCAAACTGGGTACTGATAAATCTTTCGGTAACTGTTGGATATCTGTAACCTTGTCCCCAGGAAATTCTTAGTGAGGAATATTCCATTAGTTTATAATTCAAGCCCAGCCTGGAAATGATCTGGCTGTCCTCTACTTTACCTCCGGGAATCATAAAGCCCTGAAACTCCTGTGGGCTGTTTTGTCGATTGAATTCGTACCTGGCTCCCGCACTCATGGTGAGTCGCTGGCCAAATTTTTTATCCAATTGCAGGTAGGCAGCCGAGTTGGTGTATAAAAAGCTGCTATCGCCAAATAGCTGGGCTTTAGAATCGGTGAGACTCAATACTGCACCGGCCGAGTATTGCAACTCCCAAGGGGCATATTCATGACTGAACTGGTACTCTGCGTAATAGGTAGATGACTGGTTTTGTTGATTGTTGTTGTTGTCGTTGTTGGTGTAAAAATAGCGCGTATTGAGTCGGTGCTTGGCTCCATTTTTATGGTAGTGGATAAAGTAAGGATCCACACTCATTCGAATCCTGTTGCCCGAAGAAACCGTGCCGGTAAAGGGTTCATAGATACCCCTCAGGGCATTCCTCCAGATGAAAAAGTCGCTGGATTCCAGAACATTGAGAAGGGCATTGACACCCAGGTAACTTCGTTCGCCCATCTTGTGTTTGACGTTAAAACCCAGTCTACCCCGGGTCTCATAGGTTTCTTTGGCATAACTTTCAAGCTTGCCAAAATAGCCATGGATGGTCAGGTCGGTATTTTTAATTTTTTGGCTGTGAGCCATGCCAAAGTTGAAACGATAAGGAAAAATCGAATCTCCCCACCACTTGTATTTTTCTTCTTTGGGGCTCAGGTAATGGGTCAATGAAACAAAGGCGTTGGTTTCGGGCTTAACACCTGCTTGTAACCTTCTGAAATTGATGATGCCATTGAGGGCAGAACTACCATACAATGCTGATGAAGCACCCTTGACCACTTCAACCTGGGCAATGGCCTCAACCGGCATGTCGCCCCAGTTGGCGTAGCCGGCATCCACCTGGAGCGCGGGCATGTCATCCAGCAACACCATTACCCTGGATCCGGCTCCGTACGAAAAGCCACTGCCACCTCTGATATTGGCTTGACCACCCACCACCTGAACACCAGGTAACTTGTTGAGAATGTCGTCACTTTTTATGGTATTGGTTGACCTTAAAAGGTTGGGTTTGATGACCTCAACGGCAACGGTAGATTCACTCAATCGTTGTTCAAACTTGGTAGCCGTAACTGTAGTGAGGTCGAGAACTTCAGACAATTCCTGCATCTCAAAAAACAAAGTGGTCGACGCTGATTCTACCATTTGAGTGATGCTTTTGTATCCTACGTAAGAAATCGTAAGTCGGCAAGGAAGACTTGTAACTATTTGAAAATCACCATTTTCATCGGTAATAGTACCTTGTTGATCACAAACCACGGTAGCACCGATGAGGGGAAGTGCTGTGGACTTATCATCCACGTGTCCCTTGATGATGGATTGGGAAGAAAGGAAAAACGGACATAGCAAGAATAGGCAAAATACAATTTTGTCGTACCTCATAACCACTGATTTTGTGTCCTAAGGTAGCATAAAAAAGAAAATGACAAAAATAAAATGAAAAAGAAGGCAGACTTGCTTATTCCTCTTCGGACTCTTCCACCACGATCGGTGTAATCATGGTAAGTCCCAACAGTGCCTTTTCTTTGGGAGAAATAGAGAAAAAGCCAAGGAATCCCCCGGTTGCTTTGGCCACATGGTGGGCAAAGGTGATATAACTTTTGTAGAGGTGGGCGCCAACAGGCATGTCAAGTTTGGCCATGATGGGATTTAATGCTTCCAATTTACCTTCTACTGCTGCGTTTCGTGCATTTGTATCAGTTGGTAATTCCTTCAAAAAAGTATTTACTTTTTCCGGAAAATCGGCATTTAATTCCTGGTAAAAACCGAGGAGGTCGTCGGTCATTTTGTAGCTGCGGATCTCAGTTACTTTTTCAGCCCATTCCATTTCTTCTTTATCAATGGATCCATCTGCACCGGCAATATACACTGTGATTAAAGCCAGGGCATCCTTCAACTGCTGGTATTCTGATTCACTTAACATTTCGAAATAAGGCGTCATAACTGATTTTTTACGGGGCAAAAATAAAGATATTTTTTCAGATGTGACCACTATTTGCTTTATAGAGAATGGTCAAAGTGCAGGACAGGCACAAAGGCAAAATTGCCATTGGCAAAGGCCATTGGTTTAAACCATTTATTTGTCTGTTCGGCGGTATTGTCTATTAAATATTTTGTTTAAAATGCATCCACTTCGAATAGAACTTTGATGAACACTTGAGGCAGGATATGACTATCTTTGTAATTCTAAAGAACCAAATGCGCTTAAATACCATTCCAAAAAGGGACAAAAAACTGGGTGCGGTAATGAAGGAATTCATTGGCCGCAGTGAAGCCCTGGGCAAAGGTCTGGCCCGATTGGACATTGAGGCCATTTACCGGGCAGAGATGGGACAAGTAGTTTCATCCTACACCGAGAAGATTTATTTGCGGGGCAACAAGGTATACATTCACATTCAATCTGCACCGCTCAGGGCAGAATTACTGTCCTCGCGGGAAAGGCTCATCTCCATCCTGAACAAGGCGCTGGGAGAGCCGATAGTGGCAGAAATTATATTCAGATAAAGATGGATTTAGAGCAATTCAGACAGCTTTGTTTATCATTTCCCTATACAGATGAGTACCTTCCGTTTGACGAACACACGCTGGCATTCAGAGTGGGAGGTGAAGGGGGTAAAATTTTTTGTCTGACCCCACTCGACAAAGCAGATCAACCTTCGGCCAATCTAAAAAGTGACCCTGAAAAGGCCATTGAATTAAGAGAAGAGTATGCCGCCATTGTGCCGGGATATCACATGAATAAAAAACACTGGAATACCGTTTATTTGGAAGAAGGTTTGAGCAATCAGATCATCAGAGAATTGGTAACAGACTCTTACCAACTGGTATTTGACTCTCTGCCTTTAAAACTTAGAAAGGCACTGGCAGGTGGAGAATAAAATTTTTGACTATATTTTAGTTGGACAAGGCCTGGCAGGCACCCTGTTGTACTGGTTTTTGAGGAAAGCAGGAAAAAAAGTGTTGGTGGTAGATGCCGGAAAATCATCTGCTTCGATGGCGGCGGCAGGCATCATCAATCCGATGACAGGTAGAAACTACATCAAAACGTGGATGGCGGATACCATAATGCCCTTTGCCAAAAAATGCTACCTGGAGATGGAGCAGACCTATGGGCAGAAGTTTTTTTATGATTTACCCATCTATCGGGCCTTACACAGTGTGAAAGAAGAAAATGATTGGATGCTGCGTCTTGAAGACCCCGAGTATGCAGCATATGCCGGATCTATCCAGGATGGAAATATGTTGAAACCTTATCTCAGAAATGCGGTGAACTATGGCGTTGTCAAGGGAGCAGCACGGGTAGATCTTCCTCTTTTGATACAAACGGTAAGAGAGCAGGCAATACAGGAAAACGGTTTTGTCAATGCAGCCATTACAACGGAAGATTTGTTTGAAAGAGACGGGTTGTGGCATTGGGGCGACTATGCTGCCGGGTCGATTGTATTTTGTGAAGGCTACCACGCTGTTTACAATAAAGCCTTTAACTACCTGCCTTTTGCGCCTGCCAAGGGCAATATTTTGCTGGTAAAGTCGGAGGATAACCTGCCTTTTAATTTGAGAGACGAGTATTTTGTTACCCCTCTAGGAGATGGCCGATATTGGATTGGCAGTGGTTATCGGTGGGGCGAATGGGATACTGAGGTCAATACAGAGGACATTGACAAGATGTTGCAATTTGCCCATGAAAGACTGGCTATTTCATTCACAGAAAAAGGTCGTTTGGCAGGGATAAGACCAGCGATGCGCACTCGCCGACCTGTGATGGGGGCACATCCAGCGCAAAAGTCGTGGTATATCTTTAATGGTTTGGGCACCAAAGGAACCTCCCTGGGACCCTATTTTGCCCAACAAATGGCAGATTACCTTACCCTTCAGGTCCCCATTTCGGATGAAGTCAACATAAACAGGTATAAATTTCCATCCGATAAAAAATGACTTTGGTAGGCCGGGGGTCTACCTTGTTCTAAAAAGAGGGGAAGGCAGTGAACCATTGCTTACCTTTGCACCTTATACAGCTAAACTATTTGCATGAAAGAATTTTTAAGAAGTATGCTGGGCTCTTGTTTGGGCGTATTGGTGGCTATACTTTTGATCGTAATCGTATTATTTGGTGTTGGCGCGGCCATGTCGGCCGGGGGCAAGTCTAATAAAACGGCAGAAAAAGGGGTACTTAAATTGACCCTCAATGACGCGATACCTGAAAAAACAGACAACGTAGAAACCAGCTTTGGTGACACACCTGGCAGCACCCTGGGCTTAAGGCATATTGTGCGCTTGTTGGAGAATGCAGCCAAAGACGACAACATAAAAGGAGTTGTGATCCAGGTAAGTTCTGTTCAGACCGGTCAGGCTACACTATTACAACTTCGCAATGCCATTGCTTCCTTCAAAGAAAGTGGAAAATTTGTTTACGCCTATGCGGACAGCTATTCGCAGTCTGCTTATTTTTTGGCTTCAGTGGCTGATTCTGTTTTCCTCAATCCCAATGGCGATGTAGGCTTGCAAGGCTACGGCATGGTGACACCCTTTTTTAAGGGCAGTCTTGAAAAACTGGGCGTAGACTTTGATATCTTTTATGCCGGCGACTTCAAGAGTGCCACAGAGCCTCTGCGTCGTACAGAAATGAGTCCGGAAAACAGGTTACAATCCAAGGTGTTTTTGAACGACATGGTTGGTTTGATGAAGACAGAAGTATCTAAAAGTCGCAAGATTCCATTGTTTGAGTTGGACAGAATTATGTCTGAACTGGATGGTAGGGATGCCAAAAGAGCTTTGCAGAACAAGCTGGTGGATGAAACCATTTACTGGGATGAGTTTGAAGCCAGGTTAAGAAAAAAGGTAAAGCTGGATGATGAAGAAAAGATCAATTACCTGAGCCTTGATGATTACAATTTGCTTTCTGAAATGACGGAAGAAGGCAAGTACACGCAGAAAGTTGCGGTGGTATATGCAGAAGGAGATGTAGTGTACAACATGTCGGGAAAGGGCATGATCGACAACAACAAGTACCTGAAGATTTTTGACAAAATCAGAAAGGATAAAAATATCAAGGCGGTTGTCTTGCGCGTAAACAGCGGGGGCGGATCGGCGCTTACTTCAGACATTATCTGGAGGGAAGTTGAGTTGCTCAAAGCCAAGGGCATTCCGGTGATTGCTTCCTTTGGAGATTACGCAGCTTCTGGTGGTTATTACATAGCAGCAGGCGCAGATTCAATTTTTGCATCTCCCAATACCCTAACCGGATCGATAGGTGTATTTTCAATGTTGCCCAATTTTAAGAAGTTGAGCAATGACAAGCTGGGTATTACCTTTGACAGTGTAAAGACCCATGCCATGGCAGTTAATTTGAGCACCGTATATGCCATGTCTGACAAAGAAAAGGCCTACATCACAGAATCTACCAATGACATTTACCAGCAGTTTTTGAGTCGTGTAGCCAAGGGACGCAGTATGCCGGTAGACAGCGTGCATAAATACGCACAGGGTAGGGTATGGACCGGGCGTACAGCCAAGGAGATCGGCTTGGTGGATGAAATCGGCTATTTGCAGGAAGCCATCAATGCAGCCGCTAAAAAGGCCAAAATTGCTGATTTTAAGGTTGTAGAATATCCCAGGATTGAAAAATCCATGTTGGAACAATTGGTTGAAAGTTGGGCAAAACAGCAGGCAGAAGAGGGCGAAAATGCCCATATGAATGCCGAAATGCGTTGGTTATTAAGACTTTATAAGGAAAATAAGGCTGTTTGGCAAGCGGAGGGTGTACAAGCCCGGATGTTGCTCGATATAAAATTTGATTAAAATAAAAAAAATATTTGCAGATATTGAAAATGTTGTATATTTGCAGCAGAGATAGTACTTTAATTTTTCATAGCGTTCGGGTGGCCTCGGAGAATTCTTATCTCCGGGGCTTTTTTCTTTCTCAGATTTCCATTTTTAAATTTATTGTTCAAGGAAAATTGTTTCTTACTGCTAACGGCTCACCGCTTACCGCTCACGGTTCACGGCTAACGGCTTACCGCTTACCGCTGTCCGGATGCCAGCAAACTGTTTACGGTCAGCGGTTGACCGTTGTCCGTTGCCGGTTGTCCGTGAGCGGTTTACGGTTAGCAGTTGTCCGTTGACGGTCAACGCTACATTATTTTACCATGAGAATTTTAGTGACAATTACATCTTTGACGGTGGGATCGTTTTCATTGGCGGCAAAAACCAAGTAGACACCCGTGTCTACCCTGGAGCCGGTATAATCATTGCCATCCCAAATGGCTTGACCGCCCAGGGCCTTACTTTGATGAACGAGCCTACCATTGACATCGGTTATTCTGACATCGGCGTCTCGGGCCAGTCCTTTGATGGCGATGGGGCCCTGGTATTCAGGGCGGACCGGGTTGGGGTAGGCATAGACGGTTTCTGTATTGATTTTGGCACCGCCGGTTGCATTGGTTTTCAGGCTTTGGATGCCGGACTGAGTTGACATGTACATCGTACCCGAATTATTGTCAAATTCAAGGTCTACGATTTGGTTGTTGAGCAGTGCTGAGTTTTCGGTGGTATACCGATAGATTTGGGTTTCTCCATCAGGAGATTGCACAAAGATGCCATTTCTGGTGCCGAACCATTTGCGGTTGGCGCCATCGGTTTCAATGCTGAATATTTCTTCTGTAAGTAATAAAAGGGCGGCGATGCTGTCTTCTAAAACTTTTCTCTGGGTACCCCTGCAATCGCTGTCGAAGGGATCGCATTCAAAAACGATGGGGCCTTCAGAGGTACCTACCCACACATCGCCATTGAGGTCGGTTTCAACACAGTTAACCTGGCTGGAGATGATGGAGTTGGAACTATTGATAAATTTGATGTCATCGTCTGTGGGGTCGTCGGGAGTGCCATTTTCATTAAAAACCACAACGCCGGGTGAAGAGGCTGTGGTTGCAAACCACTTGTTCCCTCTTTGATCGATGTTGACCTTGGTGAGAAAGGTAGGGCCGGGGGTAGAAAAGCTGAACCACTGGCCTTCTGCCGTAAAAACAGAAATAGGCTTTTGGGCTCCAAAATTGGCTACCCAGAGATTGCCTTCTTCGTCAAATTGCATATGGGTCACCCTTACCTGGGTGGGAGCGCCCACCATGGCCTGGAGTGAACTTTTGATCTTGCCATTGGAAGCATTATCGCTAAAAAAGCGCATGGCCTGCGTGGTGGTGTTGTACTCAACAATGCCAGACAGAAAACTGCCCATGTAAATCAGGGAGGTATCTTTGGGGTGGGGTACCGCCGTTATAAAGCCTATGATTTCTTTTTCCTTTAAGGCAGGGAAATATTCTTCGTTGATGTTGGTCCAGCTTTGATCCGGATTAAGGATATAAACCCCACTTCGGTTGAAGTCTATCTGGTAATTTTCGTTGGCTCCTCCGCCTGCAAATAAAACCCGGTTGGGGGCTATTTCAATATTGGAACACTCCAGCGAGTAAGGTGAATCGTATTCGATTTTATTGCAACCGCTGTTGATGGTGTTGGTGTATCTGATTTGTCGCCATTCATCGGCGTACCACATTCTGCCCTGTTCGTCTTCTATGCCGTATAAGGTTCTGTTGATGCAGGAGGCCCCTCCTACAATGACATCACCGGATGCATTGATAAAACGTGCCGTGCTGCTGTATTCATTGTCGCGGAGTCCGACAGCCAGGTGGGCACCCTCTGCACTCATCCACTGGATGCCGAAGGGTGGTTCAAACTGAAGGTTGATGGCATCGAATTGACCTTGAGTGTTGAGCACCATGAGCTTGCCATTAACGGTAGCGTACAGCTGGTTGTTAAACACCTCTACCAGGTCTGCTTCATATTTGTCGGGCAGGCCGAAGCTGGTATCCAACCACTGCCATCTGGAAAAGTTTTCTTTGCTGTTGTCGTTTCTGGCAATGCGATAAATACCATCATCCAGGGCGGCATAGATGTATTGATTGTCGGCTGTAATGGAACTTACGGGTTTGTTGGTAAAGGTGGTAGACCTGAATTCGATGCGCTGCAGGTCGTATTCGATGATGCCAAATGAAGTGGCAAAGTAGGCATACTTGTCGCCTGTCAGGCAGATGTCGTTGATGGCTTTAGAACCAGCCACTACATTGTTGTCTTTGATGGAAGTGATGTAGTATTTTTCATCGCTGCCCAGCAGGTCGAAGGCACCACTGTTGTAAACCACAATCAACCAGCCATTGACCTTGTCGTACTTTATTTGAGCCAATTGGGATTCAGAAAGGTCATCTACCTTTGAAACGGTGGTGTGGGAGCCATCTTGTTTATCAATATAAATCAGGGCAGTACCGGTAGAAACGATGACTTCATTTTGACTTTGGGTAAGCCAGGCTGCAGATCTGTAATTGAGGTGGTCTTTCCAGGTGCCAATGGGTCTGAGGTCCTGGGCTAAAACCAGATTGATCGCAGAACAGCATAAAAGGAAAAAAACAAAAGTGCGCGGCGTGGATGTCATTCCAAAGGTTTGTGCCAAATTAACGAATAACGAACAAATATTATTGGAAGTCCCCCGACGTTTACTTTCTTTTTTTGAATTTATTTTTGTTCATCATCGGCTTCATTGGTCCTTTTTTGCCTTTGTTATTGCCTTTCGGTCCGTAGCCCCTCCAGTTGTTATTGAGTGGAGCAATGTTGGCGCTGAGCTTATTTTTCATCGAAATGAGGTTTTCGATGCTATAATCATCATCAAAATTCAATTCGTTGTTAGACATTTCTCTCAGGTCCATGATGATGATGTCATCACTTACAAAGTGTTCTTTGTTCCAGGTTCTGTAAGCAAGTTTCATATAAGAGGCAATGACTTCAGCATAGGCGTCTCTTTTAGGGCCTGGCTCAAGGGCTCGGGCATTTTTGATCATTTCCTGGATGTATCTGCCATAATGCCTGTTGTTGAATTGTTTTTGCGGATAAGGCAGGTGGGCTTCCACTTTTATATTATCAGCCAGGTGGATGGTAATCCCTTCCGGAACGTTGAGGTCGAGGTCGTATCTGGCAATTTTATAAAGGTGGTTCCACAATTTCTCCTGGTAATCTGCCAGCAATCGGTTGGCGGGATACATGATGGCAAAGAGGTTTACTATTTCCTCCGCGTATGCTGTTCTTAATTCTTTGTCTTCAATGTCTTTGAGAAAACGCACCATGTTTTGTACGTTTCTTCCATATTCTGGTATTAAAAGGTCCTCTTTCTGAGAGTTGTAAACCATTTCGCCTCTGGCCATAATGTTGTTTTTATTCTACGGTTACTGATTTAGCTAAATTTCTGGGTTGGTCCACGTCTGTGCCTCTTAGAACTGCCACATAATAACTGAGCAGCTGAAGAGGAATAACAGAAAGCAATGGACTAAAGGGTTCCTGGGTTTCAGGAATTTCAATGACATAGTCTGCAATTTCCGCGATTTTGGTATCCCCTTCGAGAACGATGGCGATGACGAGGCCTTTGCGGGCCTTGACTTCCTGGATATTGGAAACTATTTTTTCATGGGCACTCATGTTGGTGGCGATCACAAAAACCGGCATATTGGTGTCGATAAGAGCGATAGGGCCGTGCTTCATTTCAGCGGCAGGATAACCTTCCGCGTGGATGTAGGAGATCTCTTTCAGTTTCAGTGCACCCTCCAGCGCTACAGGGAAATTGATACCTCTTCCCAGATAAAGGGCATTGGTAACATCCTTAATTTCTGAAGCGATGTATTTAATTTTTTCTTTGTTATTGAGTACCTCCTCCACTTTTTGAGGGATGGCTTCAAAGGCAAAAAGCAATTCTCTGAAATAAGCTTCTGAGATGGTTCCTTTTTGTTTTCCCAGATAGAGGGCCATCAGGGTCAAAACACTGAGTTGGCTGGTAAAGGCCTTGGTAGAGGCTACTCCGATTTCGGGACCGGCGTGAATGTAGGAACCGCTGTGTGTAAAACGAGCGATAGACGAGCCAATTACATTGACAACGCCATACAGGAAGGCTCCTTTTTCTTTGGCCAGCTCGAGGGCGGCCAGGGTGTCAGCGGTCTCACCACTTTGAGAAATGGCAATGACCACATCGTGTTCATCGAGGATGGGATTGCGGTAGCGGAATTCCGAAGCATATTCTACTTCTACCGGGATACGGGCCAATTCTTCGATGAGGTATTCTGCAATCATGGCACTGTGCCAGGAAGTACCGCAAGCAACAAAAATGATGCGTTTGGCGTGCATAAACCTGCCTTCAAATTGTTTGAGGCCATTGAGTACTACCCAACCTTCTTCTGCATTGAGCCTTCCGCGAATACTCTCGGTGATGGTCATCGGTTGCTGGAAAATTTCTTTGAGCATAAAGTGATCAAAGCCTTCTTTTTCCAGTTGCTCTATTTTGAGATCAATCTCCTGGATAACTGGAGACTGGATTTCGTTTTTAATGTTTTTGATGGTAAAGCTACCGTCTTTGCGGGCGGTAACTACTTCTTCATCGTTGAGATACACAACTTTTTTGGTATACTTAACGATGGGAGAGGCATCAGAAGCCAGGTACAATTCATTGTTTCCCACACCCAAAACCAGGGGACTTGATTTTCTGGCCCCTACTATGATGTCTGGATTGTTTTTGTCCATGACCACAATGGCATAGGCACCAACAACTTTTTGAAGGGTTTTAATAACAGCTGCTTCGAGGCTGAGGTTATCAGCAATTTGGTACTGCTCAATGAGGTGGACCATCACTTCCGTATCCGTTTCACTCACAAAAACGTGTCCCAGTTCGATGAGGGCTTTTTTGATGGCCGCATAGTTTTCGATGATGCCATTGTGCACCAGGGTTAGCCTGCCATTGCCCGAGTGGTGGGGGTGAGCGTTGAGATCGTCCGGTTTCCCGTGCGTTGCCCAGCGGGTATGACCAATACCGGTGCATCCTTCTGTATTGACGAGGGCGGCTGCATTTTCCAATTCAGCTACCTTGCCTTTCTTTTTGACCGTTTTGATTTCACCATTGAGAATGCTGATTCCCGCACTGTCATAGCCCCTGTATTCAAGCCTTTTCAGCCCTTCAAGGATGATGGGAAAAGCCTTTTTTTCCCCAATGTATGCCACAATTCCACACATGATAATTTGCGTTGATTCTTAGTGTAAATATAGCTATTAATTCGTATATGTTGTCAATGTCCCACTAACCGCAGGCCTTACTTTTCAGTATAGACTACTTTTAGAGACACCGGCGCCTTGCTGTTCTTAGGTCCTCTCAGGATGGTTCTGCTGATCCTTTCTGAGCGAAGATAAACGCTAAAGTAAATTTTTCGGTCGAGGGTTGGGTCTTCGATCAAACTTTTCAAGTGTTTGGTGATGTTTACAGCGTATTTTCTTTGATCACCAAAGTCTCCTTCTACGCCTCCGCCAAAGCCGAGATCAAAGGGAAGGCTTCGGGCAATTACATCTGCTACATCCTGAATAACGACCAGCTTGCCATCTACTTTTTTACTTGCAATAATTTGAACCGAAGGTTTTAGTACGCCTGTATTGTAGATAGGATCGTCTGCAATGTTTAATTCAAGCACAGCGTGGTTGATGATTTTATCACTGAGTGTATTCAGGTCTGGAAGTTCAACGTAAAAATTGGGTCCGGTGACTGACTGGATAAACATCAGACTGTCGCCTTTGGCCTCATCGTTGAGAAAGTTATTAACCTCACCTACACTATTGTCTATTTCGAAGGCATTGTATTTGCGTTCATTGAGATAGAAAGAATAAGTAACCTTATCACCGTCTGCTTCGGTGAGGTAAAAATAAAATTTGGTCACACCACCACTCAATCTGGCGGTGGAAGACATATTAAGGCCAAGGATGGATTCACCTCCTGTCGAAGATGAAATTTTAATGCCTTTCAACACCTTATACAATTCTTCGTTTTGATCGGATGTGGGGCCTTCCTCGATGATTGGTGTTTTGATAAAATTGTAAGCCCATTGCTGATCCATGCGGATTCTAATCTGGGCAGGTACCCTTTGAGAGGTAGAGTCTGCATGACTAATGATGGTCAGAGAGTCTTTGGGAGCGGGTACAAATGATTTTTCCCCGATGATTTCAGGTTTAACTGCTAAGGTTTTGGATGCATACAATGTATCTCTGTCGCCATAATCTTCATCGATGGCTTGTACGATAAGATCGTGGGTAACATTGGTTTTACCATAGTTGCCCAGGGTGTCGTACCCGATAACCAAAACGGCAGAATCCAGGGTCATGGCCTTAAAAGAAGGAACCGATTGATTGGGATTGTATACCAGTCGACCAAAAAAAGAGGCTTTAAGATTGCCAAAAATGGGATCGTTGATATCTCCAATCAGACCTGTGTTGGGAGTAACAAGATTGGTTCCTGTAGCTGTGCTGGTGGTATAGGTAAAGCCAATGACATCTTCACCGGGGATGGTCATGGCATTCATTTCGAAGCTGGTTTGGTAGTTCAGATCAAGTTTTTCATTGCTTAATAGGTCTTCACCAATGTTATTGGCGTCCTGGCATGAAAAGAACAAAAGGCTCAGCGCAGCAGCAGAAAATAAAAATTTGATTTTCATAATAGGATTAAACGGCTTCAATAAACTGGTGGTAAAACCCTTCCACCGCAGCAGGGTGGTTGCTATCTTTGTCAAATCCCAGCACCGGCTTGTCACCGGCCGATTGAGTGATCTCGGCTTGTAATTCCTCTTTGCCCGTAATTATGCCATCTGCGTAATAGATGGCGCCGGCATTGAGGTCAATTTTTCCTTCTTTCATAAAAGGAGCCAGATCTTCTTCAGAAATGTCATTGATGGCTGCAATTTTACCAAACTGATTATTTAACGTTGAACTGACCAGATCTGTGTATGAAGAATACACAACTTTTGAATGTCGGAAGATCGGATCGTTTTGATACACCTTTTTTATGTATAGGGGAATCAAAGCCGTAAAGGCACCGTGACAGTGTACAATTTCAGGTGGCCAGCCAAATTTTTTAACGGTTTCCATGGCTCCTTTGCAAAAGAAAACCAGTCGCTCCGCATTGTCTTCAAACGGCTCATTATTGTCGTTGGTAAACATGTGCTTTCGCTTAAAAAACTCGTCGTTGTCCAGAAAATACACCTGAAGCCTTGCTCCCGGAATCGAAGCGACCTTGATGATCAGCGGATAATCTTCGTCATTGACGATGATATTCATACCAGAGAGACGGACCACTTCGTGGAGGCGATGACGACGCTCATTGATGGTGCCATACTTTGGCATCAGGACGCGGATTTCATGGTTTTTATCGTTGACGAACTGTGGAATTTTTTTGAAAACCTCAGATATTTCCGTCACCAGCGTATATGGATCCATTTCCTGCGTGACAAACAAAACTCTCATTCCAATGATTTACTTATACAAAACCAGGTTAACACCGGCAAATTTGGGTTGCAAAGATAATAATAAATATCCACAAAAAACAAAACAAATAACTGTAAATTAACGAAATACCACCTTTTTTAAGCTGCAAAGTAGTGGCTTTTTAAAAATAAATACTAAGAAACGCCCATATCTTCATCTTATCTTACATTTGCAGCACTAAATTGAACAAACAATATTTTGTTTTCTGTAAGGTATATAGATTTGTCGGGAAAAAGTTATCAGGAGGCCTGGGATTACCAGACAGGGGTTCATTTAGGGCTAATCCGACAAAAAAGAGAGGGTAGTAGCGGCTTTCCGCACCATTTAATCCTATGTGAGCACTATCCTGTTTACACTTTGGGCAAGAGTGGCGACGAAAAACACCTGTTATTGAGTCCCGAAGAATGTGAAAAAAGAGGGATCGAATACCACAAGATCAATCGGGGGGGAGATATTACTTATCACGGACCTGGTCAGATCACTGGATATCCCATCCTGGATTTGGATCAGGTTTATACCGATGTACATCGTTATGTGCGCGAACTCGAAGAAAGTATCATCCGCACCCTTTCCAGATTTGGCATCAAAGGCAGTCGCATTGAAGGATATACGGGTGTATGGGTAAAGGCAGATCGGCCTGGCGACCAAAACCGGAAAATCTGTGCCATTGGTGTTCACTTGTCGAGATGGGTCACTCTGCATGGCTTTGCCCTCAATGTCAATACAGACCTCAGCTTTTTTGACAACATTATACCCTGTGGCATAGCAGATGACGACAAAACGGTAACATCTATGCAAAAAGAATTAGGCCGAGCCCTGGACATGGATGAGGTGAAAAAAATATTCAAAGAAGAATTTGCAGCCGTATTTGGGTTGGAATATGAATCATAACTTTTGTGGCAAAAAGTTGTTACCCTATAGAGCTGAAATAAAAAAATAGTAATGACAGAGAGAAAAGTAAAGTTAGCATCAGAGTCGAAGACGATAATGACAGAAATGATCATGCCCAACGACACCAACCCACTGGGCAATTTGATGGGTGGCTATTTGATGCGATGGATGGATATAGTAGCAGCTATTTGCGCAGCGAAACATTGCGAATCACAGGTTGTCACTGCGTCTGTTGACAACGTGTCATTTCAGGATCCCATTAAACTCGGGGAAGTAATTACGCTTAACGCCACCGTAACGAGGGCGTTTACCACTTCGGTGGAGGTATTTGTAGAAGTGATGGCCAATCGCATTGATGGCACCAATCCCCGAAAATGCAATCAGGCCTATCTTACTTTTGTGGCCATCAATCAGCAGACCCTGGTACCTCAGCCAGTGCCGGATCTCAAACCCATCAGCAATGAAGAAACCAAACATTATGAAAGTGCAGCCCGCAGGAGGGAAATTCGTTTGATCCAGAGTGGCAGGATGAAGCCATCGGAGGCGAAGGAGGTGAAGAGTTATTTTGAAGTGGGGTAATCCATGCGGAGCATGGATTAGTGGTACGCCCCCCCGCTGAGAGCGGGGGGACTAAATGATGAGATGCGAGTGCTCGCATCTCAATGTTCAAATGAAATAGATATGGGGTGACATCGCTGCGCTCGTCAAGGGTGGAGTGACATCGCTACGCTCGTCAAGGGTGGAGTGACATCGCTGCGCTCGTCATGGGTGGAGTGACATCGCTGCGCTCGTCATGGGTGGAGTGACATCGCTGCGCTTGTCACGGTTGGGGTGACATTGCTAAGCCTGTCACGGTTGGGGTGGCATTGCTGCGCTTGTCATTTAGGGTGAAGGGAATAGATGGTATGTGTGAATATAATTATGGTTATTATGCGAATAAAAAAATAATTTTTAAAAATATTTGTGGGATTGAAAATGTGATTTATATTTGCATCATTATTTAAAAATATTAAACGAAGAAACATGCTAAAATTTAATCTAAATTACACAAAGACCCAGGGTTCATGGGCTTGTGGTGTGCTTCGTGCTTTTATTCCTTGATATCAATCCACTCAAGATAATGAAAGCCCGGAGACAAAATTTTCCGGGCTTTTTTGTTTTCAATAATCCCGGTTATTTTTTCCTTATCCCTTAGCGGGGTAGTAGGATATTTTATTAATTACCTGCCATGATAGAAGTCAAGGTGGGGAGGAAATTTATTGAAAATGAAAAAGAAATTAAACAATCAAATATTGGAGTCGCTGGGCTTTCACAAAGGAAAGGAGATTGCCTTGATTCTGGGTCTGGTTTCCCGGCACCGCAAAAAAGTGGGGGTGGAAGTCATTGTTGAAGAATTGACACAAATAAAGGCTGAGCCGGAAGCATATGTGATGGATCCGGTGTGGTCGAAATTGGCAGAGATGCTGATGCCGGAGAAAGAAGTTAGCAGGGAGGTCATTTTGCCAAAAGAAGTGGCAGCTCCATTTGCAGATTTCGGAGGCATGGATGTTGAGCCTGCGGCCAGAGACCAGATGTATCAGGCTTTGAAATTGCCCATTTCTGTGCGGGGTGCTCTGATGCCCGATGCACACCTGGGTTATGGCCTGCCTATTGGCGGTGTATTGGCTGTTGAAAACGCGGTAATACCTTATGGTGTAGGAGTTGATATAGGCTGCAGGATGAAACTTTCGGTTTATGATTTGCCGGCTAGTTACTTCAAAGGAAGAGAGAATCAGTTATTGGATATATTAAAGGAGAATACTAAGTTTGGCCAGAAAGAGGTGCATGACAAAGTTAGGGATGTCGAGGTATTGAATGACAAAGCATTTGATGAAGTTCCTTTGTTGAAAACACTTCACAAGCAGGCGTGGAGGCAGATGGGCAGCTCTGGTGGTGGTAATCACTTTGTAGAGATGGGTGTCATTCAAGTATACGAAGAGGAAGCTGTAAAGGGTTTGCCTGCCGGGTCTTATTTTGCCGTACTTTCACATAGTGGGTCCAGGGCATTGGGAGCTTCCATTGCAGGTCATTTTACAAAGCTGGCAAAACAACTGTGTAAATTGCCTGGAAACATGCAGCACCTGGCCTGGCTTGATTTAAATTCGTCAGAGGGTCAGGAATACTGGCTGGCCATGAATCTGGCCGGCGACTATGCAGAAGCTTGTCACGACGATATCCATAGCCGCCTCGCCAAAGCCATTGGTGGCCATGTCATATATCGTGTGGGCAATCACCACAACTTTGCCTGGAAGGAAATGCATGATGGAAAAGAACTTATTGTTCATCGCAAAGGGGCAACCCCCGCAGCAGAAGGAGAGATAGGTTTTATTCCCGGGTCAATGACCCTTCCGGGTTTTTTAGTAAGGGGCAGGGGTAATGCAGAAAGTTTGCGTTCTGCTTCACACGGGGCAGGTCGTCGCTTCTCGCGTTCGGAGTGCAAACAGAAGTTTACCGTTTCTGCAATGCATGCGGAATTGGAAGCCCATGGAGTTACCTTACTCGGAGGTGGCGTTGATGAAGCCCCGATGGCTTATAAAAACATACACCAGGTAATGGCTCTTCAGACCGACCTGGTCGATGTTTTGGCGGAATTCCATCCCCGCCTGGTGCGGATGGATAAGGGATGAGTCCCTGAATTTTTAAAACAATAGTGAATATAAATCACCATGAAATACATGGATATATATGTTACCAAAGCAATGGATGCCTATCCTTATCAATTGGCAGAGACTGTCGAAGCACTGAATTATGCTTTGTCGGCGGATGAAACAAACATTTATGCTCTGTGTCTGATGGGTAGGGTATATGCCGAACAGTTGTTCAATTACAAGGAGGCCATACGATGCTATGAAGAGGCGCTTGGACACGATTTGGATGCAATCATAATTTATCCTTACCTCATCAGGGCTTTGATAATGAATGAAGATTACGACAAAGCCAGGAAATTGATTGAATTTGCCCAGTCGATCAAAGGAATTGATCGTGTTGACCTCATGCTGAATAAAATCATCATTGAGGAATGGACAGGCCATTACACCAAGGCATTAAAAATGCTGAAGGAGATGAGAAAAGAGGTCTGCAATAATCGCCACAACGACTGGATGGATGAGACTGAAAAAAGATTGAAGTCCAAAAAAGGGATGTAATCCACACTTAGTCCGTTTTAAAAGGCCTGTTCAGCGCTTTAGTGGTGCAGAACAGGCCTTTATTATTTTATCCACTTTTAATGTGTTGGGATGGAATTTTTTTTATTCCATTAAGATGTCATTTGCTGATCATTGAACAATGAAAGAAGAATGGGGTTATGAAAGGGAGCAAACAAAAACAAATTAATGATTCAGCAAATGGGGGCAGCAGTATCTGCTTCCGATATAAAAAGGTATAGCCAATCGGCCCATTGGAAGGAGGGGAAATTTCAAAACCTGGAAACAACGATTATGGAGTTAAAGGCCCATAAAATTCCCGGTCTAATTTATAAGCAGTTTTTCACCAATGGTGGAAGGCGTCCAAAAGGAGTCTGGGAATTGCCTGTTTTTGACAAAGCTCAATTTTTAAAGGGAGATGCCGAAATCAGTTTTGTGTGGTTTGGTCATTCTGCTTTGTTGTTGAATGTAAGGGGGTATATTATTTTTATTGACCCCATGATGGGTGGTAATGCTGCCCCGATCTCACCGTTCCCCGTGCCCCGGTTTACGGGTAGCCTGCTTTCAACGATCGATCTATTGCCGTCTATTGACCTTGTTTTGATCAGCCATGATCATTACGACCATCTTGATTTTCACAGTATTCAAAAACTGAAGGGCAAGACCAAAAAATTTATAACCGCCTTAGGAGTGGGTCGGCATTTAAAAAAGTGGGGCATCGATGGCGACAGCATCGAAGAAATGGATTGGTGGGAAAGCCTTGGAGTGAATAACATCACGATAACATACACACCGGGCCGCCACTTTTCCGGTAGGGGACTTACAGACAGGGCTAAGTCGATGTGGGGTGGTTGGGTGATCCAATCAGGTACCGAAAAAATCTGGTTCAGCGGTGACAGTGGATATGGCAGTCATTTTGCTGAAATAGGAAATCGACTCGGGCCCTTTGATTTTGGCTTTATGGAATGTGGTCAGTACAATCCCATGTGGCACCAGATTCATATGTATCCCGAAGAAAGTGTGTTAGCCGCCCTCGAGGCAGGGGTTCAAAGAGCCATGCCTGTGCATTGGGGAAGTTTTGCCCTGGCCATGCACCCGTGGAAAGAGCCGGTTGACCGTTTTGTGGAAGAAGCCCAAAAAAGGAGGCTGGATTTTGTGGTGCCGCGACAAGGAGAGGTCATAAAACTAGATAGTGTGTTCCGTGAAGATTGGTGGAATCACTTTTAAAAGCAGGCTACAATAGGACCTTTTTCTTTACAGGCGCTATAGCAATGAAATTACATAAAAAGTAAGAAACTGTTGTTTAGCCTACCACGATATAATTTGCCTTAAAATGGTTTTTTTGCCTGTATCAGATATGATTTCAATAAAATAGATACCGGGCACAGGTATATAAAACTGCATGTTTTCCAGTGTTTCAAATTCGATTACCTGGCCCAAAGCATTAAATATGCTGATAGAGGCAAGATCATTTTCACCGTTGAGTTGGAAAATACCAGCGCTTGGATTGGGTAAGTTCTTGAAGGTATAAAAATCTGACTCTGAGGTAGGAGAAATGCACTCTGTGCTGGTTAGAGGTAGCACGGTTAAGTTTAGGATCAGGGTGTCAACACAATTGGTAACTGCATTTATAATGGGAATTTTGTAAGTGCCGCTTTGATTTTGATTATAGGCGGTATAGCCTTCACAAATGGTTGTATCCAACACAGCGTATTGGCTAAAATAGGGGCTAAAATAGGAAGAATAGATGGTGTCAATACAAGCCCCATTGAAAAGTGTATCTGTAATTGAGATAGCATAGGGGGGCATTACAATGGGCTCCTGGCTAAGGAGTTTAATGGTATCTCCCACGCAAATCCGGCCAGAATTGTATTTATAGACGGAAGGATTCACTTTTAATTTCAGTTGGATGATGGTGTCACATGTTTTTTCTTTGGGTAGCCTGATCACATAATTGCCAGAAGTTTTGAAATTAAAGATAGATGCCCCATTGCAAATGGTAGTGTCGATCGGGATTACGGTGTCTTCACAGATCTCGGTGACCAGCGTATTTAAGGTCGAATTGGTGATTACAGGAGGATTGAAATCAAAATAGATACCTGCCTTGTTTTTGACAACTGTACATTCTTCAATATCAGCATTGGCCTTAATGCTATAGACCAGGTAACCTTTGCTTCCCTCTTTATTGGTTAGACTGTCTGGCAGCCAGATGTTGCGGAAATAAAATTCCAGGTTAGGGCCCCTTTGTTCCGTATAAACCTTATGGCTGCTTTCCAGTAATTGGAAGGTGCTCAAATCCAATGAAGGGTCTAAAGTATCTCTGATCCATATATCCCTTGCTTCGGCGTTTCCCGTATTTTGGAAGCGGATGGTATAGGTCAACGTTTCGTCTTTGAGTACAAATTTTTCATCCTTTTTACCAGACGGTTCTACATTTTTATCATTGGGGTCGTAAGCACACACAATTGTGCTTTGATAGGTATTGCTATCCAATGCTACCCACTCATTGTTTTTACGGATATACAAAACGTAAGGAATGAGTAAGTCGTGCCCGGCCGACATAAAGTTGGGCATTTTTAGATTGAGTGAAAATGTGGTTGAGGAAAGCACGGTTAAATCCGTAAATTCCCAATCATAACTCGTTTGGGTATATTTCGGGGAAGGGTAGCTATAAGATATGGAGTAATTGCTTTTGTACAGCCTAAGTCGGTAGCTGGATTTTTGAGTCCCGGTATTTGTAATTTTGGGTTTAAACTCCACGATCTCACTGCACCTGTTGGTTTTAGGTCCTGGTATCAGCGCTGTACCCGATAAAGTATCCTTTAAAAAGACCAATGGAATATCTACATTGTGTTTATTTGGATCTGTAGGTATAAAAGTTTTTTCAATGGAATCGCCGAGAATTCCTAAGTTGATATTGTTCACAGATTTGAGAATATACTTTGTATCCGGGGCAGCAGGCACGATGTAGCGGCCGAAACCATTAGAGAAAACAAAAGAAGTCCCATTGTTTACGGAAAGATTAAAAAGCGGACTAATGACATCAAGGCTATCAAATACATAGTTTTTGTTTAAGTCCAAATAGGTCCTACCTGACATCATGGTACTGTCGAGGCAGTCAATTCTGGCAAGAGAGCTGCAATTGATGCCGTTGTTGCTGATGGCCAACCTATCGGGCCCTAAATTCATAAGTTGACATACCAATTTTATTTCGCAATCGTCGAGTTTGGGATTGTTGGCAATGCTGAGCATTCTCTGATAAGAAGCCACCTGAAAGAGCGATGTATCAACATTTTTTAATGCCTCAATGGATTTTAATTTGTCATTAAAACTAATATAAATGGTGGATTTAATTGACCTTAGGTTTTCAAGACCTTCCAGTGAGGTGAGGCTATCGCAGCTATTGATGCTGAGGATGCCTTTGATTTTTTTCAATTTGGAAAGTGGTTTTAGATTAGCCACGTTCACTGCTAAATTTACATCACCTGAAACGGAATCAAGTTCATTTAGTACATTCAAGTCAATTAGATTGGTAAGGGATTGTAATTTTAGTGGGCCATTGATCCATTTTTTTCCATTCACAAAATTTAAATGCTCTACCGACATTTGGGTAAGCTGTAAGCCACCATCAAAATAGCTGAGTTTGGGTAAAAACTGTTCCAGGGTCTTTCCGGTATTTTTTAAGCCGGAAATATCAATACCATTTTTTATACTGTCAAGTTGAGAAAATGAACTCAGTTCTTTAACGTTATATGCATTGAGCAATAATTCTCCTCTTATCACCTTCAACTCAGGAGCAATAGAAATATCTGTAAGGGCATTGTTTAAATTGATGTTGAGAGAATGCATGGATTGTAGTGCCGACAGGCCCGTCATTGTTTTGAGTCCCGCATTTGAATTTACTACCAAAGAGCCGGCCATGTTGGCATTGGTATTGTTTAAGGCCAGGGTAGTCAACAGCGGGTTTGAATAGATATAAAATCCATTTATGTTTGGCGTATTGAATAACCTTGAAACGGTTTTGAGTTTGGCATTGGATTTAATTTCAATGTTGCCATTTACATTCGTTAAAGAAGAGAAGCCACCAATGGAAACAAGATCTTTATTGGATTCAATACTCAGGTTTTTGCCAATGTACTTTAGCTGGTTAAAGCCGTTGAGTGAAGTAAGTGAGTAATGATAATTAAAGATTAAGGAACCCTGGATGGTGTCAAGCTTAGGCCAATCTCCGTAATCATTTAATAGGTCGTTTTCATAAAAATAAAGATCGCCACCAATATATTTAAGAGCGGGCATTCCAGCCAGGGGAGTTCCAATCAGGTTGCTATGGATCAGGCTCAAGGTGCCACCAATGCGTTGGAGAGCGGTAAGGGTTTTAATTTCTGCTTTTCCTATTTCATATAGATACACATTACCTTTGACTTCCCTGAGCTTGGTAAGACCGGTAAAACTTCCCGTAGTGCCATTTTCTCTTACTTCAAAGTTGCCATGGATTACTTCCACGTTGTTCAATCCCGAAAAGCTGATGGGATTATCCACTACCGAAAGGTTGCCATAAATTTCTTTTATCGCTGAAAGACCCTGGAAGGATGAAATTTCACTATCGTATATGCTTATATTTTTTCCAATAAATTTTAGAGAAGTGAGTTTAGAAAAATTATTGACACCGTCGCCCCAAACATACAGAGAGCCGTGGATTGAGTCGAGATTGGACAGCCCTTCTAATGAGCCGGTGGCAAATGATTTTATATTTAAATCACCTTTTATATACTTGATGTTATCTAATCCCTTGGTTGTCATTTTTGCAACATTGTTGGAAAAAAGTTCGAGTTTGCCTTCCACTCCGGTTATCTTTTCGAGTCCTTTAAGGCTGGTAATTTTACTATTGCCCTGGATAATAATGTCTTTACCTACTTTTTTCAAGTTAGATAGTGCGGACAGGTCGATTAAATTTTCAATGCTCGAAATAATCAGATTACCCTTAACTTCTTCAATATTGTTTAGAGGAGATAAGTTAATAATGTCTTTATTTTTACCTATGAGTACAGAGTAACTCCCAACGACCAGATCGCCTTCCACTATTTTGCAGCTAGGATTGTCGAATTTAAACTGGTCCAGTTGACTTTGGGTAGTAAATACCACTCCTTGTGGAAGGCATCCTTGTGCCTGAATATTTGACGGAACTATTGAATAAGCTGTCAAAAAAAATGACAATACAAGTTGGATGGAATTAAAAAGTGGATTAGACATGGACGTTGTCATTTTTTTCAGATTGGTTCATTTGCATTATCTACCAAATATAGATCAAAATTGACTGGGTGCCAAAAGTGGAATAGAAAAATGTATATTTTGGCCAGAATTGCCATGAAAAAGGGGAAAAACTGGTTTAGTTTTTATAGAGGGGCAGGACAGATATGTTATATTTTGATAAAATTAATTGCCCTGCGCAACGTCTGGCAATTTTTTCCGGTATATCTTTATAGAGACCTAAACTAATAATGCCATGTATCTTAAATTGTCAATCGTATTTTGTTTCCTACTGACTGTCTTTGCCTGTCAGCAGGATGACAGCGATGTGACAGAGGTGATAGGAGAAGAGACAGAAACGACACTCAATTTTCATGACAGCCATTTAGTAGGAATGGTCACCGATGCACAAGGAAGAGCCCTTTCCGTTAATGTGGAGGTAGAGGGTAGAAAAGAAGTAAGTAATGCGCAAGGTATTTTTTCTTATTCCTATGCAAAGGTGAATAAAAACGGAAGTTGGTTGAGCATCAAATCAGCAGGTTTCTGGCCTTACTGGGCACATTTGGCCACTGAAGAAGGAATGGTTTCATCCCTGAGAGTTAGTCTTGATGCATTGACCGGTGCCCACACATTTATGGCTCAAAGTGGACTACTCTTAAATTGGGAGGACTTAGAATTGAATGTTCCTTCCAAAGCTTTTATCGATAAAAATGGGAAAAGTTATGAAGGAGAGGTCCATTTTTACATCAGAAAGATTCAAGAACCCTATGGAAGACCAGCGGCGATTCAGGTCATCGGTAGGTCGGGTATTTTGATAAATGAAACTATTATAGAATTTTTGGCCACCAATAACGCAGGTGAGGATTTGTTTCTGTCAAAAGGCATTCAGGTGACATCATCTGGAATTGAGAATGACATCATGCAAATGCATGTAGCAAGAGGGGAGTGGAAAAGCCTGCCCAGGACAGATGGAAAAATGATATTAAATTCCCTGAACCCCATTGTTCTGGGCCAATGGACAGAGGGAGTTCGTCAAAGCCTAGTCATCAAAACAGAAGAAGGCTTGCCGATGGCACAGGTAAAATGTTATCTGATGACACAGACAGAAAAACGATATCCTTTGCTTTTAGACCAACAAGGGAAAACCCAGGTGGCCGTAGGAAAAGAAGAAAAAATATTTCTCGAAATAGAGGATCAATGTGGTGGTCTTGTTCACAGGAGTCCGGACCTGGCAGTAACTGGATCTGTCAGTGATATAGAAGTAAACATTCCTTCACAGGATTTGCGAAAAATACATTCCGAGGTTAAAGTTTGTGAAGGAGAATTGCAAACAGATGACCGGGTATTTTTGGTTGCTCAGGGAAGCGATGGTAACCATGTTTTATGGCATGAAAAAAATGAGATGAGTTGGATGGTGCCCCGCTGTGGTATATTGACGGAAGCCAGTTATTTCAGGGGTAGTGAAAAATTGTACAACATTTCCATATCCGGCGCAGCTGATGCCCAGGAGCATGTGCAATTGGTTTCACCTAGCAGGTGCGTCAACAAAGTATCCGCGGTTTTGATTGTAGACGGTGTTTCCCTGTTATTAGATATGGACGATTATGTTATTTTTAATGAGGTAGACGGCACAGAAAAAAATCTGGTCATTTCTGATTTGGCAGGCTTTACCATAGTGGTGCCCAACAATGGAAAGTTGGGAAATTTTGTACCAAGTGCGATGCTTTTTAATCACCCATCTATCACCGATTGTAAGGAAGGCAGTTGTATGGGAGTAATGGCAAAGGTGAAAATCCTGGGTGCACCCGGAGAAGCCGTTTCCATTGCGATTGAAGGAATGATAGATGGCAAAGAGATCAAAGGAACATTTAACTCTCTACTGACAAAATAAAGAGGCAACGCTGATCTTGTGAAAAAGGAAATTAAGGAAATAATAGAAGGTTGTAAAAGAGGGGAAAGAACGGCCCAACGGTTGTTGTTTGAGCTGTTGGCTCCCCGACTTTTATCTGTTTCGAGGCAATATTGCCCCAAAAATACAGATCCATTGGACAACTTGCAGGATAGTTTTGTAAAGTTGTTTAATGGAATACAGGGTTATGATGTGGAAAAAGGGCATATTGAAAGTTGGGCAAGAAAAATTGTGATCAACACGGCCCTCAGCAAGCTGGAGAAAAAAAAGATTGAAGAAGTATGGCTTCAGCAAGAAGAGCTCGATCATGTGGTGGTAGATTCTATCAATGATTGTGATGATCTTGACCATCTGATGCAGATCATAGAAGCATTGCCCGACGGCTATAAACAGGTGTTTTGTCTTTATGAAATTGAAGGTTACAGTCACAAAGAAATTGCGGCTGCGCTACACATACAGGAGGCAACATCGAGATCACAGCTCAATAGAAGTAAAGAGATATTGAGACAACAAATTATTAAATTCAGAGAGAATCCTTTCTTTAACATACAAGCAGAGTAAAATGAAAGCAGAACACTCAAAAGATTGGAAACAAAAAATGACCGAATTGCGCAAGCACGAGAGTCCCCTTAATTTCGACCTGGAATGGGATGGCATTGTGCAGCGGATGGAGCAAAAAAGAAAGAGGCGAATAATGCCCTTTTGGATTGTGTTGACAGGCATAACCATCTGCTCGGTAGGGGCCGGGTTTCATTTTTTTGGCCAAGCTGCTGACGAAAAAGGGGAGAAGGCTGAAAAAATATTGCTGCCACAAAATAGCAAGGACGGAGAAGTTGAACAAGCCTCAGCCGGTTTTGAAAATATAAAATCAGGATTATTAAATTCCGAATCAAAGCCCCGTATTTTAACACCCAGGCGTTATTTGGCAGCGGTAAATAGTAAGCCAACAAAGGGCATGCTTAATTCTGCAAAGGGGGAGACAATTGAAGTCCACCCAGAGAACGAAGCTGTAAATGCGATCGAAGCCCCAGCACAGGAACAGGTAATTGAAGCCAGTAAAGAAAAAAATGAAGCGGTGGCAACCAGCGGAAACAATGCCCATTTATTGGTACTTCCTATCAAAACCATGGCAGCTGGTAGATTGTATGGACCAGAGATAGCCATGACATTGGCCATCGAATCAAACAATAAAAAACCCGCGCAAAAAAGAATGTGGATTTTTGCGCAAGGAGGAGCAGGCATCCAGGATTTTAATTATCACCAAAACGCAGGTGAAACCAAGCTTACGGATGTATTGGGACAAATAGAACGGCCATCACCCGCCTTACTGGGTAGGATTGGATTGGGCAGAGAATTGGGCCATCGTTATTTTGTTCAGTTGGGCTTATCGGGTTCAAAAACATATGAACAGCACAACGGCACCCGAATGGATACGGTTAAAAGCATAAAAGAAAATGTGTTGATATCTTCATACAGAGACCACGAAGGCAGTCTGATAGAAGAATATGGAAATGTAGAAAGTACTGTGATAAAAAGAACCCAAATGACAAGGAACCCGGCACTAAACCAATTGGGCCTTTACCTTGGAATGGGTAGATATTATCAGCTAGGCAAAGGCCTGGTGCGAATAGAAGCCGGATATACCCACAAGATATGGGGCAAGTTAGATGGCAAGGCCATCGATGAGCATCAAAGAGAAGTCAACATGTCACAAAGGTACAGTTTGGGTTCTTCAAGCTGGTCTGCCGGTTTGGGCTACAGTCACGCCCTTTGGCAAAAATTGTGGCTGGATCTGGGTTGTGAATACAACAGGTCGTCCCTTCTGTCGCCGATAGGGTACAAACGGGAAAGTCAAGTTTTGTCCGGCCAGCTTGGACTTAGATGGGTGTTGAAGTGAGGTTGTGTTTAATTGCTTGTGCAGATAAAAAAGAGTTTTGTCGGTATTCAAAAGTTGAAGTATTCAAAATGTTTGACTGTTTAGTTGGTTATGCGCACAAATTACAGTTGAAAATAAAAAAGAAAAAAATCATATGAACCTAACAATGCACAGCATTGTACCATGAGAACATATGAACATGTTAATAAAGGAATTATTCAAATTAAAAAAAACAAATGAAAAAGATTTTGACATTAGGAATGATGTGGCTGACAACCCTTGTGTTTGGACAGGGTGTTCAACTGAATGTAGGTATACAGGATGGTTGTGGCCATCTATTTCCGCATGAGGCTACCCTTGAGTTATACAAGATTTGGAATGGAGATACAAGCCTTGTAGAAGCAGTGAGTACCCATCCAGTGGTTTTTAACGGGCTTGAAAAAAATGTAAAATATACCTTAAAAGTTTCGACCCAGACGGCTGCAATACAAGATCCTTCTTTGGTAGATGTATTGTCGATGCGCAATGTAATTCTGGGCTCTGAAAACTTTTCATTGGCCAATATATTAGCCGGCGATTTGAATGATACAGGAGGTCTAAGTACTCTTGACCTTGTTCATTTGTCTAGAGAAATTATAAAACTAACCGACAATATTCAGGGAGATTGGTTTTTCATAGAACAAAGCAAGGCTCTGATCAAGACCTGGGGACCAGATATCAAGGAATACATCAATCAGGCACCTTTTCAAGTTTCAGATGACGGAAGTTATGAATTGTTTTTTAACGCTTACCAATATGGACACGTGGGAGCAACCCTGCCATCCAATTGTGTAAGTTGTGAACCCGTAGCTGGATCTGTTGCCCGCATTTTAGTGCCTAATATAGAAGTAGAAAAAGGTAAAAAGTACACCGTACCTGTAAAATACGAAATAAAACCAAAGGATGCCGGTACCGCTTTTGCATTAAAGTATGAGAATATTGAAGTTACCAATGTTGGCAGGCTAAATGCTGATATTCATCATTCAGAATCGATTAATACCATCTATAGCTTATATGCCTTTTACAATATTGATGAGAGCCAGGAGTTGGTCATGTACACAGTGGATTTTACGGCTTTGCAGGATGGAAAAATATTGGATTTTCTTCAATTGGATAACAGCTTTGCCAATGAGGCATTGAATAATGTTACAACATGTTTTCGTCCCTACAGCAGGATAGAGTTAATTGCGGAGGATTCCTGTAAGGTTACTTGGCCTCCTGCTGAAGTAACAATCAAAGCGTGTTTCAACCAACAGTCTACCGGTATACCATTTACGATGGGCCCATGCAACCAAGTGGCATTTTCTTATACGGATGAAGTAACAGAAATTAACCAGGTCTGCAAAAAGATTATAAGGACATGGATAGCATTCAACGGACTGACCGGAGACCAGCAAAATTTTGTGCAAAACATTACAGTGGAAGAAGATTACCCAACGGTATGTTTCAGTCCAGTGACCGTGTTGGTACCAGGCATAGGAGCTACTGTATATGCAAGGGACTTTCTGGAAGAGGGAGAGATTAGTCATAGCTACGCTTTTTCTCTGAATCCAGGAGATTCAATAAGAGTATTAACCACTTCTCTGCAGGCCGATTCAATTCAGTTTGTAATCTATGACCTTAATGACTCCACTAACTGCATCACACTCGTCCACATGATTGGGTCAGGATGTAACGATCCAGTATTTTATCACCGCAGTCTTGATCTCGAAGCCATCAACAGCGTATATACCTTAAAGGCTGTACTTTTTGATGCCGGCAATGCCAACCACTGTTTGGGAGAGATCCAAGATTTTGAAATCAGGGCTTTAGGAACAATGGATTATTCCAGTCAGCTTATCTATGATTACAATAGTGTTGTTGGACAAATTAAGCCTTTTGAATTAAGGGTGCGGGTAAATGGAGTAACAACCTATCTGGGAGTTGTGGCTGTGAGATTTAAAGAAGGCAGTGGCATTCCACCCTTTGAGTTGGCTTGTTTTGACGATGTCCTGACCAGGGATCAGGCCTTTGAAATTGCTATTTTTTCACCCAATTTTGAAAATGTTTATGGCTTTCAGGGAGCGATCCGAGTCAAAGATGCCATCTTGCTGAGCACCAAAAAAGTGTCGTTGAGCGAGATAGCTTTCAACGATGAATTGTATGCTTCTCGTTTCATCTGGGTTAATCCAGTAGGCATGCCCCAAAATTTTGGTGGTGAAGACACCTTGTGGACCATCAAAATTTTGCCCACCAAAAATGGATCGGTTTCAGATTTTTTAAGCATTGGAGACGACCTTCTCAACTCAGAAGCCATTCTCAATGATTTTAACAATACCAAGATCGACCTCGTATTTAAGTTTTACAAACGCACTTCTGCTACTCACGACTTAACCAATATGAACAAGATTCAAATCTCTCCCAACCCAGCAGGCGGCTCCCAGGTATGGATAGATAGTAAGGGCAGTGAGATTAAAAGTGTGGTGGTAAACGATGTATCGGGCAGGAAGGTCATCGAACATACTGGAATAGATGAAAAAAATTACTGGTTGCCCATTGAATCCTTATCTACCGGGCTGTACCATATAAGCGTAGCTACTGAAACCGGAGTTGTTGCCAAACGTTTGGTGGTGGCGAGGTAGGGTTTTGGTGATGTCGGAGGTGTCAGAGGTGTCGGAGGTGTCGGAGGTGTCGGAGGTGTCGGAGGTGTCGGAGGTGTCGGATGTGCCTGTCCCTATGCAGGTAAAGCCGGCGTAGGGATCGGAGGTGTGACTGAACGGTTTGGCGAAGCCAAAAAAATGGCTGGCAAGTCATTTTAGAGAAGGAACCACGAGCGCCGCGAGTGGCAACTTCAAATTTTATTCGGAGGTGTCTGAGGTGTCAGAGGTGTCAGAGGGGTCGGATGTGTTGGGGGTCTTATGCCAGCAAGGATTCAGGCGAACAAGAGTTGGGGGTTTCGGATCGGCTTGGGATTTTTGGTTTGTTTGGATTTTTTTTGTTGTGCAACATTTGATCAAGCCGCATTGTCCGTCTGTCCTAAAAGGTTTAGTCGTTGCCACGCGGTAAGCGTGTGGTTCGCCGTGAGATTGAAAATCTTGATTTACTAAATCGAACGATGCTGAGCTTGCCGAAGCACTTCACATTAATTGATCCTTACCTATCAGCGGTATGTAGGGATCAATTTTTTTTGGCAAAGCCCAAACCGTTCAGTCATCCAAAGCGCGTAGTGATAATAAACTAAATCCAATACTTGTTTTATGCAAAAAATGGTTTAAATTTGTTTAGAACGTTGCAATATCTGGCACGAAGGCAGTTTGTCAAAATAATATATCGTATTTACTGCTTTTATTGCATTCGATCAGAACAATATTTGTTAACCGAAGCCAAAGGTTTGCGACCTAAGGAAGGCGAAGCCATTTGGGGTGAAAGGTAATGCGATTCATCATTTTACTATGGTGTCCTGGAAAAAAGAGAAAGGGAACGGACAATAAACTTATTGTTGTATAAAAATCACGGATATTGAATTGTTAACTACCACCTCATTCTAAAGGCAGTAAGCAGAAGGTGGAGAAGAGGAGTAAGATTTTGGAGGGAATTCAACCATTTATAGTCTATAGGAAATAGCAACATCCTAACCAAAAGGTAGATAATTAATATATGAAAAACAAGGCAATTTATAATGACGCCCCAACGTATTGTGGCTATTATTTTGATTTAATAGCATCAGATGATTTGATATTAGAATTTGAAAAAAGTAGGTTATTGACCCTTGATGTATTCAGTATGGTATCACCTGAGAAGGAGAACTATTCTTACCAGACCGATAAATGGACTATTAAGGAAGTACTGCGACACATCATTGACATGGAAAGAATATTTGCCTATAGGGCTTTTCGTTTTTCACGGTTTGACCCTACAGAATTATCGGGTGTTGAAGAAAATGATTACATAGTTAATGCAAAACAAACGGATATAAAATTGTCGGACTTAGTGGAAGAATTTTTAGTCGTGAGGAAAGCAATATAGTTCCCCCCATTTTTAAGACAACTTGCTAGTTAAAATTATAAACCATAT
>CALMSX010000087.1 GCA_937872515.1 uncultured Bacteroidota bacterium
CACCATCGAAAGCGGTGACTTCACAGCTACCAAAGCGATGATTGTAATCGAGTAAGAAGACTTTGAAGACTTCTAAATAATGAGAGGGCCCGGCACAACCGGGCCCTTTTCATTTTTATTAAGTTCAATTTTACCTAAACACCCTAAAAACCCACTTTTACTTTATTTACCTTCTTACCCCCTATTTCTACAAATCAATTTTGTTTGGTCTTTTGCAATTATTTGATATCCAGCTACAGGACAGTGCCAAACGAATCGCATCGTGTGCCCTACACGCTATAAATCCCCAAATTTGCCATTCTGTAACAGTAAATAAAGAGTCCATCCCACTAGAAGGCCCTTTTTGAAAACAATCATTGTAACCCTCAATTTTCCATAAGAAGAATTGGGCCTGCAGAGCGAAATGGCAAAAATTAATAAAACGGCACAAACTCCACTTGCCCAGGACTACTTTATAGATATCCGCCCCAACGCCGGCATACAAGTGTAGGGACCAATACCCGGCTTGCTCAATATCACCAAGCACTCAAAGCGACTGACTTATTAAAGCTCCCAGCGCTCCTTACCTACAACCATGCTCATAAGAGATAAAAGTGATGGCAAAAATCATTTCACCGCAGCAGCCTCTTCCGCACGACCTTTATCCGGATAGCCATCCTAACGCCGGCTTGCAGGGTATCAACCGATGCCTTGATAATGCCGGAGGCATGAAACAATGCTAAATAGAGACCATTCCTCCTTTTTCAAGGGAAAGCCGGCCGAAAGGGTAAGCGAATTTTTTAAACATCAATGAAATGGTGAAATGTGAAGAAAAAATACTTCAACACAAAGAAGCCAAGTTAAAAAAAAGTAAAGACGACCAAGCTATCGCCACAGCAGTCCCTTCTCCTCGGCTTCTCTACAAATAATCTGATCCCTACACCAGAGTACCGGCATAGTGACAGGTACCCGAATGCTTCAGTCAACAATTTTAATTTGTACCCTTTGGATACCGCTTTTTGCTTTTTGGTGGAGAGAATTTTTGTATTCCGTAGCGTCTATAGAAAGGCACTTTTGAAAATAGTAAGAAGAAACCTTCCACTGTGCATCGGCTTCAAAGATTAAGCCCAGTTGTAAGGCCGCGCTGGCAGCATAATAAGAATTGGATTTTTCTCCACGAAGAATGGTGTTTTTTAAACAATTGATTGCCGGCTTGATCTCATTGCGGGCCTGGTGAACACGGCCAAGGCGGTAGTAATACTCCAGGGCGTATTCTGCATGTTGTAAAAGCGTTTTTTCATTCTTTTTAAGTACATCATAGCTTTCCGTATAGTAGCCTCCATCGTAATAGAGTCGGGATTTAAGCAAAAAGGGGATGGGAGGTTTACCGGCCAGGGCCTCTTTTTCAGCTTGTTTATCTTCGTCGACAAGGGCCTTTCCTTTTTTCAGGACTTCTGCCATGTAATACTTATACAGCGACACATCATTGTTCATACTCATTTCATACCATGCCAGTTTTTGGTAGGCCTCTTTGATAAAATGCTGGCCGTTGAATTTTTTGGTAAAGGCCAACAGATGCGATTTTGCGCGGGCATCCTGCTTATTGAGATAGGCCTTACCTTTCATAAATTCGAGGTAATGAAAGGGTAGTTGGTCAGGTGATAAGCGTAAGGTATTCAGCACTTCCAAACAATCGTCATTCTTGCCGGCTCTTTGGTAGATACTTGCCTTTAAAAAGGCAATTAGAGGATGCTGACTGTGATCTAATGAGAACTTTTTTAGTTGATTCAAAGCTCCTTCCCTGTCGTTGAATTGGTAAAACAAGATATAAGTATAAATGGCCGCCACCTCATCTCTGTAACGGTACTTTTTTTGAGAAAGAGCATATTGGGCCAGGGACTCAATTTCAATTTTTCCCTGATTGATAGAACCCTTTACACCTATAAGTTTTCTTACCCATTTGGGCACAGATTCTGCTAAAACGTGGAGGATGGAAAGGCTTTTGTTGTTTTCTTTAAATGCAGGATACTTTTTTTGATTGTTTTCCAGCAACTGATACGCTTTGTACACGGCCTTACCGGCAGATATCTTATCGTCAAATTTTATTTGGATCAAGGCCCATTGAAGTAAGATCTCAGCCTTGATAAAATCAAGATGGGGGTCTTTCAACTGAACCGCCTCTAACTTGTCCATCCTGACTTCCTTTTTTGGAAGCCTCAACTTATATTCTGATAAGTCTTCTGTGATGAATAGTTGAAAAAAATCTATGTAATTCTCGAGGTGGAGCAGGGCCAGATTGTCTTTGTCGAGGGATTTTAATGCTGTCAGTTGTTGCTCTGCTTCCTTGATGCGAAGGTGAATGATGTTTTGGTAACAAGCATCTACTTCTGCCGAATAGGTAATATGAGGAAGGGCCTGTACTGCGAGTACCTGGCAAAATAATACAACGAACAAGAAAATTTTTCTTATACCGTCAGAGAGAGGTAGGGATGAACGAAGTGACTGATTAGGCTTCCTGTAGGATAAATGTATCATCTACAAGGATTCTTCCACAATGCTCACAGGCAACGATGTGTTTCATCATGCCGATCTCAATTTGTTTCTGAGGTGGAATTTTGTTAAAACAACCACCACAAGATTCCCTTGCAACTACAGCTACGGCCAAGCCATTTCTGTAAGATGAACGAATTTTATCATAGGCTTTCAGCAACCTTGGCTCAATTTCTTTGCGCTGCTTGGTGCTGTCTTTGATAAGCCTGTCTTCTTCTTTTTCTGTTTTTTCGATGATGCTCTCCAGCTCATCTTTTTTCACTTTCAGCTCTTTTTGCCTTACAGCAATTTTATCTTCAATGTTTTTCAATGATTCACCTTTGGCAACCTTTGAAACATTGGCCTCTTTGATTCTTTTTTCAGACAACTGGATTTCCAGACGTTGCAACTCAATTTCTTTGTTGAGCGCATCAAACTCCCTGTTATTTTTTACCTTATCCAATTGTTTTTCATACTTGACAATCAAAGACTCACTCTCCTTAATGTTGTTGTTGTGGTTTTTGATGTCCTCGTCGATGTCATTTATTGAATCAAGCAACCTGCTTTTTCTTGTGTTCAATCCAACCAAATCATCTTCAAAATCACTTACCTCCATTGGAAGTTCGCCCTTCATAACCTTGATTTCATCAAGTTTAGAGTCGTTTTTTTGCAGATGGTATAATTGAGCAAGTTGTTCCGGAATCGTTAATTCTTTGTTTGCCATATTTAATTCTGGTTGTAGTTAACGGTAAAAAACGGGATTGGTATTCCGTTTTGTATAATGGAGTGCAAAATTAGTAAAATTATTGGAAATCAACTCAATTAAGAGGTCAATTGTATATTTTTCGCTCTCATAATGTCCAATATCCGCTATTATGATCCGCTCTTCTGCGTCAAAAAATTCGTGATACTTAAAATCGGCGCTGATAAAAACCTCCGCTCCACTTTTTAAGGCGGCCCCAGTCAAAAAACTTCCTGCCCCGCCACACAGTGCAACTTTTTTTATTTGCTTGTGGATCAATGAAGTATGTTTAATTACCGCAAGTTCCATGCTTTTTTTCAAGTGATCCAAAAAGAGATCTGTGTCCATTGGTTCTGGCAGCTCACCTACGAGACCCGCTCCAACCTCCTGATGAACATTGTCCAGAGAATGTAAAAAATACGCCACTTCTTCGTAAGGGTGGCTGCTTTTGAGGGCCTTCATCACTTCATTAACGGCAGTTTCTGCTACCAAAACCTCTACTTTTATTTCTTCTTCTACCGATGGCTGGTGCGCACTGCCGCTGTAAGGTATGGCTTTTTCATTGGGAGTAAAGGTGCCCGTACCCTTGGTGCGGAAGGCACAATCCCTGTAATTTCCTATTTGTCCTGCTCCTTCTTCATGAATGGCCCTGGATACCCCTTCCAGATGGGATTCAGGAACAAAAAAGCTAAGTTTTTTTAATGTTCCTGCCTTAGGTGCTAAGATTTGAGTATTAATCAACCCAATTTTGTTGGCAATTTTAGCATTGACACCATCCAAAATATTGTCGAGATTGGTGTGACATGACAAAATCGAAATATTATTTTGAATAGCCTTTATCACCGTTCGCTCTACATAGTTTTTCCCGGTCAGTGATTTTAGGCCTTTAAAAACAATGGGGTGGTGCGATAAAACCACATTGCAGCCCAGTTCAATAGCCTCTTCAATCACGGTTTCTGTGCAGTCAAGTGACACCAAAACGCCCGTTATATTTGCATCAGGATTACCCGTAATCAGGCCTGAATTATCGTAGTTTTCCTGCAAGGCATAAGGCGCTATGCCGTTGATAAACTGTACTAATTCCTTTATTTTGGTCATTTTATTCTTTATTGTTCTCAGAGTGAGGCCGTTCTTCCACCATCTACGGGCAGGTTGATGCCATTGATGTAGGCGGCATAGGGTGAAGCTAAAAATCCAATGGCGTAAGCTATTTCAATGGCCTCCCCAAACCTTCCAGCCGGAATTTCACGGGTCATTTCTGCAGCTACATCACTGCTTTCTTTTCCTGAATTATGGGCCTTGTTGGCGATGATGTTTTCCAATCTTCCGGTAGCTGTGGCCCCGGGCAAAACATTGTTTACCGTGATGCCAAAAGGCGCTACTTCGTTGGCCATGGTTTTGGCCCAGTTGGCTACTGCCCCTCTGATGGTATTAGACACACCAAGATTGGGCAAGGGTTGTTTGACGGAGGTGGAAATAACATTAATGATCCTGCCATAAGCCTGCTTTTTCATACCCGGCAATACAGCCGTTGTCAGCTTGTGGTTGGCCAAGAGGTGGGCATGGAAGGCCTGTAAAAATGCCTGTGGTTGGGCTTCCATAATCTTGCCTCCTGCAGGTCCACCGGTGTTGTTGACCAGGATGTTGACCTCCAGCGAGCTCAATTTTTCGGCAAGCGCATCTACCTCTGCATCAATGGTAAAATCGGCAACAAGGTAGCTGTGATTGAGATGGGCCTGCGGTAAGACCGCCACACATTCTTTTAATTTTTCTTCATTGCGGGCCACCAGGATCACCTGAGCTCCCATTCCTGCCAGCACCTCAGCAGCAGCAAAACCAATGCCCTGGGTACTGCCACAAACTACGGCTATTCGACCCTGAAGGGCATCGTTAGCAAAAGGAGGGGTAAGTAGGCCGTCTGCCTTCATGGTATATGTTTTATCGCGATAAAAGAAAATCTTTGAATGGCCCAAATTCACTGCCCAGGCCAACGGCTTCTTTTTTTCTGTCTTTTAATTGGGCAAGTCGCTCCGGAATTTCTATGGTTTGACCCAGGGCAGCTTCTACCGTGTCCAGAAATTTGGCAGGATGCGCAGTTTCCAGAAAAAAGCCACTTCCTCCATGGGTCTCAAGGTACTTCCTCAAGGCCAAGTGTCCAATGGCACCGTGGGGATCCAAAACATAGCCCGAATTGTCAAACACTCGTTTCATTTCTACTTTTGTCTCTTCGTCGGTGGCCCAAAAACCGGATAAATCGGCTTTTAATGAGAGCCATGATTGTTGGTATAACGCCATCATCCGCACAAAGTTGGAGGGTTGACCAACATCCATGGCATTGCTCAGGGTAGAAACGGAAGCCCGGGGCTCGTATTCACCACTTTCTAAATAATCAGGCACTACCTTGTTGACGTTGGTGGCAGCAACAAAATGATGGATTGGCAGTCCCATTTGTTTGGCCATCAAACCCGCAGTCAGGTTGCCAAAATTGCCTGAGGGCACGCTGCACACCCACTTACCACTGCCCGTCCACTGTCGGTATGCCTCAAAATAATAAAAACTCTGAGGAATGAGTCTGGCAATGTTGATGGAATTGGCAGAGCTCAGCCGGTATTTTTGATTCAAATCGGCATCGGTAAAGGCCTCTTTGACCAGACTTTGGCAGTCGTCAAAACTACCCTGAATTTCACAAGCCGTAATGTTTTGACCCAGCGTGGTGAGCTGTTTTTCCTGGAGCTCCGACACTTTGCCACTGGGATAGAGGATGATGACTTCAATACCGGGTACACCCAAAAAGCCATAGGCAACGGCCCCACCGGTATCACCACTCGTAGCTACCAGGATGGTGAGTTTTTGGTCGTTGTTTTGGTTGTAGTGCGACATCAGTCCCGCCATAAAACGAGCACCAAAATCTTTAAAAGCCAGCGAGGGTCCATGCCACAATTCCAGGCTGTCAATAGACGAACTGACGGGTTGTAACACAACAGGAAAGTCAAAGGCACGATCTATGATGGCTTTTAGGGTAGTGTCATCCACTCCCGCTCCGATCATTGACTTTGCCAAAGTGAGTGCCAGTTCAGGAAAGCTCAGCTGCTTCATTTCCCGGAAAAACTTTTCATCCAGCTTGGGTAGGGACATAGGCATGTACAAACCTTTGCCGGGTGCCATGGATTGCATAACGCAATGTTCAAGAGACCTGTGGTACCCTGAATCGGAAGTGCTGTAGAGCAGCATAAAGATGTTAAAAACGCTTAATTAATGATTGTGTCCTTCGTGATCACCGTGGTCATGTCCTTCGTGATCGTGGCCATCCTTGTCTTTGTCATTCAGCACATAATCCATACCACAGGCAGGACAAATACCGGGTTTGTCTGAACCACTGCCTTTACAGTGCATAGGACAGATATACGCTGAGGTGTATTCCGGGCCGGTCTTTTCTGTTTTTTCTTCGGTAGTGCTTGCTTCGGTGGCAGGTTTTTCAGCTGCAGGCTTACAGGCTACAAAAAAGGAAAAAAGCAGGATGATAAAGCTGTACTTCATATGGAGAATATTTTATTGATAAGCGTGCAAATTTAACATTTTCCCCCCATTTTATTTTGCTTTTAAGCTGTTATCCCGACACCCGAAGGCCATTTCTGTAAAACAAACTTAAAAAAAACAAAAGTTGAAGCGTTTTCCCTATTTTTGTCCAGATTAAAAATGAAAATATGAGGAAAATCCTGGCGACTGGCTTGATCTGTTTTACATTGGCCTGGTTTGGTTCAAACCTGAAAGGTCAAGGCGTCCACTTTTCCTATCTGGAATTTGCACCCCAATCTATCAATCCGGCCTATTTGGGTGGCTTCCTTGGCTCCTACAGGGGCACAGGCATCTATCGGTCGCAGTACAACAACGGCGACCAGGTCAGGGGCTTCAAAACCTTTGAGTTTGGCATCGATGTACCCATCATCAGGGGTTTCAGAAAACAAGACTGGATTGGGGGAGGCATTAGCTTCAACTCTGACACCAGGGGGTTATTCAGTTTTAAAGATACCTACTCCCGTTTAGGACTCAGCTATCACTTTAGCCTGGACAAAAAACAAACTTCGGTTTTGACCCTGGGTATTCAGGTTGCAAATATCAATAGGTCAATCAAAAAACCGGAAGGAGGGGAATATACAGCACAACAGATTGCCAATGGTATTTCATCAGACCCCGATATTGACAGAATGTTCAGATCAGCTCAGGAAGGTAAAATTTCTGTTTCTGGACGCGACTGGGTTGGAGGACTTGCCTATACACGAACCACCAAAACCATGGTTGTAAAAACCGGTGTTGCCGTATCCGGAATCTTACCAGCAAGATTAGGGTTCAACGGTCTCTTTGAATTGCCGTTCCGCCTAATCGGTCATGTAGCTTTGGTGAACCAGATCAACAAAACCATGAGCATCGAGCCGGCAGCTATCTTTCAAAAGGCAGGCTATGGTTCAGAAATTATGTTCAACACCAAGATAGGATACAAATACAACAAAGAAAAGAACGATAAAGTAAAGGCAGGACTCGGCTTCAGGACCGGTACTTTTTCTGCCATCTTTTTGATCGGTGGAGAAATCAAAGGCATCAACTTTGGATTGAGTTACGATCTTCCATTGAGCGGCTATGCCAACGCACCGGGTACCCAGAATGGATTTGAATTTGGCGCTTCATACATTGGTTTCCTCAAAAAGACTCCCAAGCCCAAACCCATTGTAATTTGTCCCAGACTTTAATCGTTATTTTAATTCTACTTCAACTCAATAACATCGTAAGATGATCAAGGCATTAAAGATTTCGCTTATCTGTTTCACTTTTTTGGGTCTTGGCTCATTGGCAGCACAACCCATGACAATGGTAGATTACAATACTAAGCTGCAGGTAGCCGACCAGGCCGCTTCTGAAGGTGATTATTACGGAGCCATTGAGTGGTACACCAAAGCCTTTGAGGAAAGCAAGGACCTCAACCTACAGTTGGCCATTGCCGATTTGTACGTATTGGCAAGGGATTTTAACAAGGCAGAAAAAATTTATGACCGCATCCTGAAAAGGGATAAAAAGAGAGAATATGAGGACATCAGGATTGACTTTGCCAAGGTCTTAAAAAGCCAGGGCAAGTACAGAGAAGCCCTGAGCGAATACAATACCATTCTGGGCGATGCTGAGGCCACGGACTCATTAAAAGCCATTGCCCGATTTGAATTAAAAGGCATTGAAATGATGGACAACCTGGCACCTAATCTGGAGGCCATTGTCAATTATTTACCCGGCAAGGTAAACAGCGGATCGGCTGAAACCTCACCTGCCATCGGACCAGACGGAAGTCTTTACTTTTCATCTTTCAATCGCAAAAAAGAAATCATCCTCGATGGTTCTGAAAAAGACTACCACGCCAAACTTTTTACAGCAGAAAAAAACGATAAGGGAGAATACGATAAAATCACCGCACTGCCAGAAAACATCAACAGAACCGAGTTCAATACCGCAGGGGCGGCTTTCTCAAGAGATGGTAAGCGCATGTACTTTACCAGAGCCTTGCTTCAAAACAACAACATTGAATCTTCAACCCTGTTTGTTTCAACTCGCGGGGATGCAGGCTGGAGTGCTCCCCGGGAGATTACTGAGCTAAAGGGTGACTTTATTGTCAAACACCCGTACGTGGGTGAGTTATTTGGCAACGAGGTGCTGTTTTTTTCATCCAATATGTTGGGTGGCCTGGGTGGTTATGACTTGTTTTACAGTCAAATCAAGGGCGACAGCTACGGCATACCAACCAATCTGGGCAATGTGATCAATACAGCTGCAGATGAGGTAAGTCCCTACTACAACAATGGAACCCTGTATTTTAGCTCCAACGGACACCCCAATATCGGAGGCTTTGACATCTTTTATGCCAACTGGAATGGCTTCAACTGGGAAGGACTCACCAACATAGGTTTCAACTACAACTCCGCTTATGATGACCTCTTTTTCCGCTTCAACGAAAGTGGCAGCAGTGGATTTTTGGTGTCAAACAGGCCCAATAAGGACAAACAAAAAATGAAGGGCAGCGACAGCTGTTGTGATGACATTTATGGTGTTTACATCAGAGAGTTGGTGATTGACCTTCTTTCAACGGTAGAAGACCAAAACGGAGCCCTAAATGGTGCCAATGTGGAGGTCTATGACCTGACCCTGGGGGGGTATCCTGAAACAAAGACCAACTTCAATGGAAATGTCTTTAATTTCCCATTGCTGGCAGATAGAAACTACAAGGCCATCTTCAAAAAAGAAGGTTACTTTCCCGATACCATTACCTTCAACACCAACGGCATTGTAGAAGATAAAACCATCAAAAGAACTACCAAACTAAAGGCAGATCCGGATTATGGCAAGGATGAGGTAGAAATTGTGACCATCAACCAAGCCATCAGGTTGAACAATATTTATTACAACTACGACAAATCCGACATCTTACCGGATGCAGAGGAAGACCTTAATACCCTGTTGGAATTGATGGAAGACTATCCCGACATGGTGATTGAGCTTTCTTCACACACTGATGCCAGGGGAGACGATGGCTATAATCAAAAACTGTCGCAGCGGAGGGCAGAATCTGCCAAGAACTGGCTGATAGCCAAAGGAGTCAACAAAGACAGGATCAAGCCCGTTGGCTATGGTGAAAAGGTAATCCTAAACAAGTGTGCCAACAATGTAAGGTGTACAGACGCAGAGCACAGAATCAACAGGAGGACAGAATTCAAAATCATAGCCGGTCCACAGACCATTGAGATCAAAAAAGAAATCTTTAAAGACAAGGGTGGTGACAGAACGGGTGAAACGGCACCAAGGGGTAAAAATTAACCCTGGATATAAACCAGTGCCTTTTCTTCAAAGTAGGCTTCTTTAAAATATTTAGTAAGCGGGGTTATTTCCGAATATTCTCCCCGGGGCAGCAATTTTATTTCTGACCTGATGTCACCTCCCTTTAGGGCTATGATGCCATTGGGTATGGCATTAATATGTTTGGTTTTGATGATTTTTCTGGACCACATCAACAATTTATCGATGGTAGCCACTGCGCGGGTAATCACAAAGTCAAATTTGAGGTCTTTGATATCTTCCACCCGGCTGTGACGGGTTTTAACATTGGTTAGTCCAATACCGGCTGCTACTTCTTCTACCACTTTTAGTTTTTTGCCAATGCTGTCGACCAGCAAAAACTGACATTCCGGAAAAAGGATAGCCAGCGGAATACCTGGAAAACCGCCCCCGGTGCCCAAGTCCACGATCTGGCTGCCGTCTTTAAATTGTATAAACCGGGCGATTGCCAAAGAGTGTAATACATGGTGGAGATATAGATTCTCGATGTCCTTTCTGGAAATAACATTTATTTGCTGATTCCACTCCAGATAGAGCGGGTACAAAGCTTCAAATTGTTTCTTTTGGTTGTCAGTCAGGTCCGAAAAATAAGGAAGGATTATTTCCATGGATATTGTTTTTGTGGATTAAGTTTAAAGGCTAGCGCTGTGTAAAAACCGGCCAGAAAAACATCGGCCAGTGGGGTCAACAGCAGGTTGCCGGAAGCGTTGAGTTTTCGAAATATCGGATATTGCAGGGCGGACATCAAACCCATCATCATCATCCACACAGCAACAGTTTGGCTAAGGCTCAATTGTCCGATCACCAGGCCAATCAGCATGGTAAAATAAACGCCTAAATGAAGAGCGGCAAAGACACCCAATAATATTTTGTGACGCAAGCGGTAAAAAGAGGCGGTTGTATTTTGCCGCTGCCGCTGTCTGAACCAGGTAGTCAGGCTTTCAGGAGCATCAGAAACACAATGGGTGTAAGGGTGGAAGCAGATCGCTGTATTTTCTGCATTGGCGGCTGCTTGTACAAACATATCATCGTCGCCCGACACCAGGCCATTGTCAAAAAGATTCTGCCTGTTTTTTAAATACAGGGCACGGTCAAAAAGCATGTTTCTGCCCACACCCATGTAAGGCATGCCGGCCAACGCATAAGAGAGGTATTGCATGGCGATGTAGCTTGCCTCATATCCTGCCAGCCTGGAAATGAAACTGCCTTTGACTCTGAGAGGGGCATAACCCAAAACAATTTGGGTTTTTGAATTTTTTAAGCTAGCAGCCATGGTATCAAAATACCTGAGTGACGACGGCAAACAATCAGAGTCGGTTACCAACACCCAATCATTTACAGCAGCCGCAACACCCTGGGCAATGGCGTGTTTTTTACCCTGACCATCGGAAATCAACAAACGAATCTTTTGATTGGCACAGCCCGCGATAAAAGCTTTTAAGGCTTCATCTTCTCCGTCAGAAACAATGACCATCTCCCAGTTTTTATGGTTTTGTTTTTGTATCTTTTGTACGAGTTGTTGGATGCCTTGTGTATTGTTTTTAACTGCTACCACAAGTGATAAAGGTAGGTTGAATTTAGTCTCATCCATAACCTGCCTGTGTAAAGCCAGTCTTACAAAAAGAAACAACCAATAGGTCATTCTACATCCCACCAAAACCAATAAAAAAGCAAACATGCTTACGATTTGAAGTGATTCCAGCCCTGGGCTGAAATGCTGTGAGTTTGTCCGCCGGTAGTGACCAGTCGGATTCCTGCTTTTGCTTCTGTCATTTCACCAATTACAAAAACATCGGGCATATACCTGATGGCTTCAAAATCGGATGGATTTACGGTAAACAGCAATTCATAGTCTTCGCCCCCGTGCAAGGCGCAGGTTATGGGATCGAGATTAAATTGAATGGCCGTTTGTTCGGTCATTGGGTGGATGGGCACCTTGCCTTCCTCAATTAAAGCACCATTGCCCGATTGTTTGCACAGGTGAATGATCTCAGAGGCCAGGCCATCGGAAACATCAATCATGGAGGTAGGTATGATGTTGTTTTTTTCAAAATACAGGACGGCATCCTTTCTTGCTTCCGGCTTTAATATGCGTTCGATCAGATATTCAAATCCTTCTAACTCGGGTTGGATTTGAGGGCTTTCGCTGTATACCGATTTTTCTCTTTCTAAAATTTGCAAACCCAGGTAAGCGGCTCCCAAATTTCCGGTTACACATAAGATGTCGCCCGGCCTCGACCCACTTCTAAGGCTTACGGCCCCTTTTTCACATCGGCCAATGGCGGTAATGCTGATGGTCATGCCCCTTGGTGAAGAGGTTGTATCTCCGCCCACCAGGTCTACTCCATAAAATTCACAAGCAAGGAGCATGCCGCTGTACAGCTCTTCAAGTGCCTCTACCGAGTAACGATTGGAGATGGCCAATGCAACTGTGATTTGTTCGGGGATGCCGTTCATGGCATAGATGTCGGATAAGTTGACCACCACCGACTTATAACCAAGGTGTTTGAGTGGGGTGTAGGCCAGATCAAAATGGATGCCCTCAACCAACATGTCGGTTGTGACCAGGGTATAATGATCGCCACTATCGATGACAGCTGCGTCATCTCCTATTCCTTTGATACTGGTACTTTGCTGAAGCACTATGTTTTCGGTCAAATGGTCGATCAGACCAAATTCACCTAACTCGTTGACATCGGTTCTTTTGTTTGAATCCATTGTATTGGGTTTGGGTGCAAAAATACGGATATATGCTGACAACCACGGCGCATAAGGCCAAATAGAGCCTATTTATACCAATATCGGATCAATAGAGGCAATAGATACAAATCACATATCAGGGCCGATACCAGGGTGATGGACACCAGAACACCCACAATCAGACTGGGTGGATGGGACGAAAACAGCATCACCAAAAACCCAAAAAACAAAATGACCGTGGTGAGCACCAGAGCTTTGCCGGTATCTTTGAAGGTGGCAGCGAGCGACTCTTCAACACTGAGTCCTTCCCCAATGCACAACTTAAAACGAGTGAGGAAGTGGATGGTGTCGTCTACCGCAATGCCAAAGATGACGGCAAAAATTATGGAGATGCCGGCCTCCAGTTCTATGTTGAAATATCCCAGCAGGGCAGCGGCGAATAACAAGGGGAGGATGTTGGGTACCATTGAAATCAGCCACATTCTCCAGTTTTTTAAGAGCCAGGCCATTAGCAATGAAATCAATAATACAGACAACAACAGGCCCTTCAACAAACTCTCTGTTACATAAACACTGTTTTTATCAAGGATGAGGCCGGTACCGGTTCGTCGTACCTCCATTAAAGACCTATCCACGTTTTGTTGCAACCATTGGTCGGTTTGTTTGCCTATGATTTTTATGCTATCGGCCCCAATATCTGCAATAATGGTGGAAACCCTGGTCTTGTCTTTGTTTTTGTTCATTAAAACCGTTGCTTCTGCACTTTTCATCTTCGAAAGCAGGGTTCGGTATTCGTTGAATACAATGCTGTCTTCGGGTATTTTGTAATAGTCTTTTTGATTCCCGTTGGCCATCATGTGCATGCTCTTATAGATCATGGCCAGCGACAATGAAGATTTTACCGTACCGGTTGATCGCAGGTAGTTTTCCAGTTTATCGATTTCTGATACTACCTTGTAATCATCCGCCTTGTAAGGTGGCTTTACGGTGATGGCAAATTCAAGGGGTCTGAAACCCGCATAATTTTTTTCAAAAAACAAAAAGTCTTCCGTCACCTTAGCCCCTCGTGGAAGGTTGTCGATCAACTTGTAGTTGGTGGTGATCTTACTGATGCCATACACGCAAATCAACGATGATGCGATAAAAAGAGCTGCAGTTCTTCCGGGATTTTTTAACACAAATTGATAAGCAAAATCGGCAAAATGCTGGAGCCATACGGCCTTGCCCTTAGGTTGGTACAGCTGAGAAGGTTTAAACTGAATCAAAAGTCCGGGCACAACGAGCAAAACCACCACAAAGGCAATCATCACCCCGATACCAGCATTGATGCCAAACTCCCTGATCACATTTAACCGGGAGGTGACCAGCGTTGCAAAACCAACGGCAGTGGTAGCCGAAGTAAGGAAGGTGGCAAATCCAATTTCTTTGATCACCTTTACCATACTGGCAATCCGGTCATCATTATCGTTGGTACTGTCTATGTACTTGCTCATGAGGTGGATCACATCAGAAGAGCCCACAATAAGAATCAATACAGGGTACAAGGCCGACATCAGGGTTAACTCCCGCCCAATTCCTGCCAATAGACCCATAAAGATGAGCAGACTGGCGGTCACACCTGTAATGGTAATGAGCACACTCCACCAACTGGCAAAGATCAGCCAAAGGATGATGGAAACCAGGATGGCGGAAATAATCGTGGATATCATTACTTCCCGTTGCTGCAATGCTACCAGTTCGGATTGGAAAAAGGTGCGACCCAGCAGGTGTACTTCATCCCAGGCGATACCGTTTTTGGTGAGCAGCAACTTTAGTTCACCCAACAAACTATCGGATTGTGCAACATTGATCTTGTTTTGGGTTTTTATGACAATGGCCGCACTACTCATGTCTTTTGAAACAAAATAGCCCTTTACCCTCTCGTCGTTGGCAAGCATGGCACTGTCGGCCTTGAGCTGGACCCCATCATTTTTATGGACCAGGGGAAGCAATGAATATCCAAAAGGCGTTTTTACGGGGTATCGGGTAGAAGTGATGCTTTGAGAATTGACCACTCCCGGCAGCTCTCTGACATCGAGGGTCAGCGTGTGAAGTTTTTCTAAATAAGCTGTATCAAAAACCGATGATTTGTTTTTCAAAGCGATGAATAAAAAATTATCATCGTTTTCAAACTCGGAGGTGAAGCTTTTAAAAAAACTTAAGTCTTCATCCCCGTCCGGAAAAAACTGTTCAAATTCAAAATTGATGCGCAATCGGGTAAGACCGAAAATACTAAACAAACAAAGCAATCCAAAAACAACAAAAAGGTACTTTCTATGGGTAAGCAGTTTTTGGATCATATATAGTATTTATTGATATAATTTTGATTGAAAAAGTCCAAGTTTCGAAAAAAAGTGGGTAATGGAAACGCCCATCACTCCTAAGCCATATTTAGAGCTTCTGACAAAATTGATGGAGCTCGCTTCCTCAAAATATTTGGTAGGACAGGTCACTTCTGCAATGTCAAAGCCTTTGTAAATAATTTGAGACAACATCTGGTTGTCAAAAATAAAATCATCAGAATTGCCTTCATAGTGAATGGCATTGAGTACTTCTTTGCTAAAGGCCCGGTAGCCGGTGTGGTATTCTGACAGCTTGTAGCCAACTAACAAATTCTGAAAGCCCGTGAGAAAACGATTGGCTATGTACTTATACAACGGCATGCCTCCCTTTAAGGCGCCTTTGCCCAAAATGCGACTTCCCAACACTACCGGAAAAAGCTCTTCTCCGATGATGTTGACCATGCTGGGAATGAGTTTGGGGGTGTACTGGTAATCGGGGTGCAGCATGATGACAATGTCTGCATTGAGTTCAAGGGCCTTGTTGTACAATGATTTTTGATTGCCACCGTAACCGCGGTTGACGGGATGTTGGATGACGTGCTGGATGCCCAGCGATCGGGCAAGTGCTGCTGTATTGTCTTTACTGGCGTCGTCACACAGGATCAACTCATCTACCAGGTCCATTGGTATTTCACGCAGGGTGGATTCCAGGGTTTTTGCTGCATTGTAGGCGGGCAGGACAACAACTACTTTTTTGTTTTTATACATGAGCCAAACTTTCAAAATAACCGCGAAGATAGCCGAATTGTTTAAGAAATTTTGGCATCAGGGGGCATAGATCAGCCGTCTTTGCTTAGTTTTGGGCTTAACTAAAGATTTTTTATTAATGGAATCCACCCTGGCCCACTTACTTGTCTGCACGGTAATTGCGATGTGTGTTGCCCTGGTTTTTCAGAAAAAGTCAAGGGCTTCCTCGACCCTCAGACCCTGGCTGGTGGTGGCTTTGTCTGGTGCTTTATTAACCTTTTGGTTGTCGGCCAGTTCTGGTATTCTGACACAGAGCGACTTTAGCACCAATTGGTGGCTGGCGGTTCCTGTGGTAATCCTGGGCAGTTTTTTTGGCTGTGGAATCAGATGGCTGCTGATTCACCGTCGCCGACCTCAGTAGTGGGTCGATCTTCGGTGACAAAGGGGAGCGACTTCCAATCGTCTCTGGGTGGTACAAAACAATCAATGATTTTACAGGCAGTAATCGCCCTGCCGATTGGTTTTATCTGTGAATAACTGTATTACTAGAATATTGTCAAGATGACTGGTACATTTAATTAGGATTGGTAAAATTTCTAATATGATGGATAAAAAGTTTGATTTATTTCATTTATGTTTTCCTTGCAAATGGTAGAAAACCACCGCTAAATTTCAAAATTTAGGAAATTTTGGAGAATCCAATGATATTCTAAAGGAATTCAAAAGGCATGTATTTTTGTTTTCACAACACCTTAAATCCCTTATCTTTGTAATATGTGGAATAAGAATGAAATTAAATACTTTAGAACAGTATTATTAGAGTGGTTTGCCATTAACAAAAGAGAATTTCCTTGGCGAAAAGATGGAGTATCAAGCTACGAGCTTATTTTTAGTGAGATACTACTTCAAAGAACCAAAGCCGAGACTGTTGCAAAGTATTATGACTATTTTTTCAATAAATTTCCTGATTGGGATAGATTGGTTTTAGCAACGGATAAAGAATTAGAAGAAATATTTAAATCGTTTGGATTACACACTCAAAGAGTTGGCAGAGTTAGGAAAATAATTGATGAATATAAGCTTAAAAATGGTGTTTTACCCCAAAACAAAGACGAGTTACAAGATTCAAGCTTAGCATCATTATATATATCAAACGCTTATGAATTATTCATTTTAAAAAACAAAGCTGCACTACTTGATGTAAATATGTCAAGGGTATTAAGCCGCTTTTTCTACCCAAAAGAATTTAATGATGTAAGAAATGATAAGATAATTCAAGAATTGGCACATAATGTAATTAATGTAAAAGCATGCAAGGAAATAAATTGGGCAATTCTAGATTATGCTGCACTAGTGTGTAAGCACCAAAAACCTAAATGCCAAGAGTGTAAGTTAAGTTCAAAGTGCCGTTTTTTTGAATTATCTAAAAAGTCTAAAAATTCGATCGAAGACATTCAGTTAAGTATAAACTATGATTCTGAAATAGCTATGAATCCCGATAAGCCCTTAAAAGTTGTATCATTATTTTCTGGTTGTGGTGGAATGGATTTAGGATTTGAAGGTGATTTCATTGTCCATAAGGATTCTGTTAATGAAAAATTAAATCCAGATTTCATTTCTGACAGATTAGATGATGATTTTGTTAGACTTAAACCTACGAAATTTCAAACGGTATTTGCCAATGATATTTTAATGGAAGCCCGAAATGCATGGGTAAATTACTTTAAAAACAGAAATTACTCTTCTGAAGTTTATCACGTTGAAAGCATAGTAGATTTAGTAAAAGCACACCGAGAAGGCTATAAAGTTTTTCCTGAGAAGGTAGACATTGTTACAGGAGGTTTTCCATGTCAAGATTTTAGTATAGCAGGTAAAAGAAATGGATTTGATTCATTTAAAGACCACACAGGAAAAAATAGAGAAGATATTCCTTCATTAGAAACTCGTGGTCAACTATATATTTGGATGAAAGAAGTAATAGAGCTTACTCAACCCAAGATTTTTATAGCTGAAAATGTTAAAGGCTTGGTTAATTTATCAAATGTAAAAGATATTATTCAAAAAGACTTTTCTTCTATAAATGGAAATGGATATCTAGTTTTAGATCCGATTGTTCTCCATGCTGCCGATTATGGAATTCCCCAATCTCGAGAAAGGGTAATTTTTATTGGAATAAAAAAATCTGAATTAAACCCAGCAGCGTTAAAAGAGTTGAGTCAAGAAAAAATAAAAGAACAATATTATCCTTATCCAAAACCGACACATTCTTATAATACACTTGGTAAAGACTTGAAAGAACCTGTACAACTTGGCATAATTTTTAAAAATTTACTTGAACCTGAATTTTCAAACGACCCATCACAAAAATACTACTCTAAAGCAAAATTTATGGGAAAGCACTGTCAAGGTCAGACGGAAGTTAACATGCAAGGTATTGGCCCAACAATTCGAGCAGAACACCACGGAAATATTGAATTTAGGAGGCTTTCAATTGAGAACGGAGGAAAACAAATTAATGAGTTAAAGAAAAATTTGATTGAAAGACGTTTAACTCCAAGAGAGTGTGCTTTGATTCAAACTTTTCCACCTGATTATGAATTTGTTATCCCTTCAAATAATTCAAGATTTTTTATAAGTGCCTCAGCTGCATATAAAATAATTGGAAATGCAGTACCTCCGTTATTAGCCTATCATTTGGCAAATAGAATTCAATCTTTGTGGGATTTATATTTTAAACAAGAATCAAATGGTAATATCATCAAACCCAGAACCAAACAACGAGGCATTTCAATCATTGATTGAAAACACAAGGCTAACTCTTGATATTGAGTCAAAAAAGGATCAAGAAAAATATCTTGGTTTGTCAGGCAATAAATTGGAAAATGTTGTTGCTGAAGTAATGTCAGACAAAGCAAGAAACACCCCTTTCGAAAATTCTATTGAACTAATTTCCGGGCAGAAATTTCCTGATATTATAGCGAATAAATTTTATGGGGTTGAGGTAAAAACAACAAAGAAAAATCACTGGACAACAACAGGAAATTCTGTTTTAGAGAGTTCAAGAATTGATGGGATTGAACGCATATTCATACTTTTTGGAAAATTGGTTGACCCGGTGGAGTTTATATGCCGTCCATATGAAGATTGTCTTTCGGAAATAGTTGTTACACATTACCCGAGGTATTTAATAAATATGAAATTGCAAAAAGAAAATACAATTTTTCATAAACTTGGTGTTCCTTATGATGAACTTAGAAATTCTCCAAATCCAATAAAGCCAATCATTGATTATTATAGAAAAGGTAGAAAACCCGGTGAAGAAGTTTGGTGGTTAGATCAAGAAGAACCGAAATCAACTGGTTTGATTATACAGCTTTGGAATAATTTACCACCTGATAAAAAAAGAGATTATAAGCTGAAAGCAATGATTCTTTTCCCAGAGGTTTTTAGTGATCGCAAAAATAAGTTTAATCGTGTTGCTGTCTGGCTAGTTAATTCTGAAGGTATAGTTTGTCCCTATATAAGGGATGTTTTCAGTGCTGGTGGGCAAGGAATTATCGAATGGGAGGGAAAGCAATATGATAAAATTCCTAAAATCATTGTTGAGTTATCAAATTGTATAAGTGAATTAAAAGCCCAGTTGATAGAGATTGATGATCGTCTTTTGGAATTTTATTGGGAAACACAAGTTGAAAACAAATTTGATAATTGGATAGGTCAAGTAATTAAAAATTCACAAAGAATAAAATCAATAAATTTAGCTAAATATCTTATAGAAAAATTTGGGAACTACCATGTGTAATTACTATTGGAAGTCAATGAAAAATATGTCCAAAATAAAGATAAGAAATCAAATTCTGCCCTTTAAAACATTCCAATCTAGGTTTTTTCGTCAAAGTATAAAATCTTTATCTATATTTCGCAAATATATCTTATAATTTTAGGCACTATCATTTTTCAAGACCAGCACACCCAATGGTGGGAGAGAAGCCAATATGCTAAAGGCTTTCCCATTGCAGGTTTCTGTCTCGGTTTCGTACTCCAGGTTCGGACAACTGCCGCTACCCCCGTATTGTTCATTATCCGTATTGATGAGGACCTTCCACTTGCCTTTTTTGGGCACGCCAATCCTGTAGTCTTTTTGCAGTACTGAATTGAAGTTGCAAAGCACCACGATGTCATCATCAATGTCATCGGTTTTGCGCACGTAGGCGATGATGCTGGCCTCATGGTTGGAGTAATCAATCCATTCAAAGCCCTTGCTTTCATATTGGTACTCATACATCGCCTTTTCGGTGGTGTAAAGCTTATTGAGGTCGCGCACCAGTTTTTGTACACCCTGGTGAGGCTTGTGTTGTAGCAAGGCCCAGGGCAGTTCGGCTTTAAAATTCCACTCTGATGTCTGTGCAAATTCGCAGCCCATAAAGAGCAACTTACCTCCGGGATGGGTAAACATATAGCCGTACATAGCCCTTAGGTTCGCAAATTTTTGCCATTCGTCACCCGGCATTTTATAGATCAAAGAAGCCTTGCCGTGTACCACTTCATCGTGTGAAAAAGGTAGGATGAAATTTTCAGAAAATGCATAGACGATGCTAAAAGTGATGTTGTTTTGATGAAACTTTCGGTAGATAGGAGGCTTCTGGAAATAATCAAGGGTATCGTGCATCCAACCCATCATCCATTTCATGCCAAAGCCCAGACCACCGCTGTGAATGGGGTGGGTCACACCTGCAAAAGAAGTACTCTCTTCGGCTATGGTGTGGATGCCTTTGAGGTTGCCATACAGGGCCTCGTTAAAGTCTTTGATAAAACTAATGGCAGCAAGGTATTCGTTGTTGCCGTATTCATTCTTTTCCCATTCGCCTTCTTTTCTGCTATAATCCAGGTACAACATGGATGCCACCGCATCTACACGCAGGCTATCAGCATGGTACACTTCCATCCAGAAAAAAGCACTGCTCAACAGGAAGCTGCGAATTTCATTTCTTTCAAAATTAAAAATCAGACTTTTCCAATCTGGGTGATATCCTTTGCGCGTATCCGGGTGCTCATAGACGTGACTGCCGTCAAAGTAAGACAGGGCATGGCCGTCGGAAGGAAAGTGGGCTGGTACCCAGTCAAGGATAACACCGATGCCGGCATTGTGAAAAGCTTCAACCAGCTCCATAAAGTCCTGCGGTGTACCGAATCGGGAAGTGGCTGCAAAATAGCCGGTAACCTGATAGCCCCACGATGGGTCGTAGGGGTACTCCATGATGGGCATCAACTCTACATGGGTAAATCCCATTTCAACCACATAGGCTACCAGTTCTTTGGCCATGAGTCGATAGCTAAAGGGATTGCCATCCTGGTGTTTACGCCAGGAACCCAGGTGTACCTCATAAATACTGTAAGGTCGGTTGAGCTCATTCTTTTTCGGACGGTTGTCCATCCATTTTTTGTCTTTCCAGGTGTACTTGAGATCCCACACTATGGAGCAGTGCGCCGGTGGGGTCTGAAAGTGAAAGGCATAGGGATCGATCTTATCAAATCGCAGGCTGCGATTGGTAGATTCTATCTGGTACTTGTAAAAGTCACCCATTTTGATGCCCGAGATGAAGCCCTCCCAGATGCCGGATTTATCCCATCGGGGAAACAACTGGTGGTCATCACCCACCCAGCCATTGAAATTGCCTATCACCGCTACACTTTTGGCTGCCGGGGCATATACGGCAAAGTAGCAGCCTTGCTCTCCGTCCAGCTCTATGAGGTGTGACCCCATTTTTTCGTACAAACGAATGTGTTTGCCTGACCTGAACAGGTAAATATCGAAGTCTGTCAACAGACTGTGCGCTTTTATTTTGTACTCCATAAGATGGATAAATATGTCCAAATGTACAAATTATTCCCTAAGGCATCGAAACAGGATTTTTTCAAAATTCACTTTCACCCAATTTATGCGATTCCAATCCAACACACCCATTTTACCAATTCCATTGCCTCTTTTTGATCCTCTTTTTTTAATTTCTTTTTCCAGTATAAATAACAGTATATCAGTCATATAAACCTTTTATAATCCCCAAGCGAATAAAAAAGCGAAAAAAAAGAAATGTTTTATGGAACTTTTTTACAAAATAATTGTTTCTGTGTTTAATTGTATTATTTCGAGCAAGCCCGAATCTTTCCGTTATCTTCCATTTTTTCCTTTCAACAATTCCTATTGAACCCTTCAAAAGGGCCGGTGTTTTTGACTATATTTGCAGCCTTAATAAACCACCGGGATTATGATGTTTAAAATCAACATATACGTAAAATTTGCCCTCATCGCTGTCTTCCTTTTGGGGGGTATTGGCTTATCATTCATTTACGGCTTCGGGTATACCTGGATCCTGATTCTCATTGGACTTATTTTTTTGGCCAGCTACCTGTTGCTGGGTACCATACAATCAGCAGCCGAAAGAATTCAGGTAACCGACTTTGCAGGTGCTGAAAAGATGTTGGGACTCACTTTTTTCCCCAATCTGCTGTATGTCACCAATCGTTCGATCTACTACATTTTGAAAGGTTCGATCGAGGCACAAAGAAAGGATACCAAGGCCGCGGAAGAATATTTTCAAAAGGCCTTGTCTCTCAAGCTGCCATCAGACAATGAAAAAGCAATGGTGTTGCTCCAGATGTGCAACATCCAGATGATGAAGAGCAACTGGGCAGGAGCACAGAATTATTTTATGCAGGTAAAAAAACTGCACATCAGTGAAAAGCTCATCAAAGAACAAATAGACCAGGTAGAAAAGGCCATCAACAGCAGGGGCAACATCAACGTAGCCAGGTCAATGGGCAAGCAGGGAATGCAGATGATGCGAATGGGAGGCGGAAAAAGAAGAAGACCCCCAATGCGCTAAATTGTATCCACCCCTCATAAACAACTGACCGGATGACCGGAGAAGAACTTACCAAAAATTTTATTCACATCAAAGGCGCCAGGCTCAACAACCTGCGCGACCTCGAAGTATTTATACCCAAACACAAGCTGGTGGCGGTTGTGGGCTTATCCGGTTCAGGTAAGTCGTCACTCATCATGGATACGCTGTATGCCGAGGGTCAGCGCAGGTATGTGGAAAGCCTCTCATCCTACGCCCGTCAGTTTTTGGACAGGATGAAAAAACCGGAGGTGGATTTTATCAAGGGCATTTGTCCCGCCATTGCCATCGAGCAAAAAGTGAGTACCTCCAATGCCAGATCAACGGTAGGTTCTCTTACTGAAATCTATGACTATCTCCGACTGCTATACGCCCGCATCGGCAAAACATATTCGCCCATTTCGGGTGAATTGGTAAAAAAACACAGCGTAAGTGATGTGGTCGACTATATTTTTTCGCAGGCAGAAGGATCTAAAGTCCAGCTGCTGATTCCACTCCAGTCCAGACACGAGCGCACCGTTGAGCAGGAATTGACCCTCCTGTTGCAAAAAGGATATTCTAGGGTGATCTTCCAAAAAGAGTTGATGGCCATTGAAGATGTGTTGAGCCATAAATCTTTTAAGGGAAAGCAGACCACCACCAACCACAAGATGGAGATCCGGGTGCTGATTGACAGGTTTGTGGTTACTGATGATGAAGAAAACCGAAAACGAATTGCCGACTCTGTGCTCACTGCCTTTTCAGAAAGTGAGGGCGAGTGTTATGTTCAGGCCGGGCAGAAAAAGGAAGTGTATTTTAACAATCGTTTTGAGTTGGATGGCATGGAGTTTTTAGAACCCTCACACCAGCTCTTTAATTACAACAATCCCTACGGTGCCTGTCCCCGATGCGAAGGTTATGGTCGAATGCTGGGCATTGATCCTGAAAAAGTAATTCCCGATGAATCCCTCAGCCTTTACGAAGAAGCAGTGGCATGCTGGCGTGGAGAAAAAGGCAAAGAGTGGCTCAACCAGCTGCTTAAAAACGCCCACAAGTTTGATTTTCCGGTACACAAGCCGTTCCTCCAACTGACCGCGGCCCAGCAAAAATTAGTTTGGGAGGGAAATGCTTATTTTGAAGGCATCAACGATTTTTTTGCCGACCTCGAAAGTAAGACCTACAAGATCCAAAACAGGGTCATCCTGGCCAGATATAGGGGCAATACCACCTGTTCTGAATGCAAAGGCGGTCGACTCAGGATAGAAACCACGTATATCAAAGTAGCCGACAAACACATAGGAGAACTCATCAATCTACCCATCGATGAATTGAAAGAGTTTTTTCAAAAAATAAAACTCAGTACCCACGATGCCAAGCTGGCCGAAAGAATCCTCACGGAAATCAACGGAAGGTTACAAACCATGATGGAAGTGGGCCTCGGCTACCTCACCCTCAACAGGGTATCATCCACCTTATCCGGGGGCGAGACCCAGCGGATCAACCTCACCCGTACCCTGGGCAGCAACCTCACCCAGTCCCTTTACATCCTTGATGAGCCCAGTGTTGGCTTACACCCCAAAGACACCGAAAACCTGGTAAGGGTGCTCAAGAGATTGCGCGATCTGGGCAATACCGTAGTGGTGGTTGAACACGAAGAAGAAGTAATCCGCAATGCCGACTACATCATAGAGATTGGCCCTCTGGCCGGCAGTCATGGTGGTGAGCTGGTTTTTGCCGGGCCCTACAAAGAATTTCTAAAAAGTAAGACCCTCACAGCCCAATACCTCACCGGTAAGCTGGAGATACCGGTGCCCAAACACCGAAGGCCCGCGGTCAACAAACTAAGCCTGGTGGGCTGTCGGCAACACAACCTCAAAGACATCAATGTAGACATACCCCTTCAGGCAATGACGGCGGTGAGTGGCGTATCGGGCTCGGGTAAAACCACCCTGGTCAAACACATTCTATACCCCGCCTTGTTAAAAGCCAAGGGAGAAGCCATCCCTGCATCACCCGGCAAACACGACCAGTTGGTTGGTGACCTCAAAATGATAGCCGGTGTGGAATTGATCAACCAGGCCCCCATTGGCAAGTCGTCGAGATCCAACCCGGTGACCTATGTTAAGGCTTATGACAGCATCCGTAAGATGTATTCTGATCAGCCCCTTTCCAAGGTGCGAGGCTTTGATCCCAAACATTTTTCATTCAACGTTGAAGGAGGCCGCTGCGAGACCTGCAAAGGCGACGGCAACATCACCGTAGAAATGCAATTCCTGGCCGACATCAACCTGGTCTGCGAAGAGTGCAAAGGCCAACGATTCAAAGCGGAAGTACTGGAGGTTAGATACAATGAGCTCAACATCAATGATGTGCTCAACCTCACGGTTGAAGAGGCCATGATCTTTTTTGCCAAAAAGAAAGACATCATCGCCAAGCTACAGCCCCTCCTCGATGTAGGCCTGGGCTACGTTAAACTGGGACAGTCATCCTCTACCCTCAGCGGCGGAGAAGCCCAGCGCGTAAAACTCGCCTCCTTTTTATCCAAAGACTTCACCGGCAAAAACATCTTCTTCATTTTTGATGAACCCACCACCGGCCTCCATTTTCACGACGTCCTCAAACTCCTTGACGCCCTCAATGCCCTCGTAGAAAACGGCCACACTGTCCTCATCGTAGAACACAACCTCGAAGTCATCAAATCCGCTGACTGGCTCATTGACCTCGGTCCCACCGGCGGCATGGACGGCGGCCACCTCCTCTACCAAGGCAAACCCGAAGGCATCGTAAAAGTCAAAAAATCCTTCACCGCCCAATACCTAAAAGATAAATTCTAATCCCGATTACATTTTCATTAAGTAAGTACCCCCTCACTTTAATTGACATAACGTGATGACCAATGGCGGGATTTGTACCGAAAAGGATTAGTCGATGCCACGCGATTAGCGCGTGGTGCCTTCACTAAAATGATCTGCCGATCATTTTTTTTGGCAAAGCCAAAACCGTTCAGTTATACTAAGCGCAGCGTATTGACCTAAGCGCAGCGTATTGACCTAAGGCGCAGCCGTATTGACCAAATCTCCCCCAATATCCCTTCTATAATACGCTCCCGCAAAATAGATTTCATCAATGGCCTTATAACTCGCCACTGCTGCTGCTTCGATAGAGTCGGCAAAAGAAGTTACTGCCAGGACCCTGCCACCTGAAGTGACCAGCTTACCTTCCTTCATTGAGGTACCGGCGTGGAAGACCATGCTATCACCCTGATATTCGATGTTGATTTCTTTGCCCTTTTCATAGTCACCCGGATAGCCGCCAGATACCATCATGACGGTCACCGCGGTTTGAGGATTGACCTGCAATTGATATTGATCGAGTTGTTGATCAGCGCAGGCCTTCATCATTTCCAATACATCAGAGCTGATGCGCGGAAACACCACTTCCGTCTCCGGGTCACCCATTCGGCAATTGTATTCAATCACATAAGGAGCACCATTGACATTGATCAGTCCAAAAAAGATAAAGCCCTGGTAGTCTATTTCTTCGGCCGCAAGGCCGGCCACTGTAGATTTTACAATGCGTTCTTCCACGAGTTGTTTCATGTGGTCATCCACAAAAGGTACGGGAGAAACGGCGCCCATGCCCCCTGTATTAAGTCCCTGGTCGCCCTCGCCTATGCGTTTATAGTCCTTCGCTTCCGGTAGTAGGATGTATTGTTTCCCATTGGTAAGCGCGAATACCGAAAACTCGATGCCGCTCAGAAACTCTTCGATCACCACGGTGGCAGAAGCCTCACCAAACATGCCATTCAGCATTTCCGTCAACGCTTCCTCTGCTTCCTGAATATCATCAATGATCAATACCCCCTTGCCCGCTGCCAGTCCATCTGCCTTCAATACATAGGGTCCCGGCATGGACCTCAAAAAATCAATGCCCTGCTGCAGATTGGTAGCATCACACTCAAAGTAGCCCGCTGTAGGTACCTGGTGTCGCTGCATAAATTTTTTAGAAAAGGCCTTACTCCCCTCCAGTTGCGCCCCTTGACCACTCGGTCCTATCACCTGGATGTGGCTGTGTTTCTTAAAATGGTCTGCAATCCCTGCCACCAGCGGCGCTTCAGGTCCCACTACAATCATATCAATGCCCTTTTCCAGCACAAAGGCCTCCACCTGTTGAAAGTCGCCCATGTCCAGCTTTACATTGGTACCCAGCTGCTCTGTTCCCGGATTGCCCGGTGCAATGTACAAAGTCTCCAAATCCCTGCCCTTTGATAAACCCAAGGCAAGAGCATGTTCTCTACCTCCGCTGCCCAACAACAAAACCTTCATTCTTAAAATTTGCACAAAGGTAAGGAAAGTGGGGGTGAGATTCAACCCTACGGATCACAAGATGATTTCCAAATATAATATTGTGGAGAGGAAGTTCGGATTTACGATACAATATTTTATATTGAATTAGCTATATGCTTAAAAACAAAACTAAAGTCCAACTTAAAAAAGAAACTTGTCATTTTTTGATAATTTTATCATTGGAAAATGAGAGAACTCATAAAAAGGGCTTTAAGGCGAAGTTTGTATTTTTTAATTTTACAAACATAATCGTCTATTGCAGTTTTAGTGGATGATTCATTGAATAATTTTTTATTCTTAACCAGGTTGTTAAACAAGGTCAAACTTATGTAGTTTTACGTATTGATCATTTGAAAAGTGTGAAATTATCCCAAACAATGCTTTCCAAGACCATACTCTCTTATGCTCGAATTGCGGATGAGCAAGTCCAAGGGATACATAAAATTTAATAAATGAAGAAACTTTTCATCCTAACCACAATAATAATTTTTGGAATAGTATTTATCAAATTCGGTAGATCAGTTTATATGCCGCTTTTGTATAAAATTAAGGGAAAGGAAACTACTGAGTCGATTCTGAATAAAATTGAAAATAAAGTTTGGAAGAGACTTGAGAGAAATATGGGTATTGCAGGATTCAAAATGGACTTTCCGAATGAAATAATACTTGCGGCATTTAAAGAAGAGCGAATGCTAGAAGTGTATACAAAAGACTACACAGGAATAAAACTTTTAAAGCATATCCATTCACAGCATTCAGTGGAGTAATGGGCCCAAAACTAAAAGATGGCGATAGACAAATTCCAGAAGGAATTTATAGAGTTGAGTATTTAAACCCAAACAGTTCTTATTATTTATCAATTAAGATTAACTATCCAAACGAATTTGATCAGGCTAAAACCCAATTCTCAAATATAGATGAAATGGGAAATGACATATTCATTCATGGAAAAGCAGCATCAATTGGTTTTATTGCAATTGGAGATGAAGCAATTGAGGAAGTTTTTGTATTAACACAGAAAGCTATGAAATATGAGGTCAAAGTAATAATAAGTCCAAGAGATTTTAGAAAGAACGAAGATTTTCCATTGATCGAAAATATTGATTGGGAAAATGAATTGTATATGTTAATAAAAGAAGAATTAGATAAGTTGAAAGGCAAATGATTTTGAGATTTTTCAACTTTCATCTGTGATGAATATGTAAAAAAAAGTAATTGAGATATCATTAAAAATGACCAACGAAAAGATGAAAAATTCGATTAGAACAAAAGAGCTGAAACTTGGACTCTGGAAAAAAATTTACCATTTTCCTATTGTTATCTATCTACTCATTGGTCCCTCTACTTTATTTTTTTTCCATTTAAAAACCTACATTTTTGCAACCCCAAAACCTTTTCGGGAATGGGAAGTTAGGCTTATTATTGTTTTTTCGATACTTGCACTGATGTTTTATTTACTTCAAAAAAACAGACTTAAATTTAAAAGTGTTGACACTACATTAACCAGGGAAGAACTCAATCCAATAATAGGAAAAGTTGCAAATGAACTTGAATGGACACTTCATCAGAATTCAAAAAAAATGATGACTTTCAAATCAAATCCTAGGTTATGGTCAGGAAGTTGGGGTGAACAAATAACAATTCTGTTTTACAAAAACAGGGTTTTAGTAAATAGTATTTGTGACCTTGAGAAACAAAATTCTGTAGCATCCTATGGACGAAACAAAGAGAATATGGCTAAATTAATTGAAGAAATTAAAAAAGCCAACCTCTAGCTGCTTATATTGATTAACCGGTGAATTGCTATTCTGCAAATTGGCTAAAATTTATATGCTCATTGTAAAAAAAATTATATTTATGTAATTGTTCAATACATATACATTCAATTTGGACAATAATCTTTGATGAATAGGAAAAATACTTTTATATTATAAATCAAAAAATATATCGCAATGGTTAAGAATAAAATGAGAGCACATATTAAATTAATATCTGGAGTTTTAATAGTTTTTTTCTTTATTGGAATAGCTGTGATATTCCCAGCTTGTAAAAAAGAAGAAAAACCATGTCTCTCAGTTAATGAATCTTTTATTGAAATTAATGGCGAAAGGTTTGATATTGACAAGGAGAAGCAAGGTGTAATTATGTCATGTGAATTTAATTCAGATCTAAATGGTTTTGTGGTTGCCATGGACGAATTTAGACATAAGATTGGGGGAATAATTGTTGATGATTTTTTTGCAGTTTTGCTAAAGTTAAATGAATTGAAGGAAGGTACCTATCCGTTAAAAAGGTATGAAGAATATTTTTGTGAGAATAAAAATTGGGATATATTAAAATCAGGGGAGGCAATATCTTCCATACAAATTAATAATTGTTGCAGTTATTTAAATGAAGAGGCTGAAATAGAGGTTTTAAATTGTAACGGAAGCTTTTTGATCAAAGGTAATAACATAAACTACAGGGAAATCAGTTGTGATGTTGAACAAGGGGGCAGTTTTACTTTAAGTTTTCAATTAGTGTGTAATTAGAATCAAATCAAAATTTAATTAGATATTAAAATTTTTATTGGTTTAAAGGAAAAACCCGATTATTTTCGACTTAATTCCAATAATAAGTACAGAATTTGCGATTTAAGTCAAATAATTTAGGAAAATGCCCAAAACTCGGCAGTTAGAAAGACGTATTGAAAGTGATTTTTTTAAAGGCAAAATCATTTTGTTGCTAGGTGCCAGACAGGAAGGTAAAAGCACACTTTTCCATAAGATGCCGGCCCCTTGTTTGAAAATTTTGTAATCAATGAATTGCGAAAACAAAATGAATACAACCAGGTATATGCCAATTTCTACTTTTGGCGCAACACCGAACAACGTGAAATCGATTTAATTATAGAAAAAATTCTGTATTACAAACCATTGAAATAAAATGGAACCCCACCCAAAAAGTAAAACTCACAAAAAGTTTTTCCAATATATATGGAGAAACAAATTTTAAATTTATCCATCGCGAAAACTTTTTTGAGGAAATCCCAGCGATGTAACTAGGCAGTAAATTTTCGAGTGATCCCTTTTTATGCTTGATGATTAAAATGAAAAATGCACTGATTTTTACAATCAGTGCATTTTTATATAACCAGACACAGTATATTTGAATTAGACAGATACCCAAAATATTTTCAACCTGCCCGTTCAATTATTCCAAATACCCAAATTTTCCCTCATTATAATCCGTAAACGCGGCTATCAATTCTTCTCTCGTGTTCATCACAAAGGGACCATGTGCGGCTATCGGCTCATTGAGGGGCTCTCCACTCAAAATCAAAACCACAGCATTTTCCTTCGCCTTGATGCTAAATGTCTCTCCCTGGTTGAAAAACAAGGCCATCTGGTCGGTCTGGGCATGCTCTGTGCCATTGATCTCTATGGCTCCTTCTACTACCAGCAACGCAGTGTTGTAGTGGGCCGGAAATGCAAATTCGGCCATACCACCTGATGCAAGTTTGGCATTGTACAAATGGATGGGTGTAAAGGTGCTGGCTGCCCCTTGATGCCCCTGGTAGTTTCCTGCGATTACTTCAATATGGCCGAGGCCGTCTTGGAGGTTGACCTTTGGCATGGCACTATTTTCCAATGCCTGGTATTTGGGCGTGCTCATCTTGTCTTTGGCGGGCAGGTTGACCCACAACTGTACCATCTGAAAGGTACCCCCTTTTTTACTCCATTCTGACTCGTGAAATTCTTTGTGCAGCACCCCGGAGGCAGCCGTCATCCACTGTACATCTCCCTCTCCAATCACACCACCACCGCCCGAACTGTCGTGGTGCTCGACCCTGCCTTTGTAGGCGATGGTCACGGTTTCAAAGCCTCTGTGGGGGTGTACATCTACGCCTCTTGGTCTTTCGCTTGGGGGAAAATGAAATTTGGAATTATAATCCAGCATAATAAAGGGATCCATTCTTTTCATATCCATTCGGGGATAGCTTGGTATAAAGTTGTGCACCCTGAATCCATCGCCCACATAATGGGGAGCCGAAGGGGTAGCAATCATTTCTACTTGTTTTATTGACATGACATTGAATTTATTTGATTAATGCCACAAAACTACAGGGTAAATAACAAAGCCCAATTGATCTATGTTAAGTAATGCGTCGTTGGTTTTTTTCGGCCAATCCTTTCCTGACCCTGCTCAGACTTTCAGGGGTAATGCCAAGGTATGAGGCCACCATGGTCTGGGGCAGTCGCAGCAGGAGATCCGGATAGGTAGCCGTAAAATCCAGATAGCGCTCTTCTGCCGTTGCACTCAGCAATAGACGGATTCTTTTTTGCAACTGTCTGATGTGGTTGTGCAGGAGTTTGTTGTTGTAACTGTGAAAAGCTGCATCCAGCTGGGATAATTTTAAAATAAGGTCCTCTTCAATGTACAATACCTCGGCATCCTCCACGGCCTGGATGTAATACTGAGCACCCTGCTTATAAAACAAGGCATCGCGGTCGGATATCAACCAGTTTTCAGGGGCAAATTGTATGATGTGTTCTTTGCCACCGGCATCCAGATAGTATTGACGCAAAAGTCCTTTTTCCACAAAAAAAACATACTTACATTCTTCTCCTTCTCTCAACAAAAAACCGTCTTTGCGAATTTTTTTATGGGCACACTGGCCTACCAGTTTCTCTATGTAGTTTTTTTCAAACTCGGCATTATTGGTCAGGAAGGAGGTAAAATGGATGTGTTTCATGCTGTAAAATAAAAAAGTTTCTGCGGCTCCTTACAACTATTTTTAGAGATGACAAGCTACTATCAATTCCCTGGGCCATACCACTGGTTTCAAACTGTGTGGTAAGGTAATTTTGCTTTTTATGAATAGAATGCTTTAACTTGTTTTAAATTTTTGACCATGCCTGTCTTTTTTTATCCATACAAAAAACGACTTTTGTTTATTGGCTTTTTGTTATCGTTCTTTCATACCGCTTATTCTTCACCCTGTCTTTCAGATAACAGCCCTGTCCTTTCCGGCATTGATCCACCACGAAAATGCACCTGGGTCATCCTGGGCTCTTCCACGGCTGAAGGAGCTGGTGCATCAGTCATTGACAGTTCTTGGGTAAGTCGACTTCAGAGTTATCTGCAAAAGGATCCCCGGTTTACAATCATCAACCTCGGCAAAGGAGGCATTACCTCTTTCCACATCATGCCGGGCCTATCAGCCAATGAAAATCTGGTTTTTCAGCCCGACACCACTTTAAACATTGATCGTGCATTGGACTTTTTGCCCCGGGGCATCATCGTAAACATGCCCTCCAATGATGCCGCTCATTACATCGATGCTCATACACAAATGAACAATTATCGTTTCCTTCAAAGACTGGCTCACAAGGCCGGCTCTGATTTTTGGATCACTACCTCCCAACCCCGCAACTTCGGTGACCCCAAACAAATCAATATACAGGAAGAGATTCGCGATTCTATCCTCCATTATTTTGGTAACCATGCCATCGATCTCTTTACACCTCTTGCAGACAGTGTTTCGTGGCTGCTGCCTAAATATGGTTCGGGAGACGGCATCCATCTCAATGACGCAGGCCATCGTCTGATTTTTGAAACCGTGGTCAATCTCGATTTTATAGAAAAACAATGCGACGTCTCTTTTGATGGCCAAACGCCGGACTCATCTACAATAGATGCAGGTTCAATCAACCTGGTTGCCAACATTCGCAGCTTACAATGGATGCTCACTTATAAGGGCAACCATCCAGGTCCGATGGTAGCTGAAGTATTTAATGCAAACGGAAAACTCCTTCAAAAACTCAGGTTGGCGGAAGGTTGGGGTCCCTGGCCTTTGAATGTATCTCCTGAACTGGAAAAAACCATCCGGGTCGAGGTCTCATTGCATGATGGAACCACACTCACCGCCAGCGCTTCCATTAAATGATTTTGACCGGTGTCATTTCTTAATTGTGTTGGAATCCCTATATTTGTTTCTACAATAATGTTCAGATCATGAGATTCAAATCTTTACCACTTCTTGCCTTTTTGGCAATAATTTCTCTTTGCCATACCGCTACTGCCCAAAAGTCGATGAAAAGTTTTGTCGACCAGTTGATGAAAAAAATGACCCTCGAAGAAAAAATTGGTCAGCTCAACCTTCCGGTGAGTGGTGATATTACCACCGGCCAGGCATCGAGTTCCGACATTGCCACTAAGATCAGAGCCGGCAAGGTAGGTGGACTTTTTAACATCAAGTCGGTGGCCAAGATCAAGGACATCCAGCGCATTGCGGTTGAGGAAAGCAGGCTGAAAATACCGATGATTTTTGGGATGGATGTTATCCACGGTTACGAAACCGTTTTTCCCATTCCTTTGGGATTATCCAGTAGCTGGGATATGGATCTTGTGGAAAGAACCGCTCGTATTGCGGCTATAGAAGCCAGTGCCGATGGCATCAACTGGACCTTTTCACCCATGGTGGATATATGCAGAGATCCCCGCTGGGGCCGCATTGCAGAAGGTATCGGTGAAGATCCCTACCTCGGCTATCAAATCGCCGCAGCCATGGTGCGCGGTTATCAGGGCAAGGACTTATCCTTACCCAATACGGTTGCTGCCTGTGTAAAACACTACGCTTTATATGGAGCATCTGAAGCCGGTCGCGATTACAACACCACCGATATGAGTCGCCAGCGCATGTACAACGATTATTTTCCTCCATACAAGGGAGCTGTGGATGCCGGTTGTGCCAGTGTTATGGCTTCTTTTAATGAGATCGATGGTGTACCGGCAACGGCCAATAAGTGGTTGCTCACAGATGTACTTCGCAAACAATGGGGATTCAATGGCTTTGTGGTGACCGACTATACCGGCATCAATGAAATGGTTGACCACGGTATTGGTGATTTGCAAACTGTAACGGCCAGGGCCCTGGATGCAGGCATTGATATGGACATGGTGGGAGAAGGTATGCTCACCACACTTGGCAAATCTTTGAAAGAAGGCAAGGTGACCGAAAAACAGATCAACGATGCGTGTCGCCGAATCCTGGAAATCAAATACAAGCTGGGCCTCTTTGACGATCCATACCGCTACTGCGATGCCACCAGAGCGGGCAAAGAGGTTTTCTCTAAAGAACACAGGTCAGAAGCCAGAAAACTGGCAGCAGAGACCTTTGTGCTAATGAAAAACAATAACAACCTTCTACCCCTGCAGAAAAAGGGAACCATAGCGCTGATTGGTCCATTGGCCAACAACAGGGTCAACATGCCGGGCACCTGGAGTGTGGCAGCAAAACACGATCAGTCGATCTCTCTGCTCGAAGGCATGAAGGCAGTGGCAGGCGATAAGGTAAATATTTTGCATGCCAGAGGCGCTAACGTTGACAATGATCCAGCCCTGGATGAGCGGTATGCCATCTTTGGTAAAAATACCGGCAGAGATGATCGCTCTCCCGCACACATGATAGAAGAAGCCCTTGACCAGGCTCGAAAAGCAGATGTCATTGTGGCCGTAGTGGGTGAATCTGCAGAAATGACCGGAGAAGCTTCTAGCCGTTCTTCTCTAGATATTCCGCAAGCACAGAAAGACTTGCTCATGGCCTTGAAAAAAACTGGCAAGCCCATAGTAGTTGTTTTGTTTACCGGCAGACCACTCACCATTTCATGGGAACACGATAATATGGATGCCATTCTCAATGTATGGTTTCCCGGAAGTGAAGCCGGCTACAGCATCGCCGATGCCTTGTTTGGTGATGTCAATCCTTCGGGCAAACTCTCCGCTACCTGGCCCCAAAACGTAGGACAAATTCCGATCTTTTATGCCCACAAAAACACCGGCAGACCCCTCCCTGAAGGACAGTGGTTCCAGAAGTTCCGCAGCAACTACCTCGATGTGAGCAACGAACCTGAGTTTCCTTTCGGCTTTGGATTGAGCTACAGCAACTTTGAATATTCAGACCTCAAACTGAGTGCAACTTCTCTAAAAGGCAATCAAACGCTTACGGCTTCGGTCACTGTAAAAAACACTGGTAAGTACAGCGGTAAGGAGGTAGTACAACTTTACATTCGTGATGTGGTAGGCTCTGTAACCCGCCCTGTCAAAGAACTTAAGGGTTTCCAAAAAATAGAATTGAAACCCGGTGAAAGCAAAGAAGTAAAATTTGCCATTACCCCGGAAGACCTTAAGTTTTATAACTACGACCTCAATCACGTATGGGAGGCCGGCGATTTTGACATCATGATTGGCACCAATAGTGCTGCTGTCAAATCGAAGCGGGTGAATTGGGCTAAGTAGCGCAGAGCGCTGGGCGTATAGCGTTTAGCGCGGGGCGTATAGCGTGGAGCGTATAGCGCATAGCGTATAGCGCATGGCGTTTCTTGGTGCTGCTTACCGCTTGTCTAACTGGCGTTAGCCAGGTAGACAGGCTTGTCCCTATGCCACATTAGCGGTGTTGGGGCCACCCACCGCTTACGGCCAACGGCTTACCGCTCCCCCCGCTCTCCGCTCTGCGCGCTCTGCGCTCTCCGCGCTCTGCCGCCAACCACGAAGCAGTTGCGAGATAGCGCTGAGGGCATATCCCAACATGCCGGGGCAGGTATTACATTTTTATGATCATTGTCCTCTGATTCTTTAGCTCATTAGGACCTGGAAGTGTTAAAAAATAGACGCCTGAGGGCAAGGACGAGGCATCAATTTTGATTTTCTCAGTCAAGCTTCCTTTTAAAACTTTTTTGCCATTCAGATCTTCAATGCTGTATTTTTCATAGTCCTTTATGTTCTCAATAATAATGTTGTCAGTAAAAGGATTGGGATAAACCCGGGTTGAGATCAAATCCAAATCTATTACTTCATTGGTCTGGCAGGACAATGGAACGTTTTCATATTTTAGTTCATTGTTGATCCAAAATTTACAAATTCTCCATTTAGGAAGGGTTGAAGATGGGTTGTGTCCATCAAAGAAAAAATCATCTACAGATCCCATGCCATTGTACCAGGTAAAGGTTTTTTGTCTGTCTTTGATGTCGTTAAAAATAAATTCTTTGGTTCTGTACCCATTGCCTATGACAACAAATTGACTGGTATCCAAAATAAGATTGGTTTTCCATTCTTCTTCGGGAAACAAAAAATAATCAAAAACCAGCCTTTCACCTGCAGTTTCCAAAGCATACATCCTTTCATTTTCAACACGCAGATAGGCCATGACCTCTTTTTTTGCAAAATCCGGGGAGTCAGATGCCTCTAAAATAAAATATTCCCTGTCATTAATAATTTCGGTCGTTTCCGCCATTCTGGCAAAAAGGGTTCGATCTGACTGAGGGTTGTAGAGCTGCCATCGATTTCTTAAATCAAAAAAAGGTAAAATCCTGGATGGCTGGAGATAGGTCTTCCATTGGGTGCAGGGGTAATTGGAATAACATCCATCTGCATTGAGTCTGAGCAAAATGCTGTTAGAATTATGAGGCTTTTCCTGTTGGGCTTCATAAGATGTAAATGTGCCGATCCGGCCACCGTAAACGATAGAGCCATCCGCTTCTTCCACCAAGTCATAAAATGTGCCGGGTGAAACCTGATCCAAACTGTCAACCATAAACACCGCTCTCTGCCATATCATATTACCGGTAGTATTCATCCTAAATATGCAAGGCGTGGCCACGGGAAAACACTTCGTATACAAATCATAAATATAATTATGACCCTCTACACCCAGCTTAAAATAGATTTGCTGCAGGGAATCAAAGTTGATTTCCCTGTTTTGCCAATACATACTTCCACAGCCCAAAATATCTCCATTTTTGGCAGCAAACAATCTTTGGATGCTCATTGAGGCTAATTTTGAGCCCTTTAAAAAACTCTGGGTGGGGCGGGATTTCCAAATAAGATTTCCGGCCTTGTCTCTCTTTTCAATCCGTGTAAAATTTCCCAGGTTGCCATTGTTCATGGTGTACACATAGCTACTGTCCTTTAGTTTAGCCATGTGATAATGAGATAAGTAATTATAGAAACCTTCAGAATACCATTCATTTACAATATTTTTATGCTCATCAAACGATATAATGCCAATCTTGTCTTCACTACCCGCTGAGGTTCGGATCATAAATGTTAAATAATCTTTGCTCTCTAAAAATACATCAGAAACATTAATGACCTTTTTATTAAGTTCAAACTTTACAACGGTATCCAATTCTAAGGTGTGTTTATTGATCCAAAAGGCCAATGATGGTACTGATCCATAGTTTTCAAAATCTCTAAACAATTGACCGGACACAATTATATAATCCTTAAAAATATTTAAATGTCTGTAACTAAAACTTTGCTCGGGAAGTACGATTTCATCGGGCATTATAATTTTTTCTTCCACGAAATTAAAATCCTGGTCATATTTCTCAATTTTTAAACCCGAATCCAAGGCTAAGCCACTGGCATAATAATAGTATTCATTGTCATAACAAACATCCCCAAAACCACTGATGCCTTCATTCAATTCGCCTGGCAGCCGATTGCTAGTAATAAAATTACCATTTTTGTCATGCTTTGACATGTATTGGGAAAAATCATAAAGCCAACAGACATGAAAGGAGGAAATAATACTATCATCCTCCACTACAATCTTATGAACCTGTTCCGGAAACTGTGAACCTTCTATACTCTCATAGTATTTGCCATCCAAATTAAGGATAGAAACAAAGGGCTGTTGTCCAAAAATTATTGTAGTTGCGAAAGTGAATATGACAAAACTTAATAACTTCATTTCAATTTTACTAGTTTCCTGGTTTCCATAATATTCCCTTTTAAATCTCTTAAAATGATACAGTAAACTCCGTCTGCTAAATCAGATGTTGGAATATTTTGCACACTTCCAAGCTGACCTCTCTTTACGATTAATCCTCCCACATTAAAAATGCTAAAATTGATATCTTCCTTAAGATTTTTCACCACATCCCGGTTCATTATTTGTGAGAGGATTAGTACACTGTCCATTCATATTCAATCTTGAGGAAAAGAAACTATCAATGAAAAAGGTAAGAATGAACCAATTATGCGCTTTTTATAGGTTTTTGGGTTAGAAAACTTTGAGTAGAATATTATTTTTCATTTCTTTATAATTTACGGATTTATAGTACTAGAAATACAAAATTATACTATTTATTTTAACAAATCAATAGCTTTGGCAGTATAATTATAATTTTAGACAGGTCCTACTGATTTTTTAAGTATTCAAATAATGAAAGTAATTTTATTAGAATCCAATTTGAAATAACAAGAGGGAAGTTGCGACGATTTGTGCTGAGATAGTTAGAGTTTTTCCGCTTACTGCTCACCGCTTACCGCCTACCGCTCACCGCTCACCGCCTACCGCTCACCGCCTACCGCTTACTGCTCACCGCTCATCTGCCTGGCTAACGCCAGTTAGACAAGCCACGCTTCGCGCTTCCCCTTGCTATGCAACGGGACAAGCCGCCGCTTCCCCGCTCTGCGCTCCGCGCTTCGCGCTATGCCGCCTTCAACGAAGCTCACTGCTTTCGATTGCAACCGGCAATCTAATTGCTACTTCGCAGCATCCGTTCAGACATCACTCAACTTCAGCACTCAGCTCCAGCCACTGCTCTTCTTTGGCGGCTAGCTCAGTGTTGACAGTGGCCAGCTCGGTGGAGTATTGGGTGATTTTTTCTACCGGCAGGTTGGGGTCATCAAAAAAGGCGGTGAGTTCCTGTTTGCGTTTTTCGAGCTTTTCGATTTGTTTTTCAATGGCCTTGATCTCTTTGCGCAATTCAAAATCGTTGCGACCCGCGGTTTTTACTGCTGTGGGCTGGGGTTTTTCTTCTGCCTGTTTGGCATTGGCCTTTTCCATGCGGTACTCGGTGTAATTGCCATTATAATCGCGGATATTGCCATCGCCTTCAAGGATAAAGATGTGGTCTACCAGCTTGTCCATAAAATAACGGTCGTGGGAGATGATCATCAGGCATCCGGAATAGTCTTCGAGAAAATCTTCGAGGACATTGAGGGTGATGATGTCGAGGTCGTTGGTAGGCTCATCGAGGATGAGGAAGTTGGGGTTTTTGATCAGGATGGTGAGCAGGTGCAGCCTCCGTTTTTCTCCCCCGCTGAGCTGTGAAACAAAAACCCTTTGTTGCGACCTCGGAAAGAGAAAGCGTTCGAGCAGGGATTCGGCTGAAAGTTTTAGACCCTTTGCCAGAGGGATGTATTCTGCTATGTCGCGTATGGTATCGATAACGGTCTTGTCGTTGGTAAAGTCGAGACCATCCTGGTTGTAGTGTCCGAAGACTACGGTTTCTCCCACCACTACCTTACCGGTGTCGGTTGGGGTTTCTCCGGTCATCACTTTGATAAAGGTAGATTTACCGGCACCATTTCTGCCCACCACACCTACGCGCTCGCCTTTTTTAAACTTATAGGTAAAGTTGGAAAAGAGGGTTTTTTCTCCATATTTTTTGGAGATGTTGTGCAGCTCTACAATCTTGCTACCCAGTCGGGTGACATCGATTTGCATCGACAATTCGTCTTTGCCATAGGTTTTTCCAGCGATATCATCTTTTAGTTCGTGAAAATCGTCAATCCTGGATTTGGCCTTGGTGGTCCGGGCCTGGGGCATGCGCCGCATCCATTCCAGTTCTCTGCGGAAGAGTTTTTTCGACTTGTCGAGATTGGCCGCTTCATTTTGTAATCGCGCATCTTTTTTTTCAAGATAGGCGGTATAACTACCACGGTAAACAAAAAGATCTGAGTGGTCGAGCTCAAAAATTTCGTTGCAGATATTGTCCAGGAAGTAGCGGTCGTGGGTGACCATAAACAGGGTTACGCCTGAGTTTTTGAGGTAGTCTTCCAGCCACTCGATCATTTCGATGTCGAGGTGGTTGGTAGGCTCATCGAGGATGAGGAAGTCGGGTTGAGAAAGGATAACCTTGGCCAGGGCCACCCTTTTTTTCTGTCCTCCCGAAAGCGTGTTGATGGTGTTTTCGAGGTGGTCAATTTTTAAGTGGTTCAAGACCACTTCGAGCTGGGCTTCGGCGTCCCAGGCGTGGTAGGTATCCATGTGGCTCATGGCTTTTTGCAGGGCCGTTTCGTCGCCACTTTCCATGGCGTGACGATACAGTTTTATCGCGTTGACCACCGGGTGATTGGACTCCAGGATTTCATCGATGACCATGGCGGTGGGATGTAATTCAGGATCCTGGGTCAGGAAGGCGGTTCTTATATTTTTGTTGATGGCAATTTTGGCATTTTCACCTTCCACTCCTTCCAGGGCTGCAATGATTTTGAGTAGGGTTGTTTTACCGCTCCCGTTTTTGGCGATGAGGGCAATGCGGTCGCCCTTGGATACCGAAAAAGTGACGTTGCGAAAAAGAGATTTTTCTCCATAAGATTTGGAGGCGTTCTCTACGGTTAAAAACTGCATGGACAAAAAATTGTGGTGCAAATTTAGCCAGATAGTGGGGAGCCTGTTTGTTTTACAGCAAAAAGTGGATAAATAGTTTGACCCATAAAGCCCTTTTTGTCGGTCAAAGCCTTGTAAAGTCCTGAAAAAAGTACGGAAAAATTATGTATATATACCAGATAATCAGCAAGATAGCTTCTTGATTTTCCGCAAACTATATTTTTTACAATTTATCCGCTTTTGTGGGTATAAAATTTATTGATTTTCAATTTTTTATGTTACTTTTGCAGCCTTATTTTTTAACCTCTGTTGCAGACAAGCTGTGACATACAAACCCATCTTCATAATGTTAGAAGAAAATAACATTGAGAACCCTGAAAATGAAAATGCAATTGTGGAAGATCTCTCTGGTATCAATGAGATCTTAGACTTGCAACCCACCACTCCTCAATCTACAGCTCACGACGATTTCGATTGGTCATTGGGTAAGAAAAACACCCTTTCTTATTCTAAGGAGCAAAAAGAGGACTACCTTAAAAATTACGAAAGAACCTTAAACTCGATTGCTGAGTTTGAAGTAGTAAAAGGTAGGGTATCATCCATTCACGGCGGTGACGTGATCCTGGATATCAACTATAAGTCAGACGGACTTGTTCCCCTTTCAGAATTCAGGGACACACCTGATTTGAAAGTAGGTGACTATGTTGAAGTATACGTAGAAAACAAAGAAGATGCCCGCGGTCAATTGGTTCTTTCCCGCAGAAAGGCTAAGTTGTTGAAGGCATGGGATACCCTTGTGGATTCTTACAAAAACGGAACCATCATCAAGGGATACGTTACCAGCAAAACCAAAGGTGGTCTTATCGTTGACTGCTACGGACTGGAAACCTTCTTACCTGGATCTCAGATCGACGTTAAACCAATCGTAGATTACGATGGGTACGTAGGCAAGACCATGGAATTTAAAGTGGTTAAAATCAACGAAGCGATCAAAAACGCCGTTGTTTCCCACAAAGCACTTATCGAAAGTGATTTGGCAGAACAAAGAGATGCCATCATCTCTGGTCTTGAAAAAGGTCAGGTACTCGAAGGTGTTGTTAAAAACATCACTGACTTCGGAGCATTCATGGATTTGGGAGGTGTCGACGGTTTGTTGTACATCACCGATATTTCATGGGGAAGGATCAACCACCCCAACGAAGTGCTCGAACTCAACCAAAAGATCAACGTTGTTGTGCTTGACTTTGATGAGGACAAAAAACGAATCTCATTGGGTCTTAAACAACTTACTCCACACCCGTGGGATGTTTTGGACAGAGAAATCTCAGAAGGCAGCGTAGTAAAAGGAAAGATTGTCAACATCGAAGACTACGGAGCTTTCCTCGAAATCATTCCGGGAGTAGAAGGTTTGATCCACGTTTCAGAAGTAACCTGGAGCAATCAGCCTGTTAACGCAAGGGATTATTTCACCCTGGGTCAGGAATTTGAAGCTAAGGTAGTAACCTTAGACAGAGATGAGCGCAAGATGTCTCTTTCTGTAAAACAACTTTCTAACGATCCATGGACCAGTGTAGTTGAAAAATACGCAGTGGGTTCACGTCACACAGGAGAGGTGAAAAACCTTACACCATACGGCGTCTTCATTGAATTGGAGCAAGGTATTGGAGGTATGGTTCACATTTCAGACCTGAGCTGGACAAAACGTTACAACCACCCATCAGAATTCACCAAAGTAGGTGAAAAAATTGATGTACAGGTGATTGAATGTGATGTTGACAACCGCAAACTTTCATTGGGCCACAAACAACTGGAAGAAAACCCATGGGATACTTTTGAAAATGTATTCCCTGTAGGTTCTTACCA
>CALMSX010000088.1 GCA_937872515.1 uncultured Bacteroidota bacterium
CGGATCAATTTCGAATTGAGAATTACGAATTACGGATCAATTTCGAATTGAGAATTACGGATCAATTTCGAATTGAGAATTACGGATCAATTTCGAATTGAGAAAGACGAATTACGGATCAATTTCGAATGGTCAGTGATTAATTACAAATTGAGAATTGAGGGAGAGAATTTGTCGGGGTTGGTAAAATAAGTTTATTAGGGGTAGATTTTTGGGAGAGTTTGAGTACATTCACAGCTTATTGACGTTTTGTCTGAAATTCTTACTAGTATGTTGGATCATTCCTATTTGAGGCATTTTTGCCTTTTTGTACCAGGTTTAATAATTGTATTCCTGGCAACAGGGGGTAAGTTGGGGGCGCAAGATCTTTATGATGCCAATGTAATCCAGAAAATTGAAATTCATTTTAACCAAAGCAACTGGAATGCTTTGATGCAGGCTGAAAAGAATGGGGATGAAAATTATATCCTGGCAGCATGGTGTAAGGTCAATGGGGTACAGTTTGACAGTGTGGGGGTGAAGTACAAGGGAAATAGCAGTTACAGGGCAACCAATAAAAAGAATCCGTTGCACATTGAGTTGGATTATGTGAAAGACCAGACCTACAATGGACAGGGGGATATCAAATTATCCAATGTGTACCAGGATCCTTCATTTGTGAGGGAAGCAGTGTCGTATTATATTTTGCAAAACTACATGGATTGCCCGAAGGCCAATTTTGCGAATGTGTATATCAACGACCAATTGTACGGTTTGTACACCAACGTGGAAAGTATCAATAAACGATTTCTTTCGAATGTGTTTGACAGTAAGAACAATACGTTTGTAAAGTGTAATCCCAAACAAGTGCAGCAGTACCTACCCAATCTGGCTTATAAGGGTGTGGATACTACCCTGTACTACGGTCATTATGAAATGAAATCTGATGCGGGCTGGAAAGAATTGATGCATCTTTGTGACACCCTTGTGAACCATACCGAAGCCATTGAAGAAATCCTGGATGTGGACAAGGCCCTCTGGATGCTGGCCTTTAACGTAGTGATGGTAAACCTGGATAGTTATTCGGGGAGTTTTGCCCAAAACTATTATTTGTACAGAGACAACAATGATCGGTTTGCTTCATTGGTTTGGGACCTGAACATGAGTTTTGGAGGTTTTCCCAATATGGGAGGGGGTGGAGGCGCCACACTAGACATCTTGTACAATGCCAACAATTCAGCCAGGCCACTCATTCAAAAACTATTGAGCAATGCTACCTACAAAAGGAAGTATATGGCCCACATCAGGACCCTTTCCAAAGAGTTTTTTGAGAATGGACTTTACCTGGAGGAAGCTGGCCGATTGCGCACCCTGATTGATGCTGCTGTGCAAGCTGACCCTTACAAGTTTTATACCTATACCCAGTTTCAAAATGCCATGACTACCGACATTAGTGCGGGCGGAGGGGGAGGTGGCCCATTGATGTCTACGCCTGGTGTGCAAAAGTTAATGACAGCCAGGATGACTTATTTTGCTTCCAACGCAGATTATAAAAAAATTCCTCCTCAGGTCAATGAGATCAATAAAATCGATCAGGGTTTGCAGGGTGTGAGAATCGAAGCTTTGCTCAGTGGTCAGTCGGGTGTTTCTTTGGCATACCGTTATCAAAAACTCGAGCGATTTGTGCAAGTTGAAATGAAAGATGATGGCACCAATGGTGATCAAAAAGCGGGTGATCTGATTTATACAGCTACCGTTCCTTATAAGGATGGTGGTGCCCAATATTATATTTATGCCGAAAACAATGATGCCGGTATTTTTTACCCCCAGAGGGCTGAGCATGAATTTTACACCCTTACATTTACCAATAACCAGCTTGCCATTCCTTCAGGCTCGGTGGTGATCAATGAGTTTTTAGCCTCCAATAAAACGGTCAACACCAATTCTGAGGGCAAATACGAAGACTGGATTGAGTTGTACAACACTACCGGAGCTGATATCAATTTGGGAGGCATCTACCTGACCGACAATCCTGACAGCCCTACCAAGTGGTCATTTCCGGCGGGAACCATCATCAGAGCAGGTGGGTATCTCACTGTATGGGCTGATGAAGACAGCAAAATCGAGGAAGGCTTACACACCAATTTTAAGCTTTCAGCAGATGGGGAGGAAATCAGGTTGTTGAATATTGATGGTACTGTGGTGGATGAATACAGTTATGGCGTTCAAACGGCTGATGTGTCAATGGGTAGGTGCACCAATGGCAGTGGGACCTTTGTAATGATGGTGCCGAGCTTTGGAGCTTCCAATCAATGTGCCACGGGTACAGAAGAAGAGGTAGCTGCATCTGTGTCCATGATTGTTCCCAATCCGGCATACCAGGGTTTTACCATCCAAAGTGCGGCTGAAGTTACATCCTTAAAAATTTACGATCTCAGCGGTAAGACCTTGTATGAAGGAACAGGACCTACCGTGACTGAAGTCTTTGCTCCAGGACTTTATGTAGTAGAAATCAATAGGGGTAGTCAGAGACTGAGGTTGGTGCAGCTGTAAAAAAGCAGTTTGACGTCACCCTAAGATGAAAGATATTCGAAGTAAGGCGATTGTAAAATATGCGAAAAGATGTGAGGGGCTGGCAAAAACCAAAAGTTGGGGAACTTTTTTGGAAAATATAGGTAACTTATTGATAATGAATGCCATCAATATATGGATATTTTTATTTATAAAAAATAGTTATCTTTGTTTAGCTGATAATACCAACAAAAATATTTATTGGATGTCGCGCAATAACAACCATTTATAATAAGTTCATTTCTCACATACCCAAAATATTGAAAAACATCCTTATTGTAGAAGATGAAATAAGACTGGCCAATTTACTGGTAGCAGGCTTGACTGAAAATGGGTACAGTGCTGAGTCCGTGCAGGATGGCTACATCGGTAAAGAAATGGCATTAAAAAACAAGTACGATTTATTGATCATCGACATCAATCTGCCATTGATCAATGGTTATGATTTGTGCAAAGAAGTGAGAAAGCATGACAATGATTTGCCGGTAATCATGCTCACCGCCATGGCATCACCCCATAACAAGATAGCGGGTTTTGATGCAGGTGCAGATGATTACATTACCAAGCCATTTGATTTTAATGAACTATTGGCGAGGATTAAGGTAATTCTCAAACGCACTTCATTAGCAGAAAGAAAGGATCAAAGCATCATAAAAATTGCTGACCTGATCATAAATAAAACCAATAAAACGGTGTCGAGGCAGGGGGTAATGATTGAACTTACTGCCAAAGAATATACCTTATTGGAATTACTAGCCAGTAATCCGGGAGAGGTATTTTCCAGGGCCGATATTTCTGACAAGATTTGGAACCTCAATTTTGATACGGGAACCAACTATGTTGATGTGTATATCAACTATCTCAGGAAAAAAATAGACAGGGATTTTGACAACAAACTCATTCATACCCGGGTGGGCATGGGTTATTATCTTAAACCGCAAAATGAAGACAATTGAACATACGTACCCGTTTATTGCTCCAGTTTTCACTTTTTGTTTTCATTATCATTTCTATTTTTTCGTCTGCCATCTTGTACTTTTCCTCAACTTACAGGTCAAGTGATTATTATTCAAGGCTAGAAAACAGGGCACTTTCTACGGCCCAGCTGTTGTTAAATGTAGACGAGGTATCTGCCGACCTGCTAAGGATCATTGACAAAAACACCTTGTCGCTCTACAATGAAAATTTGAGAATTTATACAGAAGACAGCACAGAAGTTTATGCCAACCTATCTGATTCAACGGTTTCTTCCAAACTATACCTGTTACCCCGGATTGTTAAAAATCAGCGCGTAGAATACAGGGATGGTGAAAGAGAGGGGCTCGGATTATTGGTTGTCAACAAAGGTAAAAATTATATAATCCTGGTGTCGGCCTGGGATAAATATGGATTGTCTAAAATCAGCAATCTCAAGATTATTTTATTGGCAGGATTTTTATTTAGCATCTTCACTACCATCATTTTTGGCTATGTCTTTGCAGGGAGGGCTTTGAAGCCGATTTCAAATGTCATCAATCAGGTTAAAACCATTTCAGTGAATAACCTCAATCAGCGTGTTAATGAGGGTAATAAAAAGGATGAAATAGCCCAAATGGCAATTACCTTCAACCAAATGCTGCAGCGACTGGAAGATGCTTTTATTCTTCAAAGAGAATTTGTGGCCAACGCAGCCCACGAGTTGCGCACCCCATTTACAGTAATGGTTACAGAGCTGGATTATACCCTTATGCAGGAGCGCGATAAAGAAAAATACAAGGCTGTCATCAAATCATTGTCAGAAGAACTTAAAAAACTCAGCAAACTTTCCAATGGTTTGTTGGATCTTGCGCGTATTAGTTTTGAAAAATCTCCGGCAGATTTTAAGTTGATAAGAATGGATGAATTGCTAATTGAAACCTATCATTCAGCCCTTCAGCTTAGACCCCATAGCCAAATAGAACTTAATCTGGACCAAATGCCTGAAAATGAACAGCAGTTGTTGATCTATGGCAACGAGCAATTGTTATCTATTTCCATTAACAACCTGATTGACAATGCCTGTAAGTTTTCAGAAAACAATGGGGTGAAGATTGGCTTACACATTGAAGATACAAGGCTTCACATTGATTTTAAAGACCAGGGAACCGGCATACATACAAAAGACCTGGATAAAATTTTTCAACCTTTCTATCGCGGTCAAAACTCACAGTACATTGCAGGATATGGTATTGGTCTGGCACTTACTAAAAAAATTGTGGAACTCCATGATGGAACAGTGAATGTTGTATCTGTCTTGGGTAAGGGAAGCACTTTCCGAATATCCCTGCCGGTGTCAATTTAATCTTATTTTAATCTCAGTTTAATACACATCTAATTTTCTTCTAACCTATATCTAATAGGGTTTCGTGCAAGCAAGGTTACCTTTGTAGGGTAATTATAAGACCTTCTATACTATACATATGATAAAAGATAAGCATATATTTATCACCGGGGGCGCCGGTTTTATCGCCAATCGTTTGATCAGGCAACTGGTGAATGACAATTTTATCACCGTGTTTGACAACTTTTACCGCGACACCCTTTCTTCAACCGATTTGAATCAACATCCCAATGTAAATGTTATTCGCGGTTCCGTTTTGGAATATGAACATCTGGAAGCTTCTATGGAAGGAGCAGACATCGTAGTACATGCGGCGGCCATTGCCGGAATTGATACGGTGATTAAGAGTCCGACCAATACCATGAAAATCAATATTATTGGCACTACCAATGCCCTGGAAGCAGCTGTAAAACACAAGATCAAAGACAGGTTCGTCAACTTCTCCACCTCAGAAGTTTTTGGCAGGATGTCTTTTAAGTCGACCGAAGACAGCACTACCCACGTTGGAAGTGCGGGAGAAGCACGGTGGACCTATGCCGTGAGTAAGTTGGCAGCGGAGCATTTGGCCCATGCCTATCACAAAGAAATGGGATTGCCCATTGTTACCGTGAGACCGTTTAACGTGTATGGTGAAGGCCAAACCGGAGAGGGGGCAATGCAAATATTTATAAAAAAGGCCATCAACGATGAAGACATTTATATATACGGAGATGGAAGTCAGATCCGTTCATGGTGTTATGTCAACGATTTTATAGATGGACTCATCCATTGCATCCACAATCCCAATGCGATTGGAGAATCTTTCAACATTGGCAATGCCAAATCTGTAATTACAACATTCGGACTGGCCCAAACCGTGTGCAGGGTTTTGAATTCTTCATCAAAGATATTGTTTAAACCACCTCTTTCTGCCGATATTGAATTGAGGATACCATCTGTAGAAAAAGCAGACAAGCTGCTTGGATTCAGGGCTGAAACAATGCTGGATGAGGGTATATTAAGAACGGCAGAGTGGATGAAAAAACCAATTGCTGTTTGACGATGCAAAAAGAAATGATCAGATTGTCCCGCCCTCAAATTCCTGAGATTGCACTTCAACAAGTATTGGATGTGCTGGATTCAGGCATGCTGGTGCAGGGGAAATGGGTCAGGCGATTTGAGGAGCAACTTGAGGCATATCTTGGGATAGAGCATTGTATCCTGGTAAGCAATGGTACTGCGGCACTACATCTTAGCTTGCTAGCAGCCGGTATTGGTAGTGGCGACGAAGTAATTGTGCCTGCCTATACATTTACAGCAGTGGCCAACGCTGTAGAACTCACCGGTGCGAGACCGGTTTTTGTGGATATCCAGCTGTCAGACTGTTGTATTGACATCTCATGTCTGTCGGCTTTGATCACGCCCGCTACCAAGGCCATTATTGCGGTGCATGAGTTTGGTTTGATGGCTGATTTGGATACAGTAATGGAGCTGGCCCGTCGAAATAATTTGTTGGTCATTGAAGATGCTGCATGTGCACTGGGGGCTACTTTGCATAACAGGAAGGCAGGTACCTTTGCGTTTGCAGGGTGTTTTAGTTTTCATCCCAGAAAAATATTGACTACGGGAGAAGGAGGGGCCATAGTGACAAAAGATGCTCAGTTGGCAAACCATCTCCGAAACCTGCGCAACCATGGAATAGAAAACAAACAAGGAAAGATTGATTTTGTATGCGCCGGCTACAATTACCGAATGACAGAATTTCAAGCGGCACTTGGGCCTAGTCAGTTAGATACATTGGACGAAACCATTATTGAACACAGAAGGCAGGCGGGTATTTATAAGCGTTTGCTCTCAGGCATTCCTGACTTAAACTTGCCTCAGCCCCTCAAAGACAGTGAAGCTACTTATCAAACTTTTCATCTTCTCTTTGATTTGGCATCAAAAAGGGATAGGGTAAAATCAGCATTATTGGCTGAAGAAATAGAGAGCAATATTGGGGCTTACGCGATTCCCCATCTCAGCTACTATAAAGAAAAATATGCAAGCGATGACAAAGCTTATCCTGCAGCGCAGGCAGCTTTTCAACGCGGGCTAGCCATACCCTTGGGAGTTCATTTACAAGAGGAAGACCTGAGTCACATTGCGAGCGTCATTCAAAAGGCCATGACTGATGAACCTTCATAATATCAAAGAACCCGGGTCACATGGAAGTGGACAATTTGTAGCAGGTGATTTCAAATCCCTTGGTAAAAATGTGATATTTGAGGCGGGTGTTTTGGTTTTTCATGCAGAAAATATAATAATAGCGGATAGTGTTTACATCGGCCACCAGACCATTTTAAAAGGATATTATAAAGGATCGATGGAAATAGGTGAGGGCAGCTGGATTGGACAACAATGTTTTTTTCATTCCGCGGGTAATATAACCATTGGCAGAGCCGTGGGTATTGGTCCGGGTGTTAAAATTATTACCTCATCGCATCAAGATTCTCAGGTTGACTTACCCATTTTACACCATCCTATTGAATGTAAGGCAGTGCATATAGGGGATGGTGCTGATATAGGGGTTGGAGCTATCCTATTGCCTGGCACTACAATAGGTAGAGGAGCTGTTGTTGGAGCAGGGGCAGTAGTGACAGGGGATGTTCCTGATTTTGCAGTGGTAGCCGGCGTTCCTGCACGGATTTTAAGATACAGAAAATAATATGGCAATAGTAATTTTGGATTATGGCATGGGAAATCTGGGATCAATCCAGAATATGCTTCAGTATCTGGGAGAAGATGCCGTAATTACATCCGAATTATCGGTCATTGAAAAAGCAGATAAGTTGATCTTACCCGGGGTGGGTTCCTTTGATGCCGGCATGGCTCAATTGGAATCAGCAGGTATGATGGGGCTACTGAAAGATATGGTAGATAACCGAAAGAAGCCCATCCTGGGCATATGCCTTGGAATGCAATTAATGACAAAAGGCAGTGAAGAGGGCAAGTCAGAGGGCTTAGGCTGGTTGGATGCAAGTACCCATAAATTCGACTTTTCGCAAGTGTCTGGGTTGAGGGTGCCACACATGGGTTGGAATCATATAAGTGTAACCCGGGCCCATGAGTTGGTAGCAGATCTGGATGAAGAACCAAGATATTATTTTGTTCATTCCTATTACATAAGCGCCAATAATCCAGCAGATGTAATTGCCACAGCCAGCCATGGCCATACCTTTGTTGCCATAATGTCCAAAGACAATATCATGGGATGTCAGTTTCACCCGGAAAAGAGCCATCGGTACGGCATGATGTTATTAAAAAACTTTGCTAAAATATAAACGGATGGTACAAAACAGAGTTCTTCCCTGTCTCCTGGTACAATCCGGTAAATTGGTTAAAACCATCCGATTTAAAAATCCGCAGTATGTGGGAGATCCGGTCAACGCCGTCAAAATATTCAATGAAAAAGAAGTTGATGAATTAGTGCTATGTGATATATCACCAGATCGACATGTCAAAGGACCTGATATGGCGTTGATCAGAAAAGTAGCCGATGAGTGTTTTATGCCCCTGACCTATGGGGGTGGCATTAGCGATCTCGACCAGATCAGAGAAATTTTGAAGTCTGGTGTAGAAAAGGTAGTTATCAATTCAGCCCTGGCCAATGGCAGCCAATTAGTGTCAGATGGTGCGGCTTTTTTTGGTAATCAGTGTATCGTGGTGAGTATGGATGTTAAAAAAAACTGGCTGGGGAGGTACAAGGTGTATTTTCAATCCGGTAACAAAGAATCCAGCTATACCCCCCAGGAATTTCTGTTGGAAATGATAGAGGCGGGTGCAGGAGAAATCATTATCAACAACATAGACTTGGAAGGAAGTTGGAAGGGATTAGACCTGGAAATGCTTAAAAAAATGAATGCTATTTCTTCTGTTCCCTTGATTGCATCAGGAGGCGCGGGCAGTCTGGTGCATATAAAAGAAGTATTTGAGGAGACAGGTGTTTCTGCCGTAGCCCTCGGTAGTATGGCAGTTTATCAGCAGCAGGGTTTGGGTGTTTTGATCAATTTCCCCAAATCACAATATCTGAAGGAAATAAGACAAGGCGTAGGAAAAAAATTAGTGTATTAAACAAAAGACCCAATGGAAGAAGGCATAGATAAGAAGATTTGTTCGAGGTGCATTTATGATGATACTATTCCCTACATCACATTTAATGAAGAGGGAGTTTGCAATTATTGTGTACAATATGACGAACTGAATCAAATGTATCCAACAGGTGACAAAGGGATGGAATACCTGAGGCAGTTGGCTGCTACCATCAAAGAAGAGCAAAAGAATAAGAAGTATGATGTGGTTGTAGGAGTTAGTGGAGGCACCGATTCTTCTTACATGATGTATCTCGCAAAAGAAGTCCTGGGCTTACGGGTTCTGGCTGCTCACTTTGACAATACGTGGAATTCAAAGACGGCAGTTGAAAACATCAGGTGTGTGACAGAAAAACTCGGCATTGATTTGTATACCCACGTGGTAGACAATGAAGAATACAATGACATCTTTCATTCATTTTTAAAAGCATCTGTACCGGATATTGACACCCCCAGCGATCTGGCTTTGGCCACAGTGCATTACATGGCTTGCAGGAAATTTGGTGTAAAATACATTTTTGAAGGTCATTCGTTCCGAACCGAGGGCATTTCACCGCATGGTTGGTTTTATATGGATGCCAAGTACATTGAATCTGTACAGAAAAAATTTGGATCAAAAAAAATTGTGACCCTGCCAAGTTTGTGGATGAGCAGTTGGTTGAAGTGGATTGTGGTAGATAAGATAAAAAAAATAAGACCACTCTATTATCTGGACTATAATAAGGAAGCTGTCAAAGAATTTTTGACAAACACTTATGGCTGGCAATATTATGGAGGCCACCATATGGAAAACAGGACCGCTTATTTTACCAATAACTATTGGTTGCCCAAAAAATTTGGTTATGACCTTCGCTATTGTGAATTTTCTGCGCTTGTGAGGTCCGGTCAATGGACAAGGGCAACAGCGCTTGAAGAGATAAAAAAAGAAAAGCCATTTGACACCAACATTTTGCAGGAGATCTATAAAAGGCTTGGGTTGACAGAAACCGGATTTGCCGCTCTTATGGCTTTGCCTAATAAATCGTACAGAGATTATAAAACCTATAAAAAAACTTTTGAGCGATTGAGGTGGTTTTTTTACATCCTGGTAAAAGCCAATTTAGTTCCTTTGAGTTTTTACCTGAAATACACTAAATCATATGACCAGTAAAACAAGTTGTCATGAGAATTTACATTGGAAATACGGAGATTGCAGGTTATTTTACCAGGTTGAAAGATGGCTTTGACCAGGAAGGCATAAAAGCAGATTTATGGTTTCTGTCCAGCAATAAATTTTACAAAGACCAAATGGGTCCCATTGTAAAACTCAACCAGATTCTGTTTCGCTGGTACAAAGAAACGAGTGGATTGAAGGGCAAGTTGCTAAAATATCTTTTGCTGCCTTTTGTGGTTATGCTTAAGATTGCCATACTGTGCTTTGTCATTTTCAGGTACGATGTATTTATTCTCAACTCTCACGCCTATTTTAACTTTTATGAGTTGGGGGTAATAAAATTTTTCAAGAAAAAAATAATATTTGTTTGTCTTGGTACAGAATCGAGGCCCTTGTACATGTCTGGCAATTTTATCATGAGCCGCTATGTTCAAAACGGCCAGTGGTTATACGAAAAGTGTTTTAAAGAGGTAGAAAAACAAAAGCAACAAATGGAACGCATTGAAAAATATGCGGATGTGGTGATCAACCATCCACCAACTGCCTTGTTTCATGCCAAGCCATTTGTTTCGTGGCTCAACATTGGTTTCCCGTGTGGACAAATGCCGACCAATTCTTTGATGAGAGAGGAAAGGTCAAGAATAGTTAAAATTTTACATGCACCCTCTAATGCAGTATCTAAGGGTAGTATCGAAATTGAAGCCATGGTAGGCAAATTGAAATCACAGGGATATCCGGTAGAGTTTATCAAACTGCAAAATGTACCCAATGAAAAAGTAATCGAAATTATAAAAGATTGTGATATCGTGGTAGATGAGTTATATTCTGATATACCACTGGGTGGCTTAGGTACTGAAGCTTCGGTAGCAGGAAAACCGGTGCTTAGTGCGGGTTATTATGCCAATTGTATCTACAAAGAGCATTCAGAAGATATAGTACCTCCTTCCTTGTTTTGTCATCCTGATTACCTGGAAAGTGAGTTGATTCAGCTTGTAACGGATCGGGGTAAAAGACTGGAATATGGAGCCATGAATGCTAGTTTTGTAAAGAAAAACTGGAACAACAGAGCTGTGGCACAAAAATATTTATTGCTAATCAAAGGAGAAGTGCCTTCAAAATGGTATTTTCATCCGGAAAATATTAAATGCGTTCATGGTTACGGCATGCAGGAGGATCGACTTAAACGGTTTATACAAGGTTATATAGATGCCATGGGAGAAGATGCTTTGTTTTTAAATCACAATCCGGCAGTTAAACTGAAGCTTAAGGGCTTTTTGCAACAGAACCGCCTTGCCCTTCATGAAAGACCGGTTTCTTAAGGACCTGGGCATCTATGGCCTTACCACCATGATGGTCAGGCTGATCAACTTCATACTCATTCCGGTTTATGCGAGGGTATTGTCGCAAAAGGAATATGGTACCATGGATCTGGTCACCACGATTACCTATGTAACAAGTGTTTTTATTTTTTTAGAGCTCTACCAGGCAGTAGCCCGATTTTATGCCGAAGCCGAACAGGATCAGCGGCAGCAAATAGTGAGTACCGGTTTGTTATACTATATTCTGGCCCTTGTTCCCATATTGTGTTTTATCGGATTAACCAGGAATCAACTCGCCCTTTGGTTTTTTGGAGATCCAGCGTTGGGGCGCCTGTTGTGGTTAGCTTTTGCGGCATCAATGGCACTGGCGCTGTTTAATTATTTACAAACCATCCAGCGGTATGCGCTTGAGAGCACGGCTTATTCCATTGCCAATATCATTTGTGTCCTTTCCACGGTATTGGTTTCAATTTGGCTGGTAGTTTATAAATTGTATGGTCTTGAGGGGGTTTTTATAGGCCAGATTGTAGGCGCTCTTGCGGGTCTGGTGTATGCTACTAAATCCAACCTCAAAGCCCTGACCAATAAACCTGATTTCGGTTTGTTGAAAAAGATGCTCATTTTTTCCGCCCCCCTTACTGTGGCAGCAGTGGTGTTGTACCTTATGAATTACATTGACAGGTGGCTGATCAAGGACTTTTTGGGTCTTGATGCGGTTGGCATTTATGCGGTCATGTTTAGGATTGCAGCTGTGCCCATGTTGGCAATGAATATTGTTAGCAACTCACTCTTGCCGCACATCTACAGTGAATTTAAAGAACCAGGAAGGGTCAGAGAACTGGGGAAATTGTATTTGTTGATTTGGGTAGGCGGATGCTGGATGGTGGCAGTTATGGGTCTGTTTGGGAATGAAGTAATTGAGATCATGGCTGGCAGTCAGTACAGTCAGTATGCTTATCTGTTTCCAATTGTGTTGATTTCCGGGTTTTTATTGCATTTTTCTTATCTTTTTGTAGGCTTGTATCTTGGAGATAAGACCTATTTTTCAGCGATTTTGTACGCATTGGGTCTGGCAGTGATTTTTGGCCTTAACAGCTGGTTATTGCCTATCTGGGGTATTGCCGGTGCTGCCATTAGCAGTATTGTTACTACGGCTTCAATCCTTATAAGTCAGTGGTATTTTTCTCAGAAGGCATTTTACTTTCCCATTCAAATTGTATCGGTACTAAAGATGGCAATGTTGTCTTTCTTACCTCTTTTTATCCTCTTTGCCATAGAGTGGTCGACTCAAGAGGTGAGTATAATATGGAGAGCAATAATAGCGGTGGTTTTGTCACTCGCTGTCGCTGCCAGTTTCAGAAAGCAATTATTTACACAGGCCCCATAATTCTACCCCCTATCTTAAAGTAAGCAGAAGATCTTTGTTTTATTCCCTTGCAGGTATAAAAAAGTGTAGGAATTTTGATAAAACCTATCGCTCTTTTTTAATAAAACTGATAAGAAAAAGTAAGACCCAGGCACCCCCGGCAGAGACGAGAACGCGATAAAATAAGCCGTCGCCAAAAATGCCCAGCTTACCGGCTAACCAGCCACCAATCATACCACCTAAGATACCAACAATGATGTTGCCTATCAGGCCAAAGCCGCTGCCTTTCCAGAATTGCCCAGCCAACCAGCCTGAGATAGCGCCAATAAGTAAGAACCAAATGAAATCCATGATGAAAGTAATTAAGTGTTGTGTAATTAAATTTGAATATAGAGATAAATATACAAATAAATAACTGAAATGGTTGTCTAAAATAAAATAAAAAATCGTAAATTTTGCAAATGTGTTCTCAACTTCAAAAAAAAAGTCTTGCTAAATTATCCAAAGGAGAGTATTTATTGTTTACATATGAGTTGACAGCCGAAATGAAAATACCTCAGGTGCAGTCTAACCATTGATAGCTATAGCCTGGAGTGACTGTGAGTTGAATTTTGGGAAAATTCTTAGACCAAGGTAGATGGTATTTGAAGTGGATGCTTGAACCCTGCATAATTATTTATATTTTAGGGCTATAAAACAAGTCTATGGAACGGTTTAGTGATACCTTTTTAAAAGATAAAAATATAGGAGTTGCCCCCCTGATTTCGGGGCTTTATGAGTACGGAGAATTTGTAAGGTGCGATTTCTCGGGCGTAGATCTAAGAGGATTTTCTTTCACCGAATGTGAATTCATCGGATGTGATTTGAGTAATGCCAATATCCATGGTGTCAGTTTCAGAGATGTTAATTTTAAAGAGTGTAAGATGTTGGGCCTGGATTTTGAACACTGCGATGCCTTCGGTCTTGGTTTTGCATTTGAAGATGGTAACCTAAGTTATGCCAATTTTAGTGGGTGCAAGATGAAAAAAATGAAATTTATCAGGTGTAAGATGAACCAATGTGATTTTAGCCGGGCAGATTTATCAGAATCCCAATTCGATGTTTGTGACCTTGGCGACGCCACTTTTTTTCAGAGCAATTTGGAAAGTGCCGATTTCAGTACCTCTTTCAATTTTATCATTGACCCTACCCAAAACAGAGTCAGAAAGATGAAAATAGCCGCAGCCAATTTACCGGGTCTGGTTAATTGTTTTGGGTTAGAAATTGTTGATAGGGGCTAGGGGCTAGGGGCTAAGGTTGGTTTCTGGGGCTAGGGGCTAGGGGATAGGGTGGAAGAAATGATTAAACTCAAAGCTACTTTCGTGTCAATTCATGGGGTCAACGATTCAGGAATATTCCGATTTATTTAGCAGGAATAGGGAGGCCCGTAAAGGGCACCAAAGGAATAGTTGTCATTTTTCATTAATTTTGACCTTAAATAAAAATCGAGGATGAACATTAGGATATTATTGCTGCTTTTAACTGGCTTTTTGGCTCTGCCAGTTATGGGGCAGAAAAAGAGTAGTAAAAAGAAAACAAAGGCACCGGCTATGGCTGTGGTAGATAAAATGCCGGTCTTTGTAAATGGAGGACAGGAAGGAGTTTATAAGATCATTGCCGACAGCATGGTGTATCCAAAAGCAGCGAAGGAAGAGCGGGTAGGAGGAAAGGTGCTGGTGAAGTTTAAAGTTGATACCCTTGGCAAGGTCTTCGATATTGGCATTGTGGAAGGCATCCGACCAGATCTGGACCAGGAAGCCATTAGGTTGGTTAAGTTGCTTAAAAAGTGGAGTCCCGCGTTGTCAAAAGGAAGAAAGGTGAGGGTAGAAATGAAGCTGCCATTGTACTTTTTTCCGGATGTCAACTTCCAGAGAGAGTGGCAGGAAAAAAACAAAAAGTAAATAAACATTCAATCATATGAAAAAGAACTTATTATTATTCGCATTAAGTTTAATCGGTTTCTTACAAGCCAACGGGCAGGAGGATGCCAACCTGAAAGGATTTTCCATGACAATGAATTTGGACGGTAATAGGGTTGAAATGCAATGCTCAAGTGGATGCCAATGGACCAAATTGAGTTTTACGCTTCCTTTAATGGGAAAGGTTCAGATGGTAAATGAAAATGGCATGGCAGGAGAAGAGACCGAAACCTCAAAATCTGCATTTTTGTTTGACCTTTCCTTTGCTGACAATACGATCTTGTTAAATGGCCATAAAGGCACTGCCTGGAAAAAACTTTCATTTTCAATGATGGAAGGAAAACAGGCGATTATTGATCAGCACGGGTTTGAGGGGTATAAATAGGATTTTTGGATTTTGAACGGCGAATTGAGAATTACGAATTGAGAATTTCGAATTAAGAATTACGGATTTCAATTACGAATTTGGCAATTACGAATTACGGATTTCAATTACGAATTTGGCAATTGCGATTTCTTCAATTACGAATTACGGATTTCAATTACGAATTTGGCAATTACGAATTACGGATTAAGAATTAGGATTACTTCAATTACGAATTACGGATTTCAATTACGAATTTGGCAATTGCGGATTGACAATTACGATTACTTCAATTGCGAATTACGGATTGAGAATTTGGAATTACGTGGGTGAAGTCAAATGCCGGATAATTCCGATCCCTACACCGACGCTGCGGCGTAGGGACAGGTGCCGGATACCTCCGATCCCTACAACAGCTTCACAGTTATAGGGACAAGTACCGGGGAAAGGGAATAGTTAAATAGTAAACATTGAAAATAAGAAGTATGGCAAATACTATAGCTACTTTAAGAATGGATTTGATACCTGCCACCAGTGAGTTATTGAGAGCGGTTATTGAAAGTGACGAGGCTCTCGGCGAATCATTGGGAGTTTCGGTAGCTGAGGATTGGACGGAGTTTGGAAAGGCTCCGTTTGAATATATGTTAAACGTGCTTACTTCAGATAAAAATCAGGATGGGTGGTGCAATTATTTTCCTATTTTGAAGTCAGGGAACCAACTGATAGGCAGTGGGGGATTTAAAGGCGGGCCCAATGCAGATGGATGGGTGGAAATTGGATATGAAATTGCACCGGCTTATCGAAATCAAGGCTTGGCAACTGAAATGGCGATGGGCCTCATTGATTATGCACTAACCAAAGTAGATGTGACAGGGATTTGTGCGCATACGCTTGCGGAAGAAAATGCCTCTTGTGAGGTGTTAAAAAAGTGCGGCTTTGTAAAAACAGGTGAATTGGAGGATCCGGATGATGGCTTGATTTGGAGATGGGAGTGGGATGGATCTGAGGAGAATTGAGGGGGCTTATTGGGAATTTCGAATTGAGAATTACGGATTACGAATTAAGAATTTCGAATTTAGAATTACGGATTACGAATTAAGAATTACGAATGTCGAATGTCGAATTTCGGATTACGAATTTCGAATTACGGATTACGAATGTTGAATTAAGAATTACGGGAGCTTTAATTCTGATAGTCCTTTTGGGTAGCGGGTTAAGTTAGAATATAAATCCTGAATTTGTATGAAGGAACTGAGTTAGGCATGGCGGAAACACTTTTACCATCCCTATCCATTTGAGATCCAGCTTGGTTGTGGAGCTGGTAATGATTGGCTATGATTGTCGAATAAAAGAATACGCATCTGGATGTGGTGATGATTGGAATCGAATTTTACAACACGTGTCTATTGTATTGAATATCAGTAAGTTGTATTTATGGGATATTGAGCTACGAATGTTGCCGTAGCATAATTAGGATCAATATATTTTTGATATCAGGTATTTAGATTTACTTAAAATAGATGGAAATTGAAACTCCTTGAAACCATAAAAAATACGACATGGGAAATTGTCTATTGTTGTCACACTTGGGCATACAATTATTGTTTTACGAATACAAAGGACTGTGTTTGTTTTTCTGATAGAAGCTGAGCCATATAGGTGCCAGCAGTTAAAAAGGTAAATTGGTGACAGGCTTCATTTCCCTGGTAGACAATTTGTCCTAATGAGTTATACACCTGGAGGATAGATTTAGACAGATCTTGGTTGCTTCTTAAACAAAGCCACTCATTTACAGGATTAGGATACCATTGGAAGGCAAGATGGGTGGCTTCTTCAGTGTTGACCAGCACATCTTTGATGTGATTGATGGCCGTATTGGTTACTATAGGGGCGTTTTGATCAAAGTAGATCTCTGCATAATTGCCAATAACGGTGCCGTTAGACAAATTGGGGAGGGTATTGATGACATAGGATATAAAGCCCTGACTTTGTTCTTCGTTTTGAACTTTGGCCGGTAGGTTGATGACAGGGAAATCAATCTCAAAAATATCGCCATACAAACGGAGGTTACAGCTATGACTACTTGAAATCAACTGAATTGAATTTCTGTCTAAGTAAGTGGAAATAAGATCATAAATTCTAACCTGCCTGGCGGTGTCATTGCCCAGATTCTGAAATCGAATGGTGTAGGTCAATTCAAATGATTTATCTGAATTGTATCTGTATAATGTGTCGATCGGAGAAACGGAAATATCGTTGGGATCATACGCACATCGTACCAGGCTGCTGTAAATCGAAGAATCCAATAACTGGTAACTTTGGTCTGTGTTTTGGATGTAATAGGAGGTAAAAAAGGACAATGTGTCGCCCACGCTGTCTTCTGAAGGCACCGCCAGGGTAGCCTTAATTTTAAAGTTAGAAGGGGGAATCAAATTGGAAAAATTCCAAACAGCAAATCCTTGGTTGAGGTTGATTTCATTGGGCTGTGGAACGAAGTCAGACAGGGCATTCATGTCATTGTAGTATAAAATCAGCCGCCCTTTTTCATCATAACTACCTTCATTGGAGGCAGTGATGTAGATGTTGACTTTTTCATTACATCGGGTAGCGTCTGAGGTCATTCTGATTTTTCCTTTGTGGGAATTTTTGGCGTGAACGAAGCCAAAGTAGAAGATGGTGTCATTTTCATCGACGCTGTCGTATTGATATACCAGCATGGTATCGGTAGTGGGCCTGAACTTTGGATTAAATTCTGATTTAATCGTGTAGGTGTTGGTCGGTTCACAATAAAAAACCATTTCTCCTTGTTCGTTGGAAATGAGAAGAGGGTCTAGGAAGTTGACATCGACTTTCACATTGAGAATACCGGGTTCATTGTTGTCCTGGAGACCGTTTTCATTGCGGTCATAAAAAGCGATGCCTTTGACAAGACCACCGGTGCAGATAATTTCAGAGGCTTGATTGCAGCCGGGTGCATTGTTGGTTAATTGGTAGGGCTTGTTTAAAGCAAGATAGCCACAAACAAAGCGATTATTGCACATAGACAGTAGGGTATTGCCATAGATTTCCAGTCGCGTAACCTGGGTGGGGTCTACTTTGCGGAGCCCATTTAAATGAGTAATTAAGGCTGCATTACCAATGGTAATCGTGCCTTTCACTAAACGAAGAGAAGGCCATGGACCCAATTCAGGAACCTTGATGACAGATACAATTCTCAAATCGCCCAGGATGGAATGCAGTTTTTGAAAAGAGGGAAGTTTAGTTAATGTTACACTGTTGATGGTTAATTTTCCTCTTATTATTTCCAGATTATTAAAATCAGGAAGGATCTCAATTCTGCTATCAAAGGTGACATTGCCATTGACTTCTCTCAAATTATTAAAGCCGCTTATTTTTTTTAATCCTACTGAGTTAACAACATTGATTTCTCCGCAATAATCAAGATTTTCAAAGCCATTGACTGAGGCAAGGGCAAAACAGTTGTAGACGTAGAATGAAAAAAGCTGGGTATTGTACAAATATTTCAGTTGGTTGAAACCATTGAGGGTAGGAAGTTTATAATTATCTCTGAGGCTCAGCTGTCCCAGGGTGTCCAACGATGGGAATTCGGTAAGGTAGACCAACGTTTTGTTGCCACTAAGGGTAAATGAACCTCCGCAATATCTGAGTTGTTGGAAGCCAAAAATGCTATCTACAACAGACTGGTTGTAGATGCCTAGATTTTCTTTAATCGTATGAAGCTTGTTGAATCCCTCAATTCTTTTTAAGTTAAAAGTTCCATTGATATTAAGTGATTTGACATACTGCAGCAGATCAAACTCTGGTAAATAGTTGATTTCTGTCAAGTTAATATCCAATTCACCTTTGACTTCCATCAATTGGTTAAAGTGGTTAAAAGATTGGGTTTTGAAACCGTACAGTTTCATGGGACCATTGACCTTTTGCAACAAGGGTGCAAATTGAATGTCATTTGCTTTGTTGGCACTTAGGTAAATATCCCCTGCTTCCCTCAGATTTAGGAAGGCCTCAAAGCTAGTTAATTCAGGTAGCTGCAAAAATAAACCCAGCGTAGCTTTCTCAAGATAAGGGAAGGGACAAAGCTGGGTGAGAGCCGGTAGATTCAGGGCAATGTTGCCGGCAGAAATCAACCGATCGAAACCTTCCAGCCTAGTAAGGTTGGGACAATTGGTAAGATTCAAATCATTGATAAAACGTGCATTGGGAGCAAGTTGAAAATGAGTTGCCAGTGGGAAAGCAAGGATTAACCTGCTGCCCAAAGAATCCAGCGATTGTAGTCCCTGATAAGAAAGAGAATTTGCTTCTGAGATGGTAAAATCTGACTTTACAAATCTCAATTGATCAAATGCAGGTAGGGTTTTAAGGTTGGGACTAAACTGAAAATTGAGTGAAATATTATTGCCACAGTATTTAAGTTTTTCGCATGCCCTGACCACTTCCAGTTTTTTCATAAAATGAATTGAAAATGTGTACAAGAGGGTATCCACCTCATTGAAAGCATCAATAGTATCCATCAACTCATTTTCACTTATGGAAATGGTGCCCACCTTGGTAAGTTTGTCGAACCCTCTGACTGACTTAAGTTTGGGGTTATTTTGGATTTCAATATTGAGTCCTACTTTTTGAAGCGAGTCAAAGGCTGGAAAGGTAGTCAATTGATCTGTGCTTAAAATGGAGAGATCGCCACCAATGTATTTGATGTTTGACAGACCCTGAATGGATGGCGTGTTTTTTACATTGAGCACCAGATCACCCAGTATGGTGTCAATTTTGAGCATAAGGCTCAGATCAGTAAAAGGATTTGCGGCTGAATTGATGAATGAGATCGACTTTTTTATTTTATGGCAATTGGGATATGTGGAAAAGAGCTGGTTGAGTTCAGCTTGCGTTTTGATCGTGATATTTCCTTCCGGACATTGACCAAAAGAGGTAACAAAATAAAAAGCAATAAAACAGGTAGCTAAAAAGAGGCGATTTCTCATAGGTTAAATGATTTGATGTCTCAAAAATACAACATTTTATATATTATAGAATCGGAATATGCGTAAATTTTGATTAGCATAGAATCGCTTTAAAGTAAAAATCGAATAGGGCTCTTTTCAATAACTCATTATATTTACACATCATACAAACTACCCAATGAAAAAGCCATTCATCATCCTCCTTTTCGTTTTGCTTTCGATTTCAATAATGGCACAAGAGCGAACACTGATATTGGTGCCTGGGAAAAAGGACCTCCTTTTGGATACCAACGGAGTTGTATTTTTTGAGCTCAATGACCTATTTGAGTTCATCAATTCTGAAATCTACGGTGATGATGGCAGGAATGGTTATCACAGGAGTGTAGCTTACCCGTTTTATGGCTTTCCTTTCCTGGTAAAGCAGAGGGGCAATGGTGTTTTTCAGTTGTTAGACAAAAGCGGAGAAACAAAGGCGTGGTTGCCAAGGGGATTAAAAGGCGTCGCGGTAAAACAAGGGGGATTTTATCGGGCTTCAATGGAGGTGGATGAAAAATTGTATAGATCTACCCGTTTTGTTTTTTTGGATGGATCGGGCTCGCTTGTCTTTTCAAAAGAAGGATATAGATCCGCTTCTTCCTTTTCTGATGGCATAGCAGCGGTTAATTCAGGAGGCTGGATGTTTATCAATGACTTGGGGCATGAAGTAAAGATATTGCCCGACTCCATGAAAAATGCGCGAAGTGTCACTCGTTTTCATGAGGGTGTATCCATTGTTTTGATGAATCCATCATCAAAAAGTGGCATGCCTGTTTTCAGACCCTATGTTATAGATGCCAAAGGAAATATTCTGGTTGATGTATCGGCTTTGTTTCCAGGCAAGGAAATAAAGAACATGCATGAGTTTAAAGGGGGTGTTTCTATGATTGAATTTTTTTGGGATTCCAAATTGCCTTACAGTGGCAGGCCGATCGCCTTCATCAATAGGTCGGGGAAAGTTTTGTTGGACGTAGACCATGTCATTGACGAAAAAGTGGGAGAGGCCGGTCATATTGTATTGAGCAGGAGGCAAAAAAATGGAGAAGATAAATGGGAAATGTATGAGCCCAATGGTAAACAGATTAAGTTGCCCATTGGTGTCAGCTATATACAACCAATCTCAAAAAAGTATTTAAAACTTACTTTTAATGATCCAAAGATCAAAACAAAGAGTTCACTATATGATGTTCAGACCATGAAATTTGTATATGAAACCACAGGCTACGATTGTATGGGTGTGGTCTATGACAGGGCATTGCTCAAAGGTGCCAATGAAGATGTTAAATTAATCCATCTAAAAACAGGGGCAACCCTATTTCAGTCTTCTCCTAAGGATCAAAAAGTATATGATCTGGACAGGTACAATGGAAAGATGGAAGACGTTAGTATTTTTTATTGTTTCAAAGATGTTTGGGTGCCCAGGATTAGTGAAATGACAGGACTCAAAGAACTCAACTTATCCAATCTAACGATAGAAAATATTCCGCCAATTGCCAATAAGGAAAAGTTGTCCTTGTTGCGCATCAGTAACTGTAGAAAGCTGAAAGAACTGGATGGTGGAATCAACCAACTCACCAAATTGTCTATTAGTGGTGGTACTTCTCTGAAAGGATTAGATGTTTTTATTCAACAGCAAACCAGATTGAAAGAACTGCACCTCATCAATATGGATTTTAGCGAAATTGAAAAAGCAAACATTTTAAGAAAATTCCCTAAGGCCGTAATCAAAGGAACTGCAAAAGATGCAGACTATGAGCTGCAGGAAGTGATTGATGGATTTTAAAAAATAAATATGTTATGAAAAAGGGGATGTTGATATTGGCTATGACTTTTACACTGATGTTGGCAATGGCACAAGTGTCTGACATCAGAGTGCCTGTCAAATCAGCCATGAAGTTTGGAGTGGTTGATGGCAACGAAGTTGAAATTGTGCCTCCTATTTATGAAAACGTAGCCATTTATTCAGAGTATAAATTGATTTTGCTCAATAAGAATGGCATGTGGGGTGTATTTGATTGGCATGGAAAGATGATTGTGGACTATGTGATTAGTGCCAGCGCGCATGGTAGTCTTGATTTTCCTGATGTAAGCAGAGTCAAAAATGCCAACTATGAATACGGTAAATTTGCTACAAGTAACTTGTTGACCATTCATGACAAATATGCTAATGTGAGGTATTACATCAATCCCAACCACCGGCAAAGCAGCTATACAGCTTATGGTGGCACGAATCTATATGCACCGCAATACAATCTTCAAAATGTGGATTTCGCTCAAATTGACAATTTATTTAGGGTGGTCAACCGTGATCAAAGTATTACTTTTATTGATTCGACAGGCGTTTCGTTATTTGATGCCTCGTTTGAGGATGGTCAAATTGTCAATCCAAAATTGATAGCATTAAAAAAGGAGGGAAAGTATGCTTTATTCAATGGTAAGAAACAACTCACTCCTTTTGAATTTGAAAACAGTCCCTGGTTGGCCGGGAGCAATACGTTTTATCTTTATAAAAAAATTAAGAAGGCAGACAACCAAACTACCAATCGGTATTACATCTTTTTGGCAGATGGTACTGTATTGGATTCTACCAGTTCGACACCCAATATGGATATTGCATTTGTGCTTGTCAATTATTTCCCCGGATTTTCATTGTATGATCAACTTGGTAAAAAGTTGTTTTCCAATCCCGAATTAACAGGAAGTTTTATTCATTTGGGTAAAAATACCTTCATCAAAACCGAATCAAAGAATGGATCTGGTTTAATGACTTTGAATGGAGAAGAAATATATAAGCCAGAATGTGTGGTTAATAATAACTATTCGCATCGCAGTGTAAGTGTTACTTGCGGGCAAAGCTCAATGGTTTTAGATTCTTTGCTCAAACCGATATTTTCTATGGACAGCGTGGCCTCCTTGTATCCCAGCCAGCATGCCGATTGGTTTATTTACAGTGTCAACAAGTCGTGGGACATAAAGATGGGTTTGATCCGAAAGGATAAAAAAGTGATAGAAAAACCGCTGTGGTACAGATTGGCGGTAGCAGACTGCGATAGTTTGTTTTTGGTTGAATTGGATACTATTAACCAAGTGAAAAAAGTGGGCAGAGACGAGCCTTTGGTTTTATTGCCTGATCCGTGGCGATTGACGGTTAATTGTAAAGCAAAGCTAATTGAAGCATTTGATGGAAAAGAAACCTACCAGTTATTTGATTTCGAGGGTAAATTGGTCAAAAAATGGAATCAAAAAGACGTATGGGATGAAAGCAGATATGGTAAACATAAGTATAGAGTCAAAGAGGAAGGCAAGCAGTTTTTTATCACAGACAAAAAGGGCGTTCCGGTATTAAAAAATGTATTCCAAAATATTACGCCTATTTACGATGATAAAAAAGGCGAATCTGTTTATATCTGTCAAACCGCCAAAAACACCCATCCTTCGGCAGTAGTTTACAACGATCAACTGAAGGTCATCACTCCCGTTGGATATTCCATACCGGCAGATTGGTATCGGTACATGGATGAAAACCCGGGCACCCTTTGTGTGGTGAATGATGCAGATGTTGTAAAAAATAAATACTCGTTTCGATTTGGTATTTGTGATTATAAAGGAAAATGGATTGTATCCCCTTTTGTTGGTACCTTTAAATACATCGATCCCGGTTTGTTTATACTTCATTATTATGAAGAAAAAAAGATTAAATTCTACGACAATATGGGGAATAGGACCTGCGATGATGATTTTTTAATGATTGAAAAGGGCAATGGCTCTGATTTTTTCCAGAACAGGATTTTGGTGGGTAATGTTAAAGATCCCAACTATATGAAAAAAGTAGAGGCCTTGAATTTGGAAAAACTTGAAATGGAGGTGGCAGTAGAGAAGTTAAAGGCCCTTGGTGAGCCTGAAATGGAGTATGGCTATCTCAATAAAAGAGGAAAAAAGGTATTGGATTTGAAATACCGCAAGGCCCAGCCTTTTCCGATGAGCGGAATTACCACAACGGTAGCCGTTGAAAAAAATGGAATGCTGATAAGCCAGGTAATAGACACCTCAGGCACCGTACTTTTTGAAGGGGAATTTGAAGAAATGGAGTTAATAGATTCTATGTATTTTAAGGTAAAGAAAGAAGGTAAATGGGCTTTGGCTACCCATCAGGGAGTGGTACTAACACCTTATCAGTTTGATGAAATTTATTTTGAATCCCGTGGAAAATATTTCAATGCCAAAGGAGGAGATGAACGTTTTATTATTTCGATGGACTACAAGATATTGAACATGGGTAAATATTACAACGCGTTGACACAAAAGTTTAATGATTCTTATGTTGTAAAATTAATTAGCCAGGAAGCCGGCAGTTTTAAGACCACTGATAAGTATGTCATTTACGACAAAGACTTTGTTAAAAAAGCAGAAATTTTGGATGCTAAAGACATTGGAGGCGAGTACAATAATTTGCCACTGCCTCCGGGATATGTATTGGTAAAAAGAGATTATATGGGCAAAGATGTCTATCTTTTTGATGTAAATAGAACTAAGTCATTGTGGAAGTAGGAGATGATTATCTATTTTTCACACACCTGCACGAATACCCTATCTCTTTGATGCTGTTGAATTGTCCATCTGTGTTGGCAGAGATACCCGATTGACCGTTTTGATTGGTATCTGAAATTTCAAGTACGACAATGGCATTTTCACCATAACTGCCAGCTCCTTTATTGACAGACCACCAGGTACCTTTATTGCCTTTATTGCCAAATCTCCAGGCGCCTACCCAAAAGTTAGATTCACCTCCGGGCACTGCGTTAAAACCAGATGCACTGGAGGGCAGGGTGGAATTATCCCACAAAGCGGTTGTTGATAGTTTAAGGTTATTGATACCCCCCGAAGCCTGGAGTAGGTTGTTAAAATCTCCATTGGTAGGAAGTCTCCACCCATCGGGGCAGAGGCCTTGCACATTACCGGATGCACCGTACTCAAGCGGAGAATTGCCATTGGCTACCTCTTCAAAAGTATACAATCTACCGTACAAAAGATTATCAGCATTGTCCATATTATTGTACCAATGTCCTTTGTTTCCTGATTCCGTGTAACGCAAATTTTCAGTCATCCATATGAGGTTGCCAATTGTGGAAGTGCAGTATTCATTGCCATCTCTTGGGTCGGTAAATTTTTGAGTGCAGTTGGCAATAACAGATGGATCCAGGATGTTGTCAATCAATACACAGCCCAGTCCGGCATCAATGTAAATTTGGCGGATGACCTGGTTGGAGGATTGGATGAGGAAGTTGTTATCGGTATTGCAGAAATAGGTATTGGGCAATTTGTTGTTGTCCACCCATATATCATAGCCACTGCTATGAGCGCCATTTCCGGAAGCAAAATCTGATCCGATATTGATCACAGCACCTAAGCCATTGTTGACAAATGTTACGTTGCGGAAAGTAGAGCATGTATTAATTTCCACAATGGGCCAGTCCATTTTTTTAAAGCGGGTTTCAAATTCGGGTGATTCAATGCCATAGCTCGAAGGCAACCATCCTGAAACGTTTTGACCACCAAAAAATTCTACTTCAGCAAAGGCAACAGCACCAATTCCAAAAAATGCGTCGAGGGCTACCCTGGGTTGGGGATTGGAAAAGCTGCCTTTGTGCAGAAGTTCTGTTCTACCAAAACCATAAATGAATACACCACATTTTACCAAGTCAGGCACTCCCAGAATTCCGATGTAGGTATCGAAGCCCAGTTTTACTTCAGCCGTACCTGCTCCGGTGGCTTGCCAACTTGAGTTTTCATTTTTGAGAGCATCATGGTGGATAAAGCTGTACTGAATGGTATCTGCCGTTGTTTCATCGTATTTAAAATCTATCGTGTAGGCACCAAATGTTTTCGAGATCTCTGGTGACTGAAGTTCTCCTGACAGCTCGAGGCTGCCAACTAATTTGGGCTGTATATAAATGGCAAGACCTGTGGTAGCGATAGGAGCTACTTCAATGGGGGGCGCTTTTACGTCTTTTTCAAAACTAACTGCCGCCCTTGCTACATAATTTCCAGATAGCGTGAGCTGTAAGTCTTCGAGGTGAAAGTGAAAGCGGGGGGCACCTGTAATACCGGAATTGGCATTGTACGAAGAGGTGAAATATGAATCTGTTTCATTATAAGAAAGCTCAACATCCATATCGGGTTCAATGTAACCTGACAAAGCGCTGTGCTCGCCGGTTTTCCATTTGAAGTTGGATGTATAAAGATCTCTGCTAACCGCAGTAAATCTGTCTGAGCGGGTGTCTATGGTCCAGGATTCATAAGCATCTTTCAGGGTGGCCTGGGTGGTATTGAAAATAATGGTGTTGTTATCGTTATCTATGGAGGTCACCTTTCGATAGAATGCTATGCCGGTGTTGGTGCCGGTGCTTACCAGAACATCACCAACTTGTATCGTTTTTGCCCATGTAGCAGCTGCAGATGCCTTAATGGAGGTACTATCCACGTTTACAACATCTGATTCCTGTTCTGGTTTTAAAAGGGTGGTTTGCTCTTTGAGTACAACGTAATTGTCTTTTACTTCCTCATCTGACTTGATATCATTGGGATTTAATTCTTCATCCTGACAGGATGTTATGATAAAGGCAAAAAAACCAATAATGATGTAGGTAATTAATTTCATGGTAACAGCTTAAAGTTGAACAATGATTTCATCGCTAAAAGGGCCCTGTCTTCCATCACTCGAAAGGGCTCTTACTCTGTATCTCCATTTAATTCCCGGTTTTCCTGTTTCGGTAAATGAATTGGAAGGTAGGATCTCATAGAGTTGAGGTGAGTGATCGTCAATGGCTTTGTAAAGCATGTATTTATGTTGCTCATTGTTTTCACCATCTGCGATCGAGATAAGGATGGTGTTTTCATTTTTAGTAATAGAAATTTCCGGTTTTGATAATTGAGATTTCATGGCGGCTATTTCTGCTACATCCACAGCCTTACTGATCAGGCCACCATCGTCAACAGCATGAATTTTATAGTAATAGGTTACGCCTGACTTTACATCGGTATCGGTAAATGAAGTAGGTATCTTTGTTAGTTGGTGGATCAGCTGCCATTCCTGTGTGCCTGCTTTTCGCCACAAATCATGTCTTACTACATCTCTTGAACTGGAGGGTAAAAGGGTTAAACGGATACCTTCGGGCAAGACCCTGTAGTCACCAATGAGGGCCGGCGAAGGTGGGATTCGATCGGGTCGGCTGATGACCAAAGTATCCGATGGTGGGCTGCGCATAAAGTCGTCATCAACGGCAACAATAAAGTAATATCTTTTTTCATTGAGCAATGAAGTACCGATGGTATCCTGGTAGATCCTGGAACGATGGGTTTGCGCATTGAGTTTGATAAAACTCCTTTTATTACCATCTGCGGCATAAATATTATAGCCAATGATGTCTTTTTCTGCATGCTCATTCCAGCCCAGGGTAACTATGCCGGTGGTGTCAGCATAAGCAACTGGTTTAGTGGGCTTCGAGGGTGGAACCATGTCATGAATGCGGGTGTAAAGAGGGGTAGAGTAGGCAAAATTGCCGGCGGTATCTGCTGCAATCAATCTGTACTTATAGATGCCTGCCAGATCGACCTCATCTGTTTTTTTATTTTGGTTCGGCTTTGCCCAATTGAGCAGGGTTTCTGTTTTATCGCCAAATGAGCGTTCCAAATGGATGGCTGCTATGTCAGTTGAATTATCGAAGGTCCAGTACAGATTTTTTGTCAGGTGGTTCATCAATGTATCGGCATATAACGATGGAACAGGGGGAGGCGTTTTATCGCGACCCATAGCCATAATGGCTTCTGAGGGCAAACTTTCATCACCAAAGGCATCGTTGCCAATCAGCCTGTAATACTTTTTTTGGTAATTGGCATTGGGTGCCGTAAAGGAATAGTATTTTTTGTTGTTGGTGATTTTTTGATCGGTCATCTGTACAAAAGGCACCTCTGTTATTCTTGTGTAGTTGACACCATCTGATGAAGATTCCACCAAATAAGAAGTGTAATGGTAGTCATGCAGCTTTTGATCCCAGAACAAAACCACGGACGATTCTTTTTCTTCTTTTTGATAAATGACAGGTTTAAAACTTGCTTGTTTGGAAGTGATCACTTTGTAGGCCTGGTTATCGCCTGCCACCACTTTATAAGCATAATTAAATTTTGGATTGATGGTTTTATCTGTAAATCTTAGTCCGGCTGCTTCTGCTGCCAAGGCAAACTGATCTGCTACCAGATGGACCAGCGACCATCGATTGTTGAAGTTATCTGTTTTTTCCAGTATAGTACCATAGTCTGAAAAAGTAGAATTGCCCCAATTGCGATAAATATTTTCAAGAACTACCACCAGGATTTCATTTTTTTGTGAGACGGCAGCGGTGGCTTCAATTTTGGTGGAATCCCAGGGCATAATCTCTGCTATGGCCTCGTATTTTCCATTTTGCGATACATTTCTGCGGTATACTTTGACCGGTTGTTTCAGCATTTTGTACCAGAGTTTGGCATCGGTGTAACCCCAACGCAAGACAATAGAATCTCTGTAGTGCTTGCCCTGCAACTGGATGACATTCTTATTTGATACCGATTCTTTCTGGGCATGGCAAAAAGAATTGAACAAAAACGAAGTACAAACCACGATCATTGTGGGGTGAAAAAGGCGGATTTTCATTCCAGAGTTTTATTTGTACAAATATGTAAAATGGCATGTCTAAGTGACTAATTAAAACAGGTAGGGGTTAAAAATACTGGAAATCATATAGGGGATAGTAGGAGATAGGTTCTAGGGACTAGGGAAGCAGATTTCTGAAATTTAGTATTTTCATCTATGAAATGGAGCAAAGAGTGACCCAAAATATAAATTAATCCGAGAATAGAGGTTCGGATACTATTTTTAAACATTTAGATAATTGAGGTAATTAAGGTGAGTTTCTTGTAAAGACAAAGTAAGACTTAATTCTCTTAATTCTCTCAATGTTGATATTCCATTTGGCATTTATGAGGAGCTGATGTTTATAAAGAAAAATGAACTATCATGATCCTGCATCCAAAGACTTTATCCCGGTGAACGAGAGGTGGATTTTTTTGAAACATTTAGGGCAGGAAGGTTCATTAAGTTTCTGATGAAAAATGAAACATTAAAGAACCAAACTGCTCATAATGTTTGGTAAAATTGCATGGTATTCTCCTTTAACGCTCCCTGTTTAATGTACATCAAATTGCATTATTTTACTGCTTCCCCAATCTTCTTCATCGTAATTATACGATTTATTTGCGCGAAATTTTACCTTATTGGAAAAGCCATTTTGACCGGGGCCTTGAATAAGGTTTGAATTTAGAATAGTATTGGTAATGGATTCAAGATTTTGGATGAGGGCAGAAACCTGACCACTACTTAAGGATTGATTATAATTGGCACTGCCTGTGGGTGGATTGCAGGTGTTTTCTACGATGTCGAGCCATTGTTCTCCAAAATCGGCGTATTCCTGGGCGTCCTGGAGTACATCTTCGAGGATGTAATATTTGAGGGAGAACTCATTGGCATAGGATACATTGCTACCTGAACTATTGAAGGCCTGGTAATTGACCATGAAATTATCATCTTCTTCATCGTTTTGGAGGACGGTGCTGTTAATTGCAAAATCATTGAGGGTTGCATATAGATTTTCGGAATTGGACCAGGCAAAGTTGGTAGATGGGAGGTAGGGGAAAAGGAGGGGTACTACTGAAGTGCTGCCTTGACTGCCCGATCCTCCATTATTATTGTTATTATTATTTCCTGATTGGTTCTCATTGGTGCTGATACCACCACCTGATGATCCACCGGCACCTTGGGTCTGGGCAATGCCAATACCTCCGGCTCCTGTTTGGGAGATGGTCACAGAACTTTCACAACCTGTAGGTTCGCCCCTGTATTCATCATTGTACACGGTGGCAAAATTGCCCAGTTTGGGCTTACTAAGATTGGTATGGAAACCTGAGATAAAAGGATCCGCTATTTCAACTCTGGGTGGAGCCTTGTGCATTTCATGGAGATTTTCATCGTCCATTTTGTATCCAAATATATCATATTTGTCAAAACCCTCGAAGTTGTCAAAATCGAGTTGATGATAGTTGTTTTGGGCATCTACGGTGACCTCTGCAGTGGCCATCTTATCTGTCAGGGTATTGAACCTGCTGGTTTCAAATTCAAAGGCATGGAGAAGGACTTCTCCTGCACTTACCTGGGTGAGGGCAGAAAGCTCCGGTAACTCAGGTTCTACCTTGTACTCAAAAGATAGACTATCTGCGTTGTATGCTTGTAATAAATTGGTATTGATTAATGTTTTTCTGGCAAGAGACAGGGGACTGGAAATTCCTGGAGTTGGCTTGGGCTTTCTCACTATTTGAACTACATACTCCTTATTGTTGTCGAGATTGGGTTTGTTCCAATTAAGGCGGAGATTGCCCGAATTGTAGTTTACGGTTTGTCTGTTTAATTCCTCACCCTGGTTGTCGCGGTATACCGCAAAATAATCAAACTCTCTGCCTCTCGTATCCTGGAGGTAGTAATAGAGCTCGTTGATGTTGCTCTGGGTTTGCACATAGTGTCCACCGGTATCTTCGTTTTGAAGGTAGAACTTCTGGTGGGTAATGGGCTTGGTTTTTCCTATGTATTCCTGCGGTATGGGATAGGGCAGGTCACCTGTGCGGAAGGTTATTTCCTTTTCTTCCTTCCACGTTTGTCCATTGAGAGAGACCAGGACCTCATTGCCATTGTTTCTTTTTTCTATGGCCTTTACCACAATTTTCATTCTGTACTCTTTGCGTCCTTGCGCACCATTGGTAGGGCCTAAGAGGTTCCGCGGTTTGTAAGTAGCACTTCTGCCATCTTCAGCCAACAAATCATAGTCGGTATCTCTTTGAGCCGAAGAACAGTTGTTGCATTCTGCAGTTAATTCAAATTTATCCAGAACGGGTTTTATTTCATGGATTTTACCATCTACATCCGGGATGGAAAGCCATTCATCAACAGGCACGGTAAAACTGACAGAAGGTCTCACATTGGGATCGATGTCTCTGTTTTCTTCTTCATTGGGATAATATTCTGCAATGATAGGAAAGTCAAAAGGACTCGTCTGAGGGGGTACGCATTTATCGCCAATTGAGATCATCATCCTGGCACTGCCTTTGATGGTACCGGCCAGTAAATTGTACTGCAAGATGGCACGACCATCCAGCCACATAGGATCAGGGCCTCCTGCTTCGAGCATCATAGCGGCTATCAACTGGATAATTTTAACGTCAATTTCTTTGCCAAGGATCTTGCCTTTGACACCAATGGCACCTTCAAGTCCTGCGTATGCCCTGCCAGATCCATACCAACCATTGACCCCTGGATTTTGTACCACTCCGTTGGAGGTGTAACAGGATTGACCATCTAAGTTGACCAACATGATGTCCATGCCAGTAAAAATTTTCAGGCTGGCATAAAAGATGGCCCTGATTTCGCATGAAGCCGTAACGTGGGCACCCATGACCAAGCCATGACCACCAGATGCCTGGAGTGGATTTCTTTCATCTTCTTTATCACCACCATCAAAACTACCCTCATCAGAAGATTGCATTCCAAACAGGGTTGCCACAGCTCCCGGCGGAGGAGGAAGTTCTCCCGGAATATTTTGACCCGTCATGAGGTACAACATGGCTGAAAAACCGGCATCGATACCAAGGTGGTTTCCATTTTTCTGATTTTGAGATAGGTTGAATCCCGGTAAGTCAAAGACGATGCCTCCCATGTCATTGATGTAGGGGTTGCCAGCATTGAAAAACCAAAAGATGTCATCGCTGTCACCATTGCTGTCTTCGCCCGGAAACTCGCTCTCAGGACCAATGGCAAAGCCTGATCGAATGAGGCGTTTATTCAAGCCGGCACCATATAAAAGATTGGGAATGATATTGGCATTGATAGTATTCTCGCCTAATAAACAGACCTTTGTACCTCCATTTCCATTGTCGGTAAAGGTAAGGGTAGTGCTGGATATGCCATAAAGTCGGGCATCGTTCCTTTGGGCATAACTTAGCGCCATTGACCAAAAGTCGCCTCCGAAACCAAGGGATCGCAGTCCTGTATTAACATTCCATTCTCCATAGACATAGGGATCGATCATGAATACCTGATCTGCTGCAAGGTTCCAACTTGTATTAAACTTTAGGATTCTATTTCCGTATACAGGCGTTGGTCTGTCAGCCCCGGTTGATGTGGGCTCCGGGTTGGTAATTTGATCCATGCTAACCACAAATTCAGGGGCCGTGGCATTCCAGTAGATACCTCCACCCAGGCCACAAAAGTGAACAAGATTAAATGGAGGCAAAACATCTATTCCTGAAATGGGGGGAGGAACCGATAATCGGAACATGCCATCAAAATACCAATAACCGTAGTATCTTCTGCTTCCAAATTCTCCGGCATCCGGGGTGCCGTATTTGCCGAAACCTGCAATGAGAGACGCAGTAAAAGTACCGAGGGTAAGTTCGACATCACCATGGAATCCTTTTGTGCCATCTTCGTTGTTGGTAAGACACACCTCGCCTTTTACAACAAAGGGATCAAAGCCAATACCATCACCGTCAGATCCTCCAAACCGTCCACATTCCAGTCCGATCCGATTGGGTTTAAACCGGGTTATTCCTTTGTTATTGGTGGTTAGGGAATTCCAAACGTTGACCCTGGCCCCAATCATAAAATCGAACATGTCAGTGCTCAAACTTACATCAAGATCAAAATCGATGGATACTTCACCTCCTGAAAAACCAATGGCGATGTCATTGATGGAAATCGGAAAACCATCCATATTTTCCTGCATCGAAGGTTCCTCCGGTAAGCCGTTGGCCAGAAGTTCGTCCAAATCAGAAACATCATATTCGTACCCTTCGAATCCTTCAAATTCTGCAATGGGTCCTGTATATAAATCGCCGCAGGTTGCATCCGCCAGATCTATGCCAAAGCCAAAGCAGCTGTGGGTGCCGTCACTTACCATACTTTCAGTAACAAAGCCCTGTGTGGAGTTGTAATTAAACTGAAAATCGGCCAATCGGATCACCAGACCAGGGATGGCATCAGGCACTTCAATAGAAGCGGGTAAATTTTCCATGACATCGATGACCATTTGTCCTTTCAGAAAGGTACCCACCTGGGCACCGTTTTCACCCATGGTAAATTGAACGTAGGAATTGGGACAAAGGGCTGCCTTTGCCAGAGAAATGGGAACTGAAATCAGTGAATCGGGTAGGGCGATTGCCGTAAATTCAAATTGGTTGTTTTCTTCTTTCGTTAGAATGGCCTTGTAGTTTAGATAGTCTCCATCACCGGTAATGGGTGGGTTGATGCCCCCGTATAAGCCTCCGCTGATAAAGTCGTTTTGCACGATTTCAATTTTAAAGGTATCGATGGAAAAGCCCCAGCCACTGAGATTGCCATCACCGGTTTCCAATAAGCCTGAAACCCCGATGTCCATTGTAAGCGTGGGGTCAAAGATGATGTTCTGCGCAAATGCACCTCTCCTTGTACCGTTGGTAAATTCTTTGGGACTCTTGATTTCTATGTTTTTTATAAATACTCCTCTCCAGGTTGTAATGAGCGCCGGGTCACTGCCATAGATGGCCTGGGTATTATAGCCTTCCGGAAATTGCATTTGATCCGGATTTTCCAAATCAGACAAATCGAGGTAGGCATCTTGTGCAGGTTCGAAGGTCCAACCAGCAAGACCTGTAACCTGGAAGGGATCCATGTCAAAGCCAAACATCATGTGGGTGCCTGTCATTGCTTCATTGTTGTTATAAGCATAGAGAGAGGTAGCCGGGTCATTGCGTTTGTCGAGTGTCATGCTAAATCTGCCCTTGGCTTTACCACTTCCTGCGTTGCCATTGTTGTCGGGAATAATGAGTGAACGGTCAAAAGCCAGTTCTCCGCGAATGGCCATCGACTTCATGCCCTCACAATTCATTTCTATATAGCAGTAGTTGTCTTTGATGGTTTGATCATCACCCAGTCCACCAAAGGTTTTTATGTCGAGATCGCCAAAGCCTGTACCTCTTTTTTCAAAAGCCTGGTAAAGGATGTACTCACCCCCAATGCCTGCGGGGGTAAGACAAATGTCGTTGCCGGCAATAGACACCCAAAAATTTTCAGCAAGGCCTGATAACTCCAGTACATTGATCAAGGCAATGGAAGCTCGGTCTGGTTCAAATTTCATGTCAATGATGCCCAATGTAAACTGCCTGCCTTCGAGGTCCTGGTTGATTCCTAAAGGGACACCGGCTGCTTGTCCGGCTGCCATATTGAAAAGACTGCGGGCTGTTGAAATCTCATCTGAAAGGGCTGCAAGAGAAGCGGAAGGGCATTCTGATTTACCCACAAAAAGTGTATTATAGATGTCGCCAAGATCGTATTCTCCACCGCTTTCATCTATGGCTTTGGCAAAACCATCATAGACCCGACCGGCAGTATTTACTTTTAAGTTTTGGAAGGCAACGGCAATTTTTAGATTGTTGAGCCAGGGTATTTCTACCGAAGCTGTACCTTCATATGCTACTCCATTGTTGTTGGTGATGTCAATTTCGCGCATTACAAAATGTCCGATCTGCCATTCAGAAAATGCAGCAGGATTGGAAGCATTGTTGGTACTGATATTTGAGGTGTAAAGGCAATTTTCAAAACAATCAGAAACGGCATTAGAGGCAGGTTCTTCTTCTTCATTGTCATTGGGGTTAAAGCCAAACCAAAAGGTGCGGATTTCTGAATAACCATTGTTCCCAAACTGTACCTCATTGAAAGGATCAACGGCCCTGATCCGAAGTCCGTACTGGTGGCCATCAATCATATCCCAATCAGAACCATCGTTATTGTAGATGTAGCTTTGGTCGTATACCACTTTATCGAGAAGGGCCTGGGCACTTCCATCCAAAAACAGTAAGTCAAGGTCGCTTTGGGGGTATTCAGTTAGGTCAATAATTTTGATCTCGTATTCAAGCTGATCTCTTTTGGTAGGGTCTGAAATAACAGGGTCCCAAAAAATAGTAAACACGTCGTTTGTAACCACTTCATCTTCATATGGGGTGATGATGTTGAGCTGATCTCCATAATAAATGGAAAATGGCATTGTACAGCCGGAAGAAAGTGGGAGGTTATTGTTATTAAATTCGTATGCGTTGATACACCAAACATATTCACCTTCAGGCAACATCCCATTGACATTGAGTTCCTGGGGTGGTATGCCAATGATTTCAAGATCATCAGAGGTGGCATCGTTGTAAAGTCCGGCTATTTCTTCGCCATTGAGATTGACTACACCCAGAGGAGGAATGGTAACAGGAATGTCAGCCCTCAGTGAAGGCAGAGTCCGAATTAAAACACCATTGGAAGTACCCCTGATTTCTCCTAAAAAATAAACGGTTACTTCTTGTTCTGTGTGGTTAATGGCTGTGATGGAGTATGCTTGTGGATTATTAAAATAAGCTGTAAATTCCCTTGGGTAGGGTGGGGTAAAATTGATGATGACCTCTATAGGTCTTTGACCCATAATGGGGAATGACAAAATTATCAAGGCCAAAAATAAACCTATCTTTTTTCCTGTATTCCAAAATATATGGTTCATCATTTCTCGAATTGTTTTAAAAACTTTGTGATAATTTAAGCGTACTCCTCCATTCCGTGTAGGACCTGTTGACAATACTTTCATTGATTCGGTAGAGGGTGGTCAGGGTAATAGACCTTTTGGGAGAAAAGCGATAATTGCCGTTGAGTGAAAGGTTGGAGGAAGTGCCGTCATTTAGCCCATTGTATTGATTAAAAAAGAGCTGTCCGCCCACATTGAGCATTAATTTTTTATCCAACATTTTTTTGGCCACCCTCAAGCCCAGTCCATAACGAGTTTGATCCACGGTCCTGTATTGGTATTGGTTGTAGTTTATGGATGGATAAATACTAAGTTCTTTTTGAGTAAAGGTAAGGCCATGACTCAAACCCGCAGTAAAGACACTTATATCTCCTAAACTTTCATTCTGACTTTCATCTTTCACCGTATTGTAATTGAGGTAAAGCGTAAAATTCATCCTCTTGATAAGCCCAGGTACGGTATAATCAGCATTGAAGCCATATTGAGAAGAAACTGTGACAAATCTTAAAGTGTCATTAAGCTGGAGGATTTCATTCATGGACTCTGTCTGGTAGTTGGTGTACCTTAGTCCGAGGTTTAATTTTTCAGATGGCACTAGATTGATACCTGCATTGCCAATAACCCTGTTAGCAGTTTGGCTTCTGAGTTGGGTCAGGTTGTTGTGTTCCATGCCCAACTGTCCATCAAATCTCAGCTTTCTTTTAAAGAGATTTAGGCCGGTTGTAAAGGTGATTTGTTCGATGTCGTTTTGGAAAAAGTTGGCTGCCAGATTGGAGTAAAAGGGGTCTACTCTTCGGTATTTAAATCCTATTTTATTTCCTCTTATTCTCAGATTGATTCCTCCATCACCGGCAAGAGAAAAACGGCTGGTTGAATTGGCCTGAAATAAATCTTTGGCAAAGGCGGGTACTTCATTGCCATACTTAATGGTGAAGGTATCCAATGCATCGGCTGTATAAGCAGAAAGACCCGTATTGAGGAACAATTCTATTCTCTTAAACAATTCCAGTCCGGCATTCAAGCCCAGGGTAAGATTTTCTTTGGGTGTCAACACCTGATAACCATAAAGCTGATTGACATCTCCACTAGGTGCAGGGCCATTGACATCATCAAAGGTCCTCACAGCCATCAGTTCAAGCTTACTTTTTGATTTTCGATAGCCAAACTTTGCTCCTTCAATGTTTCTTTCGTAGCCTGGAATCAGATTGGCACCATAGACCAGTGTATCTTTTATGGCCAGAGGATTTTGTAGTTTTCCTTTTAATGCTGAAAAATACCATTTTCCGGGAGTTAGTTCCAGCCCTACTCCAAAAAAGGATCGACCTGATAGGGTGTAGGCAGAATAGTTGATATTGCTCCACCCCAAATGCAGTTTGACCCACTTGTAACTGGGACTTAAGCCGAGTCTGTTGAAAGTATAATCATAACTGAATTGTGCATCTCTGTAACTTCCTGTGATGGGAAGATTAAAACCTTTGTAAGCAAAATTAATTGTGCCCGCTACCGAATAGCTATAAGGACTTCTTCTACTGCTGATACCATTGACATCGTACACCTCGCCGCCTGCATTGAGGTTGCCTTTTACCGTCACTCTATCTTGTGCCCCTGCCCTGTTGAGTTGGGCAAGGACACAAAAAAAGAGGATTAAAACCCAACTCTTTGAGTCTGAAAATGGTAGTTTATTTGTAATCAGGGTTATCATTGGGTAACAATGAAGGCACATGGCCAGGCTGATCCGGAAGTTGCATGGATAATGGCGCTTCCTCCTGAATAGGATACCTCAAATGTTTTGGCAGTAGTTCTGGAGGTGACCACAATGGCATTGTTGGATGCTGTTAGGGGATTACCAGGTACTGTTACTATTACATTGTCGCTTTGGGTGGTAATGGTAAGACCATTGCTATAAGCCACAGCACCGTTTGAATTGACAGCACCAGCTAAAACGCCACCTCCACCCCCACCGGTGGATGGGGTTACGGGCTTCCATTGTCCTCCTGAATAGGTGAGTACCTGTCCTTCTGTAGGAGTGTTGGTTGAAATAGTGCGCCCCTTTATTTTATTTACCGATACATTTCCAAAGTTACCGGAAATGTCGCCATCAAAATTGGTGGAATTGGTAAGGTCATCACTTGCATTGGTATCTCCGGTATTAGTGATGGTATTACTAGCAATACTAATTCCCGTTCCGGCTGTATAAGGAGTAGATCCTGCTGGCGTAACATAAGACCATGAAGTGCCGTTGAATACCATTACCTGACCATTTGTAGGATTACCTGCCGGCAGGTTTAAGTTTTTAATTTTATTGACCGTAATATTGCCATAGGTACCTGATACATCGCCATCAAACTGATCATTGTTATTGACATCGTCATTGGGATTGGTATCTCCGCTGTTGGTGATAGTTCCGGATGCAATGGTTATGCCAGTACCAGCTGTATATGTACCTGCCGGTCCTGCAGGTCCCTGGGCTCCTTGCGGTCCCGTGGCGCCTGTTGGCCCAGCTGGTCCAATGGGACCAATATCACCCTTATCGCCTTTTGCACCTTGCGGTCCCGCTGGCCCTGTAGCTCCCGCTGGCCCTGTAGCTCCTGCCGGCCCTGTAGCACCTGCAACACCTGTAGCTCCAGTTGGTCCTGCTGGACCCTGGGGTCCTGCCGGTCCGGTTTGTCCAGCGGGTCCGGTTGCGCCAGCTGCTCCTGTGGCACCAGTAGGCCCTGCTGGACCTTGTGGCCCTGCCGGTCCGGTATCACCTTTATCCCCTTTGGCTCCGGTTGCCCCAGTTGCACCTGTTGCCCCGGTAGGCCCTGCTGGTCCTGCCGGTCCTGTTGCTCCTGCCGGACCTACTGCTCCGGTGGCTCCCATAGCACCAGTTGCTCCCTGGGGTCCTGCGGGTCCCTGAGGCCCCGCCGGTCCTGTTGCCCCTACTGCCCCAGTAGCACCAGTATCTCCTTTATCACCTTTGGCACCCATAGCTCCGGTAGCTCCCTGAGGCCCTGCCGGCCCTTGCGGACCAGCCGGACCCTGCAGTCCTTGTAAACCTTGAGGCCCTTGTGGCCCTTGGGGACCAATGGCACCCGTAGATCCAGTAGGTCCTTGTGGTCCTGCAGGTCCCTGAGCGCCCGTTGCCCCCATTGCACCGGTTGCGCCCTGTGGTCCCGTGGCACCTGTAGGCCCTACCGGACCCTGAGGCCCTTGTGGACCGGTGGGTCCCTGGATTTGGCCTACACCGTTCCATACGCTGCCATTCCACAAGTAGCCCACGCCATTGCTCAATGATATGTACATATCGCCAACATTGCCGTTGTAATTGGCAGGCAGTGCATTGGGATTGGGTACAGTACCCACAATGCTAACCCCTGTGCCAGCTGGTCCCTGAGAGCCTGTCGGCCCTTGAGGTCCTGTTGCACCTTGAGGTCCCTGTGGACCTGTATCTCCTTTAGGCCCTGTAGCCCCTGCTACTCCTTGTGCTCCCTGAGCACCTTGTAAGCCTTGTTCTCCCTTATCTCCTTTTTCACCTTTATCTCCTTTAGGCCCCTGTGGACCTTGGATTTTACCCAGGTTTACCCATTTGCTGCCGTCCCAAACATAGCCACCACCGTCGGAAATCACTACGATAAGATCACCTACATTTCCCTGATAATTCTGTGGAAGGTCGCCTGGAGTCGCCACTGAGCCCACAACAGTAACGCTATTGCCTTGCTCTCCTTTTAGATTTACCCAAGGACCGAAACTGCCATCGGGATTTTCAAATCTGATGGAAGATCCGTCCCATTCATGTTTAGGAGCAGGACCGGGCAAAGAACTACCTGATTTTTCGGCATACAGTGCATAGGGTACGGTAGCCATGTTGATAGAGCCCAGGTCTATGCTTCCCTTGCTGCTGGAAACAGAGATGGAGTAGCTCGAACCACCCTTTGACCAATCGATGGCTTTTAGAGCGGGTCCCCCCAGTTGAAGGTTAACCACCCCAAATTCGTTGGTCGTTGCGGTTTGGGTATCGCTAAAATTTCCCCCATTGGTAGTGATGCTGATACTCACGCTAACAGATTCATTGGCCAATGGTTTGCCATTTTCGTCCTTAATCGAAGCCTGGTAATTGATGACATTGGGTGTTTGGGCCATCAACAATAAAGGCAGATTGAAAATAATCAGAAATAAGAAAATGTATTTTCTCATGGTTTAAAAATTTATCTGGTAAAAAGGATCCATCCCGCTGCTCGGGTTTGGTTATTGAAGTCAACATATTGCAGGATGTATTTTCCCGACATCAAATCTCTCAGGTCAAGAATTTGTACATTATCATTGGAGTTGACCTGGAATTTATGAATCAGAGCTCCTTTTTCATCGAGGAGTAAAAATTGAGAAATGAGCCCCTTTTTCTCCCATTGGATTTGAATAAAGTCATGGCTGGGATTGGGATAATAACTTAGATGTAAGGCCTGGATTTCTGTATCGAAGACCGCTGTAATGGTGGCTTCATTGCCACTCTGAAAGCCCTGACAGTAGAAATAGTTGGCATTTTTACCCCCAAAAATAAAGGTTTCGCCGAGGGTGCCGCTGGCCGAGATGTTTCCGGTTTTTGCTTGTAATCCCCCCGATGATAATACATGCTGGGCTACCTTAATTTGTCCAAAAAGGGTATGGATACAAGCCAAAGCAATGATTAGGGTGCTACTAAACCTCATGGTTTCTTTTTTGACAAAGATGGTCAGCCTCCAATGCTAAAGGCTACATAAAACCGTTATGGGTCGAAAATACCGGAAATCATAGAGTAGGCATTCGGCCGGTCCTTCGCTGTTTCGCCGCCATATGGACAAGTAAGGGAGCCCCGATACCGTTAAACTGGTGTAGGGGGAGGAAAGGATAGCACTAAAAAGACGGTTAAGTCAATATAATGAGGTGTTGAGATATGAACCCGGCGGTATGGGGGAATTTTATTGGGGTTATTTTATGATCAAGATTTTTTGGCTACGCAATCGTTTTTCTTCTGTCCAGGAAGCCACATTTAAGCCAGGTGGCAGAGTTGATGTATCAAAAGTGCCACTGGTTGAAGATGTCACTATAATAGACTTGCCCATGATATCGGAGAATCTAATTTCATGCGGAGGAAAATTGCCTGAAAATGAAATCTGGTCAAAAGCCGGGTTTGGAAACAGGTGTGAAGATTCCATGGAGGACTGATTTGCGTTACTTGTACCAACGATTGTATTTTCAATATTTACCTCAATCAGACAACTTTCATCGCTAAAGCAGCCTAGTGGAGAGAGACGCATCCAAATGAGGTCTGAGCTTTCTTTTAGAGAGCTGTTTTCCTCATGCCTATATGTTTGTAGCAGGCCAACAACCAGAAAGCTGCCATCTTCCAGTTCAATATTATCATTTATATCCGTATATCCTCCATAACGATATATATTGTCCATGACAAAATACCTTTCAAACACAAGAGTACCTGCTTTATTCACTTTAAAGAACATAAGCTGCCTACCTAAGGGACCGTTGTTTGCATCTGCATATTTGCCTCCACCTATGTAATTGCCATCTTTTGAGTAAATTAGTTTTTCGATTTCTCTGAATTGGCCTGGTTGCGCATTCCATGGAGTCAATTTTTTAACATTGTTTTGACTATCCAGCACATCAAGTTCGGCTGAAAAGGAGCCCAAATCACTTATAATGGCAAAGAGCGTCTTATTGCCCGGTATTTCCATGCCAACAGGGAGCTGTCTGATTGAAGCATATCCAGATGTATGACTTTTTATTAGATGGAGATTCTCATCATAGGTAGCGATTACGGATTTGGAACCGTTAACATCATTATCGAAATGGTAGTGAACTTTTAGATTGTTATTGCTATCCATGTAAGCTTCATGCAATAATTGTGAGCCGTATGGCAGATAGATTTTTGTAAGCAGTTCTAATTGAAATTCATCATTTAGTTTTAATATACAGAGCTGATTTCTTTTTGTTACCATATTTCGTCCATTTACCCCAACGTACCAGTTGTTTTTTGAATTAACAATAAAATGAGGAACCACGTACAAAAGGCTGTCAATTCCAGGAAAATCAAGGATTTTGCTGATTTTAAGGGTTGAAGGGTCGACTAAAACAAATTTTAATGAAGAATTAAGGGTATCGTTTTCTTTAAAGCTCCCAAGTACCACCAATCTATTTTTGTTGGCATCGGCTGCCATCATACCTTTTTCGGAGGTGGCTTTGATTTCATCGGAGAATTTTAAGTTGCGACCATTGGGGTCTATTTCAATAATGCGGTGGCAGCCAAAAGCATGGGTATTGCAGCGGTAAAATTCGTTAATATAATATTTACCATTTAATTGGAGGAACTGCAACCCTGCATTAAGTGTATCGCCTCTTTCAATGATGTGGCTATGGTATTTTTGAGCAAAAACACCGGTAGGTATTAGCGTAGAAATAAGAGCGATAATTCCAATTAAGACTACCCTTAAGTAAAATTGAATAAATATAGTTTTCATGTTTTACCTATAAATTTAACAACTTTATTCTTTGTATCGGAAGATTATTTTTATAGATGGTAACAATTAGGACAGATTCCGGCATATCGCTGACTGTTTAGTTTTTTCGTTTTCATGGTACATGCGTTTTTGGTTAAATGATTACCGATACAATGCAAAATGGTTAAGTTCTTTGTTTGCAAAGTTTGGGCAAAAAGTTCAATGATTTTTGTACCTTTTTTCTAAATCATATATTTGTTTTCACCATATGTGAACTCGCCAATAAGATTTTTACGCTGTTCTGTGAAAAATTAGATAAGGGAACCTTTTAAGGGTGCCTACACCATCCTCCCATCTTCCATCACCAGGGTGCGATGGGTTTTGGCAGCAAATTCCTGATCGTGGGTAACTATAAGAAGGGTCTGTTGAAAAGTGGTGCTTAGTTCTTTAAATATGTCATAGACGATGTCTGTGTTTTTATTATCGAGGTTGCCGGTGGGTTCATCGCCCATGATGATGAGGGGTTGATTGATGAGGGCTCTGGCAATGGCCACCCTTTGTTTTTCACCACCTGAAAGTTGATTGGCATTTTTCAGGGCTTTTTGATCCATGCCTAGTAATTTGAGATTTTGTATTGCGTCGTGCTCAATTTCTTCCTTTGATTTTTGACCCAGTTTTAAGGCTGGTAACATTACATTTTTTAATACCGTAAATTCATTGAGGAGGTAATGAAACTGAAAGACAAAGCCAATTTTTTGGTTGCGGATCAAAGCCAGTTCTTTGTCGGTTTTTCCTGAAGTGAGTTTTCCTTCTAACCAAAGTTGCCCATCATAATCTGTGTCCAGGGTACTTAAAATGTAGAGTAGGGTGGATTTGCCACAGCCTGATTTTCCGGTGATGGCTACAAAGTCGCCTTTTTGTATTTCGAAGCATATATTGTCTAGTACTTTAACTCGAACCGGATCATTGAAATATTTTTCAATGCCGTTGGCTGTTAGTATGGGTTCTGTTTTTATCATTTGCCTCTGATGATGGTAACAGGATCTACAATGCTGGCTTTGCGGGATGGGAAAAAGCCTGCCAAAGCGGTGGTGATCAGCGAGAATGTAATGCCAATAAAAAAGTACACCGGATTATAATCTACCGGATAGGTGTTGATAGTGGGCAGTGCCGCTGTTACAAAAGGTATGGTGTCTATAATTCTCAACAACACATAACCTATGATTAATCCAACAAGTCCACCTACAAGGCCAATGCTCAAAGCGATGTACATAAATATAGACCGTACATCAGCACCTGAAAAGCCGGTGGCCTTAAGAATGGCAATGGTGTCCATCTTTTCGTAAATCATCATATTGAGGATGTTGTATATGCCAAAACCGGCAACTATCAGCAGGGTTATTCCCACCGCATAAGAAATCAACGATCTGATAAATGAACCGGTTTCAAATTGTTCATTCGCTGTCTGGATGTCTTCTGCATTGACCTGGTAAACGGCAGACAGTTCTTTAGCATAGGCGGGTGCCAGGGTGATATCAGTGAGTTTCACCTGAATATCGCTCACATAAGATTTGGAGACGCCTAATAATTTCTGAACCGTTTCAATGGATACAAAACTTTGTACTTTGTCATATTCTGCGATGCCGGATTGAAAGAAGGCCACTACCTTAAGACTTAGTTTATTACCCTGCGAAGTGGTAACCTGTACAACATCTCCGGGTTCTACCAGTAATTTTTCTGCCACTCCCTTGCCCAATATGACGGCATTGGGTATGTTGTTCAAGTCATTCGCTTCTCCCCTGGAGATGTAATCTGAAAAGTGAAACAAGTTGCTCTCTGCATCAGCCTCTATGCCATTGAGCACTCCGGTTATGTCAATGGTCCCCGCATTGTATAGTATTTGGGCGCTCAGTCGGGGGGCAATGCCGATGACTCTTTGATCTTGTTTTAATGCCTGCATAATTTGAGGGGCATTGTAGATGTCTTTCCTGACCGAGGTTGCTTTCAGGGAATGTATGAAGTGATGTTCTTTGGTACTATCTTTTCCAGAAGTAATGGGTTGGTTTTTGTTGGGACTGATATCATTATAGAGGCGAACGTGGGCAGTGCGGTTGATGATAAGGCCATCCAACATTTCATTTAATCCATTCATAAAGCCCAGCAAAGCGATAAACATGGTTATACTAAAAGTGACTCCAACTGCAGCGACTCCGGTTTGTTGCCAACGGGCTGTCATTAATGATTTGGCGATATCAAGATTAATGCGTACCATTATTTGGAGGGCTTAAAAATGACGTCACCTGCTTTAAGTCCTGCCGTAATTTCAATCATTTGGTAGTCCCTGATTCCGGTTGATATTTTCTTTAGTTGATCCTTGCCCATGTTGACAAGGCTGTCGTTGATCAAATAATTTCGGGGTATGACCAATGCATTTGATTTTTCTTTGTACAAGATATTGGCTTCTACCGTGAGGAAGGGATAGAGTTGATTAGGTGCTTTTGTAAATTGGGCTATGGCTGTAAAGCTGTGGGTCTTTTCATCCATAATCGGGTATATTTTTTCAACGGTGCCTTCAAAGACCTGATCTCCATAGGCATCCATCCTGATGGCTGCTTTTTGTCCCTTCTGTAATTTGACTATGTCTTTTTCATCGATTTGCAAATTTATTTCAAAGTCCATATCATCACCCACCAAGGCCAGCGCTTTGGACGGCATTGCCAATTCCCCGGCGTCTACGTTGATTTTATATACTTTGCCATCTATTTTACTCAGTACAGCATAGTCTTTGCGTACCTGACTGCTTATAGATAGCTGTTGTTGACTTTGGGCACTGAGGAAGTTCAATTCCTTATTAACATCGCGGTATCGGGAGCGCAGCGCCTTTAGATTAGAGAGCGATGATTCAAAGGCCAGACTTCTTTGGTCCAGGTCGTTTTTTGATCCAATGCCTTGTGACCATAGTTCTTTTTGTTTGGCATAAAGAGTTGAGTCATTGGCAAGCTTTTTTTGTGCCAACAAAATGTTGTCATTGATTTCATTAAGTTTTTCCCCTTTCCGGTTACTTTCTGCAAAAGCTGCTGCAAGTCTGGCATTGTCTTCCTGCAATCTGGGTGTCATATCCTGGAGGGTAAACAACACCTGTCCTTTCTTCACCACATCTCCCTCTTGTACATGAATTTTTTGGATAATGCCGGTGTTTATTGAATATACTTCATACTGGCCAACCGCATTGATGGTCCCCGAGGCATAAACCGATTCGGTAATGTGTTGGGGAATCACCGTATAGGTTATTTCTTTTGACTTGCATGCCAATGCTGAAACAGCAACATAAAGAACCAGAATCCCCAACTTGATTTTTAATACCGCCATACCGCCCATTTATTATATGTTTTAACAAGATAGTGTAAAATTATAAGGAAATGAAGGTAATTGCACTGACATGGGTCAATATAACTTTATCTCAAAGTCATTTGAAGTTTTTTATCTCCACAAATTCTTAATCATTTTCTAAGCAAAAATTAAAGCAACAGAATGAACCTTATTTTAAAATAGGCATTTGGAAATTATACGGTAACGAAATATGGTATTGGGACTTTATTTCGTCTCTAAAATATAAAAAAGCTGCCATGCACCTGGAGTTGCCTCACTTTGAATTGCCCTTTTTTACCAATTTGCTTATCCTGTTGGTTTCCGCCAGGTTTTTTGGTGAAATTTTTGAACGTCTGAAACAACCTGCAATGATTGGTGAAATTATAGCAGGAATTATTCTGGGACCCAGCTTGCTTAATCTGATTCATAGAACAGAGGAAATAAAAGTTATTTCTGAATTGGGTGTATTTCTGCTTGTGATCCTGGCAGGGCTGGAAATTAATATTGATGACATACTGAAGTCATTGAGGGGCAGAAATTTGTTGATTTCAATCATGGCATTTTTTCTACCGATCCTGTGTGGTTTTGGCGTGGGATATATGTTTGGTCAGGAGGCAATGACTACTGTTTTTATAGGATTGTGCGTAGCCATTACGGCACTTCCTGTCAGCATTCGAATTCTGATGGATCTGGGAAAGATAAATTCTGAGGTGGGTCAAAAAATTATTTCTGTAGCCATTTTTGATGATGTACTTGCCCTTACAGTATTAGGGGTATTATTGAATATCAAAGACACAGATATGTCGATGGCGGTTATCTTACAAGTTACAGCCATTTCTCTGTTAAAACTGATAGGATTTATTGTGATCTTAAGTTTTAGCTATTTAATGATCAAAAGAGTATCTCTCAAAGGAAACTACTTTGAAGAGTACCTCAATCGGTTTTTACTTTTTCTCAAAGGAAAGGAACCCCTATTTGCCCTGTTTTTTGCCTTTGTCCTTTTGTTTGCTACGGTGACAGAATCCTTGGGTTTTCACTTCATAATTGGAGCCTTTTTTGCCTCAATGCTGATCAGTTCGACGGTGATAGGAGAAGACAACCTCAAAAACATTGAATCCACCACCTCATCGATAGCCATGGGCTTTCTGGCCCCCATCTTTTTTGCCGGTATAGGATTGGAGTTCAATATTTCTTCTATTGAAAATATAGGCTTGCTGGTAGCAGTAGTGCTGGTTTCTTACTTATCCAAGATCATAGGTGGCTATCTGGGGGGCAAGATGGCGGGTTTGGATCGCCGATTTTCTCTGCTCATGGGCATTGGCCTCAATGCGCGTGGTATTATGGAGTTGGTCATTGCCAATATTGCCTACAAGGCAGGATTGATCAACCTGGAAGTATTTTCAATCCTTGTTATCATGGGTGTACTTACCACACTCACCACTCCTCTGATGCTGAGAAGTGGATTCAGAAAGCTGGAGACTGCTGCTGTGGGGTGATGAAATGGGGTAGAGGGGAATGGGCGCACTATCTTGCGCCCTTGCAGCGCCCTTGCTTCTCAAGGACGCTTACATAGCCATAGGAACTTCCATAAGCAGGATTTCGCCTCCTGAGCCGAGCGCCTTTAGATCAATCTGGTCTACATCCCAGATGCCCAGACCATCTCTCTTTTCGAGGGCTTGACCATTGACTTCAAAAGAGCCACTGAGTACAAATGCATAAAGGCCGTTACCTTTCTTTTTAAGCAAGTAGCTGCTGCCTTTGTTTGCATCAAATTGACCGAGGTGGAACCAAGCGTCCTGATGGATCCAAACACCTGCATCATCTGCATTGGGGGAGAGGATTTGCTGGAGTTGATTGTGACGATCCTCTGATTTTAAAGTAATTTGATCGTATCTGGGGGTAACATTCCTTTTATTTGGGAAGACCCAAATCTGAAGAAATTTGACGGTAGCGTCTCTGTTTTTATTGTATTCACTGTGTGTAATGCCGGTTCCGGCACTCATCACCTGTACGTCGCCGTTTCTGATGACGGCCACATTGCCCATTGAGTCTTTGTGTTCCAGATCTCCCTCAAGGGGTATGCTGATGATTTCCATGTTGTCATGCGGGTGGGTACCAAAGCCCATGCCACCCTGAACGGTGTCGTCGTTGAGGACTCTGAGCACGCCAAAATGCATCCTCTCAGGATTGTAATAATTGGCAAAACTAAAGGTATGGTAGCTCTGTAGCCAACCGTGATCTGCATGTCCCCTGGTTGATGCCTTATGTAAAACGCTTTTGTTCATGATGGAAGATTGGGTATTGGGTAGATGATTAAAACCAAGAATTTGATCGTCTTTTATAGGTTCCAGTGGGGTTAATTCGTCAATGTCATTGTTCAGGGCTTTGATGCTGCCTGCTCCCGTTACCAGGATGCCTGTGCCCAACAAAGTTTTGCGGATAAAGTCTTTACGGTCCATGATTGCGTATTTGTTTGTTGAAACAAATGTTTGGGTTAAAAAGTTCAATTGGGAGCGGGGAACGGAGTATCCGGGAGCGGAGCAACGGAGCATCGGGCCCCTACACCTCTATTGAGGCGTTGGGGCAAGGAACGGAGCATCCGGTGAAATATGTTCATATGTTCATATGGTGCTCCCGCATCAGTTTACTGATGCGGGGGCTATGTTCATATCAATTGCGGTATCTATGCATTTGAATACCTACAAAAACTTTGTTTTTATAAGCACAAGCATATAAATATTTGAACATGTTAAGAGCATTATTCCCACACTACAGGAATCTCTTTTTGTGGCTTTACTTCATTGGCATGTAGAAATGCTTTATCATAGCTTGTCTTTTTTTGACTTGTGATCCATGTTATTGACTGGATGTGCGTGATTGTTCTTTGGCATTCGTCTGTAAATTGCCAGGTGATTGTGACTGGTTCACACTTAGAGGGGTCGCCTTTGATTTGAGGAGGGACTTTACCTTGTAATGTGCATTCACTACTTCCATTGCTGTAAGCAAGTGAATCAATGACGGGTTTCATTCCGCAGGACAAAGTGATATCTCTTGGGGGGTTGATGAAGTTGGCCAGACTCATTGGGGTTTTAGTAATAGATTGGGAATGTGTTATGGTACGATTACATGCATCGGTATATCTCCAGATTGCTGTTATAGTGCCTCCACAGGGACTTGAATCGGATTCAACTTTGGGGGGTATGGATAGTTGAATATTACAGTATTGTTCGTAATTAGAGATATCGAGAGATGGGACAGTGTAATTTTCACTATTGCAACTTAAAGTAATATTTGCCGGAGGATTTATAAAGATAGCAGGAAGATTTCCATATTTATTAGTGATTTTTTGTGTGTGTATTATTGGAAATCCACAGCCATCGTTGATTTGCCAAACCCGGTGAGCAGTTTCAGGAAGACAGAAATCAGTGCTTCTATTTATAAGAGGGGCTAACCTTTTTATGCCACACTGATCAATATAAGGAAGGCCATCGCTAAAAGGGAGAGGCGATTGAATACAATTTACAGTTATATCATCAGGAAGATAGGTGAATTTGGGTGGAGTAGTGCTTTTAACATCAATTGAGATGAATGTAAGATGGCATACGCTGTTTGGCAGTTCATTTATTTTTCTTCCTATCCATGAGTTGGTTTGGGTAGAATCGGTGCAGTTGAAAGAAATTACCTGATATTTCCCGCAGGATGGAAAGGCAAAATGCCATAGATCTGTTTCTCGCGCATGAATGATGGTTCCATCGGCATCAGCGATAAAAATGTACTGGTGTGCTGTTTTTGAATTACCAACTACTTTAATTTCCTGCAGTTCACCCGGACAAATATGACGACTATCAAGGATGATATTTCCGGCATTTGGAATGGAGTCAAACCCCAACACCTTTGCATATCCATTAATTAAATCTGTTGGTGTATGGGCGAACAGCTGAATTTGAAATATGAGCAGAATGATGCTGGTATACCAAACTATTCGATAAATCAATTGACCACGGGTTTTTTTCATAGAGATTCAATTTTAATCAAATGTAGTTTTTCACTTTGATTTGGTGTTGAGGATTGATATAAATTGTCGGCAGCGATTCAAGTAATAGAGGAGGTCATAGGTTTCAATGTTTGGTTTCGACCAGCTCAAACCTATTAAATAAAACCATCGTATAGGGTAAAGCACCCTTTTCTGTTATGTGGATCACTTAAGTTTAATTCCCCAATCAAATCATATGAACATATGAAAATATGAATATATGAAAATATCTACCTGTTCCCTTGTCCCATTTTCACAACATTGTGTGTCATTACCATGAAAACATTTATTTTACCACTTTAAAACAAAAGACAATGAAAGAATTTTTGATGCTGATCAGAGAAAATGCAGACTATGGACAGATGAGTGTAGATGACATGCAGGCGGACATTCAGAAACACATGGAATGGGTAGAAGAGCTCATCTCCAAAGGACATTTTAAAGGAGGCAATCCATTGGAAGGAGCAGGTGCTACCATCTCAGGCAATGAACGCCTGGTCAAGGACGGACCATTTATTGAGAGTAAGGAGTGTATTAGCGGCTACTACTTTTTACTGGCCTCTTCACTCGTGGAAGCGGTTGAAATAGCCAAGGGCTGTCCGGCATTGGAAATTGGTGCCAATCTTGAGCTTAGGGAAGTAATTCCAACCGGTGAAGAAGGCTGATCCAATAGGGGAAAGTAACAAGCAGGTCGACCATCTTTTTCGCGAAGTTTCGGGAAAGGTGGTGGCTGTGCTTATGCGAAGGTTTGGTGTACACCACATTGAGTTGATTATGGATGCCGTACAGGATGCCTTTGAAGCAGGACTAATTCGTTGGCGGTATGAGGGACTCCCCAAGGTACCAGAGGCCTGGTTGATGACCGTGGCGCATCGAAAACTACTCAATCAATTGCGCAAAGAGAGTCATAGGCCCGACATAATGGCTGAGGTTGAAACAAAGATGGATGAAGCCGCAATTGAAATAGATGGATCTTACATTAAAGATAGTCAGCTTAGATTATTGCTGGTCTGTGTCAATTTGCCTTTGAGCAGAAGAGACCGCATTATTACCACTTTGCACATACTATGTGGCTTTTCCCCCGCTGAATTGGCCAGGGCCATGGGCTTACATTTTGAGGCGGTGAGAAAGAGTTTGTACCGCAATAAATTAAAACTTGCGCAAGACACAACCTGGATCCAAAAGGAAGCCGACATCCATATCGCGGTTAACCAAATACCTACCCTCTTAGAAATTCTCTATGCCCTTTTTAATGAAGGATATAAGTCGCAACAAGGAGATAAGAGTGTGGACATTTCATTGTGTTATGAGGCATTGAGGCTGCTAAAATTGGTAAATGAGCTGGTTAGGGATACTCAAATTCAGGCACTTTTGGCCTTGTTTTATTTTCATCTAAGCAGATTTCCAGCCAGAATGGATGTTGCAGGCGACTGGCTCACCCTGGAAGAGCAAGATCGACAACTATGGGATGAGTTTCTGAAGGGAGCGGGCTTCCATCACCTGGCATTGGCAAAACCTACTGATAGACCTATTACCTGGTACCTGGAAGCGGTCATAGCTTCCCTTCATGCGGCTGCCCCTTCGTTTGATCAAACGCCTTGGAAAATGATTGAACAACTGTACACAAAATGGCATGAAGCAGATGCTGAAAATCCAATGGTAAGATTGCAGGCTTTAACTGCTGCAATCTTTCACAGAGCTGATCTCCAATTGGTCAATGAATTAGAAGCTTTGCGTTCCACTATCGAAGACAGTCAGAAATATATGATCGATGCCACCATTGCCGGCTTGTATGAAAAACTGGGTTATACAGAAAAAAGAAATCAGTTTCTAAGACAAGCCATTGATCAATGTAATCAAAAGGCAGATATACGCTGGTTAAAGAAAAAAATGAAACAATGAAAATTATCTATGTAAAGTGTGACATTTGATCGATATCAACGAATAATAGGTAAAAACTAAGATTTGACTTTCAATAAAGAATCCAGGACCCACAAGACAGACGCCTATCTGGCCTTGCTGGAAAGACACAAAGGCATCCTGTATAAGGTAGCCAGATCTTATGCCACCGGCATGGAGATAGATGATTTGGTGCAGGACATCTGTTTGCAACTATGGGGAAGTTTTGAAAGGTACGACGATCGGTTTGCAGAGAGCACATGGGTGTATCGAATTGCCCTCAATACCTGTATTTCTGCCTATCGCAAAGAGAAACGAAGAGAAACCAGTGCCACCGATGTAATGCACATCCTGCATCCGGCAGTTGATAGAGACCAGGAGCGATTGGATGAACTGTATAAAATGATTCAAACCCTGAAGGAAATCGACAGAGCCCTTCTTTTGCTTTATTTAGAAGGTAAGGACCATAAAGAAATCGCCCTCATCATGGGATATACCGAAACCAATGTTTCAACGCGGCTATCAAGGATCCGAAATGAATTAAAATCAATGACAAACACATTAAATAAATAATTAATATGAATATTACAGAACTCACTGAGCTTTGGCAGAACCAGCAGGTTCATTTACAGCAAAGCATGGAGATGAACAAAGTCCTGGCAAAAGAAGTGCAGACACTGAAACTGCAGCAATTGTTTTCTTCCATGCGGCCCATCAAAATATTTACCCTGGTCGTTGGCCTGCTATGGGTGGTATTTGTAGACAGCATTCTGGTGGCTACCTACGGCATTGCCAGTCCTTACTTTTTTTGGTCAGCCTTGCTGCAAAGCGCCATTACCAAAGTGGCGATAGGAGTTTACCTATACCAACTTATCTTGCTCTATCAAACAGATGTCAGCCACGCCGTGTCAGCAGTACAACAGCGCATAGCCCATCTCACCGTATCTACCCTTTGGGTGAGTCGTATCTTATTTCTCCAGCTCCCCCTATGGACTACCTTTTGGTGGACCGAATCATTTATCAATGAAATTTCTCCCCTTGCCAAGTCATTGCTGTTTTCCACCGTTATTTTATTTGCCGCTGTTGCTTTAGGATTGTTCATCAACATCCGAATAAAGAACCGTGAAAAACCCTGGTTTCGATGGATCTTTCGCGGTCGGGAATGGGACCCGTTGGTGAAAGCGCAGGAAGTGTTGGAGGAATTGTAGGAGGTGCTGCCACACTAATAGATATTGACAACTCAGCTATAATGTAATATTTTTGTATATAGTCAATCAGATACTAACAAAATGCAGTCTTGATAGAAGTGGAGTTTTAAGATTGTAAAGAGGTTTGTCGTCAGTTGTCTGAACCACGGATTATTACGGATTTTGGGATTTCTCGGATTATTAATTAATATTTATATATACGCTTATGGAAAAATTAAAGTACAAAGACATTACAGAAAAAATCCTTGGGGCATCATTTGAAGTCCACGGATTTTTGGGAAATGGGTTTCAGGAAGTCATTTATCAAAGAGCCCTCGCCTATGAGTTGTGGGCCAAAGGTCTGAATTACCAGAGGGAAATCGAAATGGATATTTTTTACAAAGACCTAAAGGAGCCCATTGGAACAAGGAGGGCTGATTTTATTGTGGAAGATAAAATCGTCGTAGAAATCAAAGCCATCATTGAATTGCAGGACGTACATTTGGCACAGATCCTAAACTACCTCAAAGCCTACCGGATGGAAGTCGGACTGTTGATCAATTTTGGGAGTAAGTCCATGACATTTAAAAGAGTGGTGTTATAAGATATGATGTTTCTGAATTGTGAAGTAGAGACGAAAACATTCGCAATATCTATATACAATGGTAAAAATTAAGAGGGCGTAAAATTATTTTTATTAACTAACCCCTGAAAAGTCGAAAGTAAATAATCCATGCAACCCGTCCAATCCCAAATCCGTGTAATCCGAGCAATCCCAAATCCGTGTAATCAAAGCAATCCCAAATCCGTGAAATCCGTGCAATCCCTCTAATCCGTGGTTCAAAAGTGGTGGGAGGTAATGGTTCATGCCAATAACTTATCATTTAAGTGGCGAGACAACCTTTAACATCTCATCTTAGAAGTAAATTTTATTCATGTGACGACTAGTAACAGCGCCCACTAATTATTTGGAATAAAAGTTTAGTATTTGAAGCATTTTTCTTTTATTTGACCAAATTTCCACAGCATGCAAAACACCAGGGTTTTTAAAATGTCTTTTGCCAGTGTGTATCCGCATTACATTGCAAAGGCTGAAAAAAAGGGGCGAACGAAGGAAGAATTGGACACCATCATTTTTTGGTTGACAGGGTACACAGAAAAGGAGCTAAAACGGATTTTGGAGGAAAAGACGGATTTTGAGACATTTTTTGGAGAGGCGCCACAGATGAACCCCAATGTAGATAAGATCACAGGAGTGATTTGTGGCTATAGAGTGGAAGAAATTGAAGATCCACTGATGCAAAAGATCCGCTATCTCGACAAGTTGGTGGATGAGCTGGCAAAGGGTAAGGCGATGGAAAAGATTTTGAGGCAATAACAGCAGAAGGTGTTAAAGACATAAATTATTCCCATTCCAATTTTTAAGTAGAATTAAAATTAACCCACGATGGCAGAAATCAAAACCAAGGTAACAGACGCCAGTGTAAATGAATTCATTGAGGCGTTTGCCAATACCGATCAAAAGAAAAAAGACAGTTATGAGCTGATCCGAATCATGCAGGAATATACCGGTTTTGAGCCCAGGATGTGGGGACCTTCGATCATTGGCTTTGGGGTTTACCATTACAAATCAAACAGGAGCAAGCAGGAGGGAGATTGGCCGCTGGTAGGTTTTTCTCCCCGTAAAGCGGCGATATCTCTTTACATCTACATGGGTGAAAGTCATGATTTGTTGTCACGACTTGGCAAATTTACCATGGGCAAGAGTTGTATCTATGTTAAAAAGTTGTCCGACATCGATGTGGAGGTAATGAAGGAGATGATGGGGCTGACCATAAAAATATTGAAGAAAAAGTTTGGGTAGAGCGTGTAGGGCAAAGCGTTTAGCGCAGAGCGTTTAGCGTGTAGCGCAGAGCGTTTAGCGTAGAGCGTTTAGCGCAAAGGGTGTAGTCAAAGCGGAAAGTTAGGCAGTCTTGGTGCAAAACAAGGTTAAACGAAAATGGTATGTTCTCATACATCAATATAGCCGAAGCATAAAATTTGATATATTTGATTTCCAAAAGACAAATTCCGGGACTTTTTTTACGCAAAAATTGACATTATGAAATACACCTTGTCCAATACCATCAACCGACCCATGGCGGAGGTAATGCAAAAATTTAAAGATCCTGAGGGTGTAAAGCACTGGATGGAGGGGCTTACGCGTATCGAGCATCTATCGGGTACGCCTGGCGAAGTGGGTGCCAAGAGTGATTTTTATTTTTTGCACAAAAACAAGGAGATGAAGATCACGGAAACCATCCTCGAGCAAGATTTGCCTCGCCAAATAAAATTTGGTTATCAAAGTGGCATGGGCTACAATGAGGTAGAACTCAGGTTTGAAGAATTGGACGCACATACTGTGAAACAGACGTCCAATAGTTATTTTGAAATGAGAGGACTAATGAAAGTATTTGGCTTTCTGATGCAAGGTTTGTTTAAGAAACAGTCTATGAAATACATGGATGCGTTTAAAGCTTTTGTAGAAAAAGGATAATTTTTTATTTCATTTTTTGCCATGAAAAAAACACCTCATTTATTCAGTTTTCTATTGATGGTAACATTTGTTGCCGATGGATGTAACGGCAGTGCAAAGTCAGAAAAACTTGTGGTTGAATCCAATAAAGACACAATTGATTATGAATGGGTGAAATACATGGAAAGCGCCCACTGGAAAAAGACGTACAATTATCAAATGATGGCCATCAGAGATACCTTGTGGCTGCTCCACCCCGATGGCTTTTGGTATTCTACCGATGGTAGGAGCTGGCAGAAATCATCTCTAAAAGATGTGGTAGACAACCAGGCTTTCCTTGACTATGTTGAGTTTAAGGGAGCTGTGTATGGGCTGGGCAGGTTCACCGGCAATATTGAGCGTTATAATTTCTCTACTGCCATCCACAGCACCACAGATTTTAGTAAATGGAGTATAACAGCCAAACAAAGTGAGCTTCCCGAAAGATTTTTTTACCACCCCTTTGTGTTTAAGGATAAAATTTGGATCATTGGGGGAGAGGATAAAAACGGATCTTACTCGGATATTTGGAGTTCAGATGATGCCATCCAATGGGTAAAGGAGGGCGAAAACCTGCCATTTGGCAAGAGGAGCGGCAGTCAGGTCGTTTCATTTAAGAATAAATTGTACTTACTCGACAGCGATGTGTGGATATCAGACGATGCCCTGCATTGGCAGCAGCTTATCCCTCAGATCCTGCCCGGTCAGCAATTATTTGGTTACAAAGCCTTGGTCTACGATGATAAAATATGGCTGCTGGGCTGCAATAGAAACGGCTTGTTTTCCAACCAGGTACTTTACAGTGAAGATGGCAAAACGTGGAAGACCCAGGATGCGCCCTGGTTGCCCAGAGGTGGTGTAGCGGCCGCTGTCTTTAAGGACAAATTATATATGACAGGAGGAAAATATGGAGGTACCCCGGATCATGCGGAGTTTAGGTATGACAATGATTTGTGGGTGATGGGGAGGACTGTTGAGGCAAAATAAGATGTTTTGCGTAATGATAATTTTTATTAATTTTATGGATATTAGAACAATCTAGGGCTTGTATCAAGACAATACTCCATAATAATTATATTTCTACTTTATTTCCTGAACCTATCACGTTATAGATGAAATTTAGTTTTACATGAAGAAAATAAGAATAATGAGATATTGTTAGATCCAAAAGACCTTTAAGACAAGCATACTGCTTTTAGGTTTGAAAATATTTGGTAAGCAACTAAGAACTCTTTGATTGTGGAGAATATTTTACATTTAAATATTGAAAATGGCTTTAATTTTTAATTTGAAATTGTCAAATTTGACAAGTGCACAAGCAAAAATTTGGATTTAAAATAGTTTGGCATATTTTTTGTTTGAGATATGTGTACTATTTATTAAAAATCGATGAAAAAGCAAGCCCAAACAAAACTCATATTCACAAAGTCAGTTCTATCTTTTCTCTTGCATTTTATTTTATTCTTAAATGCACCTTTTCTTAATGGCCAGAATGAGGTTATTAGAGATAATTTTTCTTATCCGGATATGACAGCCACTACTTATCCTAAATATCCTGCCATATGTAATCCTGATGTCGGTGTTGTTGTAACATGCATTGAGGATTTCATTACTTATGAATGGCAACATCGGAATGGTGAGACAGAATCAGGAAAGATCGTAATATTAAATAACATAGGAACTTGGCTTCTTACAGTTACAAAAGAAAACAACGGAGTTCTTTGCACTTCTACAATTAATTTCGTTGTTTATGATTTGAATGATCCAATAAATATTAAAACTTACTTTGAGGAAGCAGGTTTTTATCCAGTTCCTATTTGGCGTGAGCAATTGCCTGGAATACAGAACGGTAATAATAACGGTGATAGAAATGTAGTGTGTACCCTGGATGATGTAAAATTTCAAAATAGTGTTTCTGGTGTTATTTCACTCAGTCCAATTATAAATAACACTCTTGACAATTTTAAGCCAATCAAGGATTTGCCATATTCAATCACAGAAACAAATAATACTTGCTTGTGCGAATTGGGGATTGAAGAAATTGAGAATAAATATATATCTAGTCAGGTAAATTTTTGGGGGCACCAGTATTTTGCAAATAATGAATCTTACGATGGTATCTGGTATATTAAAATGAATTTACCTGGCGAAGAAGCTTTACCAATCCCAGAACAGGCTGAACATTTGAAGGAAATACATTCAGAAATTCTTTCCCAAAATGATTTGACGAACCAAGCTAGAGTTTTTGTTTCAAATCTTGCAATGAGTAGGGTAATAGGTGGTTATAATCCTTTTGTGTGTTCCACTACATCTACAATCGACCCTGCTTCTTATTTTCTTTCTGTATCAGGTTCTCCATTCAAACTGCCAAGTGACATTGATAATTATTCATTTAATGAATCAATTAATGACGATGTTTTTATAGGTGCAATTATTAAATTTGAAATTGCAAGTATTAAATATAGAAGTTATAATATACTTGGCAATAAAAATGGTAATTTTTACACAAACATCAAAGGATTGTTTCATGATGATTATGATATACCTACATTATATACAGACATATTGGTTAATTTTCCTAGTAGATGTTCGAACGAATGTTACATAGAACAGGAAGAATTTTCAATTACAAATGTCAACATACTTAAATCTGATGCTGGTTTAGGCAAGCCCATTTCTAGTAATATTGAAAAGATAGGAAGGATTAAATCTATTTCACAGAATGAAGTTAGACAGTTTATTTATGATTTATTTTGCGCAATTAGGCATGGAGATTCTGAATTTCAATATGACCCAAAATTTAATAATAGTGTATTATTTGCAAAAGATATTAACTTGATAGGTGTTAACTTTCCTGGATACATTGGCATTACAATGCCTATTTCCGGTAATAAACTTATTTTGATAAAGCCTACAAACGAGGTTTATTCCGGACCTATTAATGGATTCTACAATTCTCTTAAAATTTGTACAAATGATGATGTTAGGGTGTCAGTTATAGCTGGAAACAGCTCGTTGGATTTAAGTACAACGTATTATTATACTTCAAATCCTTCTGTTTTTAAATTATTATGGAATCAAGTTTATCTTTTGAAGTTGTGTTTTGGATATGCCAATAGTTTAGATGGAATAGATTTGTTGTTATATTATTTTCAAAAAATTGGAGTTAGTAATAAAGACTTATTAATCTTTGTAAATGGATATAGAATGAATAGTGTTATAAGTCTTAACGAAGATTACCCCAAAACACCAAATATTGTTAATGATTGTTATGATTTTTATAAAGAGAGTGGTAGCTATTGGGGATTAACAGGCGATAATTTTATTCGTCGGATTAGGACAAAAAATGTTGTTTATGCTGATGGTCATGATTTAATTACAACATCTAATCACAATGTTAATGGAAACATTGCATCGAGTAAATTAAATTTTGCTCAGAGTATGTTTTCTTCAATATGTGCGGGTGGTAAATTTGGTGATTTTGAATTTGCAGATGAAATATTGACTATCCTTCATGAATGCGCCCCTGAGTGTTTGTATAATGAACAGTGCGTTAAGTTAAATAATGATCCCAAAAATGAAGTTGGTTTTTATTAAAGATATTTGAATGGTGCTCAAGCAGGCGAAGATTTATGGTCAAAAATTCAGAGTGGAAAAATTAAGGTAAAAATGAACTCTGATAATACTAAGATTGTCGGTAAAATAGACATTGTAGCCCATTCTATGGGATTTGCATATTCATTAGGTATGGTTTCTTACCTTAGGGATAAAATGGAACCAGACCAAAACGGGCATCGTTTTGGAAGATTTTATATTCTTGCACCGGAAAATGCTTGTTCGGCGCCAGCTTTTCCTGTTTCTGATTTTGAAGAAATATATCAATATGGTACTGTAGAATATGGCCAGCAGAATCCACATAAAGCCTTTGAAAATGATGGGGTAGCGCCTCAATGTACTGTTACAGGATTGTCTGCATTAACTCAAAGTAATTACGCAAGAGTTCGATTTCCTACAAATTCTAAGTTCCTAAATTTTGTAGATGCTCATCTTGTTGCAAATTATTTATGGATTTTCAATATTGTAGTTAACACAGGTAAAATTAAATCACGTGTATAGTATTAAATTTTTAATAATTGTGTTCATGCTTATATCAGGTATATCTTGTTCAGATAGTAGAGTATTGTTAATTTGCGAGGGAGATGATTATATTGAGAGTAATTTTTATAAATATAAACAGGTGTACGATAATTTAAATGACTCTTTAAATTATTGGGTTGATTGTCAAATTTCGATGACAAGAGATTTGCAAAATAAAAGTGAATATAAGGTGGATAGTTTATTGCTTTTTAATTCTGACAGTTCATTGATGTTTGGTAATATACTTTTAAAAGATCTTCACACTAAGAGCTCGGTATTTGACTATCTAGTAGAAGTTGGTGGAGCTAAAATAGAAAACAAATGGTATTTTTTTTTAATGAATACTATTTACCCAATAAATAGAATTGATTTTAAATATAATCAGTATGAGCCTCTTTCGTTTTTTGAATTGGGATACTTAGCAAGACTGAATTTAATGTCGATAGTCGAATTTAGATCAGACAGTAATTATTATGCTAGTGATTTGTTTTTTAGACATAACTTTTATGATATAATGCCACAATGTACTGAAGGACAGTTGCAAAAATCTTGTTTTGATAGTTTAGTTATTAACATGTCATCAAATAAATACAATTCTTTGCTTACTGAAGAAGAGGTTACTTCGTTTAAAATGAATAATGTAGAAACTGTCAAACCAAAGATATTAGATAAGAATAGAAATTATTTTAATAAATTATATTACACAAATGATGAGAAGCTTTTTGAGACTAAGCAATGGCGTTTGTATATGGACAAAAGACTAGGTATTTAGTTTATTCTTTCATTTATTACGAGCTATTGATTTTATATATGATACGATATGAAAATTATAGAAATATGCTTAGTTTAAATGTTGATTTCAGTATCATTATAATCTAATTCTTGCATGTCTAAAACTATCGAATCAGTAATTTTTACTTAAGACGGTAGTGAAGTTGGGATTAAAGGGTATACTACCCCCCAAAGTTAAGACAACAAATCTAGTCAATTAGTTAAATTTTCG
>CALMSX010000089.1 GCA_937872515.1 uncultured Bacteroidota bacterium
AGTGCTTACAAAAAATTAGGGGTAAATTAGGGGTGTGGTTGGTCGGATGCTTACTGTTGATGTAATGATGGCCATCGGCAATAACTTCTTTTATACCCGCTCCCTGCCTTGCACCTTGTGGTTTTTTGATAGGGGGAAAGAACTCCTCAACCCCAGCCCTTCATCTAAAGGAGAAGAGAGTGAGCACATCGTTACGGTAGAAAAACAATTACCCAAACAATTGCTTGCAAACGCCCGCGAATTAAGAAAAAAGCAAACTGCACCTGAAGAATTACTTTGGCAATTGCTTAGAAACAGACAACTCAATGATTTAAAATTTAGAAGACAACATCCCTTAAAAGTTGGTTTCATCCTTGACTTCTACTGTGCTGAGGCAAAATTAGGAATAGAAATCGATGGTGCCTACCACAATCAAAAAGAACAGCAACTTCGTGATGTGGAGCGTACTAAAGTTATTAATGAATACGGTATTCGTATAATACGCTTTACCAATGATCAAGTTCTACAGAATATTGTACAGGTGCTCAATGACATTATTGAAGCAGCATCTCCCCCCTCTCCCAATGGAGAGGGGACGGGGGTGAGGAATAAAAACTCCGTCCTAATGCTCGACGCCCGTAAAATATACCGCAAAGTAACCTCCAAGGTAAACGACTTCAGCCCCGAACAACTACAAAACTTAATTTGCATTGTCAACCTGTACAGGGGAAACAACAAAAAGTTTGAAGCGACGGTAAACGGATATCTGGAAACATCTGCTGACTTAGCCAAAGAAACAGCCGATGCCACTGCTGAACTACAAAAGCAACTGAAGAAAATATTTAAAATTTTCAGCGAATTTGCCACCCAATACGCTAAAGAAAATAAGGAAGCAAAATCTTTTGTAGATGCCTTGATCATTGAAGAAACCACAAGCATTTACGAACTTCAAAACAAGCTGATTGCCGAAGCGAAAAAAACAAAACCCAATATTGAAGTTCTAGAAGGTATTTCCCACTTGTGCAAAGCATTACGCAAGCCACAAGATAAACTCATCAAACAACTCCTGGACGTGATAAGCACAGCTGTAAAAGAATACCAGCTAAATAAAAACAAAGCCTGGAAAGAGCTTAATGTACAGGCGCAATTCATTGCGCCTCTGAAAGCCCTGCAACAGCAACTCAGCGGCAACCCCGATGAAGAAGAACCCGGCCTGCTGCACGAAACCGAATATTTCTACAAACAAGCCCACTGGCTCACCAGTCGTTTCCCTGATGGGGTTTATACCGATGTAGAAGGACTTTGTAAAGTGGTAACCCAAAAAGAAATTGAAGCCAAAGACTGGAGCCTAAGCCCTGGCAGGTATGTTGGCGTGGACACGAGCACGGATGAGGATTTCGATTATGAAGAACGCCTGAATGAAATACATATCGAATTGGAGGGATTGAATGAGGAAGCAATAGCATTGGCAAAAGTCATTTCTGAAAACTATAAAGAATTGGCGATATGAAGTGGGAGAAAGTTGAATATAACGATGTCTTAGAAAAAATTATTGGAGGAGGGACACCTTCAAAAACTGTTTCAGATTATTGGAATGGAGATATTCCTTGGTGTTCTGTTAAAGATATGGTTGGTGATAAATACCAACTTTATTCAACTGAAGATACTATTACCCATTCTGGATTGGAAAATAGTTCTACTAATTTAATACAAGCAGGTACTGTAATAACTTCAACAAGAATGGGTCTTGGTAGGGCATTTATTAATAAGGTTGACATGGCTATCAATCAAGATTTAAAAGCCTTAATTCCAAATGAAAAAATTGATAATAAGTTCTTACTGTGGTCTATTGTAAATAAGAAAGAAGAAATAGAAGGTTTGGGAATTGGCTCAACAGTTAAAGGTATTAGACTGGATGTTTTGAGAAGGTTAAAAATCAATCTCCCCCCCCTCCCCATCCAACGCCGCATCGCCTCCATCCTATCCGCCTATGATGATTTGATTGAGAATAATTTGAAGCGGATCAAGTTGCTGGAGGAGAAGGCGTTTTTGAGGTATAAGCAGATTGTGAGGGAGGAGCAATTAGCAAAGTATATCCTTTCTGATTTTGGAGATATAATTACAGGTAAAACACCTTCAACCTCAATCGCTGATTATTTTGGTGATGACGTTCCATTCATTAAAACTCCTGATATGCACAATCAAATTTTTATTGAGCATACAGACCAAATGTTAAGTGAGCTTGGGGCAAAATCGCAAGAGAAAAAACTCCTACCACCATTAAGCCTTTGTGTAAGTTGCATTGGAACAGCAGGCGTAGTTGGGATAACTTCTAAACCAAGTCAAACCAACCAACAAATCAATTCAATAGTTTTTTACGAGCCTAAAAATGCCTATTTCTTTTATTCGTTAATGTCGCAAATGAAAGAGCAGCTTGATGCTTTAGGAAGCAATGGTTCGACTTTCACAAATGTAAATAAGAACAAATTTGAGAATATGGAAGTGTTTATACCGTATCATAAAGTATTAAATGAGTTTGCAGAAGAATTTGAAGCACCATTCAGCCTTATTCTTACACTGCAAAAACAAAACGCCAAACTTCGCGAAGCCCGTGACATTTTATTACCGCGATTGATAAATGGACAAATAGAAGTATAATCTAAACAACATGGAATACTTAAAATTAGAAAATCTAAAATATTTTATTGAAGAAGCCGACCAAAAGTACGATGTGAATAGCGCCGGTGTATTCTTCGTTAAGGATACAAAGGAAAAGCTCTTCCACTTTATTAATTTGTTAGGGCATAAACTAGACCAAAATTTTGAAATTACCTATGAAGAAAGGCCCAATAAACAACCAGGCAGGAATAGACCCACTACACTTAAAAATTATATTTTACTAGGCTTTGTTCCGCAGAAATATTTGCATTTGGCAGAAAATAGGGTTTTTGTGAAAATTGAATTAGATGTAAAAAACAGGCAACCCAAATTATTTATTGAAGTAGATACCAACCTTAAACTAGGCCTAAATATTTTCAATGATCAAAGAGAAAGTATAAATGCTGATACGCATTGGGAGATACCTATAGATAACAAATTTCCAAATACCTGGGACCAATTGCTTGAGAAATGCCTTCCTGCCATTACCCACTGTTTAACTTATCTGGATAATCTACTGACTAAAGATAAATTAACCCATAATTTGAAAAATGCTACCCATTTAAAACATCCTCAAAATAATCAGCATATGCCACCCCTCAACCAAATCCTATATGGCCCTCCAGGCACAGGCAAGACCTATAACACCATTAATATGGCACTTGATATATTAGGTGAAGAAACAGAAGGTAAACCCAGAATGGAACTAAAAGATCGATTTGATAAATTGGTAAAAGAAGGTCAAATCATGTTTACCACCTTTCACCAAAGCATGAGTTATGAGGATTTTATTGAAGGGATAAAGCCTATAAAACCATCTTCTGATGATGAATTCCTGAAATACGATATCGAAGACGGTATATTTAAAAAATTATGCTTGCAAGCGGGCAGGAAACACCAAACCAACTTCAGGGCAGCTTATGATCAGTTTATAACCCAAGCCGCTCAACAGGGGAATGAACTGGTGGAAATGAAAACACCATCCCAGAAGATTTTTCATGTCAATGTTAATTCCAATGATAATTTGAATTTGTTTACAGGTAATGATAAAACAAAACAAGGAGTGCTCACTGTAGAGAAGTTAGAGAAATATGCTGCGGATTATAAGGTTTTTAAAGGCTGGCAGGGATATGCCAGCGGCGTTTTAGAATATTTAAGATTAAATTTTAATCTTCAAGTTGTTGAACAAGCAGATGATAAAAAATACGTATTAATCATTGACGAAATCAATCGTGGCAATGTATCTTCCATCTTCGGCGAGCTGATCACCCTCATTGAAGAAGACAAACGACAGGGGAAACCAGAGGCGCTTGAAGTCATCCTGCCCTATAGCAAAGACAAGTTCAGTGTTCCACCAAATCTGTACATCATTGGAACCATGAACACGGCAGATCGCAGTGTAGAAGCCCTGGATGCTGCATTGAGGAGAAGATTTAGTTTTACAGAAATGCCGCCTAACCCTGAACTGATCGCTATAGAAGGAAAACTTAAAGATGAAAATGGCAGGTTAGGGAATATTGACCTGCCTGAATTACTAAATACGATCAACCGCCGACTTGAGAAGCTGTTGGATAAAGACCATAAAATAGGTCATAGTTACTTCATGAAGGTGGCTTCGCTGGATGATTTGAAGTTTGCCTTCAAACATGAAATCATCCCCCTATTGCAAGAGTATTTTTATGGAGATATTGGAAAGATGGGCCTGGTACTCGGCAAGGGATTCGTGGTCGATAATGCTCAAGATGAGGAAAATGATAATAATGCTGTCTTTGCTAATTTTTATGATTATGAAAGTTCTGCATATAGTGATAGAAGTGTTTATCGAATAGAAGATGCAATAAATATGAGTGATGATATTTTTAAAAGTGCTATTGGTACTTTGTTGAACAAATAATGTGATGGGAAATCAAAATTGCATCACAGTTTTTGAGCATGAGACCATTCGATATGACTGTGGTCTAAATCGAATAAATGAGGAGCAATTTCATGCATTGGAACGCTACCATGGCAATGGAGTCCCCTACTTTAACCTTTGCTATCATGGTGTGAAGTTCAAAGAATTTGTGGGGGTTTTACAAATTGGCAACACCATAATTGAGGTGCTTCCGAAAGCAGATAATAATGATCGCAATGAAGCAGCATGGCGTAAGATCCTGATCGGCATGCTGAAAGCAGTGGTAAGTTTTGAGGTCAGTGCTACCAGTGAGAGTAAGCTCAACATCAGACCCAATAACATCCTCGACCTGTACTTTGAAATGTTTATCAAAGAAGTGGAATACCTTTTGCACATTGGTCTAATCAAACAATACCGCAAAAAAGAGGGCAATGTTACTTCCTTAAAAGGAAATCTGCTTTTCGGTAAACACATTCAGCAAAACATTGTCCACCAGGAAAGGTTCTATGTGCGCCACACAAGCTACGATGTACATCATACGCTACATTTTATTTTGTACAAGACCATTAGATTACTTCAAAAAATAAATACCAACCCCCATCTGCACAGTCGTATTGGTGCACTGTTGCTGCATTTTCCTGAAATGCCTGATGTAAAAGTCAGCGCCGCCACTTTTGAGCGGTTGGTGTTTAACAGGAAAAATCAATCTTATAAAAAGGCCATAGAAATAGCCAAACCGCTACTCCTCCAATACCACCCTGATATTAGCAAAGGCAAAAACGATGTCTTGGCCCTGATGTTTGATATGAATCTGCTTTGGGAACAGTTTGTCTATGTAAGTCTCCGAAAGGCCAAAAGTTTTGGAAAAGTGGAGTCTCAGGTACCCCGGCGTTTTTGGGAATCCTCATCTGGTTCAAGAGTGACTTTGCGACCAGATATTGTGATCAGATATAAGGATGAGGTCATTGTTCTTGACACAAAGTGGAAAATTCTGAAAAACCTTAAACCATCTGTTGAAGATCTCCGCCAAATGTTTGCATATGGACAATATTTTGGAGCAACCCAAACTGCGCTGGTTTATCCTGGTTCTGGTGATTTTAGCAGGGGAGAATTTTTTAAACCTATGGAAGATGTAAAAGACCAAAAATGCCAAATTATAACTGTAAATGTTGATTCTGATGTAAAAAATTTGAGTGAAAATCTAAAAAATTGTATAAATTCGATATTGAATATCAGTGTATAACACATTAAAAATGTTGATTTTTTGCAAAAAAATGCGAAAAATTGAATAGTTAACTTAAAAATTAAACATTATTTCTAAAATTCAGTTATAAGTGAATACCTTTGCACTCGAAATTTGGTATGATGAAGGAAGTTATTGTACGTTCTACACGGTTAGATGGATTACATACGATGACGATGCGAAATCAGAAACGGACAAGTTTTTTGATACCTATGTGGTGTCTGAGCATCCGTACGAAGATCAGGCATGGAAATTGTTTAGATTGATCACAGAGAGCATCGGTAACAGATATGGAGCCACCGATGATTTTTTTGATAGAATTGTAAATAGAGCACAGGAATTACCGCCAAAATCAAAAAATTGGGTAGAAGAAATAAAAGACTTAGGTATCAATTTTCCACTTAGGCTGTTTTGTTATAGAATAACCGAACATATCGTTATCCTCTTCAACGGGGGAATTAAAGAATCCTTAGTGACGCAGGAAAGTGAAAAATTAAGTATGAAGTTTTATGAAGCACAAACCTTCGTTAAAAGAATTGAAGAGGCATTGCAATTGAGAATGATTGAAATTTCAGATAACGAACGATCTTTGCAATACTTTGATGGAACCACCAATATAATACTATAAGATAATGAGAAGTCCTACGGCAGATAGATTGCTAAAAAACACACCCAAGGATGTAAAAATATTTGTAGATTGGTATGCCGACTTGGTAGTTCGCATCAATCAGATATTACGTGAAAACGATACAACTAAAAAGGAATTGGCGGCAAAGTTGGACAAAAAGCCATCTGAAATTTCTAAATGGCTGAATGGCGAACATAATTTCACGCTGCGTTCACTGGCAAAATTGTCGGCTGAACTTGGTGAACCTTTGTTAGAAGTGCCAAGACGAAAGCCACATACGACCTATATCAGTGGATTTAGCCGTAGTGTGCATACTTTCGTCATTTACAAAAAAAATGATTCTACCCAACATTCAAAAGTAATTGAATGGCAGAAAGCAAATGACTTTAATCCATTGAACAATGTCGGATAAAAAGAACATATTTGATCCTGAGAAAATCAGCATAATTGAGTTTAAGATGGTAAAAGGCCAGGTGGATGTGCCTGAAGACTTTGAAACAACTATAATTGCAGGACACCATGTTGATAATTCTCTTCAACTTGCTTTCAACCTGGAAGAAAAACTTGTTAAAGCAGATTTTGTGATTGAGATTAAAACAGAATGTAAAGGCACTAATATAAAAGAAGCAACAGGTAATTTTCATTTGGTGTTTATTTATGAAGTTGAAAACTTAAACGAGTTAGCGAAACCAAATAAAAAAAATTTAATTGAATTGAATCCTGATTTAGCAAATGCGATTTCATCTGTCACTTATTCTACATCCAGAGGTATTCTATTAACCAGATTACAAGGAACAGCATTTCAAAGTTTTGTATTACCAATTATCAACCCGAATAAGCTCCTTCACAAAACTTAGGAAGAAATGACCTGGGAATATTCAGAAGACTCCCTAATAGAACAAACATCTATCGACCTGTTCCACAATCAACTGGGTTGGGATACTGCCATTGCCTACAACAAGGAGACTTTTGGCGAAGGCAGCACCCTGGGCAGGCTGAATAAAAAAGAAGTGGTGCTTAAGCGCATTTTTTTTGAAAAAATTCAACAATTTAACCCCGATCTTCCCACTCAAGCCTATGAGCAGGCTTATGAAAAGTTGATTGAAGAAAGTGTCACGAAGTCGCTGGATGAGATCAACCATGAAAAGCATTTATTGCTGCGCAACGGCATTCCGGTTGACTTCATCAATGAAAAGGGAGAGGCTGTAAAAAATAAAATCCTACGTGTCTTTGACTTTGTCAATGAAAAAAACAACAATTTTTTGGCCGTCCGACAATTATGGATCCAGGGCAGAAGTAATAGAGAGCGCAGGCCGGATATTATTGGCTTTGTAAATGGCATTCCTCTTCTGTTTATTGAGCTGAAAGCAGCACATAAGAAACTTGAAAATGCGTACAACGAAAATTTTACGGATTACAAAGACGTAATACCAAAATTATTTTACTACAATGCCTTTGTTGTGTTGAGTAATGGTCTTGAAAGTAGAATAGGCAGTGTAACGGGTAAGTATCAGCATTTTCATGAGTGGAAGCGCATAACCGAAGAAGACGAAGGCATTGTAGCTTTGGATAGAATGATTGTGGGGGTTTGTGAAAAAAAACGGTTTTTAGATTTATTTGAAAACTTCATCTTGTTCGACAACTCATTTGGTAAAGTTGTCAAATTAATAGCCCGTAACCACCAGTTTATAGGTGTCAATAAAGCCATAGAAAATATACAACAGAAGGAGCAACTCTATAAGCAGGGTAAAATCACTTTAGAAGAAAAACAAAAGCTGGGTGTTTTCTGGCATACCCAGGGCAGCGGCAAATCCTATTCAATGGTGTTCTTTTGTCAGAAAATCCACCATAAGTTCACAGGCAGTTATACTTTTTTGGTGGTGACTGACAGAAACGAATTGGATACCCAGATTTATGGCACATTCAGTGGGGTGGGAGCTGTGCCCCAGGTGAAGGCTGGTTTGAAAGATTCTTTAAAAGCCAATAGTGGAAAACACCTGAAGGAATTGCTAAGCTCAGAGCATCGCTACCTATTCACACTGATTCACAAGTTTAATTTTCCAGAAGAAATAGCCAGAAGAGAAAACATCATTGTCATTTCGGACGAAGCCCACCGCACTCAGGGAGGTAATTTGGCGATGAACATGCGCAATGCCTTACCCAATGCGTCATTCATAGGTTTTACCGGAACACCATTGTTTAAAGATGATGAAATCACAAAACGTATTTTTGGTGATTATGTTTCAAGGTATGACTTTAAACGTAGTGTAGATGATGGGGCAACTGTGCCACTCTATTATGAAAACAGAGGAGACTATTTGGGCTTAAAAAACCCGGAGATCAACGATCAGATCAGGGCTGTAATTGACGCAGAAAGTGAGGACCTGGACAGCGATCAGCGAAGCAGGTTAGAGCAGCTCTTTGCACGTGAGTATCCAATACTCACTGCGAAAAAGAGATTACAGGCCATTGCGAAGGATGTTATTTGGCATTTTTGCAATCGAGGCTACAAAGGTAAAGCCATGTTTATAGCTTTGGATAAGATTACAGCTGTAAGAATGTTTGATTTGATCACAGAACAATGGGTTTTGTACAAAGATCAATTGAAAAAGGAAATAAATAGAGATAAATTCGGAGACCAGGAGTTGTTAGAAAAGAACCGTGAGTTGAAGTGGATTGAAGAAACTGAAATCTGTGTTGTAGTAAGTTCTGAACAAAATGAAATACAGAAATTTCAAAAGTGGGATCTTGAGATTGAGCCACATAGAGAAAAGATGAATACGCAAGACCTGGAAGCCAGGTTCAAAGATGAAAATGATCCTTTCCGATTGGTAATTGTTTGTGCCATGTGGATAACTGGTTTTGACGTGCCTTCACTTTCTACCTTGTATTTGGATAAACCTCTCAAATCGCATACCCTGATGCAGGCTATAGCGAGGGCTAATCGAATCAGCGATGGTAAAAACAATGGTCTCATAGTGGATTATATAGAAACCTATACTGCACTGCTAGACGCCCTTGCTATATATGGCAGTGGTGGTGGAGAAAAGCAAGGTAAAGACGAAGAAAAACAGACCCAACCGCTTGAGCCAAATACCGAATTGATAGAGCTATTGGAAAAGGCCATTAATGCAACCGAATCATTTTTATTAAACGAAGTTTATTTCGATTTACAATCATTAATTTCTGCTAGTGGCTTGCAAAAGATAGCTGCCATGGAAAAGGGTATCAATGCTGTTTATACCAATGATGAAACCAAGAATAAGTTTCAGATATTGGCCAGAGAAGTATTTAAAAAATACAAGGCGCTTCAGCCCCATAAGATTCTGAATGAATTTGCCCCCCGGAAGCATGCCATTGATGCGATTTATAATGCCATTGAGGAGAATGTAGAAAGTGCGGATGTATCTGAAATCATGAAAAAAATCCAAGAGGTCGTTGATAAGTCAATAGATATCAATGCAGCTGAACCTGAAAATGAAGCGGGGAACATTATTGACTTAAGTGGACTTGATTTTGAAATGCTCGAAAAGTATTTTTTGAAGGTTCAGCATAAGAATGCCGCTGTACATTCTTTAAAAACTTTAGTGGAGAGTAAGCTGAAAAAAATGGTTGAGCAAAACCCATTGACTGTTGATTATTATAAAAAATATCAGGAAATTATTGATGAGTACAACAGAGGGAAAGATGAAGTTGTCATCAAAGAAACATTCAGAAAACTGATAGAACTTGTCAATTCTTATTCAGCCGAAGAAGCGGATTCCCGCCGGGAAGGCCTTACTGAAGAGCAAAAAGCAATTTTTGATATATTAAGGTATGGAAAACAGTTAAACTGGCAAGAAAGGGAGATTGTGAAGAATATCTCAGTAGATCTTTTAGCTGAGTTAAAAAGAGATAAACTGCAAATAGAATTTTGGCAAGAAAAATCTGCAACTAACGCTGCGGTAAATAAATTTATTAGTGATACCTTATATGTGAATTTGCCATTTTCTGTTTATAAGAATGATGATATAGACCTCAAGACAGTTGTAATTTTTGATCATTTAAAAGCTAGATATTTTGGTGGTGGAATTAGCATTTATGGTAAGTATTGAAATATGAATATTTATATTTTTGACGGCTATTTCTTGGTTTTAAATTTTTTAAATGAAAGGTTTTAGTTTAGCCCCCTAAATAGCCGGTCAATATTACAACAAAAAAACTGTAATATTGGGAATTTAAAAACGACGAAAATTTACTAAAAAGGAAAAGTTGGTAATTATAAATACATGAAGATGTCAAAATAGCGGGTAACATTTTCTTACAACTTCACGATCTTAATAACTCCAGCTCCTTCAATATGCAGTAAATAAACACCTTTTTCGAGATAACTCATGTCATGGGTCAGTCCATCTGTTGTGGAAAATTGGTTTACTATTTTGCCCAAAGCATTTAGTAAGCTACATTGCCTAGTGGCATTGGCAGGGTCATAAATGGTAATCTCGTCTACAAATGGGTTAGGATAAACACCGATAGGAGGTTCGGTGGTTTCAGCCAGTCCAGTAGTGCATCTTATTTGGGCAACTTCATTACTCTCACAGCCCATGCCGTTGTTATTGATGAATACTGTTTTTGCAGGGTCAGCGAGAAGTTTACAAATGAAGGAGTTTTTACATTGACTCAGACTGGGATTGTTTTCTAAAATGAAGGCGGTATCCTGTGGTGAATTGGTGTTGAACAGCGTATAGTTGAGCTTATCAAGGGTGCTAATTTGGTTGAGTAAGGGGTTGTTTCGCAGATGCATTTTACCCAAATGATTGCCGTAATGAAAAGACATGCTGGTAAGGGCATTCATGTTTTCCACGATCAGGTCTCCATTAATTTTTTCCAGTTTTTGAAAAAATACAGTGGTTATTTGGGGATTGTTTCGAAGAATTATATTTTCTGCCTCTGCAATGTGCCAAAGACCAGTAAGACTGGAAAGAAGGGGGTTGTTTTCCAGTTTGAGTGTTTTACATCTGGTTACATTTGAATTGAGAGATCCCAGACTTTTTAAACTATTCATATGGGTGATGTCTATATTGCCTGCAATACTTGGGATCAAACTATAGGAGGTAGGAAACATCGGATTGTAAGCTAGTACAAGGTCGCCCTTGATTTCTTTTACATTTATAAGGCTTGGAGGGTTCGCCAGTTTGCTGTTTTCTGTGATGACAAAATTCCCTGCTACCGGGTAGGTTAAATTCATTTCTTTTCCGGATATCAAAGAATCGTTTTTGTGAAGAATAAAATGGCCATTGATTCTTTTAAGTCCCTCCAGACCTGATAGATTTTTAAGCGAGGTGTGGCTGATGACAAGATTGCCATCCACTTCTTTTAAAGTTTTTAAGCGGGAAAGATCTTTGATGTCAGAAAGGTCAGTCCTGCCTGTGGATTGGCCAATGATTAAATTTCCACTAACACTATTACAACCGTTCATTTGTAGGGCAAAACTATCTACCTGTGCCTGATTGGTCAGTTCAAGGTTTTGGATATTACAAAGTTTTTGACCGGATACAATTTTAATATTATCCAGATAGAAAGCATTTACTTTGGTGAAATCTACAGGGTTGGAAGCCCACATTCTTAGCTTTAAATTATCCAGTCCTTCATATGCATCTAATGAGACTTCCATTGTTTTCCATTCATTGCTTTTAGGAATGAAAAAGGAGGTTGTATTGGGTGTTGTGGTGTTTATTTCTGTTGGAACAAACTTCTTTACTTCCTGCCAATTGTTGTCACAATAGTTTTTAGAAACATCAATATTCAGACAATTACCGCATGATTTGCTGGCATGGGCAACATCAAATTGTAATACAGGGAATTTAATTTGACTCAAATCAAAAGAATTGTACAACAAAAAGCCGAAATTTTTATTGTCAGTCAGGTAGATGATTTCTTTATCAGTTTCATCATAAATCCAATGCCATGCATCAAACATCAGGCTGTAATCAGATTGTCCATATGCACCAATAGCCTTGTCATGACCTAGGTCAGCAGCACTTACTTTTTTAAAAGCCAGATCATTTTGGGTGCGCACCATACATCGTCCCTGGCTACCTGGAGGTAAGTTTTCAAAATCTTCATTGGCTAGGGGGTGATCTCCTTTGACCAAATACCGGATTTTGTCATTTGTTTTTATGATCACTCCTGTTGCCGGATCATCCGTAATGTATTCAACCCAGGTATTGATGTAGTGTAAACCTGGCTTCAAAGTAATCTTGTCAAAGTCGTATTTTTTTTGCTGGCCGGGTTCAAGGTTGCTGCTAATGTTTTGTGTAAATTGGATTGAGTCATCTATGGTGGCGTGAATTTTAAAACCTGAAATAGAGTACGGACTTTGACTCAAAACAGTGATTGCCGGTGTTACAAGTGAGTCACAATAACTTTCCTGCACATCTGTGCTATTGGTTGTTTGTATTTTATAGCCAATTTTTGCTGGGTAGACCACGGTGCTATTTAATATCCTACCCGAGGCATTGGTCAAAAATACAACCATCTTCAGTTTGGCTTTGTCTACTACGTTTGAAGGTATTACACATTCTGACCAGCCATGTACAGATCCATTGTTGGGTACATCCCATTCTCTTTTGTTATCGATAAACGCCCGGAATACATTTGTGAATGTTGTGTCGTGACCAGGTCCAATTGGAGCGGATAAATCTACCATTTCTTCCACTAAAACCCGATATAAAAATGTTTTTTGACCAGTAGGCCAACTAGTGGTATTACCACTACTCCCATAGCACTTTTTAAAGTCAGGAGAAAAGGTAAAACTAAGGCCAAAAAATGTTAGCAAATCGTTGGGCTTTGCCGCATAGAGCGAATCCAACTTTTGGGTATTCAAGTTTAGTGTAGATCCTATAGAATGGCTGCCGGAAGGTCTGTGTATCCCATCAATCCGTACTGAAGGCATAGATGGATTAAAGTTTAAATCCAGCAACCGGGAAGCTGATTGATTGCTGTACAACGAGGATGAAACGGGGTCCTCTGTGTGGTATTTAATCTGGCAGAATTTGTGGGCTTTGTCTTTCAACAAACTATCAATTCTATTTTTGGTATCGGCATACTCTGGAAAACCCACATTCGTAAACTCTTCGATCACCATAATTTGGGCATGGAGTATTGGCTGTGCCAAAACCAAAGTGCAAAATGCAAGCAACAGATAAATTTGGGTGGATTTCATTCCCATGCGTAAATGTTTTTAACAAATATAGGATTTTACTTTTATTTTTTGATTTATTTGGAGAAAGCCTATAAGCAGACTTCGAAACTCATGAACTGTTACATCCAGTGTGTTTAAATATCTATGCAAAATGAAGTAGGAAAGACAGGAAGGTTAGCACTTAATGAAAGGATGTAACAAAAGCTGTTTTTATTGGAGCCCCTTTTTAGAGTTGAAAGCCCATTTTGTGTATTTTAATGACCTTGGACGAGAAGTTGTTAGAAATATGATCCCATCATTGTTTTGAAAGTGATTGGATCGTTGACCACAAGAATATTCTGAACGGGTGTACGAAAAAGCAGAAAAAACCTTAGTCATTATTGCAGGACCAGAAAGTAGGTTGTGAAAATTCGTCATTCAGAATAATACATTTTTGGATTGCCACTTTATCTTGCAGGTACCTATTTTATAGCTCATAGCCATGAAAACGAGAATACTAAAATACTTTGGATGGTTCTGCCTGTACTCCTTTATTTTCCAGTGTTGGCTCTTTTTGCTAATTACATTTATTAATGCATTTCTATTTGCCCACCATAGTTGCATTATAATACGCAATCTGCCCATCGAACAATTCGTTATTCCTCACCGCTCATCTACCTGGCTAAAGCTGTTAAACAGGCCCTCCACGCCCCACGCTCCACACCCCACGCTCCACGCTCCACGCCCCACGCTCCCCCCCCCGCGCCCCACGCTCCCCGCCCCACCCCCCCCGCTCCACGCCCCGCGCTCCACGCCCCGCGCTCTCCGCCCCCCGCTCCCCGCCCCGCGCCC
>CALMSX010000090.1 GCA_937872515.1 uncultured Bacteroidota bacterium
CAACACTTTGCCCATATAATCTACTACCATAGATGCTCCCGGATAAACATTGCCATAATGATCAACACCTACTCTGTTCACACCCACAACGTAGGCCTGATTTTCGATTGCCCTGGCTTTCAGCAATTGTTTCCACTGTTCAATCCTGGGGGCCGGCCAATTGGCTGCATATACCAGCACGTCGTATTGTTGGTCTGGCACCTGGAAAGAAACATAAGGAAACCGCAAATCATAACAGATCAGCGGACGCACTACTTTGTCTTGAATGGTAAATTGTTTTACCTCCTTTCCAGCCTCATAACCCCTTCCCTCTCCTCCGGGAACAAAGAGATGGGTCTTATCATAACTGTAGCTATGCCCTGTCTCATCTATAGCCAGCCATCGATTGTACATCTTTTCTCCGGCCATAACCGGTATACTGCCCGCTAGGATAAATCGGCCAGCTTGGGCTTTCCTGGCCATCCAATCAATGGTTTTTTGATGGTCATCCGGCCCTAAGTCTTCGGGACTTAAAAGATAGGAGGTGTTAAATAATTCAGGTAAAAAAACGAAACTGCCGCTTTCTGCATTGCCCAACAACTGATCTAAAGCGCTTAAATTTTCATCCAGCGCTCCTTTAACAGGGCTGTTTTGTACCAAACTGATTACCATTGTCTAATTATTTGTCCAACAAAATAAACGCTTTTGGCGAGGTTTCAAAACAGACCGGTAATGCCTTACCCCTATGATTGTTGTTTAGAATACGTTAACCTGGATCAACGGATCACCGCCACAGGCATCTCCTTGTCGTACTCTCCAAAAATACTGGGGGTTTGGTTGTTTTTGGTATGATGCCTAACATTGAGATAAATGTAATTAAACAACTCTTCAACCGAGATAATTTTATCATCATTGGTATTGGCATCACCTTTTAAGCCCTGAATCAGGTAATGGCTAAAAACACCATGGCGCATGCCCGAATACTCAAGCGATACTTCATCCTTTTTAGATGAGGTAATGATGGCAGTACCACCCGTACTTTTTGAAAACTTGCTGTAAAAGTCTGTCAGAGCCATTTGGTAAGGTGCCCTGGTAGCATACATACTTCCGGAATGGCATGCATCTGTAATGTAAATTTTATGCCGCGCCTTGCTTGCTTCAATTATCTCCAGCATGTCTTCATACGCCAGCAGGTTGTTGGTGCCATCAAAATCATAGGGCACAAAAGATCCGTCCAAACCATGGCCCGACATGTACAATAGGATCACATCATTTTCATCGGCTTTGCTAAAAGTTTTACCTATTTCCTGCAGAATGTTCTTTTTGGTAGAAGCATCATCAATAAGTATGCTGATCTGATCATCGGGTATGGCCCCACCTTCCGGACTCTTAAGAAAGGCATACAAATGGTATGCATCATCGTCAGTGTACCTGAGAGAAGCCATATGATTGTAGGTACCAACACCTACTATCACAGCAAAGATGCGGGTTTCTTCATCGGTCTTGGTACGTGCCTGCTCTTTGGTGAGGTTGACCAGGGTTTCGGTTTCGTACGACCGCTGTTTAAGGGTGCCAAATTCCCAAATACCACTGTAAACGTTACCATCTTTTTTGGTCATGCTTCCAAAGCCATGGGGACCGTGGTTTTTCCATCCTCCTTTGTACACATCGCCATTGGCATATTTACAGCTTCCTTCTCCTTGTGGCTTGCCATCAGAAAAATCGCCGGTAAACATAGAGCCATCCCTGTACTTAAACTGGCCTTTCTCACCATCGCATGGCTGAAGATTACAGTCCTTTAACTTTCCTGATCCACTTCCACCAGGGGCTGACTGCGCGCCGGAGGCAAATACCGGCTCCGTTTTGCGGATCTTAGACATCAGCACATTGTCTTTCCACTCTCCATCATAACTGCTGCCGTCTGTTTCCCTGAATCGCCCCCTTCCGTCAAAGTTGCCATTGATAAACTGGCCGGCGTAAGATGACCCGTCGGCAAAAAAATATTCGCCTTCTCCTGAGGGATAATCGTTGTACCACGAGCCTTTGTACACATCACCGTTGGCATAGGTCATCTTTCCTTTGCCCTGCCGTTTGTCAGCCAAAAAATCACCTACGTATTCATGGCCAGCAGCAAAAATATACTTGCCGTGTCCCTCTTTTTTCCCATTCTTGAAAAGGCCGGAAAAAAAATCATTACTGGCATATTTTACTGTACCTCTGCCATTGAAATTGCCCATCCTGAACTGGCCCTGGTACATGGCACCGTTTCTTGCCTTGTACAAGCCTTCCCCATTGTAACAATCTCCCTTAAGACACTGTCCGCTGACTTCGACATGGATAAAAAGAAAAGCAAAAATGACCACCCTTATGAATGACATAGGCAATAGTTTGTAATCGTTATAAATGTTAATAGTTGTGTAGAGAGGCAGTGAATCTATAAAAGCAGTTTATATTTGCAAATATAACTGGATTCACTTTTCCTATATTGTTAATTAATTAATAAAAAATCCTATGAGGCATATTTCATTCCTGATTCTGGCAGCTGTTCTAATGATTTCAGCCTGCAAATCTTCTAATAAAAGCACTGCTAATGCAGGGGGCATGACCACTTTTGGGGAAGATTTTAAGGTCGCCAAGGTCTTGACTTATGATCAATTGCTCAGCCAGCTCAAACCTGGAAAAGAAATGGAAGTGCAGGTAGAAGGCCTGGTTGATGGTGTTTGCCAGGCAAAAGGCTGTTGGATGAACATCGTTTCAGATAAAAATCCCACTGCCGATAAGATGTTTGTCAAATTTCACAACTATGGCTTCTTTATGCCTAAAGACCTTTCGGGTAAAAAAGTAATCATGAAAGGAAAGGCCTATGTGGAAGAAACATCAATTGATGAACTGCGCCATTATGCTGAAGATGAAGGCAAATCCAAGGAAGAAATCGAAAAGATAAATCAGCCCAAAAAAGAGTTGAAATTTATGGCTACGGGAGTAAAAATTAAGGGTTAACTAATTGTTGACCCGTTTTCCCAGTCATCACTACAACTGATAAAGTTAAGTTTTCCCTCACCATTGGCTGCCATCAGGATCATGCCTTTGGATTCAATACCTCTGATTTTACGGGGTGCCAGATTGGCTAATAAGGTTACCTTTTTACCGATGATGGCTGAAGGATTGTAGTGCTCTGCTATGCCGCTCACAACCGTACGTTTTTCAAAACCCAGGTCGAGCTCCAATTTTAACAGCTTGTCTGCCTTCTCCACTTTTTCTGCCGATAAAATAGTAGCAGTGCGCAAATCCAATTTGATAAAATCTTCGTAACTGATTTCTGGCTTAAAAGTCACATGTCCTGGAGAAGCCGGCTTATCAGCTACCGGACTCAAACTTCCTTTTAACTTGTCCACTTGTTTCTGAATGACCTCGTCTTCAATCCTGCTAAACAAGTGTTTAGGCTCCTGAATTCGGTGGCCTTCCGCTATCAATGCCTCCGCCTCACAAAGTTTTTCCAGTAAATCATTGAGCTCACCCTTCTCTTCGATGGCAGGCAAGGAAAGCAAGTCCCTCATCTTATCTGAGGCAAAGGGCAAGAACGGTCTGGAGCAAACACTGAGGGCAGCTACATATTGTAAACATACATTTATGACCGTCGCAGTGGTCTCTGGTTCTTCTTTAAATAGTTTCCAGGGCTCATTGTACTGAAGCAGTTGGTTACCTCTGGTAGAAATGTCCATCAGCTTTTTAACAGCTGTTCTAAAATCATAGGTTCGCAAATATTGATTCATTTCCTGAATCTCATCGTGCAAAACAATCAACTCTGTGTCAAAATATTCATATTCGTCGCCGCCGGAACCCAAAAAAGTGGCATCGAGGTCGATCGCGGGTACCTGGCCTTTAAAAAACTTATGGGTCAGCACTACTACCCTATTGACAAAGTTGGCCAGATTGGCTACCAGTTCATTGTTGTTGGTATCCTGAAATGCCTTCCAGGTAAATTCGCTGTCTTTGAGCTCTGGCATGTTTTTGATCATACAATACCTTAACTCGTCAACCATGCCGGGCATCTCATCCAGGTACTCATGCACCCAAACTGCCCAATTGCGGGACGTTGATATTTTTTGTCCTTCCAGGTTCATAAACTGATTGGCAGGTACATTATAGGGCAGGCTATATCCTCCATGCGCTTTCAAGATGGCCGGAAAGATCAAACAGTGAAAGACAATGTTGTCTTTGCCAATAAAATGAATCAAAGCACTATCATCCTTACACCAGTAATCCTGCCAGTCTTTACCATGGTTCAGGGCCCATTGTTTGGTAGCGGATATGTAGCCGATTGGGGCATCCATCCACACGTATAATTTTTTTCCTTCGTGGCCGGGTATAGAGTCAGGTACATCTACACCCCAGTCCAGGTCTCTTGTCATGGCCCTAGGTTGCAAGCCTCCGTCGATCCATGACTTGCATTGACCCAGCACATGGTTTTTCCAATCTTCAGGCTCGTGGGTTTGTACGCCATCCACTACGCCCGTATTGATCCATTCTCTGAGCCAAGGTTCGTATTTATCCAGGGGCAAGTACCAGTGTTTGGTTGTTTTTAATACCGGGGTCTTGCCACTAAGCACCGATCTTGGGTCTTTGAGTTCATTGGGACTAAGGCTGCTGCCACACGATTCGCATTGATCTCCATAGGCATCGGCAAAACCACACTTGGGACAGGTCCCTTTGATGTATCGGTCGGCTAAAAATTGTCCGGCATCTTCATCAAAATACTGCTCTGATTCTATTTCTGTAAATTCACCTTTGTCGTAGAGGGTCTTAAAAAATTCCTGCGAGGTTTCATGGTGCAACTTGCTGGAAGTGCGGTGGTAAATGTCAAACTTTATGCCCATACGTTCGAAAGTCTGCTCAAACAAGGCGTGGTATTTATCTACGATGGCCTGAGGTGTCTGGCCTTCTTTTAACGCTTTCATGGTGATGGCTGCACCGTGTTCGTCACTGCCACAAACATACACTACATCCTTACCCATCAGTCTCAGGAATCGAGCATACATATCACCACTCAAATAGGCTCCGGCCAGGTGACCGATGTGCAGAGGGCCATTCGCATAAGGAAGGGCTGACGTGATAATGTATCTGGAAAATTCTCTCATGTACAAGCTCTTAAAAAGTGCGAAGATAATGATCTTTTTTGGCTTGTCCACAAAATGATAAGGGGCAGCAAACGCCGCCCCCTATCATTTTATTGTTGATATCTTAGCTTACCAAAACAAGGTTACCTCACCCTTGCCTTCGAAAGCACAAAATTCTCCCACTTTGTACCTTGCATACCATACATAAACATCAGGTGGATATTTGTCGGTGCTGCGTGGCCCGCTATTGGTACTATCAGGCAATCTCGCATCCCAAGATTCTGTCAAATCTGTTGTTGAAAAAACTTCCTTGCCCCATCGGTCAAATACGTGTAATTCATAGTCTTTCACCTCTGTACTGTCAACGCCACATTTGTTGATGGCGCCAAACAAGGCATTTCCTTCGTAAGATACGGAGTCCGTTGCAAAAAAGATCCTGGGGAATCGCAGACAAGCTATACCCAACTCTCCTGTAAGGTACTCATCTGTGGCAGTCTGGTTGCAGGCATCGGTCACGGTAACGGTATATTTACCTTCACCATCCACCAAAACCTGGTTGCTGGTTGAATTGCCTGAACTCCACTCATATTTGACAATGCCATTGTTGTTACCCAATGCGGTAGCCCGCGCAATCAAACCTACCTTGCCGGTCCTGCAATAGGAATTTTCTTCCGAAGGTTCGATTTCAACACTGGGCGCCGGATTCCAAATCGATTCGTTGACTACTGTTGCTCTCGAAGTGGTATTGCCACATTTATCCGTTACCGTTACTATATAAGTGCCAAGCTCTGTGCCCGTCACAATAGCATTGGTACCACCATTGTTCCATTTGTAAGTAAAAGGTGCAATCGCGGATGGTGAACCGGCAGCGCTCAATAAAAATTCCGCTCCTTTGCACACAGTTCCACCAGGCACAACTGTAACACCTGGTTTTGGCAACCATACAGCATCTGTAACGGAAATTGAAGCCACTCCGGTCAAACCACAATTATCGGTTACGGTAACTGTATAGGTACCCAAAACATTTTTTTGAATGATTTTAACAGAGTCTAATGTATTCCAGGCATAAGTATAAGTACCTCCTCCTCCTGAAGCAATGGCTTCAAGGGTAAAGTTGGTATTTTCACAAACCTGGGTTATGTCTTTGAAACCAGCCACCGGTGGACCCAACCAGATATCTGAACCTACGTTGATGGTTGCCTCCGATTTTTCATCGCAATCATCTGTGATCGTAACCCTGAAAGCACCTGTTACACTTGGTGAAATCACAGGGCCTGTTGCCCCTGTATTCCATACGAAACTATAAGGCTCTTTTCCATTATTACCAGAAGCGATCAGCTGATAAGGAGTATTAATACATACCTTTGGCCCCTTGTCTATGGTTACAATCGGCAAATCGTAGTAATCGAGGGTACTGGTATCACACAACATAAAGCAGTACTTATCATCAATGGTCACTGTGACACTAAATTCTCCGGTTTTAAATACCCTCAATGTATCTTTTGTCGATCCATCACTCCACAAGTACGCCACGGCTCCTTCTGTGCCGGCATCCAATAAAAGGTTGATGGGCTCGTTGCGACAAAACTTCCTTTCTTCCAATTGAAGTACCGGTATTTCAAAACCGTTGAATCCTCTTTGATTTACTTTTACTTCTTTCATAGTATCCTGCGCTGCTACCCTTTGAACAAGGAGGGTGTCTACAGCTACCAGGTGAGTAATAAATAAAATATTGGTGTCGGCTACTTCGCAACCGGTGATGCCTTTATCATCTGTTTTGATTAAACCCATCTTGAGTTTACCACTCATCTCGTCGTCAACATCGGTTTGATAATATCCATATCCGTTGTCACCGGTTTCAAACAAATTGCCATTTAAATTAAAATGTGCCTTTGCCCTGTCATATAAAACGAACCAGTCTTGCTGACCATTTTGTTTCATTTTGAGCATAAATGGTGTTTCGGTGGTATCTCTGATGATCAGTTTTCCGCTTATTACAATGCTGCCATCCTTGTCCTGGATCAATCCATCAATGATGCTCTTTTTTGAAATCTTATCATCGATCTTTTTTGACCAGATGATCTTTCCCGAAAGATCTGCCTGAAGAATAAAACTTTGATCCATGGCATTGAGGGCGTTGCCCATTCTTCCCGCAAGAAAATAGCTATTACCCGTTTGTAAGACCTTTAAGCCCTCTGCGTGTTGAAAGCCGCTGGGCAAATACAGGCTCGCCAGGGAGGCAGCCAAGGTATCGTTGAGTTTTACCAACATGGCTGAGTTGCCGGTAGCATTGCGCTGGATCCTGCCCGTCCAAACAAAGCCGGTATCTGTTGTTGATCTGAAATCTCTTGCTTCTGAAGGCAAGGCATTGCCGGTAAGCCTGCGCTGGCCGTATTTAAATGATTGCCTTATCCCGCCTTTGGAGTTGAGTTGGTTTACATACCACAAGGCACTGTCTTGCCTGTCGACCTGACACAATTCGTACAGCAGGGTATCAATGCCCTCTGTCAGCAAATGGCCAGTTCTTGTGCCGGCATCCGTTACACTGCCATTGAAGGCCATCGACCACGAAAGCCTTAGGCCATCATCCAAACCCAACAACATTCTTTTGTCATTGGCCGCATTGGTGGTAAATGAAACAAAAACGCTATCCGATTTTGCCTGAAACATGGAAATAGTGCCTGCTAAAATTCCGGCCTTGTTCTGCATATCAATCTTCCAACTCTGTTTGATATCTCCTTTTGGCTTGAGGGCCGTCAGTATCATGTAGCTGTAAGCAGTATCAGTTATGGATCTTACTCCATCCAGCGAAAGATAAGCACCGTCCTTTAGCTGCAGCCCGGCAAGGTTCACCACAGAAGAATCAGGTTGATTAAATGCACTCCTGAAAGGATAACCTCTGTGAAACTTGTTTTGGCCCATTAAAAAACTGTGTAATAAAACAGCAAGGACGATCAGTATGGATCTTGACATATCTAAATTTTTCCGGTTTCAAAGATAATACTTCTTACCGTGCCTTGTCCTTTCAGCAAGATTTTTTATCCACCCTGTGGGTTATCACGACATCTAAGACAATTTTTCAGGTTTTTCAAAATAATATTTGGCCTTATTCCCTGATTCAAAATGTTCGCCCCCCTATATATGACGGCCTTCAGGGTCAAATTGACTATTTTTGTGGCATGCATCATTCGCCTCCAGCCGATTGGCAAAAACTGGCAGAACTGGTAGAAACGTGGAAACGATTTCCACCCGACCCGGAACAGCAGGTTTCCAGAATTACTGCTTTATTTGCCTCCATGTCGTCTCCCGACTCGGTAAAAGCTGCCGCCTGGCTACTCAGCAGAGACTTGAGATCCAGACAGGTCGATCTGGAAACTTTGGTGGCATTGATCCAACTTCGCACCAACTTACCCGACTGGTTGATCCATTATGCTTTAGAAGTCAATACTGATAAGGCCGAAGCCATTGCTGAACTCGATCAAGCCAAAGCTCCTTCACCATGGGAGGCTCTTACTCTTTTGCAACTCAGCCTCCAGCTCAAAAACAATGGTCAGAAAGAGAAAATAATTGCTTCTGCCTGGGATCACTGCCAGGCAAGGGGTAGGTGGCTTTTCAATAAAATAATCCTTGGACAGTATACCACTCCCATCTCCCCGGTCTTGGTGTACAAGGCCATTTCTTTATACCTGAAATGCCCACTGTCTGCAATTTCTGCTGCCATTCAAAGCTGGGACCCATTCACCCAATCCCTTGACTTTCTTGCCGGTGATCCTAAAAATCAGGGTTTTACTGCTGAATTGCCCGTTTTACCCCCTATTACCAGTGTCGACTCCGATGCTCCGGATATGCCAAAAGGCGAAGTAAAAGGTCTGCTGTTTCCAGGAGGACTTCGCAGAGGGTGGCTGCACTATAAGCAGGATCAGGCAGTTCTATCTACCGATGAAGGGGTCTTGCTGGCAAACTTTAAGACAGCCAAACATAAGGTCATGCCCGAGTTATTTGCAGATGTATTTTATGAGGTCGCCACAGGAAAAAATGCTAAAATCGAAAAGGTATGGCTCCACGATTTGCCCGAGTTGTTTCTGTATAAAAACTTTTCCTGGCCAATGCGCCAAAGTGTCTTGTTGGAGCTTAAAGAGGCGCTTTCATCTCTCCCCATTTTTTTATTGCCTGCTTCTATTACCCTTACGTTAGACCCACCAACCATGGGCTTCCAGGGCCATCAGGAATTGATCGTTAAAGAAGGATGGGATGGCTATGCCTTGCTACTAAAACCCGCTAAAAAAGTGGCGAAGGCCATGCTGCTGTATGTAAAAAGGAGCAACCTTGAAGCTGGTGCATGGGAGGAATTGACCCTGGGCATGCGACACCCCCAGCATGCTGATCTTGTGCCGATTGCCCGTTGGAATCCACCGGCTGACTGGCCCCATTTGGAGGAATGGCAGACCGGGACAAAAAATTTATTGGGTGAACGTTTTGGACCCGTTACAACCATTCGTTTCGGTTGGTTGGTAGAAATTGAATTTGATCAGATTTTACCATCCCGAAAACACAAAAGCGGATATTTTATCCACAATCTCAAAATTCTAAGCTGGAAAACCGCCATTTCTCCCGATGAGGCTGACGATGTAGTAGAACTTTTCAAGAACTACTAAACCAAATATTCCGTGTTCACCAGCTCAAATAAAAAAATATTATACTGATTTTCAATTAGTTCCAAAGATGAGCAACAATATTGCGGAAAAAACAAGCATATCTCAACAAAAAAACTACTTTTGTGGGAACTAAAACCGACACGTAACTTATTACATAATCGTAAAAAAAACACAGATATATGTACTGGACACTTGAACTTGCCCACCATCTGGAAGATGCGCCATGGCCTGCGACCAAGGACGAACTCATCGATTATGCCATTCGATCTGGTGCTCCTATTGAGGTAATTGAAAACCTCAATGAATTGGAAGACGAAGCAGAGATCTATGATACTATGGAAGACATTTGGCCGGATTATCCGCGAAAAGATGATTTCCTGTTCAATGAAGATGAATATTAATCCATTTTTAAAGAAATGACAGTGCCCCTGTATTTCGATCTGAAATTAAAGGGGCATTTTTATTTTTTCAATCAATTCAGGCCTTATGATCATTGCCATTGATGGATTTTCTTCTTGTGGCAAATCCACCATCGCCAAAGCTTTGGCAGCTATCCTTAAGTTACCTTACATCGATTCTGGTGCCATGTACAGGGCTGTTACCTGGTACTTCCTGGAACACCAAATTGACTTTATGGATGAGCATGCCGTTTATGACGCCCTCAACCACATCAGCATCAAATTTGTAAGAGAGGGGGATCAAAATGTGCTTTATTGCAATGGCAGGGCCCTAAGAGAAGAATTGCGTTCGATGGAGGTTTCCAACAAGGTCAGCGAAGTTTCTGCCATACCAGAAGTAAGAATTAAAATGGTAACCCTCCAGCAACAAATGGGCTCCAATGGTGCCGTTATGGATGGCAGAGACATTGGCACCGTAGTCTTTCCGGAGGCTGATTTTAAATTTTTCCTGATCGCAGACCCCACCGTCAGAGCACGCAGAAGGTTTGATGAATTGAAAGAAAAAAACGAAGACATTTCTCTGGAAGAGGTTATAGCCAACCTCAATCACCGAGACCACATTGATTCAACCCGTGAGCACAGCCCGTTGCGCAAAGCCGATGACGCCATCGAAATCGACAATACCCATCTCAGCAAAGAGGAACAAATTCAGGTCATTATCAAATACCTCAATCCTTCTGCCTAATTTTTTCTCCGGTTCTTATTTAATGTATTTTTCCAGTGCCAGGGCCAATTCGTTGTCAATCATATCTCCTTTAATGCGACACACAATTTTATGGTTCTTATCCAGGATGTAGATAGAAGGGATAGTGTAAATGTTGTAAATGACCTGAAACCGAGATATTGCTTTGGGATCAGCCCAGTAATACCATGCAGAGGGCAAACCCAACTCTTCTCTTCCCTGCCAGCACATCGATACTTTATCATCTCTTTTGCCACAAATGGTAATGACTTTTAAGCCCCTGTCCTTGTAAGTTGGGTACAATTTTGCCAGGGCAGGCAGTTCATCGATACAGTGAGGGCAATCCGGATTCCAAAATGCGAGAAGGGTGTATTCTGCATCCAAATCATACACATGTCTGGGCACATCCTTTTCATCATAAAAACGAAGGTCGGGCAGAAAATTTCCCGTCATCACTCTATTGATGTTGTTGGCCTGGTTGGTATGGCGGTACCACTCCTCTTCGCCCAGCAGTGATTTATCAGCCTTCTCAACATACTTTCTCACCAGATGTACATACACCCTGTCAAGGTCAAATCGGCTGCTTTTGGCATGTACCTGCAATAGATAATTTAAATAATATAAATAATAATCCCGCTTACCCGATAATTTACCCAGGGCTTCATCGGTCATAAGGGATGGATCACCAGACAACTCATCCCAAAGTCCTAAGGTATAATGATCCAGCCAATCTATGCCCAGGGGTGATGACCAAAACAGACTGTCTCCGCCCTGCCAGCCTGAAAGATAATTTTGAGTAAAAAGCTGCCACCTAAGTGTCCTGTCTTTTTTCCAATCATTTGATTTGGGAGCTGCCATTACAGGCGTTTGTCGAGCCAGACTAGCGGTAAGGCCGTTTGGATGTTGGGCGAGAAATTGGGTTTGGTGAATGATGGCCGCCTCTTCTTTGGAGGTAATAAACTTGTAATTGAGCTCATCCATTTGATAGCGGTAATAGTCGATGAGTTTCATATAATCCGCCATATGGCCAGCCATCACATTTCGATACTGATAATAATTTTCACTCTCCTGATTACCCTCAAAAGCCAGGGTCTCAAAGATCTGCGGCAGGGTGCAAGAAACTGAAAAATTTCCCTGACCCTTGTCGATGGCTACATGAAAATAATTGAGCCTGCCTATGGAAGAGGTTTTAAAAATGATAGCATAAAATGCCGGATTCACAGGACCTTTCAACTTGATTTCATAGGTACCATCTTCCTTTTTTAAAACAAATTGCTGTGGAAAAGGCTTCCTTCCAAGAGTCTTTCCAAACCAAATCGTATCGTAGGTCAAACCTTCCATCTTTACCCGGATCGATAGATCATTGGCATATCCCCGGGCAAATGCCAGAAGCCAAAATCCGATCATCAGTAATTTCCTCCCTTGCTGGTTCATCTGTCTATACTCTTCTAGTCAATTAAAGTTGCAAATATCCAATTAATTTGACGATTGAACATCAACTTTAACCTCCTGTTAATACTTCTAACAAATAAAACGGGCCGGCCTTCGCCGACCCGTTCAACAAATCTAATCTGCAACAAATATGACTATGCAGCTGAAAAATCAGCTTCTCTCACTATTCCTTCCATAATCTCATCGCCAATCTCTATAAATTCAACTACACCGGTGCCCACATCATAAATACCACCTACGATGTCAATTTTACCCTCCTTTTTCATTTGGGTTAGGGTTGGACTCAATGCATAAATATTTCTCATTTGCAGTTCTACGTTTTTCAGCATGACCTTATTTACAAAGTCGTTGTTTTTGGAGTGGCGGTGCTCTGTGGTGGTGGTCTCCATTTCTACTGCCGGTGCTATTTGTTCTAACAACGGTGTTATGTTGCCATCCTGAAATTTATCACAGGCCCCTTTTACCGCTCCACACTGGGTGTGACCCAATACCACTATGATTTTTGAACCCAGATACTTACAGGCAAACTCTAGAGAACCAACGGCAAACTGACTGGCTACATTTCCAGCCAATCGCACGCTAAAAATATCTCCGAGTCCCTGGTCAAATACCAATTCAGCTGAGGTGCGACTGTCGCTACAACTAAGTATAGAGGCAAACGGAAACTGACCGTCACGTGTATCATTGACCATCTCCAGCAGGTTTCTGTTGACTTTGAGGTTGTTGATAAATCGGGAATTGCCTTCCTTTAAAAATTGTAAGGCAAGAGCCGGGCTTATTGTATCCTGGGTTTCTTTTGTATGTGCTTTCATAATATTTTTTTAATGGTTAGTTTAATTAAGGTTCTGTTACTGTTACTGCCTTATACTTCTCTTTATTGTCAGCAGAAAATATTTTTATATGGCTGGTGTTTTCTATCTCGTAGTCTTCTTTAAATCCTGTCAATTCAAGGTGAATGTTTTTTTGTTTTGAAACGATGTCCCTGAATTCTTTGATCAGTTCGAGGATGTCGTGCGCAATGTATTGCGTTGATGAAGCATCAATGACCACACTGCTTCCTTCAGGCATTTCTGAAAGCGTTCGTTTGATGGCAGCCTTATTGAGAAAACTCACTTCCTGCGCCAATTCAATGTAAATCCGATCTCCGTCTTTATAACTCTCACTGGAGAAGGAATAAGCATTTTTCATATTACCTCTTAAAATAAATAGGATGCTCAAGCCAAGACCAATACAAACTCCGGTAAGCAAATCAGTGAATACTACCGCCAGCAAGGTGATGACAAATGGAAAAAACTGATATTTGCCCTGGCGGTAAAAATGCCACAGTTTTGAAGGATTGGCCAACTTATATCCAATCATTAGTAAGATGGCGGCCAACGAGGCAAGGGGAATCTTATTCAACAATCGCGGTATGGTAAGCACGCAGATCAATAAAAAAAATCCGTGTAAGATGGCTGACATCCTGCTTTGTGCCCCCGAAGTAATGTTGGCCGTAGTGCGCACAACCACAGAGGTCATTGGCAAGCCACCTATCAAACCACTCAATGAGTTGCCCACACCCTGGGCCAACAATTCTCTGTTGGGCTCAGAATATCTTTTTTGTGGGTCCATCTTATCGCCCGCTTCAATACACAACAGGGTTTCCAATGATGCCACTATGGCGATGGTAGCTGCCACTATCCAAACTTTTTCATTTACCAGGGCACTAAAATCAGGCAAGGTAAAGATGCCCCACAGGGCACTTACTGAATCAACTACAGGCAGCGTTACCAGGTGTTCACTTTGAAGCACCCATTTACCTCCCATACCAGTAAACACTTCCTGCAATACAATGCCTGTTGCCACTACTGCCAAGGCGCCCGGCAATAATTTTAATTTTTTGAGGGCTGGCACCTTGTCCCAGGTAATCAGTAATAACAAACTGATGGCGGATAAAATAACGGCTGTAGGGTGCATGTAATCAAACATATCCATGAGAGAGGTGAAGGTGTTAGATCCCCCTTTTTCCTCAAAGGACATGTCTCCTTCTGTGTCCCTGTCGTATCCCACCGCATGAGGCAATTGTTTGAGAAAAATAATTACCCCAATACCGGCCAACATCCCCTCTACCACACTATTGGGAAAATAATCGGCCACACTGCCCGCCTTGATGAGGCCCAAGACCAATTGCATCAGTCCAGCCAAAACCACTGCACTTAAAAATACTTCATAACTGCCCAGGGTAGAAATGGCTGTCAGTACTATGGCCGTCAATCCCGCCGCCGGTCCGGAAACACTTACATTCGAACCACTTAGGCTGCCCACTACCAGACCACCGATAACCCCTGAAATAATGCCGGCAAACAGGGGGGCACCGGAAGCCATCGCTATTCCCAAACAAAGGGGCAGGGCTACTAAAAACACTACCAGCGATGCTGGAAGGTCTGCTTTTAATTTTTGTTGCAAATTCATAATTGTAAATTCTTGTTGCTGCCAATAATCCAATTACAGATATTACAGACTGTTTAAAAAACGTGAGAAATGTCATTGAAAAAATTACCAACGAAAACAACGATGGTAGGTAGGACTAATCACTTAAACCAACAAGAACAGCTCCTTGAGCTGAAAATTACTATACTGGAAATAAACTCGGACTAGCCCTTTTAAGCCAATTCCGGTGGTTGAAGCACAAAGGCTCCTTTGAAAAGATGGGTAAGTGAGGTGGTTATGAAGTTGTTTTGAAGACTTTCATCTTCCAATACAAAATCCTCAAAAGGAAAATACTTTTTTACAAATTTCAGCTCTTTGATGCTGTCTTTGTGGCTCACCTCTTCTTCTTCACTTTGTTCATACAATACGATCAGGGTGTCATATACCCACAAATCAATGAGGGGCTTACCCCCCAAAGTAAAGGCTATTGTCAACGCTAATAGTATTTTGGTGATTCGGTGCATTGTGGTTTAAACAACATCATGCTAAAAATAGTTCAATTTAGGCAAAAAAAGAATAAAAAATACAGAATCGCAATTGCTACAATCATTTATACTGTCAATTACTCCTAATTTAAACTTTTATACCAAATTAATTTTTGTTTTTTTAGAAATCTAAGAAATGGCCGTTGCCCCAAACTGCTCTATCAATATATTGTCGTACTTATCTGCTGCCTTAATCAGCTTATTGATGGTTTTTTTACAACTTTCAAAATGCATGTGTTGATCGTATATAAGACTTGATATGACGATGTTGTTGTCTTTTAAGGCAAAAGTCATCCCCTTGTTGTGGTAATTTTGTTTCATCAGATACGTGTAAATACGTGTCATATTTTCATTGGGCAGATAACAAAGGGTGGCATCGGCAATTAAAAAACCGGAAGGCTCATGATATACAATGTTGACCTTGGCACTGCCCTGGCTGATTTCCCAATTGTTGACCCCTCTGCGACAAATGGCCACATCATAACCCAGCTGGATCAATACTTCTTCAATCTTTTTGCTGATGCCAAAAGCTTCGTAAGCAGGGGCATCTGATATGTACTTTACCTTGGCCCCACAGTGCAAACAATACCTGTTTCTGGGTGTAGTTTCTTCCAGCATTTGATTGCAGGATACACATTTAACCACCCTGGCCGGCATGATCTCCTTGTAGGCTTCAGCTACTTTTTTGATTTCTGAATAAGGCAGGGCAATGCCAATATTTTGACCTCCATCTACCATAAAGGTATTAATGCCCAATAATCGGCCATCCATACTCAGCAGCGGACCTCCACTATTGCCCGGGTTAAGCGCTGCATCATGCTGAAAATAAGCAAGGGCCCCCAACTCGTATTCTACACTTGATATGATTCCCCGTGTTATGGAAAACTTATAACCAAATGGGTGGCCACAGGCCAGCACCGCATCACCTGCATCCGGCATTTCATTGGCCCAGAGTAAGCTAACCAATTCACAGCTTGGCTGAGGTAGCATCAAAAAAGCAAGGTCCAATTTTTCATCCAGATAAATAACATCTGTTTGCTGCCTTTCGAAGGCCAGTCCTTCGATCACTACCCTGGCATTGTCTCTCACTACATGCTCATTGGTCACAATGAGGCCGCTGGCTGACAATACAAAACCCGTTCCCGTAGCATAAGGGGTAGCAATCTGTACCACCAGGGGTTCCAGCCAGGGCATTAAACTTTTACTCATAGCGTGAAATTTTTATAATCCAGCTTACTGACTGCCCTCAGATAGCTGTTGCCAAAATGAGCCTTGTCCTGATAGTCGAGCAAATGAGAAAATTGTTTGGGTGTCACTTTTTGAAAGGGTGATGCCTTTAGAATATTTTCAAGCAGGGGCATTATTTTTTTTTCATCCACCATGCCGTCGTGCTTCACCAGAGAGTTGTATCCGAGGCTCATAAAAAAATCATTCTCCAGGACACGGGCCAGAATCTGCAGTAAACGATGGTCTGTGATGGGCAGGGCATAACCAAACAAAAGCAAACTACAAACATACCTGGGAATGTACACTGCGTATTGAGAAAGATCGCTTTGGGCATACCAGTCAAAATGCACCAGTTCTTGTTCTGCAACTTCCTGCAATTTGATGTGGGCCGCAGCTTCTAACCTGCCAAAGGTATGTTTGGTATCGTACAATTCTTCAAGCAATGCACCATCTGTGACCTCTGACATGGACATTAATTCCTGATAGATAGCGGCATTTTTTCGTTGGGGTGTAAGCGTGTTGATGTGAAAAAAAGTGGCAAATATTTTTTCTATATGGTCCATAGTTTTCCCTTCCGGCTTTAGGAGGTAGTCGACCATGAAGGCAGTACTCAGCATGATGTACGACAACATACCGGGATATTTTTCAAATGATACCCCGGCCTGCTTATATATATCCAGTGCCCTGTCAATTGAATTTCTGAAATAAGTGAGCTTTATCCTTTTTTCCCTCTCGCCCAAATGCTGGATGTTGCCATTAAAAACAGGACTCAATTCTGCAAAGGTATTGACCAGCACATCGTCTCTTTTGTCAGCTTGTGTAGCCAGTTCTTTTAAGCCATAATAAAGTTTGTACGGACTGCCATCCTGGTGATCGGTGTGCATGACCATGGTCAGCCTGTTGTCGCTGTCCAGGGCATAGGCAGAATACCTCAGCTCGTAGTTTTCTTCCAGCAAGGTGCGCATTGCACCCAGACTGAGACTTTCACATCGGGCAATCACTGCCTCCGCAAAAAAACCATCCTGATTGGCAAAGCCCTCAATGCACTTGGATCCCTGATACACTTTAAAGCGAAGTTTATCGTGTGATGGCTCTTCAAAACTGACATTGCCTTCCAGTTCGTCTGTCAGATAGGTTAAAAAGTGCCTGATGGAGGCTAAATAATTTTTTTTATCGTGGGCCTCAATGGCACGCTCCCAGTGGATGAGACGCTCTTCGGCCTGATAAACATCTGAAAATCTTCCAAAAGCATAGCAGGGTTCGGCAGCTTCCTGACCCAGTAAATTTCTGAAAAACTTCATTCCTTTATACTTTTGGGTAAAATTATCAAATAATGCGTTTTCGCACAGAATTAAAAATAAATAAGTCGGACCTCTCTCTCAGCTATGCCGACTCTGTGGTCCTACTGGGATCGTGTTTTGCTGACAACCTGGGTGACAAACTCGAAAAACTAAGATTTAAGGCCCTTTCCAATCCCCTGGGTACCTTCTATAATCCGGTCACTGCTGCCTATTTGATACAAGCCATGCGTTTCCCGGCACCCATTACCGAAGATCAGCTCATAGAAAGAGAAGGGGTATTTGCCCACCACCAGTTTCACAGTTCATTCAACCACGTGGATCCGTCCATCGTCACAGGACGAATCAACGATACCTTAACAACGACCCGCCAACACCTCGATTCGGCATCCTTTCTTTTTCTAACCTTGGGCACCGCCTGGGTTTATGAAACCAAAGCCCACCATCAAATTGTTTCCAACTGCCACAAACAACCACAACATCTGTTCAACAAAAAGCTCCTCACCCAAAATGAAATTGTGCAAAGTCTGACCACCTTCTATGACCACCTTATGGCCATCCACCCAGCCTGCAAGTTGGTATTGACCCTCAGCCCTGTCCGCCACACCAAAGATGGCCTGGAAAACAACCAGCTCAGCAAGGCCTTGCTTTTGACCGGAATGTATGAGGCAAGGGCTTTAAGACCTGAGATTACTTATTTTCCGGCATATGAAATTCTGATGGACGACCTCAGAGATTACCGGTTTTATGATGACGACCTCATCCACCCCAACTCTATGGCAGTGGAATACCTTTGGCAAAAATTTAGTGCGCGATATTTTGATGAGCCAACACTACATCTCATTCGGGAGGTATTTGACATCAATGCTTTTTTGGGTCACCGGCCCATGGTTGCCACGGGCGATTATCAGCGGCATTTAATGGAGGTCAAAGATCAAATAGCGGCCCTCAATCCAAAGCTGGGCAGGCCCTTTGATCTCGAAGCTGTCTCATAAAAAGTTTAATCCAATCACAAAAGTTTGGAATGATTATCTTTACCCATAAAACCAAAATATAAATGACACTGGGAGAATTTTTCAGCCACTGTTCTCAAAACCCGGGCACCCTGCTTACCTTATTTACGGTTCTGCCCCTGACGGCCTTTCTGGCTATGATTTTTGGAAAAAATGAGGGCCATTTGTCACCCTGGAAATACCTGTATTCAACCCTGGTCTACCTGGCTTGTATTCCGGGTATTTTTGCCCTCACGCTAAGCGCGTATATGTTCTTTTTTGAACGAGGCAGCATCCTCAATGCCAATATTTATACCCAGATACTCCCGGTTCTGTGCATGGTGATTACCTTGTGGCTGATCAGAAGGAATGTAGATTTTCAGCACATACCCGGCTTTGATAAAATCGGAGGACTTGTGTTTTTCCTAACCGTACTTATCATTTTATTGTGGATCCTGGAAAAAACCCATATTGTGGTTTTCACCTATATGCCTTTTTACCAGTTTGCCCTGCTATTTTTAGGTATGATCTTGCTGTTGAGGTGGGGAGTAAAAAGAATTTTTGGTTAAGTCCTTAATTTCTGCGGTCAAGGCCCCAAAGTAATTTTTCCCGCATGGTGGCCATGTACCTCATTCCCTCCAGCAGGACCAATTGGGTGCTGTGTTGCGACTTTTGTACAGCAATTTTATAGTCATCGCTAATGGTTTCAAACCTTGAATCCATGGTGCAAAGGAAGTTTTCAGCCCTGCCCTCAATCTCAAAACTAATCTCTACATCATCGCGGATGACCAAGGGGCGCACATTGAGATTATGAGGAGCAATGGGGGTGATCACAAAACTTTTTGAACCCGGAAAAATAATGGGACCACCGCAAGCCAGCGAATAACCGGTGGATCCGGTCGGTGTGGCCACAATCAAACCATCAGCCCAATAAGTGTTGAGGTACTCTCCATTGATATAGGTATGAATGGAGATCATTGAAGATGTATCGCGTTTGTGAATGGTAAAATCATTAAGGGCAAAGGGCAGGTCGCCAAACAACGCATGGTTGCTTCTAACCGACAACATGCTGCGCTCTTCCACAATGTAACTTCCTTCTACCAGTTTGTCAATAGCCGCCGTAGCCATCGATTTTTCAACACTGGATAAAAATCCAAGTCGACCCAGATTGATACCCAGGAGGGGTATTTTGGGCTCACAGGCTAAGGTAGCGGCCTTTAGAATGGTGCCGTCGCCTCCCAGAGAAAGAATAAAATCAGGACCAAAAGCATTCAATTCTTCTTTATTGTTTACCAAGGCATAGCTTGTACCTGGCCTTACCATGGCCAAAACATCCAAAAGACCTGGATGCATCACACCCACCGTTATGCCCTTTTCATCCAGCTTATCCATCAGCTGGCGAAGAAAGTGCTCATCGCCCTGTTTTACCAGATTTGTAAACAATAAAATTCTCAACGGCCTGACTTATGTTTCAAAGATACAACGAATCAGGTATTCTCCCTCCCATTCTTTATCACTATTTGAAGTGATCTATGTCAATATGTCATGTTGTTTTAATAATTTAATGTCATTATGTCATATGTATTGACATAAAACTGACAATAATTCTAGAAAAATGGCATTGGTATTCTCTTTGATCTGGTGTAGAAAATTAATTAACTAAAAAAAATAATTGTCATGCATACCAAATTCAGAAAAAATCCGGGATTTAGAAATGCTCCCATCTTTTCCAACCTACTCCACGAAGTATTAAATTCACCTGTTCAGGATGTGGTAAAAGACCAGGAGAAAAAGTACGCAACCCCAGCGGCCAACATTGTAGAATACACCGACAAATATGAAATTTCGGTGGCGTTGCCGGGTTTCCAGAAGGAACAAATCGACATCCACATGGAAAACAACCAATTGGTCATCACTACTGAAAGAGAAAATGGCAGCACACAAGGCAAGGCCATCTACAGAGAGTTTTACCAACCCAATTTCAAAAGGATCTTTACACTTAGCGACAAGGTGAACAAAGAAAACATTGGTGCTTCTTACAACAACGGCATCCTGGTGCTCAGCCTTACCAAAGCGGAAGAAGCGAAACCTAAGTCCATCACCATTCTTTAACCCAAAACAATATTCAAATGATGTATAACGTTTCAAACATATTCGACCAAATCCTCAACAGGAGCATCAGTGAGATGGTAGGTGCAGACATTACCCTCTCCATCCCTTCGGCCAATATTGTGGAGCACGATGACAATTTTCAAATCATCCTGGCTGCACCCGGCCTTGATAAGGGCGATTTCAACATCAGTGTCGATAAAAACCAACTCATTGTATCTGCAGATAAAGAAAATCTGGTTTTGCCGGAAGGGGCTGCCGTGAAGCGAAAAGAGTTCAATTATTCAAGCTTCAAACGAAACTTTACCCTACCCGATTCTGTTGATATAGATAGAATCAGAGCTGAATATACCGACGGGATGTTGAGCCTGACCCTACACAAAAAAGAAGCGAAAAACGAAGATCTCAAAAAGATCAGAGTGGAATAAAGTAAATAGTGTTTTTCATAAGGTTTTGATTGTTGGGCCGCCAGTAAAGAACTGGCGGTCTTTTTTTTTATTCAAATTCGCCTTTGTAATCCAGCGCCTGATGCAGGTGAGCCAGGTGGTGCCTGCAGTGCCAGTCATATAAGGCCAGCGCCTCACCCAGGGTATAATTTTTGTGACTCTCCGGATGAAAATAACTGCGATTATGGTATTGATGTATATCAATGGTACGCAGCAAGATCACAAACTTGGCATGAACCGCTTCCAGCATCTGCAATGAGTAATGCAGGTACTCAGGCCGGTAATCTTCCAGCTGCGCCCATAGCCCCTCTTTATAAGGTTTAATGGTAGGCGTATCTTCGGTGAGGGCCAATTTAAATCTTAACAAGGCATTGGTGTGGCTGTCACACATGTGGTGAACTACCTGCGCCATGGTCCATCCATGCGGACGGTATTTCCATTGCCATTCTTTAACAGATAAGCCCTCCGTCAGACCACCTACTTCGGTAGGCAGATCTTCAAGGGTCTGGGTCCACTGCGCTATCTCGTTTTCACCTATAAAAGCGGGACTTTCAAATTTTCCGATGGGGTACATCAATTGGTATAAATGGTCGGTTTCCATGTAGTTTGCTTTATACACAAATATAATCAAAACCCTCCGCATAAGGGCAGCTTTGACTTCGCTTTTTCATCCGCCCTGTCACAAATAAAAAAGGGGAGCTCCTTGCGAATACTCCCCCAAAACTTGGTAGCTTTAAACGTTCTGTATTAGAAGGCTTTGTCTATTTAATCTTGTCTACCAGATAAGTAAACGATTTTTCACCGGTAATCATGTCTTTCATCACATTCATGGTCTCGGTCAGATAAAAGTCCTTTTTCATTTCTTTGAACCAATCTTCATTCCTCGCTTTCTTTGACTCGTCTGCTTCAATGCCAGCCAAATCCTGTGGGAGGTTTTTTACACCAAATCCCTTCAACTCGGTTTTATACAATTCTTCGTATTTTTTGGCTTCTTTTTCCAAAACAT
>CALMSX010000091.1 GCA_937872515.1 uncultured Bacteroidota bacterium
GCAAAGCTAAAGCGTCATATCTGGCTTATAAATATGTAGTTGGTCGGATGGTTACCATCAACAGCCCCGGTTTTTACCAACTTCTCCCTTATTTCCTTTTCGCTATGTCCTGCATCACTGGCGGAGGAGGCCATCACAAAGCCTGCCCGCCCGGTTGGTTTCAGGTAGTTGTAGAAGTACTGGATCCACAAATAATTGGCGTTGTCGTTTTTGGGCAGATTCACTTTGCCGTCCAGGACCAGGCGCGGATCTTTTTTTACGGCATCCTTGGCTTTGTCTACACCATCAACATTAAACGGAGGGTTTGCCATTACAAAATCGGCACCACCTACCAGGTTGTGTTTGTCTTCGTAAAAAGTATTGCCTTCCTGTATGTTGCCTTCCAGTCCGTGAACAGCAAGGTTCATCTTGGCCAGTTTGGTGTTGAGTTCTGCCTTTTCCTGGCCGTAAAAGGTTACTTTTTCAGCGGGTTTTAAACCTTCGCTCTCGATGAAATAACCAGTTTGCACAAACATGCCTGCACTACCGCAGGCAGGGTCAAACACAATGCCGTGGTCGGGTTCAATGACGTTTACAATGGTCTGCACCAAACTCATGGGCGTAAAAAACTCGCCGCCTTCCTGGGCGCCCGTCATGGCGAATTTATTGAGGAAGTATTCATAGATCTTGCCAAATAAATCACCCTCTGCTTTTTGCAAGACCTCTTTATTGAAGATGCGCAGCAGTTCCCGCAATAAATCCTTGCTGAATATGGAAAAGTTCTTGGGTAAAACCCCTTTTAAGTTGTCGTATTCTTCCTCAATGAGTTTCATAGCCGTGTCAATCGCCTCTCCAATGTCGGCACTTTCGGGCAACGATACCAAATAGTCAAATTGTGCTTTTTCGGGGAGGTACATGGCATTTTGTTCCAAAAAGTCATTTTTGGTTAATGCCCGTCTTCCCCTCTGTGCGTGGACAGGCAAGCTCTTTTCCACTTCAACCTTTACCCGCTGAAAGCGATTGTAAGCGTGTCTTAAAAAGATAAGCCCCAGCACCGGCATGGAATACTCCGAAGCCGTCAGCTTGCTGTTGGCCCTGAGTTGGTCTGCCGCCCGCCAAAGTTCTGCTTCTAATTTTCTTAGTTGTTTTCCTTGCATATATATTTTTAGCTTTAAAAGTCTATCCTACTTCAAAAGATTAAATGTTGTATAAATTATTTTTACCGTTTCCTAGCATATCAAAATTTTTCTTGCCATTTTTTGCAATGTTCGCAAATTCTCTTATTAACTTGATGTGTGGATTTTTATCTATACATGCAATCGACTTTAGGTCGATGGTAGTTTTTCTAATGATTTGATTATTTTTATTGTAATAGTCTAAGGAATGACCAGAATGGGCCCATGTATAATTGGTAATTATATCCCGATCATGAAATTTATCTTTTAGAATTGCATGAATCGAAAAGTTTGTACTAAATCCCAAATTAAGTTCATTAATATATTTCAATATAGAATTATAGCTGCCTCCAAAATTTGGCACCTGATCCTTATGTACAAAAATGGATATATCTAATTCTTTTACTGAATTAACTTTCGATAGAATTGCTTCAAGGATAAATCTTAGATTATTTATTGCCTGATTATTTTTCAATATATATGGATCGGCAATTATTATGCCCGTTATAGGAGAGTTAACCTCATTATAAAAATTATTCCATCCATTGAAATTAGTAATATTGTCATCAACTGAACAGCAGTTTGTATAAGTAAGAGCAGGTATTATGTTTGCCCAAGTTTTACTATCGCAAGATATATGATACTCCTGTCCACGTAAACTTCCATTTCCTAATATTAAAGCAAGCGGTGATTTAATGGGCTCATTTGGTTTATTATCGTATTCTCGTATTTCTGAGCCGCCAGTATTAGAGTTTTTGTACAATTTTTTATAAAATGGGTTGACTTCTTTTCTTTTTTCAAATTCATAGTACTTGACTATATACAAGATACATCGAGAGTGGATTACTTTATTAAGTAAACTCCATTTTTCTATATATTCATCCTCTTCCTCTCCTATTGATTTTTTTAGTTCAAAGAAATAATCTAGGAACTCTAGTTCACAATATGTTGGCAACCTGTTCATCAATTGTTTTGACTTTTCAGCAATATAAACAAGTCAATAGACAGATTATCTGCTTCATCTAAGAAGCCAGGACCGAATTCTCTCGTAAGGGTGCCGTTTTCTCGTATATCAATAGAATAAAAATCGATATCCTTATTGCCTGAATATGGGTCAAAATCAAAATAGTAAATAACAACATCGTCAGATTTACATTTTCCTTTTGAAACCAGATATTGTAATTTTCGTATTAGATACTCACTATGTGTTTCAATTATCACTTTTGTATCAGACCTCGTTATGTAGTCAACAATTAAATCGGCAATTTTGGATTGTAAATTTGGATGCAGATTTGATTCAGGTTCTTCGAGTACAATGATATCTGGAATTTCAAAGACAGCGGGAATTTCATTAGATTTGAGAAATAACTGTGATTCCTCGGAAAATAAGCTTGCCAGGTCTGTTGTGTTTTCTTCATTCTGGTTAATCCCAATTTTTTTGGGTGTTGAAAGAAATAACAATAAAGACACCAAATTATTAATTCCGCTGCCATCATCAATTAGCGGAATTTTAGTACTTCCCTTTATAAGGTAGATGAAAGCCGTTGTATCGTGTATTTCAATTTCAATGTCATTGGCTATCTTGAACTCATTGAGTTTTGCTTTAATTTCCGATATTGCAACCTTGCGATTATTAATACTTGATGACCTGAAATATCTGAGAAAATGAGAGAAAGAATTTTCATAATTAAACAAATTAAAACTCCTATAACCTACAGCTTTGACACTGCTATGAATATTAATGTTCTCAATAACTTTTAAGCTTTCAGAAACACCTGACTGATAAATATTAAAGGTATTCATGATTAATGGTGTAGAAATATGTGATTTAGATAAAATAACAGCGTAAATAACGTCCTCTAGATTGCCGAAGTCATCATACAAATTATCAATTTCCATCTCTTTTAACATAGTGTGGATAGTAGCGTACCTTTGCGAATCCACCGTCCAGTGATTTACCGCTCTCTGATTTATAGTTACAGGGAGTTTTTTTAATAAAGTATTAGTAATCTTAGCAAGTTTTTCATTAAACTCCTCTGGAAAATCAATAGACTGTATAAGTTCATCGTAAAAATATATGTCTGGAGGATTATCATAAAGTTCTTCATCAAAAGATTTAATAATATTTTCCAGGTCTTTCGGTTTTATCTGAAATACTTCGTTGGGCATCGAAACACGAAAGAAAAATTTGCTATCCAACTTAATTGATTTGAAAAAAAAGGGGTAGTTATCAATTTCCTCCTGAGTTTTATTACTACAATAATCATTTAAACCAACTTCAGCAGCAAATCTGTCGTAATTCTTATGATAACGCAATAATTCTGGTTCTTTCGTATTATCAGTCATAGTACTCTGCTTATCAAGTAAATAATTAGTACAAAGGTTGTAATTCTCTCCTGCTTTAATATAGTTATTATACAAATTCTCCAAGTCAGATGTAACTGTAGATGCATCGCATTCCATCAGAAACTCATTACTTTCAGTGTCATAAATGGAAATTTTGATTAATTTTAAATTGTACTCACTGCACTCAAAAATGAAATGCACATCATGTTCGAATGTATAGAAATCAAACCTTTGCCTGATTACAATCTCAGGTTTATATTTTTTGGCATCGTGCAATAAATTGGTTGCACCTCCCAAAATTTCATTACCAATTTTAATTGAGGTGCCAATGAGTTGTTCAAACCTAAAATTAGATGCCTCAACACCAAAAGTTGGTTTGATAAAATTTGAAAAGAGCTGAAGTAATTTAATAAATGTACTCTTACCACTACCGTTTTTCCCAGTAAAAATTGTTAAGTCTTTAATTTCTATGAAGTCGGTATCGGGTCCAAAACCTCGGAAACCTCGGAATGCTATTTTCATATGCCAAATTTTTTATGGCTGGATTATAAATATAAGTGATTAGAATCAAATAATGGGACCATTACTTTATCGTTTTGAAACCAGTACTTCTTCCACCTCGACTATTTTATCTTTTATATCAGTATAAATTTTTGAATCTACCACAAATGTTGTTGTGGTAAAGTTATCTAAATTTGTAATGTTGTATTGAATCCTGCAACTATAACAATACCTGGAATTATAAAAGGTTACCGGATCTATTCTTTTGGTGTGGAACTGACTGGCGCTGTGATTTAAATAATAGTTTTTATGGTCATTTATTACAAATTCCCTTGATACATTTCTCCGATATTGAAACTTATCTAAAAATGGAGCATACATGGCGGACAAACTGTTCCAGTCTTTTTCAAACAAATATGTATAATATGCGGTGAGTATATTTTTAGTGGTAGTTTGAGAAGATTCCGGTGTAAAAATTGGAAAGTCTAAACTTAAGATACTGATAGCAAAATTCAAATTAGCTTCTCCATATCCAGCTGTTGTAATGCCAATGACTTCCCCAGCTGCGTTAAATAGGGGACCACCACTACTTCCATGTGTTATTTCAGCTGTCGTTTGAATTACATCGCCATTCTTCCGCAAAGAAGATATAATACCTGTTGATAACGTATTTATTAGACCTTTAGGATTACCTATTGCAAAACATGATTGCCCTATGGGTGGAATTTGCTTTGCGATAGGAAGTGCAGACGATATCGGATCTTCTATCTTAAAAAAGATTGCATCGTGGTTTTCGTCAATGCTTAATATTTCAATATTATGTGTGTGTCCATAACAATCCATTGCAAAAGCTGAAATAGCATCTTTAAAAACATGAAAATTGGATACACAAATGCCATCATTTGATATTTGAAATCCGGAACCCTGAGAGTCAGTGGTATCATTTTCTGAAGTGTAAATTAAGTATACTGACTTTTTATACTCCTCATACAATTTGCTTAAATCACTGATTGGTTCATTTACTTCTACCATTTTCATTGAATCTGCAGCCCCTTTTATAGAATCAATGGTTCTTTTCTGCCCTTCCAATTGATCTTGTAAATCCAAAAATGCCTGGTCAATTTTATTTTCATTTTTACATGAATATTGGATACAAAATATTCCAAAATAGAAAAAACTCAATATTAATACCTTTTTCATTCAATCAATTCGATTTAAAAGCCCTAAAATTCACTATGTCTTACTCATTTTGTTTCAGATTCTAAGGTACTTAAATTTATAAATAATTGATAATAACATCCACATTAATAATATCAATAAATTATGAATATCCAATCGTACTACTTGCCCTGAATATTTTCAGATTAATAGAAAGTTAGACTAAACGCATATTCAGAATCGAAAAATTAGTTATTGATCTGCTGAAATTATTAATTAACAAACAACCATCATAAACCGAAATTTAAAATTGACAATCAATATTTTACATATTAATATTTTCCATATACCTCCTACCCTTGCTTTTCTCCCTCCTACTCCCTATATTTACCATAAAAAATTTAATTGCGCCTCTTCCTTATCGCCGGGCTTGCTCTTCTGTTTGTTTCCAACCTCAACGCCACCCACAACCGGGCCGGGGAAATCACCTATCAACAGATTGGTCCGCTGACCATTCGAATGACCATTACCACTTATACCAAAGAAAGCAGCATCGCGGCGGATCGCGACAGTCTGGAAGTATTTTGGGGCGACGGACTCTCTCAATGGGTAAAAAGAAGCAATGGCAAGGGACAGAGCCTCGACAATGATGTTAAGCTCAATTATTATACAGCAGAACATACCTATCCGGGGAGGTCCACCTACACGATTTCGTTTTTGGATCCAAATAGATCGGGCAATATTGTGAACATCAATTTCCCTAGGTCGGATGAAATTCCCTTTTATCTGGCTACGAGGTTTACCTTGCTGGACCTGCAGTTTCAGGGATATAACAACAGTGCTGTACTGCTGCAACCACCTGTAGATGTGGCATGTGTGGGCCAGCCATTTATCCACAACCCCAATGCGTACGATGCTGATGGTGATAGTTTGTCGTATGAGCTGATTGCGCCACTCTCGGGTGAAAACCAACAGGTGCCCAATTATTTTTTTCCCAACCAGATCTTGCCAGGTTCTCTCAACAATACCAGCCTCAATCCGGTAACGGGAGAGTTTAGGTGGGAGTTTCCCCCGCAAATCGGAGAATACAATATTGCCATGCGCATCAATGAGTGGAGAAACGGGGTAAAGATTAACTCCATCATCCGCGATATGCAGATTCTGGTGCGCAATTGCAATACTACCCCACCCATTATCGATGTCGTTAGCGAAATCTGTGTGGTGGCAGGAACAACGATTAAATTGCCCATTAAAGTTTCTGATAAGGAAGTAGCTCAAAAAGTTAGGCTTACCGCAACGGGTGGCCCTTTTGTGCAACCTGATCCTGCCGTTCTGATTGCGCCTTCCGCTTTTACATCTGTTCCCTTTGAAGCGGAGCTATTTTGGCAAACCACCTGCAACCACATTTCCAATGAGTACTACCAAATAGTATTTAAGGCCATAGACAACGCATTTGGTGATACTTTTGGCCTTGCTACACTCAAGACCATCCGAATCAAGGTAGTCGGCCCTGCAGTAGAGAATTTACAAGCCAGTGCAACAGGACCAAGCCAGGTAAGACTGACATGGGACCTGCCATACGCCTGTGACCAAACAAGGGACGATTATTTTTTTGGGTTCTCTGTCTGGAGAAGGGAGCTATCGCACGAACTCGAGGCTGATACCTGCAATCCCGGCACTCTATTTCCAGAATATACCCGACTAGTGTTTAATACCCGTGAAAACGCCAACAATCAATATTTTTTTGAAGACAATACCGTAAAAAATCATACTACTTACTGTTATCGGGTACTGGCTGAATTTGCTCTAAAAACAAGCTCGGGTAATCCATTTCGAAAGGTGGAGAGCCTGCCTTCTGAAGAAGTGTGTTTAATGTTGCGCAGAGACATCCCTCTTTTTGTGAAAGCCTCGGTTGATAAGACTGACAACATTAATGGGGAGGTAACCCTGCGATGGGCCAAACCTCTGATCAGTGACTTTGATACCACCTTGCTGCTACCTCCATATGTGACCCAACTTTACCACAGACCCTATGGTACCGGAAATTTTGAATTGGTGGCCGGCTCTGAAAAATCAGCAAATGGATTTCAAAATTGGGTAGATACCAGCTTCGTGCACGGGGGAATTAACACCTTGGCTACAGGGCATGAATACCAGCTGCAATTTTTTATCAAGGCCAACCAGTCTTACGGTGTGGTCCCCACTGCCGGGACACTTTTCCTTACCATCAAACCAGGTGATCAAAAAAACAATCTCAGCTGGGAGGGTGAGACACCATGGGCCAACAAGTCTTATACTATTTTTAAAGAAAGCGCACCAGATCAGTGGCTAAAGATAAGTGAAAGCAGGGCTACTAATTTTATGGACAATGATGTGGTAAATGGAATCAATTATTGTTACAGAATAGAATCAACCGGAACCTATGCTATTGGCCGGATTGAAGAGCCCATTCTGAACTTTTCTCAACGCGCATGTTCCATACCAGTTGACCAGGAAGCACCCTGCGAGCCTTTGCTAAATGTAACTACCATTTGTGAAGCTCAATCATTTGACCCTGATAAATTGATCAATCGGCTGGATTGGAATGAACCTACCAATTGCATTGATCAGGATCTTCCTGACAAGTACAAGGTATATTTTAAACAAAATCAAAACGATGAAGCTCGGCTGATAACCAGCTTGCCAGGTACATTCAATACATTTGAACACTTACCCGACTCAAATGACATATCCGGATGCTATATTGTAACCGCTGTAGATAAAGCAGGAAATGAAAGTGCAAAAACGGGGGAGGTATGCGTGAGCAACTGTCCTGTATATGAATTACCTAATACCTTTACACCCAATGGCGACGGGGAAAATGAAGTGTTTAAGCCAATGAAAAATTATTTTATCCACAGCATTGACATGAAGGTATTTAACGAGTGGGGTGTCAGGGTTTTTACCACTACCTTACCTCAGATTTTGTGGAATGGCAAGGACGAGGAGGGAAAGGACCTGGCAGATGGCAGCTACTACTATCACTGTACGGTTTATGTAAAGAGCAGCGATGGCTTGGGTAGGTACAAAGACTTAAAAGGATACATCAATATATTGAGATAATGTTTTCAGGTATCATAGAAAAAACAACCAGGGTTTTATCCATCGTTGAAGATGGTAGTAACCATCATTTTACCCTGGAAAACCCTTTTGGCAAGGAGGTTTATATCGATCAATCCATAGCCCACAATGGCACCTGCCTCACGGTTGTTGCCATCGACCCTTCGTGGCAGTGGTACAAGGTAACAGCAGTCAAAGAAACCCTCGACAAGACCAATCTGGGCAGTTGGCGAGCAGGCACCATAGTTAACCTGGAAAGGTGCATCAAAGCAGACGCCAGGATGGATGGCCACTTTGTGCAAGGCCACGTAGATTTAACAACTCCCTGCACTGATATCAAAGATGAAGACGGCAGTTGGCGATTTAGTTTTGAATTGCCAAAGCTAAAGCGTCATCTGGTGGTAGACAAGGGTAGCATAGCTATCAATGGTACCAGCTTAACGGTGATATTGGTACCTGGAAATGATTCCATTTTTCAGGTTGCCATCATTCCATTTACTTTTGAATTTACCAATTTTCATACACTGGAAGTGGGTGACAGAGTCAATCTTGAGTTTGATATCCTGGGCAAGTACATCAGTCGATTTGTAGAAGTGAGAGACAGCATATAATAACAATCCCGATTACTTTTAATAAAAAAAAGAGGCAGACCGTTAGGACTGCCTCTTTTTTATGTGTTCAAGAAAAAAGTGAGCTTATTCAGCTACTTCGTTCTCTACTTCTTCTTCCACTTCTGCTTCATTCACATTACGAACGCCCATGTTTCTGAAGATCTTGGTACCGGTACCGGCAGGGATCAACTTACCTACAATAACGTTTTCTTTCAGACCATTGAGGTAATCTGTTTTACCGCTCATGGCTGCAGAACTCAATACCTTGGTAGTTTCCTGGAACGATGCTGCTGAAATCCATGAGTACGTACCCAATGATGCCCTGGTAATACCCTGGAGCAATGGTCGCGATGTGGCTGCTAAAGCATCTCTCACTTCGATGATCTTTTTATCGTTTCGTTTTAAGAATGAATTTTCTTCTCTCAACTGACGGATAGAAATGATCTGACCAACGTGGTACCTTGTAGAATCTCCTGCTTCGGTAACTACTTTTTTATCAAAGATATAGTCGTTTTGTTCCAGGAATTCGTGTCTGGTAACAGCTTCACCTTCGAGGAAGGTGGTATCACCCGGTTCAACGATTTCAACGTCACGCATCATTTGTCTTACGATTACTTCGATGTGTTTGTCATTGATATTGATACCTTGTGAACGGTAAACTTCCTGAACACCATTTACCAGATAAGACTGCACCGCAAATGGTCCCTTGATATCAAGGATGTCCATCGGAGAAACTGCACCATCTGTAATAGGGTTGCCTGCTCTCACGAAGTCACCTTCCTGCACCAGCATGTGTCTTGACAGACCTACCAGGTACTTCCTTCTTTGGCCGGTTTTTTCATCATCGATAAAGATCTCACGGTTACCCCTTTTAATCTTCCCAAAAGTGATGATACCATCGATTTCGGCAACGGTTGCCGGGTTAGATGGATTTCTGGCTTCAAACAATTCAGTTACCCTTGGCAGACCCCCTGTGATATCCTGGATCTTACCCAAAGATCTTGGGATCTTCACCATTTTTTGACCTGCCTGGATCTCTGCACCGTCTTCGATGGAGATATAGGCACCTACCGGCAATGAATAAACTTTCAGTTCTTCACCTGCAGTAGAAATGATGCGGATGATTGGAATCTTTTTCTTGTTTTTAGGCTCAATAATCACCTTGTCTGCATAACCGGTCTGGTCGTCACGTTCAACCCTGAACGTAACCCCTTCTTCGATGCCTTCAAATTGTGCAATCCCTTTGAACTCAGAAATGATTACGTTGTTGAATGGATCCCATTCACAAATCACATCTCCTTTGCCTACTTTCTGGTTGTTTTTCACTTTCAGGTCAGAACCGTACGGAATGTGGTGGGTATTGAAAACCTTACCCGTTTCTACATCCACAATTCTGATTTCCCCTGATCTGGATAAAACCACAGTGGCAGAACTATCAACACTTTCGGTAACCTTGATGTTGTCAAACTCAACTTTACCTTCAAATTTAGAAACAATTTCAGATTCTGTCTTGGTCACAGAAGCAATACCACCCACGTGAAAGGTCCTCAGGGTAAGCTGGGTACCCGGTTCACCGATTGACTGGGCTGCAATGATACCCACTGCATCTCCGGCTTCGGCGATCCTGCCGTTGGCAAGGTTTTTACCATAACACTTGGCACAAACACCACTTTTGGTTTCGCAGGTAAGCACCGATCTGATGGTAACACTTTCGATACCTGATTCTTCTATTCTGTGAGCAATCGCGTCATTTATGTATTCGCCTGCTTCCAAAATGATCTCATCGGTAACAGGATCAACGATATTGTACAGAGTAAACCTTCCTACGATTCTGGAAGATAGGTTTTCAATTACGCTTTCATTGTCTTTCAGAGCCGAAGTTTCAATACCTCTTAAGGTATCACAGTCGTTTTCAGTAATGATCACATCCTGAGCAACGTCTACCAACCTACGGGTAAGGTAACCCGCATCCGCAGTTTTAAGGGCCGTATCCGCCAAACCTTTACGGGCACCGTGGGTTGAGATAAAGTATTCCAAAACCGAAAGGCCTTCCAGGAAGTTGGAGAGGATTGGGTTTTCGATGATCGCACCTCCGGTATCCCCAGATTTTCTAGGTTTTGCCATCAAGCCCCTGAGTCCTGCCAACTGTTTGATCTGTTGCTTACTACCCCTGGCGCCTGAATCCAACATCATAAACACAGAGTTGAATCCACCTTTGTGCTGTGACAATTCACGCATCAGGTTTTCTGTGATCATGTTATCCGCAAATGTCCACTTATCTATGACCTGGTTGTAACGCTCATTTGGCGTAATCAATCCCATATTGTAATTTTCCCACACTTCATCAACCTCAGCCTGGGCATCAAGCAAGGTTTGTTCTTTGATAGAAGGTGTAATCAAATCTCCGATGTTGAACGAAAGTCCACCTTTGAAAGACCAGTAGAAACCCAATTCCTTGATCTCATCCAGGAACTGCGCCGTTTCGTAAAAGTCGGTTCTGATGATGATATCCGAGATTACCTTTTTAAGGTTTTTCTTAGTCATCAGAATATTGATGAAAGGCACAGATTTAGGAACAGCTTCATTGAATATAACCCTTCCTACTGTAGATTCTACCAGACCAGTGCCAATAGAACCATCTTCATTCTGGATCCTTGATTTTACTTTTATGGGTGCATGCAGATCAATTTTACCCTCGTTGAAGGCAATGAGCACTTCTTCTGCAGAATAAAATTTCATTCCGGCTCCTCTTACTTCTCCTTTTCTGGCCTTTGTCAGATAGTACAGACCCAAAACCATGTCTTGTGAAGGCAGGGTAACAGGAGATCCATCCTGAGGGTTGAGCATGTTGTGTGATGACAACATCAATACCTGAGCCTCCAGGATAGCAGCGTGACTCAAAGGCACGTGAACGGCCATCTGGTCACCGTCAAAGTCGGCGTTGAACGCACCGCACACCAACGGGTGCAACTGGATCGCTTTTCCTTCTACCAATCTTGGCTGGAAAGCCTGGATTGACAATCTGTGAAGAGTCGGTGCCCTGTTGAGTAATACCGGGTGTCCTTTGAGGATATTTTCGAGGATTTCCCAAATAATAGGATCCTTCTTATCAACTAGTTTTTTAGCAGATTTTACCGTTTTAACCACTCCCCTTTCGATGAGTTTACGGATGATAAACGGCTTGAACAATTCTGCTGCCATTCCCTTTGGAATTCCGCATTCATGCAGGTGTAAGGTTGGTCCTACCACGATCACCGAACGACCAGAGTAGTCAACCCTTTTTCCCAAAAGGTTTTGACGGAAACGACCTTGTTTTCCTTTCAGGATGTCGCTCAATGATTTCAATGCCCTTCCTCCTTCTGCTTTTACCGCATTGGATTTTCTGGAGTTGTCAAACAAAGAGTCAACCGCTTCCTGCAACATCCTCTTTTCATTTCGGAGGATTACTTCAGGAGCCTTGATTTCCAACAACCTCTTCAAACGGTTGTTACGGATGATCACCCTTCTGTAAAGATCGTTCAAATCTGAACTCGCAAACCTTCCACCATCAAGAGGCACCAAAGGTCTCAATTCTGGGGGTATTACCGGCAGGTACTGGATGATGGTCCACTCCGGACGATTTGTATTTTTTTCGAACCCTTCTTTAAAAGCTTCTACAACGCGAAGTCTTTTGAGGGCTTCTGATTTTCTTTGCTGTGATGTTTCAACGGATGCCTGGTGTCTAAGATCATACGATAAGTTGGCCAGGTCGAGACGCATCAGCAGATCAAAAATCGCTTCAGCTCCCATTTTGGCAACAAACTTATTGGGATCACTGTCGTCCAACATCTGATTTTCTTTTGGTAAAGAATCCAGAATAGCCAGGTAATCTTCTTCCGAAAGAAGCTCAAGGTATTTAACTTCACCTTCTTTGATACCGGGCTGGATGACCACAAATTTCTCATAATAGATGATAGACTCGAGGTTTTTTGAAGAGGTACCCAGCAGGTAACCTATCTTGTTGGGGAGTGATTTAAAAAACCAGATGTGAACAACAGGAACCACCAGTTTGATGTGCCCCATTCTTTCTCGTCTGACCTTTTTCTCAGTCACTTCCACACCACAACGGTCACACACGATTCCTTTGTATCGGATTCTTTTGTATTTACCGCAGTAACACTCGTAATCCTTTACCGGACCAAAAATACGTTCACAAAACAGACCGTCTCTTTCCGGCTTATATGACCTGTAGTTGATGGTTTCCGGCTTCAGTACCTCACCCCTTGATCTCTCCAGAATTTCATCAGGAGAAGAGAGACTTATGGTAATTGAATCGAAAGCCTTACCAACCTTTGCAACTTTTTTTAATGCCATTTGCAGGTATAATTTTTAGATTATTCAAATTTAATGTCAAGCGCCAAGCCTCTCAATTCGTGTACAAGTACATTGAAGGACTCCGGAATATTTGGTTCCGGTAAGTTTTCTCCTTTAACAATGGCCTCGTAAGCTTTAGCACGACCAATGATGTCATCCGACTTGATGGTAAGCAATTCCCTAAGGATATTGGCAGCCCCAAAGGCTTCCAATGCCCAAACCTCCATCTCACCAAAACGCTGACCACCAAACTGAGCCTTACCTCCGAGCGGTTGTTGGGTAATGAGTGAGTACGGACCGATTGAACGTGCGTGCATCTTATCGTCAACCATGTGTGAAAGCTTCAACATGTAGATTACACCTACCGTTGCCTGCTGGTGGAACCTGTCGCCTGTTTCACCATCGTACAGGAAGGTCTGTCCGAGTGAAGGCAGGTTGGCCTTTTTCACATAGTCATCTATTTCGTGAACGCTGGCACCGTCGAAGATAGGTGTGGCGAATCTTAAGCCCAGGTTTTTACCTGCCCAGCCCAAAACCGTTTCAAAGATTTGACCCAGGTTCATCCTTGAAGGTACCCCAAGTGGGTTCAACACGATGTCAACCGGTGTACCATCCTCCAGGAATGGCATGTCTTCTTCTCTTACGATCCTGGACACGATTCCTTTGTTACCGTGTCTTCCGGCAAGTTTATCCCCTACTTTCAACTTACGTTTTTTAGCAAGATAAACCTTAGCCAGTTTTAATACACCTGCAGGTAATTCATCTCCGATCGAAATGTTATATTTCTCTCTCTTGTACCTACCCAGTTCACCATTCAGTTTGATGTTGAAGTTGTGCAACAACCTCGCCACCATTTCGTTGGTTTCCTTTTCTTTGGTCCAGTTGGAATAATCCACTGTGGTGTAATCAATTTCTTTCAAAACTTTAGGAGAGAACTTGGTTCCTTTGGAAATCAGCTCTTCCTTATAGATGCTATAAACACCTTCTGAAACTTTTGAACCCAAAAGAGTCATCAGCTTATCGATCAAAAGGGTTTTTAACTTATTGACTTCTACTGCGTGGTCATCATCCAGTTTGGTCAACAATTCTTTTTCCTGAACTTTCTGGAATTTATCCTTTTTAGCCCTGGCAAAAAGTTGTTTGTCGATAACCACACCCTGGATAGATGGTGGCGTTTTCAATGAGGCATCCTTCACATCACCGGCCTTGTCACCAAAGATGGCGCGAAGCAATTTTTCTTCCGGTGTTGGATCGGTTTCTCCTTTAGGTGTAATCTTACCAATAAGGATATCACCTTCTGCCACCCAGGCTCCTAAACGGATGATACCGTTTTCATCGAGGTCTTTGGTAGCTTCCTCACTTACGTTTGGAATATCGCAGGTCAATTCTTCTTCACCCAGTTTTGTATCTCTGATGTCCAGTTCAAAACTTTCAATGTGAATAGAAGTAAATACATCTTCTTTAACCACACGCTCTGAAAGTACGATGGCATCTTCAAAGTTGTAACCCTTCCAAGGCATGAAGGCTACTTTCAGGTTTTGACCCAGGGCCAATTCTCCATTCTCAGTAGCATAACCTTCACAAAGCAAACTGCCTTTTTTAACCCTGTCACCCTTTCTTACAATTGGTTTGAGGTTGATACAAGTACCCTGGTTGGTCCTTGTAAACTTGGTAAGGCTATAAGTAACCGCATCATCTTCAAATGACACGAGCCTTTCAGCATCGTTTCTGTCGTATTTGATTATGATTTTGGTTGAGTCAACGTATTCAACTACCCCGTCTCCTTCAGAGTTGATCAACATATTACTATCGGCAGCTACCTTGGCTTCAATACCAGTACCCACAATCGGAGCCTTTGGTCTGATCAAAGGAACGGCCTGACGTTGCATGTTAGATCCCATCAGGGCACGGTTGGCATCATCGTTTTCAAGGAAAGGAATCAATGAGGCAGAAACACCTACGATTTGATTCGGAGCAATATCAATATAATCTACTTCTTCTGGCGTAAAGATGGGGAATTCACCCTGCTCTCTACCTTTGATTCTATCATTGACAAAGGCACCTGTTTCACTAACAGGGGCATTGGCCTGTGCAATTTTCATGTGGTCTTCACTCTCGGCCGAAAGGTAATCTGCGTGGCCACCGAGGTTTACAATCCCCTTGTCAACCTTGCGGTATGGAGTCTCGAGGAAGCCCATTTTATTGACCTTGGCGTGAACGCAAAGGGTAGAAATCAAACCGATGTTTGGACCTTCCGGTGTCTCAATCGTACATAGACGACCGTAGTGAGAATAGTGAACATCCCTTACCTCAAAGCCTGCTCGCTCTCTGGAAAGACCGCCGGGACCAAGGGCTGAAATCCTACGTTTGTGGGTAATTTCAGACAGAGGGTTGGTTTGATCCAGGAATTGCGACAACTGGCTGGTTCCAAAGAATGAGTTGATCACGGAAGAAAGTGTTCTGGCGTTGATCAGATCAACCGGTGTAAATACCTCGTTGTCTCTTACGTTCATTCTTTCCCTGATGGTACGTGCCATCCTGGCAAGACCTACACCGAATTGAGCGTACAATTGCTCACCCACGGTTCTTACCCTACGATTGCTCAAGTGGTCAATATCGTCTAATTCAGCTTTTTGGTTGACCAGGGCCACCAGGAATTTAACGATGGATATGATGTCTTCCTTGGTCAAAACCAGGGTTTCCATATCGATATCCAACTTGAGTTTTTTATTGATTTTATATCTACCAACCTCACCCAGGTTGTATCTCTTATCAGAGAAGAACAACTTGTCGATGATGCCCCTTGCGGTTTCTTCATCGGGTGGATCAGTACCTCTGAGTTGACGATAGATTTGAGTTACCGCTTCTACTTCAGAGCTTGATGGATCTTTTTGTAGTGTATTGTAAATGATGCTATAATCTACATCCAAGTCTTCTTTTTGAAGAATGATGGTATCTGCATCAATATCACTGATGAGGTTGATGTTTTCTTCATCGAGCACCACATCCCTTTCGAGGATGATTTCGTTACGCTCAATGGTAACCACCTCACCTGTATCTTCATCCACAAAGTCTTCTATCCATTTGCGGAGCACCCTTGCGGCCAGTTTACGACCGATGGCTTTTTTCAAAGACTTGTCTGTTACCTTAATTTCTTCTGCCAGATCAAAGATGTTGAGGATGTCTTTATCTGAGTCAAAGCCGATGGCTCTGAGCAAGGTAGTAACAGGGAATTTTTTCTTTCTGTCGATGTAGGCGTACATCACCGAGTTGATATCGGTGGCAAATTCCATCCAGGCCCCTTTGAAAGGGATCACCCTTGCAGAGTAGATGGCTGTACCATTGGGGTGGAAGGTCTGGCTGAAAAATACGCCTGGAGAACGGTGGAGTTGAGAAACTACAACCCGTTCAGCACCGTTGATTACAAAAGTACCCTTTGGCGTCATATAAGGAATATTGCCGAGGAATACATCTTGTACGATGGTTTGGAAATCTACGTGTTCTTCGTCATTACAAGAAAGTCGAAGTTTAGCTTTTAGCGGGACACTGTAGGTAAGACCTCTTTGCACACACTCATCGAGGGTGTAGCGGGGAGGGTCTATGAAATAATCCAGGAATTCGAGTACAAAAATATTTCGGGTATCCGTAATTGGGAAGTTTTCCTGAAACACCCGGTAAAGACCTTCGCTGTTCCTGTTTTCAGGGGTAGTTTCCAGTTGGAAAAACTCCTGAAAGGATTTGAGCTGGATCTCCAGAAGGTCGGGATAGTACGAAGGTAATTTGATCTTACCGAAGTTTACTCTTTCTTTTGTTCCGTTGATTGTTGATGCCATCCTAAAATCTTTATTTTTTTAACACCGGAATTAGGCCGATGTTCTGAATTTTCCACAAAAGTATAAATGGCAATGGGCTTAGTCCCCGTGTTTGGGGACCAAGCCGAACCATTTATTTGTAAGACTTAGAGACTAAGCCTTTCATACAGAATTACTTCAATTCTACAGTTGCACCTGCTTCGGTAAGAACAGTTTTGATTTGTTCTGCCTCTGCTTTAGGTACAGCGGTCTTCAAAGTAGAAGGAGCACCGTCAACCATGTCTTTTGCTTCTTTCAAGCCAAGGTTCAACAGGTTTTTCACCTCTTTAACAACCGCAAGTTTGTTTGCTCCACCTGAAGCCAAAACTACATCGAATTCAGTTTTTTCAGCAGCAGCAACTTCTCCACCACCAGCTGCAGGAGCAGCGACAGCAACAGCAGCAGCAGCTGGCTCGATACCGTATTCGTCTTTCAAAATTTGAGCAAGTTCGTTAACTTCTTTAACTGTCAAGTTTACAAGTTGCTCTGCAAATGCTTTTAAATCAGCCATTTTTCTGAGTTTTAAATTTTTAACAATAATGAATTAATTATTATGGCGTTGTCTTGGAAGCCAAATTTAGTTTGCTCTTTCTTCGAGCGCTTTAACCAGACCAGCGATGGTATTGCCACCTGATTTAAGGGCAGAAATAACATTTTTCGCAGGTGATTGCAACAAGCCAACAATTTCGCCAATAAGCTCATTTTTGGACTTGAGTGCAGCCAGTGCATCCAGTTGATCGTCACCTATAAATACACCACTGTCGATGTAAGCAGCCTTCAATACCGGTTTTTCATTGGTCTTTCTGAAATCTTTAATGACCTTTGCCGGAAGGTTGGCTGTTTCACAGAACAACAGGGTTGTTGGCCCGTGTAATGCATCATAGATGGCTACATAATTTTTTTCCTCTGCATTGGGCTCCATAGCCTTTTTTGCAAGGGTATTTTTAACCACATGTACTTCGATGCCTTTTTCGTAACAAATTCTTCTGAATTTGTTGATGGCTTCTACTGTCAGGGCTGATGAGTCAGTAATGTAAAAAAATGGGTTGTTGGCAAATTTTTCCTTCAGCTCATCTATCATTAAGGCCTTTTCTCCTTTCTTCATTTTGAATAGATTTTTGATGATTAATGAATGGTTTTAGGATCAACCTTGATCCCCGGACTCATGGTAGAAGCCACACTGATGGATTTCATGTAAGTACCTTTAGCGGTACTTGGTTTCATTCTTTCCAGTGTTGACAACAATTCTTTTGCATTGTCTGCCAATTTTTCCTTAGAGAAAGAAACCCTTCCAATGGTTGTGTGGATGATACCATATTTGTCTACCCTGAATGAAATTTTACCTTTTTTAACGTCTTCTACTGCAGCAGCTACATCAAGGGTAACCGTACCCGTTTTTGGGTTAGGCATTAGGTTTCTTGGACCCAGGATCCTACCTACCTGACCAACTTTGGCCATTACATCAGGTGTTGCAATGATGACGTCGATATCGGTCCAACCTCCCTTGATCTGGGTGATATAATCATCCAAACCTACGTGGTCAGCGCCCGCGTTTCTGGCTTCCTGTTCCTTGTCCGGATTACAGAGAACCAAAACCTTTTTTGTTTTACCTGTACCGTGAGGCAATGTAACGGTACCTCTGATAGCCTGGTCTGCTTTTCGAGGATCTACACCCAATCTGATGTGCAAGTCAACTGACGCATCAAATTTTGTAGTGTTTACTTCCTTAACCAAGGCTACTGAATCAGCAAGGGCATAAAGTTTGGTAGCATCTACCTTACCCTCTACTGCCTTTCTTTTTTTTGTAAGATTAGCCATTATGATAAGTTTTGAGGTAATATCGCCTCGTACAATTGACGAGACTCCCTACCGGTTAAAAAATATTAATTTTCGTTGCTCCAGGGAGGTGTTCCTGAAACGGTAATACCCATAGATCTTGCGGTACCGGCAACCATGCTCATTGCAGACTCCAATGTAAATGCATTGAGGTCAGGCATCTTGTTTTCAGCAATAGCCTTGATCTGATCCCAGGTAACAGAACCTACCTTATTACGGTTAGATTGTGCAGAACCTGATTTCAGCTTGGTTGCTTCCAACAATTGAATGGCGGCAGCTGGTGTTTTGATAACAAAGTCGAATGACTTGTCTTTGTACACCGTAATCAGCACTGGTACAAGCTTACCAGGAATTTCCTGAGTAGCAGCGTTGAACCTCTTGCAAAATTCCATGATATTGACACCTTTGGAACCTAGCGCAGGACCTACTGGAGGAGCCGGATTGGCTGCACCACCTTTAACCTGCAACTTTACAAACGTTTCAATTTCTTTTGCCATTTTAAAATTTTTGTATAAATCAAATTATATTAAGTCGTTTTCCTTTCCGTGGAAGCATTTAAAGCCGGTTGAAGGACTACGACTGTTTTTCTACTTGTGCAAAATTGAGCTCTACTTCTGTGCCCCTGCCAAAGATTTTCACAATGACCTTGAGCTTTTTCTTTTCTTCGTTAACTTCTTTTACATCGCCCACAAAATCTTTGAACGGACCGTCAATAATTTTAACGGTTTCGTTCACCAGGAATGGATCCAGCATTGCCTCCCCTCCCAGTTGTGATTCATCGGCCTTACCCAGCATTCTGTTTGCCTCATGCTGAGACATTGGAATGGGGTTATTTTTACCCAGAAAGTGGATTACGTTGGTGAGGTTGGAAATGGCATTGATGACCTCTCCCGAAAATTTTTCAGGGATGGCTTCTACCAGGATATAGCCCGGAAGGATGTTGCGCTCAATGGTCTGTTTCTTACCATTGCGCATTTTATACACCTTCTCAATTGGAACTATTACCTGTAGTACTACATCATTCCACTCGTTCCTGGAAATTTCAAGATCAATCTTTTCTTTGATCTTTTTCTCTTTTCCACTGATCACCCGCAGTGAGTACCACTTCGCTGTAGTTTCACTCATGATCCTAATCCATATATTAGAGAAAGTGCTTTGTTGGCAACTGAATCCATAAGGAAGGTTACCAATGCAAAAATAGCTGTAGCAACCAGCACAATTCTGGTATGAGAAATTAATTCTCCCCAGGTAGGCCAGGTTACGTTGTTCAACAACTCGTGAATACTTTCTTTAATGTACAATCTGATGTTATCCATTGTAATGTATTTATGCCCTTTAACGGGTTTGGCAGGGAAGACAGGACTCGAACCTGCAACTTGCGGTTTTGGAGACCGCTGCTCTACCAATTGAACTACTTCCCTAAATTATTTCAAAAAATGTAAACCATAAAAGCTTACTTAACCTATTCAATTCTACAAACTTATACTTTAATAAGTTGTTTAATGTGAAAATCATATATACTAAAAAAGAGAATTAAGCACCTTGAGGTGCTTAAATCTCTTTTAAACATATTTTACTGAATGCTTATTCTATGATTTCAGTAACCTGACCGGCACCTACTGTTCTACCACCTTCGCGGATCGCAAAACGAAGACCTTTCTCCATTGCGATAGGGCTCACCAACTGCACTTCGATTGAAATGTTATCACCTGGCATTACCATTTCCACGTTTTCTGGAAGTTTCACGTCACCGGTAACGTCTGTTGTTCTGAAGTAGAACTGTGGACGGTATCCGTTGAAGAATGGAGTATGACGGCCACCTTCTTCTTTAGAAAGTACGTAAACCTCACACTTAAATTTCATGTGTGGCTTCACTGATCCTGGCTTACAAATAACCATACCTCTTCTGATCGCTTCTTTGTCGATACCACGAAGTAGGATACCTGCGTTGTCACCAGCCTCACCTCTGTCAAGAAGTTTTCTAAACATCTCAACTCCAGTTACTGTTGATGTCAATGGCTTCTCACCTGGTTTCATCATACCTATGATTTCAACAGGATCGCCCACGTTGATAACTCCTTTTTCAATTCTACCAGTGGCAACGGTACCCCTACCTGTAATAGAGAAAACGTCTTCGATTGGCATCAAGAAAGGCTTGTCAACTTCACGTGTTGGTTCTGGGATGTGTGAATCCACAGCAGCCATCAAATCTTCAATTGCTTTTTTACCTTCTGGAGTTCCCTCCAATGCTTTGATCGCTGAACCTTTGATGATGGGTGCATCGTCGCCTCCAAATCCGTACTGATCCAACAATTCTCTAACCTCCATTTCAACGAGTTCCAACATTTCTGGATCGTCAACGAGGTCAACTTTATTCATAAATACAACTATTTTTGGAACACCTACTTGTTTCGCCAAAAGGATGTGCTCCCTTGTCTGAGGCATTGGACCGTCAGTTGCAGCTACTACAAGGATGGCACCGTCCATCTGAGCCGCTCCCGTTACCATGTTTTTTACATAGTCAGCGTGACCCGGACAGTCAACGTGTGCATAGTGCCTGTTAGCAGTCTGGTATTCTACGTGCGCCGTGTTGATGGTGATACCCCTTTCTTTTTCTTCAGGAGCCGCATCGATAGAATCGTAATCTTTTTTCTCTGCAAGTCCAGACTCTGATAAAACGTATGTAATTGCAGCTGTAAGGGTCGTTTTTCCGTGGTCAACGTGACCAATGGTACCTATGTTTACGTGTGGTTTCGACCTGTCAAATGTTCCTTTAGCCATTGCTTGAAATTTTTCAGTAATTTAAATATGTTAATGAATGTGTAATTCCATTGAGCCAATGATGGGAATTGAACCCATGACCCCTTCCTTACCATGGAAGTGCTCTACCCCTGAGCTACATCGGCGATAAAGAAAGCGCCTACTTTCTTTCACTTTGAGCGGGAGACGAGACTCGAACTCGCGACCCTCAGCTTGGAAGGCTGATGCTCTACCAACTGAGCTACTCCCGCCTTTTTCAGCTTTTTTCGTGGGGGTGGTGGGATTCGAACCTACTCAGTCAGAGACACCAGATTTACAGTCTGGCCCGGCTCTCCTACTCCGGCGCACCCCCTACTATAAAAGCTTCCGGATTACCATTGCACTATTCAGTGCTTTTGAGCCAGTGGAGGGATTCGAACCCCCGACCAGCTGATTACAAATCAGCTGCTCTGGCCAACTGAGCTACACTGGCTTATGGCTTTAAAATTACTTTGGTAATTCCGGTTAATTTTCGTAAATTCAAAATACACTTTTTACCTGCCGCAAAAAGCGATGCAAAAATAATACAATTTCAGTTACCACAAAATAGTTTTTTAAATATTTTTGATTTTCTTACTTTTTGCATTGATTCTCTTTCATTTAACGATTATTATTTGTAGCCATATGAGCAAATTTTATTCTGATATATAGCTGGAACTTATTTTTTAATACCTGATTTTAAGCCCCATATAACACTTTCGACGTTCTCTTTTGCTTTTTTTTATACCAAAGTTTATTTTTTCAGACGTCAAAATTAACCTCTTTTCTCCTTGCTTACCCCCTATTTTTTTAACCACAAATCACCTAAACTCCCAATTCCCCTTCTTTTGGTCTTCATTTACCCTTTTGGGAGCCTGCTTTCTGTGGTCAGGGACACCTACGACCTTTTTCGGTAGCTCCACACAGCCAATCCGTTCAGTATCAGTCCTCCTATGGCTATGCTCTTCAAATGGGGCCAAATTTCATTCAAGCCGGCACCTTTCAACAAGACCATCCGCATCACTTCAACCATATAGGTGACCGGATTTATCCAGGCAAGGGTCTGGGCCCAGTCAGGCATACTTTCAATTTGGGTATAAAGTCCACTGAGTAAGATAAAAATAAGCATAAAAAAGAAGGCCACCATCATTGCCTGCTGCTGGGTAGATGTAAAGTTGGAAATCAACAACCCAAATCCAAGGATGGCAAAAAGATAAATGGCTGAAAACAGATACAAGACGGCTGCGTTAGGCCCCGGTGTTATGCCATGAACCACATAACTGATAAACAAGCCGATGGTTAAAATCACAAAGCCCAGCACCCAGAAAGGAAATAGTTTGCCCAACACAAATTCATGCTTTTTGATGGGAGAAACATTGATCTGTTCTATGGTGCCAATTTCTTTCTCACGCACTATGTTTAAAGCCGATAAAAAGCCCCCCACCATGGTGAGCAAAACAGCCAGAATGCCCGGTACCATAAAGGTTTGATAGTTGGCCAGCTTGTTGTATCGATTGGAAGCTGTCACCTTGATCAAAGGAAAGGGCGAAACCCTGGGAACCTGAATCCATTCTTGACGGATTTCATCGTTGTACTCATTCAGAATACCTAGGGTATAGGCTGCTCCCAGATTGCCTTTGGTGCCATTGACTGCATTGACAATCATCGCCATGCTGGCCTTATCTTCCGATACCCATTTGCGGGCAAAACCTACCGGAATTTCAATAAACAAATCTACCTTGTCATCGGCCACCCAATGCATGGCTTCTTTGTGAGAAGGGGCATGTCCTACCAAATGAAAATAACCGGAATGTGCCAGCTTATTGGCCAGCCTTGCAGACTCTGCAGACCGATCGTAATCCACTATGGCAATGTCGATGTTTTTTACTTCATAATCGGCTGCAAAGGGCAGGATCAGCAATTGCAGGGCTGGCATAATAAATATCATGCGCAAAATAGCAGGATCTCTAAAGGTCTGCCTGAATTCTTTGATGACTAAAAACCAAAAATTTCTCATCCCAGCCTCATATTGAATTTTTTATAACTAATGGCCAAAAACAAAAGGGTAAACCCTGCCATAATGGCTACTTCTTTGTAGACTGCGGCAAAGCCCTGCCCCTTGATCATGATATCGTTAATTGCATAATAAAACCACTTAGCGGGTATGATGTTGGAAATTACCTGCATCGGCAACGGCATATTTTCTATCGGAAACATAAAGCCACCAAACATGATGGTAGGCAACATCATGCCCATCAGCGAAATCAACATGGCAACCTGTTGTGAATTGGTAATTGTGGATATTACCATGCCCAGTGACAAAGCGGTTATGATAAACAGGGCCGCTACACCATACAATAAAAAGAGATTACCCCTTATCGGAATTCCCAACAAAAACCTGCTCATCAGCAGGATGATGGAAACTAAAACGAGGCTCAAGATAAAGTAAGGAATGGCCTTGGCCAGAATGATGGTATGAGGCCTGGTAGGTGAAACCAATAGCAATTCCATGTTACCAAGTTCTTTTTCTTTAACGATAGACACCGATGTCATCATCACACAGATGATCATCAGCACCATAGCAATTACTCCGGGCACAAAGGTATACTCTCCTTTGAGCTGGGGGTTGTACAACATCCTGGGTTCTACATTCAGGGTCATTGGCAGCTGCAATTCTCCCATGGCCCTGCTTCGGAAATCCCTAACAATGATGCCAAGGTAGGAATTGATGGTTGATGCAAGATTGGGATTGGTGCCATCCGTAAGCAGCTGAAGACTTACTTCTTTCTGGTGTCTGAGTTGCTGGCCAAAGCCGGCGGGAATGACCAAAACCAATCTGGCCCTGCCTGTTTTTAGCAAATCGTCGGCAAGTTTGGTTTGGGTAATGGTGCCCGCTACCTGAAAGTATTTACTGGCATCAATTTGTGCTATCAGCGAGGCAGACAACTCGTCACCAGCCATATTGGCAATATAGATTTCAGTATTTTTGACTTCATTGGTTAGGGCAAATCCAAATAAAATGATTTGAACAACGGGCATGCCCAACAAAACAAGTAAGGTTTTGCGATCCCTGATGATGTGCCAAAATTCTTTTATTACAAATGACTTAAAGGTTCCCATTACATGTCGTTTCTAGATGCCTTTCTGGCCAGGCGGTAAAACATATCGTCCATGCTGTTTGCCGCATGTTGCAACTTAAGTTCTGACGGACTTCCCATAGCTTCAATTTTACCATCGACCATAATGGCAACGCGATTGCAATATTCTGCCTCGTCCATGTAATGGGTAGTCACAAATACGGTAATACCACTTTCTGCGGCTTCATAGATCATTGTCCAAAACTGCCTCCTGGTCACCGGATCAACGCCCCCGGTAGGTTCGTCCAAAAACACAATCCCCGGTTTGTGAAGGATGGCCAGGGAAAATGAAAGTTTTTGTTTCCAACCCAGGGGCAATTCGCTGACAAGGGTAGTTTTTTCAGCTGCCATGCCCAGTTTAACCAACATTTCATCCATGGCTGTTTTCATAGCAGCCCCATAGACTCCATAAATACCTCCATAAAAGGTGATGTTTTCTTTGACCGTAAGGTCTTGATAGAGGGAAAACTTCTGGCTCATGTAGCCAATGCTTTTTTTTATATTTTCTGTCTCAGTATAAACATCGAATCCTGCCACAAACGCTTTACCCGAGGTGGGCAGGCTCAATCCGGTGAACATGCGCATGGCCGTTGTCTTACCTGCTCCATTGGCACCCAGGAAGCCAAAAATCTCCCCACTTTTCACTTCAAGACTGATGGCATCAACCGCAGTAAAATCACCAAATGTTTTGGTCAGCTTGTCGGCAATAATTGAATAACTTATGCTCATGATTGACTCTTTTTATGGGTATCAGTCATCATCATTAAAAATGCATCCTCAATGCCGGGTTCAATAGCTTGGATGCTCACTTCTGTCAAGCCGGCCCTTGTCAGCCAGGCTTCAACAAAACCAGCATCTTTTCTGTCATCATCTAAAGTAATGTGAAGGCTCTCTCCAAAGGGATAAACGCTGGATACTCCGGCAAAACCATCCAACAATTGGATGGCCGTATATATTTTTTTGACTTTTACCTCCCAAACCACGGTTTTAATGCTATGAGCTATTTGGTGTGGGGGTGCAATGCTCAAAATCTTTCCTTCATGCAGCAAGGCAATGTGGTCGCACAAAGCGGCCTCATCCATATAAGGTGTAGACACCAGGATGGTGATGCCTTCTTTTTTGAGGTCCGCCAGCATGTCCCAAAATTCTTTTCGGGAAACCACGTCAACACCGGTGGTAGGCTCGTCTAAAAAAAGAACACCCGGCTTGTGGATGAGTGCACAACACAAGGCCAGCTTCTGCTTCATTCCCCCCGATAACGCACCGGCCCTTCTGGTTTTGAAAGGCTCAATCTGTTGATAAATGGGCTTTATCAAGTGGTAATTTTTTTCGATCGTGGTATTAAACAGGGTAGCATAAAAGCTTAGGTTTTCCTCAACCGACAAATCCTGGTACAATGAAAACCTCCCGGGCATATACCCTACCCTGCTGCGAATTTCCGGCAACTGGGTTTTGACATCATATCCCAATACCCTTGCCTCACCTGCATCGGGCAGCAATAAGGTTGTCAAAATGCGAAACAAAGTAGTTTTGCCTGCTCCATCAGGGCCTATTAAGCCAAACAGGGTGCCGGGAGCTACTTCAAAACTTACATCCTGCAGAGCTTTGATCTCCCCTTTTTTACCATAACTTTTTGAGATATGTTGAGCGCTGATCATGATTTGGGACTAAGGTCTACTTCACCGTACATGCCAATCTTAATCAGGCCATCGTTCTTTACTTTGATTTTTACCGCATAAACAAGCTGGGTCCGCTCGTCGCGGGTCTGAATGGTTTTAGGAGTGAATTCAGCTTTGTCGGCAATCCAGGTTAAAGTACCCGAATAGGCTTTTTCTTTTTTTTCACCCGATTCTATAAATACATTTACTTTTTGCCCCAATTTTGCGTTGGGGAGCTGATCGCCTGAAATATAAGCCCTCAGGGTCATCTCATCAAGATTGGCAATTTTACAAACTGCTTTTCCCGGACTAACCCATTCTCCCTCTCTTACGTATTGGGTGAGTACAATGCCATCTGAAGGAGCAATTATTCTGGTTCGCCAAAGTTGGTCATTCAGGATTTCGCCCTTCTTTTCAAGTGGTTTTACCTCACTTAACAATGCCCTGTTTTGAATTCTGACCGCTGCAGCTGTACTTTCATATTGTGCTTTTAATACATCGATACGACTATTGATGGCTGCCAGTTGTTTCTGCATCACCTCTGTTTTACCGTCGATGTCGTCTTTTTGTTGTTGAGTAGCAGCAGCCCCGGCAAATAATTTATGAATTCTTGCCTGCTCTTTTGAAATGGAGGCTAGTTGACTGGATGCAGCCTCCCATTCATTTTTAGCGGTGGTGATCTGTTTTCGAATGACCGCTAATTGAGGCTCTGCTTCATTCTGTTTCAACCTTACGGCCTCCACACTTGCATTTACCTGATCTTTTTGTAAATACAACTGTAGGCTGTCGATTCTACCCAGGAGCTGACCTTTGGTGACTTTGGCTCCTTCCTGAAGATCCATGGATACAACGGCTCCCATGGCTTCTGCAGCAATGATGATTTCATCTGCTTCAAAGCTGCCACTCGCATCATGTAATAAACCATCTCCCTTGCAACTGTACAGGAACAACACCATCGCACTTAAAAGCAAGGTTGAATAAATATAAGATTTGCTGTTCATCGTTTTCACTTTTTTCATTTTGAGCATCATAGCCATCCCAGGTTTATTTGCATTAACCAAATATTTTTATTCTTTTTGATTTCATTGAGTTCAAGGTTGATTCTGGCTTCTGCGACGTCATTTAGTTTGACGAGGTATTCTGAAGCGGTTATACTTCCATTGGCGAGTTGTACTTCGGCGGTCGACAATATCTTTTCTCTGAGGGCCACCATTTCTTCATCTCTATCGGATGATTTTAGCAATCGGTCCCAGTCATTGTAAAGCTGCCTGTTTTTGATCAACTTGCGATTGCTAAGTTCTGTTTTCCTGGCGTCGGCTTTGGTCATCGACAATTGGGTTAACTGTTGTTGATTGTGGTGTGTGTAAAAGGCCGACAATTGCCAGGAAAGTCGCAGTCCTGCGATGTAATAGGGTTCAAACTCATTTTTTAAAAAGTTTAAACCAGGCTTACCATATCCTGTTTGAGCAAAGAAGGCCAGTTTGGGGAGGATGGCGGCATTTTCAAGTTTGCCGTTGGCCTGTGCCATTGATTTTTGCACCTCAAACTGCACCAGAAAAGGGGCTCGGTTGTTAATTGTTGTGTCGGGCAGTATGGCATCTTCGAGCTGAAGTTTGTCTATTTTTTTCCCCGTGATAAGTGTAAGTGCCTCGTAGCCTGATTTGACAGATGCTTCGATTTCTTCCTTAAAGGATGTAAGTTTGAGCAGTTCTGCCCTCAGGTGATCTCCTTCTGATGCCAACATAATTCCCGCATCAATGGCCACCTTTGCTCTTTGAATTCCTGCTTCCAAATCCTGGATGGTAAGCTCCGTTTGTTTCAGCCTTTGCTCTGCTTCAGCTACAGTATAGTACACCTGGATAGCAGTTTCTGCAATGGCGTCAATTTCATTGGAAACTCCATTTTTTTCAAGCTCCGTTTTTTGCCTCTGTAATTGCCTGAGGGCAGAGCTGGTGCCGCCATCGTACAACATTTGAGATATATCGGCCTGGATTTTATACTGGTCTTTTGAAAGCCTTGGGATGTTGATTCCGGGAAATGATAAATCGATTCCTGATGTCTCAGACTGGTAACTGGCCTGTGCCTGCAACTGAAGCTGGGGTAGCCATTTTTTGTTGATGTTTGAAATGCCGGCTTCGTTTTCTTGCTCGAGTATGCTTTCCAAACCCGACAATGAAGTATGCTGCCTGGCCTCCCTGATGACCTGTTGCAGGCTCATTGCGGTTTGCGACCACAGATTGATGGGTAATAAACACACATTAAAAACAAATGCCCAACATCCGGTTTTAAATATTCTATTCATCGCCTTAATTTATTATTTGATATTCTCTGATCATCCAATCGGCTATCATTATTTTTCTTTCCTGCATAAAACTGTTGTATCTCTCGTCTGAAAGATCTAATATAAACCTAAAGACAGGTGATGCAATGATGGGATAAATGCAAAGTGACACTGTGTTGACCAATAATTCCTCTGGTGTAGTTTTTCTCATATTCCCATTGCCTGCTTCTTCTTCTAACATTTTTTCAAAACTTTTTCTCAGACTGGCAACGGGCAGGTGCCCTAATTTTTGAGGAATTAGTTCAGGGTTTTTCCTTGCCTCGGTCAAAACAAAGAGGGGTAAGACAGGAAAGGTGCTGATGATGTCAATTTCTGCATTGACAAATTGCCTAACCCTTACAGATAAAGGCAACTCGGTTTGAAACCAAATCTGAAAGGCGCCGAAGACTTCAAACAATTTTTCGCTCAAAATCACATCAAACAAGGTCTCTTTGTTTCGAAAATAATAGTGGAGCATAGCCTTGTTAATGCCTGCTACATCTGCTATTTCCTGCATCCTGGCCCCCTCAAGTCCCCGTAGTAAAAAAACCTGTTCAGCGGCTCTTTTGATCTTTTCTTCAGTGCTTACAATTTCTTCCAACTTACTGATTTCGTATCATATATTCAAAACTAACCATTTGGTTTAACCATTTGGTTAACAAATATAAAATGATTATTTCATCCGTGCAATACGAACAAGCAATTTTTTTTTAAAAAAACTTAATTGACCTAGATATTTGACCTATCCATGTTCTAAATGTGCTCTTACATTCTACCTAAAAGTCAGTAACACAGTGTCTTTTTTCTTTCGGAATAATTTTTGGTTCAGATAATGGCAGAGATAGGCCGTACCCCCACCCAAAACAGCACCTGCGACCACATCGGTAGGATAGTGAAGTCCAAGGTGCAAACGTGAATAAGCCACACTCCCTGCCCACGTGTAGGCAGGAACAGCTACATACCATTTGGGCCATATCAAGGTAGCAGAAGTTGCCAGGGCGAAGGCAGAAGCAGTATGACCCGAAGGAAAGGAAGGGTCGTCTGCAAAGTAAACATTATCAATATCCGGATATTTTTCGTAGGGCCTTTCTCTATTCAGTGTCCATTTGATTCCTTGAGACAAAGCTACTGTTCCGACAGTAACTGCTAACATTTCTAATCCCCTTCTTTTTGACACAGCTTCCTTTCTGGATGTCTGCTCATAAACCAGTACCCCAAGAGGCAAACCCAGGGTTAAAGGAAGTACTGAGTTAGAAACATGTCGAAAGAAAGGGTCAAAATCATTATTCCTATGCCCGTTGATATCCCTCAACAATTGTACATCCCAATTTTGGGAAAAGCCTCCATGACTAAAGCTCATTATAGTCAATAAACTCATTAGAAGCTTTGTTCTAAATGAGTTGATACAACCATTCAATATTTTGCAGACTTTAAACATCCTCAACATTTGTGTAATGCGCTTTTACAAGACCTATTCATTCAAGCGCTTACCAATTAATAAAAAAATGGCTGTCCTATTTCCATTTACAATAATGCGCCAGGGCTATGATTTAGTCGACTTATGCTGGTTTTTTGCGAGCCATCGGAGGTGATTGTCTTCTACTCTTTGTTTGACAAGTAAGGCGATCAATTTCTCAGGCAAGGGCTCTCCAGGGACAAAATGAACGGTTCCTCCTGATGACTTAAATGGTTTTAGCAAGTCCTTGTGTTTTTTCACCAAGGCAGGATCCATAACATAAAGACTGCAAAAGCCTTTGCCTCCGCCATATCCCACCAACATGTATTCGGTTTTAAAACAAGCAACCCCATAACTTATTAGTTCGGTAGCTTTAGATGCGTTTTTAGCTATTAAATCTCTCAATTCCCATAGGGTTGTCTGACTGTTTGGATCAAACTGAGAGATAAAGCTGTTGATTTCTTCCGGTAACTGGTTTTTAGAAGCCTTCATGGCAATATTTTTACCCCTAAAAGTAAAAATTAAGCACCACATTTAAAAGAGACATGTCTACTTTATTGTAAACAAATTTATCGTTGCCATGATTTTCTCCCAATTTCCACTTATGCACATATAAAACCTGACCTTCCAGTCCTTTGAACCAGCCGGCAAAACGATAGCGCACATCAACATTGGCCTGGGCATAAGAAGGCATGCCATATTTATTTAAGGCTACGTTTTTAACATCGGGCAGGTCAAAATACCCTCCAGTAATGCTAAGTTTGCATCTTTGATTGACAAAGTTTTGAGCCCATTGAAGGGTTACTGCATGAACATCTCCATACCCATCGTTTCTTTCTCTTGGCATAAATGTAAAAAAGGCATCCCTCCCCCATTCTCTGGGCATCAGATACCTGCCTGTTGGGGTAATCCTATTGTAGGCAAGGATTAAGGTACTGCTTCCGTTTGAATAAGCAAGCTTTGAACCATAGGTCAATGCCTTTGCCCCTTTATCCATGTACCTGAAAGTCTCTTCACTCACCCCACCGCTACCGGTCTCTTGCTGATAAATCAACTGTACAGCAGCATTCCATTTTGAACTTTCAGAAATACTTTTGGAAAAATCCAATTGATAGTAAGAAGCATAAAAAAGATCCAATACCACCATTTGCCAGGTCTGCCATTTCCATTGTTTGTTTATAGGCCCATTAACACCTGCATAAAGGATACCAGGAACGTCCAGTTTTCCTTTGTAGGCAGAGGCTTGTCCAGCGGTAGTTACCCCACCTGGATACAAACCGATGGAGGTTCCTACTTCATAATATCGGGATGTGCTCCGGGGTGAAATGCCATAAATAAACCCTCCTTCCAGAGAGATACTTTTTAAATCTTTCCAAACAAGCCAGAGACCATCTACTGCGGTAGGTCTCATCCTGCCATCCTGTAGATTGATAAAAGGCGTATTGATGTGTTGCTTGCCCAAGGTTACAATAAACTTCCTTTTTTGCCAGCTCAAATACAATTCTTCCAGTCTGCTTACATCCAATTCATTGTCTTTGGGGGCCAGGTCAAACAAACCAATTTCATATCTATTGGGCTGCCCGGTAGTAGGATCGGGTTTTAAGAGGTCAGTTGAAGCCACATCAAATACATAGACACCACTCAACCCAAATCTGAATCCATGGTATTGGGCGGTCTCAAATTTCAGTCCCCCACCCATGGCGAGAGCCCTGTCATCTTTTAAAACGCCTTTGTTTTGGGTCTGCATAAAAAAACTTCTAAAATGGCCGCTGACTCTGCCATGCTTAAAGATATCAATCAGTTTTAGTGTATCTCTGCTCTCACCCTCGTTCTTCCAGATACCAGGCTGTTCATTGAGTTCCTGGTGCTGGGCAATGGCGGTAAAATAAAGTGCAATGAAGCAGGACATCCATGCCCACTTCATCCAACCTGGTATTTGTTTGATCATATTATTTAAACATCAATGAAAATTATAAGCCACACCACTCACCTGAGTAAGCAGGGTTTCCGGTGCATCTAGGGCAACAGCATTGCGCTGGGGCTTAGGGGTTACCGGGGAAGCTACAGCCAAATATCCCACCATCACCTGGTGCAGTGTCTCTGCCTTATTTTTTGCCTCTGTCACTCCTTTAATTCTGCACAATACATCTGCCGGATCACCATCTCTTTCACAGGCCAATACAGAGTATAAACTTTCTGCTTCAATGGCTTTGCCACGGATACTGACTTCCTGTACCCGTTTGCCTGTTTCGCCAAAGGCATAAAATTTCACTTGCATACCTTTAAACTTCACTACCCAACCGCCAAACCTTTTTGAGGCATCCTTGGCAAAAACATTGTTCAACTCTTTTTCCAACCACTCTAATAGCTGACTTCCTTTGACTTTTGCCGTACGAATAGAACTGTCAACTGGCAACATATCGTAAATGTATCCATGCACAATCGGTATATTGCCGGTATGGTCAGGGGTAGCCCTTGGAGGGCAAAACCGAAAGCCGTTGGAGAGTACTACATCAACATCTGGATACTTCCAGCTTAAGGCATCCAGAACCATGGTATCTATTGTATTCTCAATTACAAAATACCGATACAGGGGAATGGTACTATAGCCCACTACCGAATTGATGTCTTTTTTAAAAACCGATTCCGCCTTTTCAATTAATGTTGCCATTTCTTTGTCAGGCTTATGTTTTGAAGCATCAACTTCTACCAATGTGTAAGAATCTTTGATGATTTTCCCACCGGAAAGAGTTAGTTCTAATTGACCTATAAAAGATCCAAAGGCCCCCGGTTCCACTACTTTTGAAAATTTGCATTGAATGGGTTTTCGAACTCTTTCATGGGTATCACCACCAAAAATATAATCTATGCCTGCTGCATCTTCATTATTGGCAAGGGCAATCTGCTGAGACAGACCCAGGTGAGCCACCATGATCACAAAATCGCACTGTTCCTGATTCTTGAGAATGTCAACATAATGTTTTAGATTTTCATCCGGCTTGGTGTATACTATGCCCTTGCTATAATTGGGACTCTGTCTTAATGGAACCAGGTGATCTGTGTACCCAAGGAAACCAATTTTAATGCCTTCCACATACCAGATATAATAAGGAGGAAAGATCAATTCCCCTTTAGCGCCTCCTCCGGGATCGTGGTACATATTGGCACAAACTTTTGGCGCATTGAGTGAGCCGAGAAGGGTTTGCATTTTTTTCTTTCCATAAATCACCTCCCAATTGCCTGGCAGGTACAGGTCATAACCCATGGTATTTAAGATGGGAACAAAGGCCTCTCCTGTAGTTTTTACGCTGAGCTCGCTACCCTGAAACATATCACCAGTATCTACTGCAAAGCTGTGTTTGTAGTTGGATCGCAATTGATTGAGTGTAGATCGCAAGGGGCCATAACCTCCTGTTTTTCTGAATACCATTTCATCATTTTCCCAAAACATTTCGTCATGGGCATGGATCTGACAATGCACATCGGTGGTTTGAAAAATTCCAATTTTAATCTCTTTGTTTTTATCCTCTGGGACTAGATCATTTTTCTCTTTTCTCAAAGCCCATTGAGCTGGGGCAGCTGTGCTAACGGCAGCGCCTAAGACAGACAACTGCCTGAGAAATTTTCTTCTATTTGCGTTCTTCATTAAAATCCTCCTTTGATGTATGACCAACCTTGTTCCTGCTTTTCAACAATCTCTGCGATTCCTGCAGGTACAATTTCTGCTTCTTGAATCAATTCATCTGCTTTGATATTTCGCTGATTCATGGTGTTTTGGCAAACCACAAACCTAACTCCAGCTTTTTTGAGATCGGCTATGATGTCATGGTGCCTGGTTCTTTTGGTCATCAAAAAATCGATGCCCTGATTGTAGGCAACCACCTCTATCTGGGCGTCGGGCCAGTGCTTCCTCAGGTTTTTCAACTGATTGCTGAAAGCTTTTTGTTGCATCGAATCAGCCAGGGTAAATTGAAAAACCACTTTGTGGTTGGCTCCCTGTGCTGTAGCATCATTAGGCATCAACGCCATAAAAGCCATAATTAAAAAGGCAAAGGTTTTCATTTTAGTTTATTTAGAAGGTTAGGTTTACTTTTTAGATTTTTTATAAAATTCTTTGATAGGCTTGTAAGGGCCGTACTTATGTTGTGATTCTGTAAAAGAATCCGCATAGGGTCCGAATGGGTGGTCAAATAGTTTTTCCTCCACCTTAGGCCAGTCGGCAGAAATATCTGCATTGGGTCTGGGTTGGGAATTGACAAAGCCAGCCAGATTCCACGCTTCTGCGTCCGTAATTTGTGGATGCAGATAACTGGCACCCTGAGGCATATTGTACCTTACATATCCTGCAAACCTGCTCATGCGAAACAGACCGGCACCCTGATTATACGATTGGGGACCCCACAATGGAGGGTAAGTATAAGCGATACCATCAACTGCTTTTACCCCCTGACCATTTTGTTGATGGCAACTGGCACATTTTTCCAGATAGACAATATGACCCGCAGCCGTATCCAATGCTTTTTCAGGAAGGGGCAATTCAAAGATGCCACTACCCGCCGGTTTTTCTCCTTTATTCACCCGGGCACCCAGAAATGAGATATACGCTTTCATGGCTATCATCTCTTTAGAATTTTCTTCCAGGGCTTTGCCATTGAGGCTTCGTTCCATACAGTCATTGACTCGTTTGCTCAAGTCTTCTATGGTACCGCTCCTGGCCCTGTATTTTGGGTAGGTGGAAGCAACCGCTCCATAATTATTGCCCCATGGCTTACTACCTCCTTCCAGATGACAATTCTGACAGTTCATACCATTGGTAATGGCTTTAACCTTACCCTTTGGGCCCAGGTAGTAGGCTGTGTTTACAATCAGCTCCCTGCCATATTTTAGCTTTTGCCATTCTTCAGCTGATACGGCAGTACTATCTAAATCCGGAGCCTTCCACAAGGCATCATAGGATTTTTTCAGTTCAGCCTCCTTTTGCATTTCAGCTGCAATTCTTTCCCTTTCTTTAAGTCGCTTTTGATAGGCATCCCATTTAGGCACTGAATATAGATATAGGGGTATTATTACCGTGGCAACCAACAATAGCTGAATTAGCACCATAGCACGCCTGATGGCCTTAAATCCTGCTTCAATTCTGTCCTTATCCGGCTTCTGATTCTCCATGATCATTAATGAGGCAGTTGATCTCTATAATAACCATAAATCCATGTACCTGCCAACGCACTCAACAAGGTAACCACAATTACGGTTGCTCCGGTGCCGATTTGTGCAAAGAGTGGACCGGGACAAGCACCGGTTATGGCCCAGCCGAGTCCAAACAGCAGGCCTCCATAAATTTGCCCCTTATTAAACACCTTATCATGAAACTCAATGGTCTCGCCATGGATGGTTTTGATATTGAATTTTTTGATCAGCCACACCGAAACCATCCCTACCATAATGGCACTGCCTATTACACCATACATATGAAATGACTGAAACCTGAACATCTCCTGGATGCGAAACCAGCTGATAATTTCAGCCTTCACAAATACGATTCCAAAAAGGACACCTACCGCCATGTACTTAAAGTTGTAATACCACTTATGGTGCAAATGACTTTCATTGATACATACAGCATCTGTTGATCTCAGCGTATAGTCTTGTTCTTCTGAAATCTGCTGGATATCGGTATTTTGATTCATTATTTCTTTGCTCATCTCCATTTTGTTTTAAAGTGATAAAATAAATGGTAAAATGACATTCGCCATTAAAAAGCCCCCTGCCATAAAACAGCATGTGGCTACCAGTGAAGGCCATTGTAAATTAGATATGCCCATAATGGCATGTCCACTGGTACATCCACCGGCATAACGCGTGCCAAAGCCCACCAAAAAACCCCCAACTACCATAAGGATAAAACCCTTTACTGACATAAGTTCACCCCAATTAAAAAGCTGGCTTGGCACCAGTCCATGAAAATCGTTGATTCCATAGGAAGCCAGTTCTATAGCCAAATTGGGATGGATCAGGATGGGAGATGGATTTTTGAGCAGGCTGATGGCCACTATGCCCCCAAAGGCGATGCCGGCAACAAAAAACAGATTCCAGATTTCCTTTTTCCAATCGTATTTAAAAAATGGAATATTGGCAGGCAGACACATGGCACAAACATGCCTCAATGATGAACTGATACCAAATGTCTTATTGCCCAGGATCAACAAGGCCGGTACTGTTAATCCGATGACAGGACCCGCTACATACCAGGGCCACGGTTGTTTGATGAATTCAATTATACCCATTACCACAATGTTTTAGTTATCAATTAATACCCGTATATATAAATTGTCCCGCCATCCCCGGTGCGCTTTGCATCGGGGATTGACGGGAACTTCAAAACCTTCTAACAATTTTAATTCACTACAAATTTATGTTAACCCATGACCTTGCTCTGACAAACAAAGTCGGTCTTAGGTACTCCTGTTTTGGCAATGGCATTAAATCCTCCTTCTACTTCAGTAAAATTTCTGTAACCTCTTGCCTGAAGAATAGAGGCGGCAATCATACTCCGATAACCTCCTGCACAATGCAGATAAAAATGTTCATCTGGTTGTACATCTTTTACCCAGTCGTTGATGTAAGAAAGCGGTCTGTTATATGCCTCATCAATGTGTTCTGCGGCATATTCAGACTCTTTTCTGATGTCTAACACTTTACTCTCTCCAATCACAACCGCTTTGGCAAATTGATCAGCCGTAATTCTGTCTATGGTATCAATTTCTTTCCCACTCTCACGCCATGTCTCGAAACCACCGGCAAGGTGACCCAATACATTGTCGAAACCAACCCTGCTCAATCTGGTCACTGCTTCCTCCTCTCTACCTTGATCTGTTACCAGCAAGATCGGCTGTTTCACATCAGCAATCAAAGCACCTACCCAGGGAGCAAAATCGCCGGTAAGACCGATGTTTACACTCTGTGGAATAAATCCTTTCCAAAACTCTCCATTGGCGCGGGTATCCAAAATCAAGGCCCCTGTCTCTTCGGCTGCCACCTCAAATTCGGCAGCATTGAGGGCCTTGAGTCCCTGATGTAAAACCTTTTCAAAGTTCTCATACCCTCCCTTGTTCATGGCTACATTGGCACCAAAGTAGGCAGGGGGTGGAAGAAGGCCATCGGTAACTTCTTTGATGAACTCTGCTTCCGTCATATTGGCTCTTAGTGCATAGTTGTTCTTTTTCTGTTCACCAATGGTGGAAACAGTTTCTTTGCTCATATTTTTACCGCATGCGCTGCCAGCACCATGCGCCGGATAAACAATTACATCATCTGCCAGTGTCATAACTTTATCTCTAAGGGAATGAAACAGGGTGGCCGCCAATTGCTCCTGGGTCATGGAGGCAGCTTTTTGGGCCAGGTCTGGCCTGCCTACATCGCCAATAAACAAGGTGTCTCCAGAAAACAGGGCGTGGTCCTTTCCATTTTCGTCTTTCAACAAATAACAGGTACTTTCCATCGTGTGGCCAGGGGTGTGCAAGACCGTTATTGAAATTTTGCCAATCTGAAAGGTTTGGCCATCGGCAGCAGAAAGAAAATTAAAACTCGGCTGGGCATTGGGGCCATAAACAATAGGGGCCTTTGTTTTTTCACTTAGATCGAGGTGACCACTCACAAAATCTGCGTGGAAATGGGTTTCAAAAATATACTTAAGTTGTACCCCATCTTTTTCCAACCTTGCCAGATATGGCTTTATTTCTCTGAGCGGATCAATGATGGCAGCTTCTCCGTCTGAGGTAATGTAGTAAGCGCCTTGCGCCAAACATCCGGTATAGATCTGTTCTATTTGCATGTTGTTGTTTTAATAGTTGTTTTTGTATTACTTTAAAAAATATAGGGCAAAAATACAAGCGCGGATTTCCGCAAGGGGTAACCTTTGTTACACTATTACATCAAGTTTCGAAAGTTATGATTATTTTAACTTTTACACTAGTATTACCACTAAAAATAAAATGAGATCCCTAAGTTTTCCCTTGGTTTATATCTTAGGCCTCGATATAAAATGGGTTAGAAGAAGAGAGATCACTGCTATCATCTCTCTTCCTTTATACCCTAACGCTGCATTGGATGTGTTATGTTGACTGATACCCAGTTGGGTCCACATCTGCAAAGCCAAATGTCTTATTTAAGTCCAGCTTATGCTGTGCCCTTCAATATTTTGTTCCAATACAGCCATGGCAGTCCATATTTTTTGAGGACCCACATCGATTTTTTAGGCTTCGTCTGGTCTATGGGAAAGCTCATTTTAGGGGTATTGCTATAGTCAAATTCTGCCAACATGAGCTTGCCATATTGTGTAGGTATAGGACAGGCGCTATAACCTTCATACCTGGCAATCAGTGGCTGGTTTTTCATAAAACTAACAATATTGGCAACCACAACAGGGGCTTGTTTTCTTATGGCTGCTCCTGTTTTACTGCAGGGTGCATTGGTACAATCTCCCAAAGAAAAAACATTGGGAAAGCGAATGTGCTGCATGGTATGTTTGTCAATTTCGACATAACCATAAGGGTTATTTGTGTCTTTGAGTTCACTGTGTTTGATTATGTCTGGTGCACTCATGGGGGGTACGGCGTGACAGAAATCAAAGTCCATTGACTTTACCGTTAGTTCTCCACTGGCCGATTTCTCTTCATAAAATACTTTTTTGGCCTGACCGTCCACGCTCACCACGTTGACTCCATAGTGGGTATGGATGTCACGTTTTTTGACTATTTTATTGAGGGTTTCTGCATATTCTTTGACAGCAAAAATGGCACCTGCACCCGAAAGGTAATGCACTTCATAAGGGATGCCCATCTTCTGCCAATAGTGGGTAGCCAGGTACATAATTTTATGTGGAGCACCCCCACACTTTATGGGAGAAACCGGATTGGTAAAAACAGCTTTTCCCCCTTTAAAGTTTTTAATCATTTCCCAGGTATAGGGTGCATGGTTGAATGAGTAATTGCAACTCACTTCGTTTTTACCAAGGGTTTCCTTTAATCCTTCAATTTTATCCCAGTCTATTTGAAGTCCAGGGCATACCACCAGGATTTCATAGCCAACTGTTTCTCCATTGGCCAAGGTCAGACTATTGTCGTCAGGTTGAAATGAGGTAACTGCATCTTTGATCCATTTTACTTTTTCCGGCATACATGACTCTTGTGGTCTGACGGTTTTGTTGATATCAAATTCCCCTGCCCCAACCAGGGTCCAGGCGGGTTGATAAAAATGTTTTTCTGAAGGCTCTACGATGGCAATGTCCAGGTCTGACTGAGTTCGCAACAATTGAGCAGCCACAGAGATTCCTGCATTTCCCCCTCCTACAATTAAAATTTGGTGATAACGCGACATTTTGTTTGAATTTATCGCAATGATCCATAAAATTCAAATAATGTTAGGTAACATTAGTCACACAACATATAAACATCTGAATAACAAACAATTAGTGTTAAATTTAAAATGACCTCAAAATAAAATTAGGTCAACCCCATAAATTACAAGACCATTCCATATTAAATTTGGCTGATAATCGTAAAATGTAATTCTGGTCACATCCCGAAATTTATCCTTTGCGTTCCTTTTATTAAAAATTACTTACCGGGGCAGGACTTTTGCTGAAATTGTTATAAATAAACAATCTAAACTCCGAAGAGCTCTTTACCCAGGATGTAGATGCCCATAACCAAAACGAACCAACCAAAAGCTGGCTTGAGTTTATTGCCGTCGATGTTTTTAGCCATCCTACTTCCGATAAAAATGCCCGCAATGGCAAAGGCAGAAACAATGGCTAAAAACTGCCAGTCGGTAGGTGTATCCCCTCCTTCTCCAAAAAAACCGATCAATGATTTGGCAGATATAATAACCAGTGAGGTGCCAACCGCCATCTTCATGGGCAGTTTGCTGAGCACGACCAGAGCGGGTATAATTAAAAATCCACCGCCGGCGCCTACCAGCCCTGTAAGTATACCAACCACTGCCCCTTCCAGCAAAATTATGGGATAATTATATATACGAGGTCCGCTTTCTTCTTTTGGTGCCGTACTTTTTTTAATCATGCTATAAGATGCTGCTATCATCAAAAGGGCAAATAAACCCATTAAAAGCAATCTTTTGGTGAGAACAAAGCTGCCAATGGTAATTACTTCAACAGGAATGGCCGGAACAATATAGGCTCTGGTGAGAAAAACGGCGATGATAGAAGGAATCCCAAAAATGAAGGCAGTTTTAATATCGACCAACTTGTTGGAAAAATAATTGACTGAACCCACGGCACTTGTCAATCCAACTATAAACAACGAATAGGCAGTAGCCAACACCGGTTCTACCCCAAACAAATATACCAATACCGGCACGGTTAGAATGCTGCCACCGCCACCTATTAGTCCCAAGGATACTCCAATTAGGATCGAAGCAGCATAGCCAATGTATTCCATCATTTTATTTTTTGGCAAAGGTCGCTATCCCACGGCAATATGTGGGTAACCTAGGTTAACTACAAGCCAAAAGTCCTCCCCCGATTTCGTTACATTATTCATATACTACTGATTATCAAACCAAAATATCTGCATTTTGACCAATAAAAAAAATAAAACCAATTTCAAATGTCTGTAATCACCCGTACAAATGATGCCCATCATTGAACAATGTGACAAAGGTAGCGCTCGTATCCAACGCGCTTTCACAACTTTGTGCCATCATTGATTACCTCATTTTATAAAACAAAATCACAATGAAGTTAGAGCAAATTTACACAGGTTGCATTGCCCACGCCGCCTACTATCTTGAGTCCAACGGAGAAGCTGCCATTTTTGATCCACTGAGAGAAGTAAATCCTTATCTGGAGAAAGCCGCAGCTGATCATGCAAAAATTAAATACGTATTTGAGACCCACTTTCATGCCGACTTTGTTAGTGGTCATTTGGATTTACAACACAAAGCAGGAGCTGAGATCGTTTTTGGCCCAACTGCTAAGCCAGGTTATACCGCTACCGTTGCTGCTGACAATCAGATTTTCGAAGTAGGTGCCTGTAAAGTTAAAGTGATTCACACTCCTGGTCATACCATGGAATCTACTACCTACATGGTTATTGACGAAGAGGGAAAAGAACATGGCATCATCACCGGAGACACACTTTTTATCGGTGATGTGGGAAGGCCTGACCTTGCTCAGCACGTGATAGCCGACCTAACCCAGGAAAAACTGGCGGGTCACTTGTATGACTCATTGCGAAACAAAATCATGCCGTTGAGTGACGACCTCATTGTGTATCCCAATCACGGAGCAGGTAGTGCCTGTGGTAAAAAAATGAGTAAAGAAACCACAGATACTTTGGGCAACCAGAAAAAAGTAAATTATGCGCTGGACCCCAGCCTTTCAAAAGAGGAATTTATCAAAGTACTTCTTGACGGACTAACCACCCCACCAGGTTACTTTCCCCAAAATGTGTTGTTGAACATCAAGGGATATGAGAGTCTCGATTCAGTCTTGGACAGGGCCAAAACACCGCTCAATGCCATCGAATTTGAAGTAGCAGCCAACGAAACACATGCCTTAATCCTTGATACAAGGGATGGCAATTCCTTTGCTAAATCGTTTATACCCAACTCGATCAACATTGGAATCGATGGTAATTTTGCACAATGGGTGGGTGAGATGATACCTGATGTTACCCAGGAAATCTTGATAGTTGCAGAACCTGCAAGATTGGAAGAAAGCCTCATCCGTTTGTCAAGGGTGGGTTATGACAATGTCATTGGATATTTAAAGGATGGTTACCAAACCTGGCTGGATGCGGGAAAAGAAACCGATTCTATGGATCGTATCACTGCCCAGGAATTTGAAAGTCTTTACAAAAAAGGTGAAAACATTCTTTTTGATATCAGGAAAAAAAGCGAATACGACGCAGAGCACGTGGTAGGAGCCATCAATGTACCCTTAAACCAGATCAATCAACACCTGGCACAATTCCCTAAGGAAAATAAGTTTGCGATATATTGTGCAGGCGGCTACAGAAGTATGATAGCCGGATCTATCCTGAAACAAAGGGGATGGAACAATTTTGTAGACGTGATAGGAGGTTTTGGCGCTATATCTAAACAAGATGTGGCTAAGACTGAATACGTTTGTCCTACTACCATGCTGTAATTAAAACAAATTATACCATTAACATCATTGAGGCCTCATTTCTCCGGAAATGGGGTCTCTTTTTTTGAAATAAAATTTTTGCCCATTTTTTTTCTGGCTTGCATGTAACAGAGTGGTTAGGGTATTTCGTTGTACATTTTACTTATGTTTGTAGTCAATATGAAATATGCTATGCACTCTGTGGTAAAAATGATCTTGATAACGTTTGCCATCATGGCCTTTCCATGGCAGCCTACAGCCCAAGACTACAAGGTTTTCGACAAACTTCTCAAAACCTATGTTGACCCCAATGGCAGGGTCAATTACAAGATGCTGACAAAAGAAAAAACAGCCATCAATCAGGTCCTTGATCAATTGCAAAAAATCAATACCCAAAAACTGAATGAAAAAGCAAGACTGGCATTTTACATCAATCTGTACAACCTTACAACTTTAAAAGTAATTGCAGATAACTACCCGATTAAATCAATCAAAGACATCAAAGGGGGTAAAATCTGGGACATAGGCCTTATGGTTTTGAACGGAAAATCCTATTCACTCAATGAGCTGGAAAATCAACTAATAAGAGGCCAATACAAAGAACCGCGGATTCATTTTTTGATCAATTGTGGAGCAAAATCTTGTCCGCCACTTCACACAGAGGCATTTACAGAAAAAAACATTGACGAACTAATGGATAAACGCACCCGTCAATTCATCAATGATGCGCTTTCCAATACCATCACTCCCAAGCAGATCAAAATCAGTAAAATTTTTGATTGGTACCAAACCGATTTTGGCAACCTTGTATCGTTTATAAACCGGTATAGCAAAACCAAGGTATTAAACAATGCCAAAATAAGTTTTATGGATTACGACTGGGATCTGAACAAACAATGAGCCCAATCCAAAATATCGTCATCATTGGCAATGGCATTGCCGGGGCAACAGCAGCATTGGAAATCCGAAAACGCATTGAGGCCAGTATTACCCTGATCTCTGATGAAACTGAATTCCCCTACGCCAGAACCGCTTTGATGTACATCTTTATGGGACAGGTAAGCTTACCCCACACCTATCTTTATCCTACTGATGTATGGAAAGAAAAAAATATAAATCTTCTTAAATCCAGGGTCATTGGCCTGGACCGTGCTGCAAAGACCATAACCCTTACAGATGGACGCAAGCTAAGTTATGACCAGCTCATTCTGGCCACCGGCTCACTGTCTATACTTCCGGATTGTGAGGGAATTGATTTACCCGGTGTTTGTGCTCTCTACCACCTCGAAGATCTGAACAAAATCGAACACCAACTTTTGTCAAACGTTAAAAGTGCTGTCATTGTCGGTGGCGGATTGATTGGTGTTGAATTGGCAGAAATGTTAATCGTTAGAGGAATTAAGGTTAGTTTTCTGGTTAAAGAAACATCTTATTGGGCCAACGCACTTCCAGAAGAGGAGTCCCAAATGGTGAGTCGGCACCTTGCTGAAAGAGGCATTACCATTATCCCCAATGAAGAAATGTCAGCCATCCTGGGAGATCAGCATGCCACGGGTATTTTATGTAAATCCGGTAAAACCTTTTCGTGCGATTTTGTGGGAATCACCATTGGGGTGAAGCCCAATGTCTCCCTGTTTTCAGAAACGGGCCTGAACATAAACCGGGGTATTTTAACGAATTCGTTTTTGAGAACCAACGATGACCACATTTATGCCATTGGCGATTGTGCAGAATTATCTGAGCCCGCTGAAAATAGAAAATCCATTGAAGCGGTGTGGTACACGGCAAAAAAAATGGGAGAGGTGGCGGCTGCCAATATATGTGGCGAAAAAATGGTCTACGAACAAGGTGTGTGGTACAATTCTGCCAAGTTTTTTGACCTTGAATATCAGGTCTACGGTTATGTGCCCAATGCCATTGAGCCCCCTTTAAAGTCTCATTACCTAACATACGCCAATGGCCAAAAATCCACACGGTTTGTTTTTCATGAAGAAGGCCATGTAGTCGGAATATTAGCGATGGGAGCCCGGCTCAGACATGGTGTGTGCGAAGCCTGGATCAAGCAAAAAACACCCCTCAATGAGGTCATGGAGCATTTTGATAAAGCCAACTTTGATCCTGAATTTACTCCTATACCCTTCAAAAATTTGAAGGCACAAAGCCGTGGTTCGAATACCCGTAAAGCTCGAAACCTGGTTTCTTTTATCTTTCCATTTTTAAGAACCCGGCCATGAATCATCGAAGTATTGCACTAACGGATCAAGTCCATCCCACATCGCATACGCGATTACATTTTATATGGCTTGCCCTTTTCTATCTTGGGTTGGCTATGCAATTCTTCTCCCTCTTTGATCTTATTTTTTTACCCGGGGAATGGGCACTTGGTCTCTCATTTATACTCATAATTTCAGGCATACTTGGATACACTTTGACTATTGAACACAGAAAAAAAATCACCGGACAACCTCTTTATACCCTTCAGGGAAACATCCGACAAAAAAAATGGAGTGCCTGGCTGCTCGCACTTTTTTTGACCACTTTTTATGTGCTTTTATACCTCAGACCTGACTTACTTGGCCTGGGCAAAAATGGTGCTTCCAATTCTGGCTTGATTGGATTATACGATGGTCTGAGTTATTGGATTAAAGGAAACCCGGCTTCAGAATGGTTTGTCTATGGTACCATGTACACCCTTGCCATAACTTGCCTGGGCATAAGAGTGATCTTTAAATTCAGACACAATCGATATCAGGTTTACAGAACTCTCAGCATCATTTTTTTTCAACTGATTTTTGCATTTCTTTTGCCCGAAATTTTACAGTCCTTTAACAAACCTTATGTTGACCTGAAAAATTTCTGGCCCCTCAATTACTACTTCTTTTTCGATTGGAACATCGATCAACTCCTTGCTTCAGGCCAGTTTGGCTTCTTTGTTCTGGGATGGGGCACTCTCGGCTTCCTGGTCTTAACTCCCTTGTTTACCTATTATTTTGGAAAACGTTGGTATTGTTCGTGGGTCTGTGGTTGTGGGGGATTGGCAGAAACTGCGGGTGATGAATTCCGCCATCTATCCAATAAATCTAAGAAGGCATGGAAGCAAGAAAAATATTTAATTTATTCTATTCTGGTACTTGTGATCGTTATGACCCTATTGATCTTAATAAGTAGAATGACGGGACAATTGACAAACATTAGCCAGACTTTAGCGCATTGGTATGGCCTAATCATAGGAGCGATGTTTTCAGGTATCATAGGTGTGGGCTTTTATCCCTTACTTGGAGGCAGGGTGTGGTGCAGGTTTGGCTGTCCGATGGCTGCTTATCTGGGCCTTTTACAAAAAATGAAATCAAGATTCAGGATTTCTACCAATGGAGGGCAGTGCATCAGCTGCGGCAATTGCAGCACCTATTGCGAAATGGGAATCGATGTAAAATCCTATGCTCAACAGGGCAAAGACATCGTTCGTGCCTCATGTGTAGGTTGCGGTATTTGTAGTGCCGTATGCCCAAGAGGCGTTTTGAAATTGGAAAACATCAATCAGTAATACACTTAAAAACACCTGATAATTAAGCTGCAGAAGCTCATTTTTAAGCAAAATGTAATAAATTTTGCATTCCGCCACACATGCATTGTATTTTACCGTTGGTGCAGGGAACATGTCCGTTGCCAAAGTGGCAAAAATTGCCCCTCTCTCTAACAATAGCTTTGAGGATTAATCAAAATTTCTAAGATGAAACTCAAACGAAACATGTTCACCCTTTGGGCCTTGTTTTTTTTCTCCATCCTCAGCGGGTGGTCACAAAAAAAACTCATCCCTTCTGATCCAGCACAAATACTGCCCGCTGATTACCAATACCAGGGGCCCGATGGTGCTGAAAAATTTGCTGTATCTGGTGCCCGGATTGCTATTAAATTTAATAAGGACGCAAACTCAGAAGTAATAAAAACCATCGTTAAAGATTATCCTGATCTGGCTATCTATGAAGGATCCGGCTTCAAAAGCATCGATGGTTACACCTTATTTGCTGTCCAGGCAAAACTAACCAGCCAAAAAGATCTGGAGGACTTTATAACTCTTTTGTCTAAATCACCAAAAATCGACAATGTAGCACCTGTGTTAATGTATACAGATGGTACACCACAGATTCCAACCCAAAGGCTGGCAATCAAATTGTACGATGCATCCGACCTTCACTATTTAAAGTCAGATGCCATCAAATATCATTTCTCCCTTGAGCGCGTCAATGGCTTTGATGAAAAAATGTACTATGCCCATATAGCATCCCACTCTTCAACAACGCTTGAATTATGTCAGAGACTTACAGAAGAAAAAAGATATGCCGCTGTAGAACCCTTATTTATCAGGTTGCTGGAAAAAATGAGTACCAATGACCCATTCATTTCCAATCAATGGTCATTGAACAACACCGGATCTTCCCAACAATACAATGGAACACCGGGAGCCGACATGAAGGTGTTTAATGCCTGGACCTTACAAACCGGTTCATCCAGTATTAAAGTAGCTGTAATTGATGAAGGAGTAGATTTAAATCACCCCGACCTTGCTGCCAACTTATTACCCGGTTTTGATGCTACTGGTCTGGGCAGCAATGGAGCCCCTCAAGGCAATGATGCCCATGGAACAGCCTGTGCCGGCATCATCGGTGCTATTGGAAATAATGCAACAGGAATTGCCGGGGTAGCTTATGGAGTCAAAATAATACCTGTCCGTATTGCCTACAGTTCAGGGTCCAATTGGGTAACCAATGATGGGTGGATCAGCACTGCCATTGATTGGGCATGGAACAATGGCAATGCCGATGTTTTGAGCAATTCCTGGGGCGGGGGCTCAGCATCAACCCTTATCAATGATGCGATAGGAAGAGCAGTAACACTGGGTCGGGCAGGTAAGGGGGCAGCTGTGCTTTTTGCTGCTGGCAATAATAACAGCAATGTGGTTTCATTCCCGGCTACCAACAACAATACCATTGCAGTTATAGCTATGAGCATGTGCAATCAAAGAAAAACAACCAGCAGCTGCGACGGAGAAAGCTGGTGGGGTTCCAATTATGGCTTGCACGCTGACGTTGCTGCTCCGGGGGTAAAAATTTATACCACTGACATTTCAGGTGCGGCAGGCTATTCAACCAATGACTATGTTTCCAATTTTAATGGCACCTCTTCTGCCTGCCCAAATGCAGCCGGAGTAATGGCCTTGATCCTGTCTGCGAATCCTGCACTTACCTATGCACAAGCACGCCAGATCTTGGAAACCAGCTGTGAAAAGGTAGGCAATTACTCTTATTTTAGCAATACTTCTGCCCAGCCCAACGGGAGTTGGAGCAGTGACTTGGGTTATGGCCGGGTGAATGCTCATACAGCGGTGCAAATGGCACTGGGTCTCAACTGTACGGGATCTCCGGCCATTAATACTGTTGTGTCTTCACACTCAACTTTATGTGCTCCGCTGGTGATCACCCTTTCCCTGCAGACCGCATGCCTTCCAGGTACCACTTACCAATGGGAGTCGAGCAGCGACAATATCAACTTTGTTCCCATCCAGAGTGCCACTGCTGCTTCTTACAGCGTACAAATAACAAGCACAACCTGGTTCCGCTGCGTTATAAGCTGTAATGGCAGCACAACCACCAATTCCAAACAGGTTGTCTATAATGATCCTACTGTAACCTCTTACCCGCATTCTCAAAGTTTTGGCAGCAATACACTTCCCTGCGGTTGGGTAACAGAAAATGTCAATGGTGATCCCAATGGATGGATCGTGAATTCCACCACTCCAAGAACCACTCCATATGCCATGATGTATCCCAAAAACACAACACAAGCCGCCAATGACTGGTTGTTTTCACCACCACTTGCCATGACAGCAGGCAATAGTTATGGAGTCCGTTTTTGGTACAAGGGTAGCTCAGCCTCCCTTCCGGAAAAGCTGGAAGTTAAATGGGGCACTGCAGCCAATGCGGCTTCTATGACATCTGGTGTTATATTCAGCAATACCAACATTACGAATACCACATATAATGTAGCCAATACAGCCGTCATTACACCCCCAACATCGGGCACTTACTACGTAGGCTTCCAGGTTTCCAGTGCTGCCAATATGGGCAACCTTCAATTGGACGACATCCGTTTTGAGTTGGTGACTCCCTGCAATACACCATTGAGCGGGGGTACCATATCAGGGCCATCCACTGTCTCTGCAGGTAATGGCACTTTGTCAACCTGGACCGTAAGTGGCCACACGGGTAGTGATCTAACCTGGCAGGTTTCGGCCAATGGAGGCACCACCTGGTCTACCTATACCAGTGCCATTTCTCCAACGTTGACTACCTATATGCCAGCAGTTGGCAATTATCTGTTACGGGTTGTTGTGGGATCTTATAATTGTCCTTCAGCAATTTCAGCCTCTTTTCCAGTCAATGCGATTCCTAGAATTGGTGATTTATTTAGCAACCCCATCATAGCTCAACACGAGTATTACATTGAACTTAACAATGGTCCCGCATCCGGTTTTGGAAATGACTATACAGGACCCAATGCCCAGCCTTCGAATGATGTCTTTTTTAGATATACAACCGGAGCCTGTACAGATTCTATCATCATCGGCACTTGTGGCAGTTCATTTGATACCTACCTGCACATTCTTGATGCCAATGGAGCCCATCTTATTTCTTTAGATGACCATCCCAATTGCGGACAGGCGGCCGTTCTGTCGTATGACACAGAACCTTCAACCACCTATTACATTGTCTTAGAAGGTTGGAACACCTCAAGTGGAAACGGAATAATAGGCATCCACGAATATATTGATTCTATGAATTTGGTTACCATTTCAAGTTCATCTGGTACTGAGATATGCAATGGTCAAGGCTTAACCTTAACAGCAAGCCCCGGAGCATTGTATTTTTGGAATGATGGATCCAACACGCAATCAATCACCGTCACCCAGCCTGGCACTTATAGTGTGACGGTCTATGACAATATTGGCTGTGTGGGTTCTGCAGATATTGTAATTACAACGGGTATCAGCACTACCTGGTACCAGGACAATGACAACGATGGTTATGGCCAGATAGAATTGACCCTTCAATCCTGTACTCAGCCTCCAGGTTATGTGGCCAATGCAGATGATTGCAATGATAACAATGCAGCCGTCCATGAATCGATTATCTTTTACGGTGATTTGGATGGTGATGGCTATGGAGGCACAACAACCGGTAGCTTTTGTTTGTTGACACCTCCGGAAGGCTGGGCTGATAACAATACAGACTGTGATGACAACAATGCCGCCGTTCATGCCGGCATTGCTTACTTTGTTGATGCCGATGGAGATGGCTTTGGCTCAACTACCAGTGCTTATCTATGTTCTGCAACAGCTCCTCCAGGCTATAGTACCAACAATTCTGACTGTGATGACAACAATGCCGCTGTCTATACACCACAAACCTTCTATGTAGATGCGGATGGAGATGGATTTGGCTCTGCGGTTAGTGCACAGCTTTGTACAGCCGCTGCGCCTTCAGGTTATGCATCCAACAATACTGACTGTGATGACAACAATGCCGCTGTCAACACACCACAAACTTTCTATGTAGATGCGGATGGAGATGGCTTTGGCTCTGCTATAAGTGCACAGCTTTGCGCTGCCACTGCGCCTTCAGGTTATGCATCCAACAATACTGATTGCGATGACAACAATGCCGCTGTCAACACACCACAAACTTTCTATGTAGATGCGGATGGAGATGGATTTGGCTCTGCTATTAGTGCACAGCTTTGCGCTGCCACTGCGCCTTCAGGTTATGCATCCAACAATACAGATTGCGATGATAACAATGCTGCTGTAAGCGCACCACAAACCTTTTATGTAGATGCGGATGGAGATGGCTTTGGCTCTGCTGTAAGTGCACAGCTTTGCGCTGCCACTGCGCCATCAGGTTATGCATCCAACAATACTGACTGTGATGACAACAATGCTGCTGTACATACTCCTCAAAGCTACTATGTTGATGCGGATGGGGACGGTTATGGATCATCTGTTACATCGTTGTTATGCGCTTTAACACCACCTCAGGGATATTCGGCTCTCACTGGCGACTGCAATGACAACAACAGCGCAGTTTACCCCGGAGCAACAGAAATATGTGGCAATAACCAGGACGACAATTGCAATCAATTAATTGACGAAACTTGTTGCAACATCCTTGTTACTGCCGTTACTGTGCCCTCTCTTTGTTCAGATGTGGCAACAGGTGCCATCAATGTTTCAATCAGCAATGGAGCCTCTCCTTATACATTTCAATGGAGCAATGGAGCTACCACAGAAGATCTTGCCAATCTTGCTCCGGGTAATTATAATTTGACAGTTACGGATAATACCGGATGCACCAAAACCAGTAGTTTCACCGTAAGTCACTCCAACTCGGCTCCGGTGATACCAACTCAGATTGATGGCCCATCCGGAGCATGTAGAAACCAAAACAATGTGGTTTTCTCAACTCCTTTGATTCAGGGCGCCACCTCTTATGTCTGGACCAAACCTGCCGGAACAACAGGAACTTCGACCACCAATACACTCAGCCTTAGTTTTAGCAATACTTACAATACAGGCAATTTATGCGTAAAATCTGCCAATGCATGTGGCATGAGTCAATCGTATTGCAGGTCAGTGGTGAGATATACCATTGCACCCGGACAGCCAGGAACCATTACAGGATTGAAACAAGGAGTCTGCCCCAATTCAACCCATACATATAGCATTGCTCCGGTCAACAATGCCACGGGATATACCTGGACAGCGCCAAACAATGCCAGCATTGTAAGTGGACAGGGAACCACCCAGGTAACTGTAGCTTATGGACCTAACTTTGGTACTACAGGAACGCTATCGGTAAGATCTTTCAACTGTATAGGCAATAGCAGCAATAGAAATCAAACCATTCAGCGTACACCTACTACCCCCTCAACCATTACTTCTGTGAATCAGGTTTGTCCCAATGCACAAGGAGTTACATTTTCAGTCACCAATGTGCCAGAGTATGGCTACAATTGGGTGGTCCCTTCCGGATGCACAATTATAAGTGGTCAAGGCACCAATTCGGTAGTTGTAAACTGGGGCAGTACATCTGGTACCATTGCCGTACAATCTACTGTAAATTGTGGATCTGTTTCTCCTTTTAGAAGTAAAAACATCAGTGTCATTTCATGCAGTTCAGGCCTACCTGTGGTATCTCCGTTTGATCTTGAACACATGGAAGTATTTCCGAACCCAGCCAGCCAACAAGCTACGATTTCGATTGGCGTTTTGGAAGACACTCAATGTAGAATTGATCTTCTCGACATACAGGGAAAATTGGTTATGCAAAAAGAATGGCTCCTCATAAGAGGAACAAATGACATTCTTCTCGACCTCAACAATCTTTCACCTGGTATGTATTGGGTTAAATCCATTCAATCTAATGGAACCACGCTTTCTAAAAAATTGATAGTAGAATAAACATAGCACATTTATAAAAGTACAAGGCCGAAATGCCTTGTACTTTTTTTATACAGCACCATATTAGGGCGTTTCCAATACATTCATTAAATTTGAATCATGAGTCTGCAACCACTTCGCATTTTAATAATTGACGATGAAGCCCACAATCGCAAGGGTATTAAAAGAATCATTGAAGAGGGCTGTCCTTCTATAAACATTATTGGGGAAGCATCAAGTGCGGAGGAGGCAAGACAAATTCTTAAAAACACCCAAACAGACGTTGTTTTACTGGACATTAACATGCCCAATGAGAATGGTTTTTCATTTTTAAATTCTATGAAAGGGGAACATTTTTTAACCGTCTTTATCACTGCTTATGCTGAACACGCCATCAGGGCATTTAAAGCAAATGCCATTGATTACATATTAAAACCAATCGACGAAGCCGAATTAATTGAGGCCATTGAAAAATGCAGAAATCTATTACCTGTCCTTGCCGGCAACAACGGTTGGGCCAACTATTCTCAGTCTCTGGTCCATGCCATCGATGTCGAACAGCAAATTGAATATCCTAAAAAATTTACCCTGCCCCACTCTTCCGGTTTTCACATTGTAAGTGTTGCTGATATTACCCACTTTGTTGCAGACGGAAACTATACCAACTTACATTTTATTGAATCACCACCCATGTTGATATCAAGGCCTATAAGAGAATTTGAAGATATTTTGGACCCAAACCAGTTTTTCAGAATCCATAAGTCCAGCATCATTAACTTAAAATACCTCAAATCTTATTCAACAGCAGAAGGGAATGAAGCCATTCTCAGCAATGGACTCAGGTTGCCGGTCAGCAGAAGGAGGCTGGAAGATTTTATGCAAATTGTCAATGCCGTGTCCAGAAAACTATGAAATATGTAGGCTTGTTATTTCTATTTCCCATTGTACTGTTGGCACAAAATTATCCGGTACGACACTATAATACCAATGATGGGCTTTCAAGTAATATTGTTTATGATGCCATCCAGGATAAAAATGGATACCTGTGGTTTGCCACCAATACCGGTGTGTCCAAATTTGATGGCAAAAGCTGGAAAAATTACAGTGTTGATGATGGCTTAGGAGACAATGAAATTTTGAAAATCAGAATGGATGCAAAGTCCAGGATTTGGTTGTTTTGTTTCAATGGGGCATTAAATGTGATAGATGGCAACACCATTCATTCTCCCAAAAACAACAAGATATTGAAACAACTGGGCTTCGGTCAGTTTTATAGAACCTATTATGCAAATGCCAACGATTCAATATGGGTCTACAACAATTCTACCAACCCTTATTTGATTTCATGGCCAAATAAAGTAAAGCAAGCTACAAACAAAGACACCCTGGTCATCTTTCAACATGAAAAGGGATTGCTTAAGTTGACACAAAAATATGTCTATTTCCTTCCTAAGGGCGACTGGAATTGGTCAGGACTTGAACAAATAACTTTTAAAAGTTGGCATGTATCCAAAACCGGAATCTTTATTGGCTTGTTTGACAATTACATATTAAAAATTGACAAAAGCGGAATTCATACCCTTTATAAATTGCAATCTTCGCCAACGGGGCTCATAGTTGATTTGTATTTTAAAAATGAAAATTCACTTTGGATTTCAGCAGAAACGCAAGGCATCCTGCATTATGAACTGGAAGGCAACGAATTTGTATTACAAGAAAAACTGCTTTCTGATAACTATATAACCTCTACTACCATAGACAATGAAGGCAACCATTGGTTTACTTCTTATGGAGGTGGCATTTATATGCTTCCGTTCAACTACGCAGATATTCAACATTACTCAGAAAAATCGGGATTGTATGAAAGCAATACTTTTGCTGTTTGTGTAGACGATCGCAATCAGCTTTGGGCGGGCCACAAATATGAATTTATCGATGTAATTGGAAGTAAAAACAGTCGTCACTTTCAGCTGACCAATGACAACCTTACTGTAGGCAGAGTGGGAAAGATAAAAAAACATCCCGGTGGAAAAATTCTTATTTCATGTGATGAAGGTTTTATGATTTTTGATCATCCTGAAAGCCAAACCCGCAATGTAAGAAGGGTCTATCTTGAGATTTCTGAAAATAAATATTATCAGGAACAACCTATAAAGGATTTTTGCATTGACTCTAAGGGCAACATTTACATTGCCTCGCAGGAAAATGTACATTACCTGAGTGCAGAAAGCCTCAATCAAAAAAAACTGGTTGCCAGGAGGCTGAAGCTTCCTCTGAAAAGGGTTTTTTCTGTTACTGTTGATCACAATGACCAGCTCTGGGTGGGTACAGTTGATGGCCTGGGCACTTATAAAAACAGTAAATTTACCCCTGTCCTTGACTTATCAGACAAGTATTCCAATCGAATTGAAAATATGGCCTTTGTCAATGATGAACTTTATCTATCGGTTATTGGTCATGGCATACTGATTATTAAAAACAATCAGATTCACTCTCGATTGTCAACCAAAGAAGGCATGCTGAGCAACCACTGTACCCGCTTATTTATTCACAATCGGGAAGTGTATGTGTGTTCAAACAAAGGATTAAACAAAATTGTAAAAAACGACCGCCAACGATACATTGTCACCCAATTGAATTCATTTCTGTTTAATGGATCTCAGCAGGTAAATGATGTTTATGTAGACCAAAACCGAATTTACATTGCCTCCCTCAACGGCATCCATGTTTTAAAAAAGAGCACTTCTTTTTCTACAACCCGGATCGAGCCGAAAGTATACTTAACTGAAATAAATTATGGGGGTAAGACACATACCACAACCGAAAATCTAAAGCTATCTTACAGCGACCGGCACATCGTTTTCAAATTTGCTGCCCCCTCTTATTACTACCCCGAAGGGATCCGATATGAATACAAGATCAATACCGGTCCCTGGTTGGATCTGGCCATTCCTCAGCTTGAACTCAACGCTATGGTACCCGGTAGTTATGAATTACAAATAAGGGCCAGGCACAATGAGTCGCAATGGAGTAAGCCAATTCATTACCTCTTTTGGGTAGAACGGCCTTTTTATCTTTCCTGGTGGTTTTACACCTTTTTAGGATTGGGTATAATTGGTTGGCTCTACTTCAACTATGTTCAAAAAATAAAAAAACTCCAAACAGAACAAAAAACCCGGCTAGAATATGAGCAGGAAATCAACAGACTTCAGCTCAAATCACTGCAAGCCATGATCAATCCCCACTTCGTATTTAACTCTTTGAGTGCTATCCAACAGGAAATCAATGCAGGCGATGCCAAAAAAGCCAACAATTACCTGACCCGCTTCTCTAAACTTTTGCGCAAAAACCTTGAGAACCTAAATGAATCCTTTATTACCCTGGATGAAGAAGTAAGTATGCTCACCCTCTACCTCGATACCGAAAAGATGAGGCTGGATGATCAATTGGATTACGAAATAAGGGTGCAGCCAGAAATAGACCCTCACAATACATGGCTACCTACGATGCTGCTCCAGCCCATTGTTGAAAATGCGATCTGGCATGGCATTGCAGCAAGTGGTGTTTCAGGAAAGGTATTGATTCAATTTGAAATGAAAAATGAAAGACTTCACATTACCATTGAAGATAATGGCCTAGGCATAGAAAAAAGCAGAGCGCAAAAAAATCTTCAATTGCTAAAAGGAAAGGCACTGGGCATGAGCATCACCCAGGATCGCCTTATTTATCTCGAAAGAAAAATTGGCTCTCCTATCACTTTTGAAGTAACCGACAAAAAACATGAAAATTCAAAGGGCACGCGGGTGGTAATAACCATGAGCGGTGATCTTTAATATTGTTGGGTTCTGCTACTTTTTGAATATAAAATAAACAGCAGCGACCAGAAAGGCAAACCCAATGGCATGATTCCAACGGAACTGTTCGTTTTTAAACACCAGAATGGCAAAAACGGTAAAAACAATCAAGGTAATCACTTCCTGGATGACCTTGAGCTGCCAAAGGTTAAAAGGCCCTCCATTTCCGGCGTATCCAATGCGATTGGCGGGTACCTGCAGACAATACTCAAAAAAAGCTATGCCCCAACTTAACACAATAATGCCCAGAATGCCGAGTTTGGAAAACCACTTGTAATCGTGAAATTTTAAATGCCCATACCAAGCCAGGGTCATGAACACATTGGCTAGCGTAAGGAGCCCAAGGGCTATAAAGGCTTTTGGCATTGTATTATTGAATACCCGTTAGTCCTTCAAATAGCCAGTTGGCCAAGGCCTGCCGGTTGGCAGATTCCATCAAACGGATGTGGTCACTTTTGTTTCTGATGTTGGCCAGCTCGATATAAACCGCAGTTGGGTCAACTTTGCGCAACATGTATAAGCCCCTGTTGTCAACGTAACCTTTGTATCCCCGGCCTCTTTGAAATTGTTCGTACTTGCCTTCAAAGGTGGCCTGCAGGTTATAAGCCAGGTCTTTTGCGTCTTTGTCCGTGCCATAGTGGTAAAAAAATACATCCTGGCGCTGTTCTTTGTTTCGGGAGTCAACATGGATCATCACAGCGGTCTGTTTTTTAACCCCCTGTGCCTTGTATTTTCTGTGCAAACGATTGATCTGATCTGCTCTTTGTTTGAGCCTGTCCAACTGCCTTAAGGGTAGTTTTTTCCCATTACAGGTCTCGTCATAATCACAGTCCAGGAAAGCATCATCTCTGATTCCATCGTTTTCATCCTGGATAATCATGTGAACCGTGGCACCATGCTGGATAAGGTCTCTGGCCAGTCTGAGTGAGACGTCATATGCATATTCATCTTCACAAAGGGTGTGGGCAAGGTCTGAACATTGGGCGCCGGGATCCGGACCACCGTGTCCGCTGGAGATATAAAAGACCTGTCCTTTCAACTGGTCATCAAAGAGGTTGACATTTTTATAATTATCACCAAAAATATCGTGGACTGCTATCATACCATTGGGCTTACTCGCAGATTTAATGGTGTTTTTACTTTTTACATTATCATCTTTGAAGCTCACCATTGTATAATCCAGGGCTGATTTTTTGATCCCTGAATTTTTGGCAACCTCCTCTTTTTTCAATTCCGTTTTTGCGGGAATTTCACCATTTTCGTTGCATCCCAAATTGTGGTAGGGCACCCAAAGCAGTCTGCTCGATTGAAAACTAGCCTTTCTCAGGCCCTTTTTATGAAGTCGCTCGTTGTAGTTCTGGATGGCAATGGCATCATTAATATCCTCTATTTTTAAGGTTGTGCGTATGCTTTTGCCATTGTATTGGTAAACTTTAATCGGAAGTTTGTATTCCTTACCGGCAAATAATTTTGCCCCCCTTTTAATACCATTCAACTCGTAAAACTTCTCCGTATTACAACTGTGCACACTTAGTTCATACTTGGAAAGAAGGGTTGAGATGGCATCCCCGTTTTTGGCTTTAACCGTATGAAAGTAAGGTTGAAAGCCGGCACTTGCCGCTACTGCAGTAAAGGTGAATCCCACCACCAGCATCATGAGTCGGTACATATTTAATCGATTTTTGGTATTGATCCTGCAAATTTAACATATTAAAATTATTTTTAATATGTAAATGCTCATTTTTTTTCGCCCTTTGTGCCCCATTGCAAATACATATTCAACTTAATTCGCTGAATATGAAGCCAAAACACAATAATTTTGGTTTTTTTACATTGTTATTACAAAACGAACTTTTTTCGGATTGTTGTATCATTTAGACACAAAAATCAATGGCTTTCAATTAAGTCCTTCCATTTTGATGCATAAAAACATTTATATAGCTTTGTACTATGAAATTTTCCCCTAACTACATTTTTTCAGTGTTGGTCGCTGTTCTTTTATTGAATGGACATGGACTCAAAGGTCAGGATGCCCATTTTACCCAATATTATCAGGTACCAGCCTACGTCAATCCGGCGCTCGTGGGCAACTTCAATGGACTATTTAAGGTGGGGATGAACTACAGAGATCAGTGGAGACCTGCCCTGGATCGACCCTATGCAACCTTTACCGCAACCGGAGAAAGTAAATTTTTGGTAGGACAACGCGACCCCGATGTTGCCGCCCTGGGCATCATGTTTTTTTCGGATCAAATCAGCAAATACGACCTCAATACTACCCAAATTGCCCTGACAGGTTCTTACCACAAGCTCCTTGATAAAAAGACCAAACAATACATCGGCTTAGGTTACCAGGCAGCAATCTTTCAAAAATCACTTAATTATGAAGATTTGACCTTTGGTGACCAGTTCAATGCCATAGATGCTTATTCCAACGAAACCCTCGAAATATTGCCCGGCAATAACCTTGGTTTTTTTGATATGAGTCTGGGTGTTGACTACTCCTATACCTCAACCTCTGACAAAGAATTTAATGCGGGTATCAGTGTGTTCCACCTAACCTCTCCCAATATCTCCTTTTTTGCTCAGGAGGATCAGGTTGACAAAGACCTCAACATCAATGCCGTTTTAGATCCCCGTTGGTCTGCGCATGCTTCCTACTCCCTTCCTACCTCAGATGCATTTAGTTTTCAAACCAGGGCATTGTTTATGAGCCAGGATCAACATAAGTTATATGTTTTGAGTACCCTGTTTACGTATAAAAACCCTAGGTCAGAAGGAAAAAAATTCTACTTTGGTCCTGCCTTTAGATTTTCTAACCGACTTGATAAAACATCACTGGAAGCGGTTATGCTCACCATAGGATATGACTTTAAAGGGCTCAACCTGGGCCTTTCGTATGATTACAATACCAACGATCTTTTCAACGACCGATATGGCATGAGTACTTTTGAAGTATCCATCAACTATTTTGGTCAATATGAAAATGCGGATGCCTTTTGTCCCACTTTTTAGGGGCAGAACCTGGCTTCCGTTTATCAACTACCCTCTTCTTTTAGGCTGACTTTTTTTGACACCCTTTTATTAAGATAATCGAAATTATCATATCCCTTTCTATCAGCAAGTTTTAAGTTGTTGGAATATTTTGACCGTCTGAACCGCCTCAGCCACGTCATGGACCCTTAACAGAGACGCGCCTCCCATAAGGGCAGCCATATTGGCCGCTGTTGTGGCATTGAGGGCCTCTTCCGCAGTAATGTTAAGGCTTTTATACAACATACTTTTTCTGGAAAGTCCGGCAAAGATGGGCAAATCAAAGATGTGGAATGACGAAAGATGATTCAAAATATAAAAACTTTGTTCTTTGGTCTTGGCAAAGCCAAAACCAGGATCGATAATCAGGTCTTTGATTCCTGCTTCCCTAGCCTGCCTGATTCCCTGGGCAAAATAGATTAAAAGATCCGGAACCAGTTGGTGGTACTGGGTCATGGTATTCATTGTGGAGGGGAGTCCCTTCATGTGCATAAGGATGTAGGGTACATGGTGGAAAGAGGCTACTACCGCCATCATTTCGGGGTCAATAGCGCCGCCAGAGATGTCATTGATGATGTGTGCACCGGCCTCAATGCTCCTTCTTGCAGTCAGCGACCAAACCGTATCAACAGAAATTAAAATCCCCGGAAGGTCGCTTATTGCTTCCAAAGCGGGTGATAAAACCTGCCACTCCTTCTCAGGATCTACCAGCTCTGCTCCAGGCCTTGATGACATGGCTCCCAGGTCGATAAGAGCTGCCCCCTGCTCTATCATTTTTATGGCGGTATCACGGATAGCCGCAGGCTCCATTTTGCGACTGCCCCTATAAAAGGAATCAGAAGTAACATTTATAATGCCCATTACCCTGGGTTCTGAAAGATCCAATAATTTCCCGGCACAGTTGATGGTCATTATCTTTGTGTTTAAATGTAAATATACGTGCACCATATGAATACAGAAAACCTAAATGAAAGCTACTGGACCAGGCGATATGAAGAAGGCACAATGGGTTGGGATCTGGGCTATGCTTCTCCCCCACTGGTAGCTTACTTCGATCAACTTGACAATAAAGATTTGGCGATTTTGATTCCGGGTGCCGGTAATGCTTATGAGGCAGAGTACCTTTATAAGGCAGGCTTCACCAACATTGCCATTTGCGATCTTTCTGCCCATCCATTGAGAAAATATGAAGGGCATCCAGTGATTAAGACCATCCATGGCGATTTTTTTGACCTTCAAGGCCATTTTGATCTCATCATCGAGCAAACATTTTTTTGTGCCTTAGATCCAAAATTACGGCCATCCTATGTTGTTCAGTGTTTTGAATTATTAAGGTCCGGGGGCAAGGTAGCAGGCCTGTTATTTAAGTCTCATTTTGAAAAACCGGGACCTCCTTTTGGTGGTCTGGCCGATGAGTACAAAATTTTATTTGGCTCAAAATTTCATATTAAAGAATTATCTGATGCGTATAATTCGATAACTCCGAGATTTGGCAATGAATTGTTTGTGATATTTGAAAAAAGAGTATAAAAATTGGCTGCTTTAAGGGATTAATTCTATTTTGCAGCCGCAAAGAGGGGGTGATTTTAAGATTTCAATAACAATTTGGAAACAAAATCGCAGAAGCCCAAGGGCTATCTTTGCGCAGTTAGCGAATATTACAATTTAAAACTGAAACTGTGCACAACAAAAAGATACAGCAAAAAAAGTCAGCTGTAAGAGTGGACATCCTAATGTCCTGTCTGCTGGCACTAACACTGATATCCGGCTATAAAAAAATTGAAAGTATTGCTAATCAGCATTTTGGTGTTTCCGAGACCATCATCCAGGACAAAAACAACCCTGTTATTTTTGGCTTTGATACAGGCAACTACCACTTGTCTACCTTTAAGGTACACAAAGGAGAAGTGCTTGGCGAAATTTTATCGGAACATGGCATTGGCAGCGATGTCATTCACATGCTGGAAGCAAAGGCAAAAGACATCTTTAAAGTTACTAACCTCAGGCCAGGTAAAGAATACCATATTGTAAAAACGGATAGTTGCAGTTCTGCTTGTGCCCTGGTATATGAGCCTAGTCCTCTACATTATGTAGTCTATGATTTGAGAGACAGTGTTTCCATCAACTTATACGAACGTGAATTTGAAACCTGTGTAGAAACAGCTGCCGGAGAGATCGAAACCAGTTTATGGAATACATTATCTGAAAAAGGCGTCAACCCCGCCATCATTGATAAGATGGAAGACGCCCTTGCCTCATCTGTCGACTTTTATCACACCCAGAAAGGCGACAAGTTCAAGGTTGTTTTTGAGAAAAAATATGTAGACGGGCAAGAAATAGGAATGGGTCGTTTGATCGGAGCCTTTTATAAAAACGAATCTGGCGATCACTATTCAGTTTACTACGAAAACGGAGAGTTTCAGGGATATTACGATTACCAGGGTCGACCTGCCCGAAGTGCATTTTTGAAGTCACCGGTAAAATTCACCAGAATTTCTTCAGGATTCAATCTACGAAGATTCCACCCCATCAGGAGGAAAACCATACCTCACCTGGGCACAGATTATGCCGCTCCTTATGGCACTCCCATCAGAGCAGTGGCAGATGGTGTGGTTGAGGAGGCTGCCTACACCGGCAACAATGGCAGGTATGTAAAAATCAGACACGACAAAGTTTATCAGACACAATACTTGCACATGCAGGGCTACGCCAGCGGCATTCGCAGAGGTACCAGGGTAAGACAGGGTCAAACCATTGGATACGTTGGCTCAACAGGCCTGGCAACGGGTCCACACGTATGTTTTAGGTTCTGGAAAAATGGAAGGCAGGTGAACCACCAAAGAGAGGTATTCCAGCCAGCCAAACCCATGCCGGAGTCGGAGTTGCCTACTTTCTTTCAACAGAGAGACAAGATCAAGGAGATGTTGGATCACATTCCGCTGAATGGTGTGCACAAGGCTGGTGCCTAAGGGCATCAACTTTTGTCGGCCAGCGGTCATTTAACAAAGCATTAATAATCTTTCCAATTGTGGAGTGCAACTTTTGTCACCTACCGGGTGTTTGAGAAGGAGTACTTTTACAACAAAATATCAAATAAATAAGACATGGCATTAGAATTCACAGATGCAAACTTCAAAGATACGGCCCTATCCGGTGGCGTTTCTGTAATTGATTTCTGGGCAGAATGGTGCGGCCCTTGCAGGCTCATCGGCCCAATTGTGGAAGACCTGGCTAAAGAATATGAAGGCAAGGTTAAAATTGGTAAGGTAAATGTGGATGAAAATCCTCAAATTTCAATGCAATATGGCATACGTTCGATACCCACCATTCTGATCATCAAAGACGGAGAAGTGGTTGACAAACATGTAGGTACCACTACCAAAGCCAATCTTGCTGAAAAGATCAACGCACAATTGAACTAATCCCAGATATCAATAAAAATAAAAAAGGGGCTTTCTGGCCCCTTTTTTATTTTGTTTACACAAAACTATTTTTTCCGGATGCTTCAAATCTTTCCAGGTCGAAAGAATAGAGTTTCGCGGGTCTGTGTCTCACATCGCGTTCTACCTCTCCCACATCCCTGATGGCATCCATTGCCTTCAGCTTTCTCCTGAAATTTCTTTTATCAAACGACATATTGAGAATGACTTCATAAAGCTGCTGGAGCTGATTGAGTGTAAATTTTTTAGGCAATAAGCTAAAGCCCACAGGATGCTCTCTCAGCTGTCTTCTCAGTTTTTCAAGGCAGAGTCCAAACACCTCATTGTGATCAAAGGCCAGCCTTCCAACTTCATCTACCTTTTTCCAAACAAGGGGACAGTCAGCGGGAGCTACTTTTTTATAGTCTTCAACTTTAATGAGTGAATAATAAGCCACTGTAACCACCCTACCCAAAGGATGCCGGCCCAGCTGGCTGAAGACCTGTACCTGTTCACAGTATACATTGCGCAAGCCAATTCGTTCCCAAAGTATTCGGTCCACTGCCTGGTCGAGATCTTCATTGGCGTGGAGTAAGTCACCCACCAATGATAAATCCCCTTCGTAGGGAGGCATGTTACACGGAATGAGAGCAACGTATAAATCGGCTTCGGTATATCCAAAAATGACACAGTCTACCGACATAGCCAGTTTAAATTCTGTATGAATCTGTGAAATCCAGGTGTTGATATTTTCTTTGCTAGCTGTGTTTTGCGTGGTCACTTCCATAAATGACACTAAGTATTGATCATGACAAATATATAAAAAACTACGATCTATTACGAAAACTAACGGCTCGAAGTTACAAAAGGCTTAAACAAACGCAATAATACCTGTTCCACCTTGTCAATCCAACTGAATCTGGCATCGTTGAGCGCCTGGTAGGTAAAATAGAGCCCAAAGGGCAAAAGAAGCAAACATGGAAGCCAGGCCCCAAACCAACCGGGAAATGTTTCGCTCCTCACCAATTTTTCACCCACAATGGTGGAAATGATAAAAAGCATGTAAAACAAGATGGCCACCAGCAATGGGTAACCATAGCCGCCTTTCCTGATAATCGAACCTAAAGGTGCCCCTATGAACAAAAACAGGATACAAACCAGGGCGAAGCTGTATTGGTGTCCCAACCTAAGCACATAGATCTGTTTTTGATGAACGGCATTGTCTACGTTGTAATATGCAGCGTTGGCAAGGTCCAAATTGGATGTAATGGCCGGTATGGACCTCATCGCAATGTTGTTTCTGGTTATGCTGTCAAACGTTTCATAAAATGCTTTCACCTTTGAGATGTCATAGCCCGGCAGTCGCCTGAAATTGGACGATGTATCTTTTTTAGGCACCTGCGGAAGACCAATGGGGTTGGTTGCCTGGGCTTTTTGAACCTCCCCTTTTTTGATTCTATCCAATTTTTGTTTGTACAACAAATAGGCATTTTCGGTCGACACCCCGGGAGCCGGTTTTACCACCCGCGGTGGTTTTGCATTTTTGAGCTGGGGCTTAATTTGCTGGAACCGAGCTTTAGCCGTTGCTGCTTCAGCTGCCTTTTGATTCTGGTAAGCGGCTTCTTCCAACATGGCCTTCCCTTCAAATCCAAGCTGGCTCTGGATTGCCTTTTCTCGATGGGTTTTAATGTTGAGATTGATGGTATCAATTTGTTTGAGCAATTGAAAGGTATTGAGCATGTCCTCCCTGTTTCGGCTGATGTTGAGGTCCGACTCGCTTAGATAAAAATTACTCATATCGATCACCTTTGACCAATGTTCAAAATTGGTGCGCACTAATGGATAGGCCATATGGCCATTGTCTTTTCGGTTTCTGTCAAGCTCCTGATACTGCTGCCCTTTTTTCAGATTCATCACAAAATAATGTCCATCCGGTGTAGCATACATCTCCGCTGAATCTGCCTTGATCATGTTGAGCAGCGATTTATCCGGCAGGGAGTGGTCATAAATAATCACATCTTTGACGTCTTTGTCATTTTTAGCCTTGCTGCCAACCCTGATGATGATGTCTCTGAATTCATTGTTAAATATCCCTTCTTCAATGGCCAGGGTTGACTTCTGCTTGCGAATGAGGTCAAATCTTTTTTTGAACTGAAAGGTAGAAACCGGTTTGATGTAATTGGAAGCAAAGACCGAAAACATTGCTGTTCCTACTGCCAGAAAGATGGCAGGCCGCATTACCCTCAGCAGAGAGATACCGGCCGACTTCATGCTTGACAACTCATACTTTTCCGAGATGTCGCCATATACCATTACAGAAGACAGTAGAATAGAAATGGGTAAGGCCATCGGTGTTATGGAGGCAGCATAATACATGACCAATTCCATGATGTCAAAAACAGAAAAGCCCTTACCCAGGATGTCGTCAATGTATTTCCAAAGAAATTGCATGACCAGTACAAATTCTGCGATAAAAAAAGACAGAACGTACGGCCCTATAAAACTTTTGAGTATAAACTTATCTAACTTCTTCAAAAAAGAGGTTTTAGTAATGGTTAAAACCAGGAAAAGGGTGATTTTTTGCGGGTGGTAGTGCGTCTGGTAGAGGTTTTAACTCCCAGTACTCCCAACAATCCCCTGGTCAACTCCCTTGCAATGGTACTTCCAATCTGTCGGGTAGTACTGCTGGTAATTACCTTTTCAAAAGTAGACTTTTCTTCTTTGGTGCGGCGGCTTGGCTCTTCGTAATCTTCTCTTTGTTTTCGAAGCTCTGCCTGGGTCGTCTCTTCCTGTGCCTCTTCCAGCTTACCAGCCAGAATTTCATAAGCACTCTCCCGGTCAATGGCCTGACTGTACTTGGATGCAATGTTGGAATTACGGATCAGGTGATTGAGCTCATCTTCTGTTAGCACATCCATACGCGACTGAGGGGCACGAAGATATACGTGAACCAATGGCGTTGGTATACCCTTTTCATTCAACGCAGTTGCCATAGCTTCTCCGATACCAAGAGAGGTGAGCAACTCATCTGTATTATAGTAATCACTGATAGGAAAGTTTTCCGCTGCCAGCTTAATGGCCTTGCGATCCTTGGCGGTAAAAGCCCTGAGTGCGTGTTGTACTTTTAGACCCAATTGACTAAGCACTCCATCGGGCACATCGGCAGGATTTTGGGTGATAAAAAAGATACCTATCCCTTTTGACCTGATCAATTTGATGATACTTTCTATCTGATCGAGTAGGGCCTTGCTGGCTTCGTTGAAGACCAGGTGGGCCTCATCTATAAATAAGCACAATTTTGGCCTGTCCAAATCTCCTGCTTCCGGAAAGGTAGCATAAATTTCAGCCAGGATCTGAAGCATAAATGTGGAAAACAACTTGGGCTTGTCCTGAATATCTGTTACCCTTAAGATCGAAATAATGCCCTTGCCATCTTCATCTTTTCTCACCAGGTCTTCTACATCGAAAGAAGGTTCTCCAAAAAAGAGCTCTGCTCCCTGTTGTTCCAATTCTATGATTTTTCGCATGATGGTACCCACCGTTGTGGTAGAAATGTTACCGTATTCCTGCTCTATCTGCTCCTTGCCTTCATTAGACAAATACTGTAACACTTTTTTGACATCATTCAGGTCAATCAAGGGGAGCTGGTTATCGTCACACCACTTAAATACCAGGGTAATCACCCCTGTTTGGATGTCGTTGAGGTCCATGATTTTGGAAAATAAAACAGGACCAAATTCGGTGACGGTAGCCCTTAATCTTATACCCTTGTCATTGCTCAGACTGAGGAATTCTACAGGTGATCCGTCGGCTGCAAACGGAAGACCTATCTTTGCATGACGCTCATCTATTTTGGCATTGTTGGTACCCATGGCAGCGATGCCACTGAGGTCTCCTTTGATGTCGAGCAACAAACTGGGCACCCCCTGAGCCGAAAGCTGCTCGGAGATGATCTGGAGGGTTTTGGTTTTTCCAGTACCCGTAGCACCAGCAATGAGTCCGTGTCTGTTGAGGGTTTTTAATGGGATTCTGATAAAATGTTCATGTAAAACCTCGGTCTCAAACATCGCTGCTCCCAGAATGATGGAAGGACCTGCAAATTGGTAGGCTGGTATGATTTCACTTGAAAATTTTTCCTTTGACATATCTTGATTTGTTGAATTGTACAAATATACTAAAAACGCCTAAAGTGACGAAACCGTGCCCTATACCTTCCTCCATCATGAGATTGTTTATCTTTGAACCAAAATAACTGAATTGCAAGCGGCCTTAAAGTCTTTTACCTTTCCTCCGGTAAACTATTTTTCACAATTTTGGCAGGAAGAACATCTGTTGCTGGATGTGCACGAAAACTATCAAAAAAGAAGTCTCCGCAATAAATACCAGGTACTCGGGCCCAACGGGACAACTACCCTTTCTATTCCCCTGCAAAAGGGAAAACATCAACAACAAAACATAAGGGATGTAAAAATCAGTTATGATCAAAACTGGCCAAGACTCCACCGCGAAACCCTGAGAGCAAGTTACGGCAGTGCTGCCTTTTTTGAACACTATTTTGACGCTGTTGAAAAGGTATTGGAAATGCGCCCTGTTTTTTTATTTGATTTCAACATGGCAGCCCTGGCTTGTCTTTGCAAGATGTTAAAAAAAGAGCTGATCTGGAAGCCTACGGATGATTTCGTAGCAGAAGTACAACCCCTTTCAGTCTCTTTGCTGAAATATCCTCAAGTCTTTGAAAATAAGTTCGGTTTCGTAAGCGGTTTGAGCACTCTTGACCTGATTATGAATATGGGCCCGTCCTCTACAAGATACTTTCAATAAAACTATTGAAAGTTGAGGTCCTTTGTCAACTTGTTGTTTTTCAACTCATTGATTGTGTTTGGAGCCAAGCCGAGTCCAAGGAGGCTCAATTGGGCTTTTGAACCAAAAATACCCAGACCCCGGCTCAGGTTTGAATAAACCGGCAATTCTCCACTTCCTGTAATTCCGGTATTTGCCTGACCAATGGTAAGAAATTCTGCAAGGTTTTCATCTCCACAATAAATGAAGTAATCCAGGCCATCAAAAAAGCGGGTTGTTGAAGTACTTTTAGCCAAACTTGAACCCAGATAGGAATAAAATTCACCGGGGCTTGCAAGGAAGTTTTCTTTAGAAATATTTTTGGCAATATCCCATACCAGGCTCTTTTGGGTTGCTACTCCGGCAGAAACCTCTGTGTAGTGAATAACAGCTCTCAGGTTAAAAATAGATCCGGGAAAATTGCCTACGTGGTTCCACTTAAAGTTATCTCCCAATGAAGGTGAAAATGCAACCGGCGAGCCCGATCTTGGAAATGAAGAAGTCGGCTTGCTAATGATCGTAGTTTCAGCGGTAACAGGATTGCCTTCCCCTATGTTGACTTCCAGTTTTACCCTATCACCTGGCACCAGATTGAGCAGGGAAGAATTGATTCTATACAACTTATTGGGTTCTGTAGCAAAAACGCCGTCTTGTCGGGGATACCCCACATCATTGCCATCCACTTCCTCAAGGGTAAAAGTTTGATCCACTCCTCCCCTCTTAAGAATGAGATTGACGATGGCATTTTTGTAATACAAAGAATCCGGATTTTTAGCCAATTCTACAGCCGATTGATTGGGTGATGCAAATGCCCTTTCCAGTCTCACATACTGATATGGAGCCTCATAGTCCAGGAGGCTGTAAACGATGGGGGTCTCAATTTTTTCTTCAATGAGTTCAAACTCATTAGAGCATGATGAGAATCCCGCCATTAGGGCCAACAGGATAAATAAAAAACGAATTTGCATTTTATCAATAATTGAGGTGCAAAGGTAATACTAATGACCCGCATTTGTAGAGGGCAATAAGCAATAATAACGACATTTTAACGCGAAATAGGCGAACTTATTTCTTTTCTCCAACCAATTGCCGGGTAAGTTGCTCCGCTGCAGCCAATGCAGCACCTATCCCTTCTTTGTTTTTTCCTCCGGCTGTAGCAAAAAAGGCCTGTCCACCCCCACCACCTTCAACTAAGGCAGATAACGTTTTAACCATGTTTCCTGCGTGTAAGGCCGTGCTTTGAGTCAGCGCTTCCTGGATGGCTACCATGATCTGTACCTTTTCCCCTTCTTCAATGGCAAAAACAACGACTCCATTTTCGAGGGCACCCAACACATTATAAGCAAGATTTTTGACCGTCTTACTGTCCATATCCTTGATGTGGCTCGATACATAAGTAACACCATTTATGTTTTTGGCTGAGGCAATCAGGCTGCCCTGAAGTGCTCCTGCCTTATCTCCCTGGAGTCGCTCAATCTCTTTTTTCAAAACCTTGTTTTCATCCTGAAGATCAACGATGGATTTAACAACGTTGGGCGATTTGAAAATAGATCGAATGGCATCCAATTCTTCTAACTTTCCATTGATATAGTTTTCAGCGCCGCCAGCTGTTACCGCTTCAATCCTCCTTACACCGGCGGCTATAGCAGATTCTGCTGTAATTTTAAATAGTCCGATGACACCCGTGGCATCAACGTGGCAACCCCCACATAATTCGATAGAATAGTGCTCGTCAAAAGTAATCATCCTAACCTCATCACCATATTTTTCGCCAAACAACATCATGGCTCCCGATTTTTTGGCTTCTTCGATGGGTAGTTTTCGATTTTCTTTTCTGCTGATGTTTTCCCTTATTTTCTGATTGACAATTGTCTCAACGCTGGCGATTTCTTCATCGGTCATTTTATGAAAATGGGCAAAGTCAAATCTCAGGTAATCGTCTTTGACCAATGAGCCTTTTTGTTGCACATGGCTGCCCAACACCTGACGGAGGGCTGCATGGAGGAGGTGGGTGGCGCTGTGGTTATTTTCTATTGCCCTGCGCCTGCTCTCATCGACCACCGCACTGATCGTTTCACCTATACTGTCGGGAATCCTGTCAACAAAATGAATGATGAGGTCGTTTTCTTTTTTGGTATCGGTTACCCTTACCAAATCACCACCTATGTTCAGAAAGCCGGTATCGCCTACCTGGCCGCCGCCCTCTGCATAAAATGGGGTCTTGTCAAGTACCAATTGATAGATGACCTCGTCTTTTTGTTTCAGGGTACGGAATTTAACGGCCCTGGCCCCTTCGAGGCTCAATTGGTCGTAACCCACAAAATCTATCTGTTGGTCTTCGAGCAGGATTTCCCAATCGCCTGTTTCTCTTTTGGCATCTTTTCGAGATCGCTCTTTCTGTTCTGTCAGAGCAGTCTCAAAGGCTACCTCATCAATGGTCAAGCCATTTTCTTCGGCTATAAGGCGGGTGAGGTCTTTGGGAAAGCCATAGGTATCGTACAATTCAAAAACCTGTCGGCCATCATAGCAACCATTAACTGCTTCCATGTTTTCCAACCTCTTCAAGCCGCCTTCCAATGTGCGTAAAAACGATTTTTCTTCTTCAAGAATGACTTTTTCTACAAAGGTCTTTTGAGCGTGGAGTTCCGGAAATATGCCCTTAAACTGGTCTGCAATCATTGGCAGCAATTTGTGGATAAATGGCTCTTTGCAGTTGAGATAGGTATAGTTGTATCGGATTGATCTTCTCAATATTCTTCTGATGACATACCCTGCTCCACCGCTGCCCGGCATCTCACCATCGGCTATGGCAAAGGCAACCGCCCTGATATGATCGGCCAAAACCCTCATGGCAATGTCGGTCATGGAGCTATTGTCGTATTTACCGGTATAACTGATGCCCGTTTTTTCTGAGATATAGGCAATGGTATGCGAGAATACATCCGTATCGTAGTTGCTGTCTTTGCCCTGCATGGCCCTACACAGACGCTCGAAGCCCATGCCGGTATCGATGTGTTTGGCAGGCAACTCTTCCAGGCTGCCATCTGCTTTGCGGTTGTATTGAATGAATACGTTGTTCCATATTTCTACCACACGGGGATCATCATTGTTGACCCTATCTCTTCCGGGAATCTCTGCTATTTCAGCAGCAGAACGCATATCGTAATGGATCTCCGAGCAGGGACCACAAGGACCTGTGTCGCCCATCTCCCAGAAATTGTCTTTTTTACTGCAATACAAAATTCTGTCTTCCGGCAAGTATCTCTTCCATATCTCAGCGGCTTCATGATCCGCCTCAAGTTTTTCTTTTTCATCTCCTCCGAAAACCGATGCATAAATGCGGTTGGTATCGAGCTTGTAAACTTTGGTGAGCAACTCCCAGGCCCAGCTGATGGCTTCTTCTTTAAAGTAATCGCCTATGGACCAGTTGCCCAGCATTTCAAACATGGTGTGGTGGTAGGAGTCTCTGCCTACTTCTTCCAAATCATTGTGTTTTCCTGAAACCCTCAGACACTTCTGGCTATTGGCGATACGGGTATACTCCGCTTTTTTGTTGCCTAAAAAAAGGTCTTTAAACTGGTTCATACCCGCATTGGTAAACATCAGGGTGGGATCGTTCTTTACCACAATGGGTGCAGAAGCAACAATTTTATGTCCTTTGCTTTCAAAAAAGTCAAGAAATGCCTGACGTATCTCGTTGGAAGTCATGTTCTATTTATTGTGAAGTGGCAAAAATAAGGCTGTAAGCCATTAAAAAAAAGTAATCTTCTACATTTTTGGTGGGAGAAAAAGAAGAGAAAATTGGGAAATCAATAATAATTATCCGCAAAAAAAGATAAAAAATGCCAAATCACTATTCCCACGTTGTTTTATTTGGATAAGAACGGGTTAAACCTTTGTCACCTCATCCTCCTTCATCAATTAAGGTTTTAAAAATTATTTATTTCATTGCCTGTTTTAGGTCATTTTATAGTAAGAAAATACAAGAAACGAGGCATAAATAGGATAAAATCATTATATTTGTTATGCACCAGACCTCCATCTCTTGGATTATTTTTTTAATCATCTCATCCACGAATTTCAGCGACCCCTTGAAAATCCGGTGTTGATTTTCTCAATTATTTTGTTCATCATTTTGATGGCACCTGTCATCCTGAAGAGAATCAACATTCCCAGCATCATTGGTCTTATCATTTCTGGGGTGGTTATTGGTCCCAATGCCTTAAACATCATCCGCAAAAGTTCTGCGGTCGAATTATTTTCTACCATTGGCCTGCTGTACATCATGTTTATTGCCGGACTGGAGCTCGACATGAATGATTTTAAGCGCAATAAGCACAAGTCGCTTTGGTTTGGGTTTTTCACATTTATCATTCCCATTTCAATCGGTTATCCTGTTTGCAGGTACTTTCTTGGCTATGATGTGGATGCCAGTTTTTTGACCGCCAGCATGTTTGCTACCCATACCCTGGTGGCCTATCCTCTGATAAGTAAAATGGGGGTTGCCAAAAACCAGGCAGTAGCCGTTACGGTGGGTGGTACTATTTTAACCGATACCGCAGTTCTCCTCATACTGGCCCTGGTGCTTGGCAGCGTTAATGGTGGACTTAACAACATCTTTTTGGCTAGACTAAGCATCTCTATGCTCATCTTTGGCTTCATCATGTTTGTATTGATTCCGCCTTTTGCCAGGTGGTTTTTCAACCGTTTGGAAAGTGAACATTACTCGCACTACATTTTTGTATTATCCATTGTATTTTTTGCTGCTTTTTTGTCGGAGGTAGCGGGCTTAGAGCCGATCATCGGAGCCTTTGCAGCGGGACTGGCCCTCAACCGACTGATCCCACATTCATCAGCATTAATGAATAGGATTGAGTTTATTGGCAATTCCCTTTTTATCCCCTTTTTCCTAATCAGTGTGGGCATGATAGTAGATATCAAAGTCTTGTTTGCTGGGCCTACCGCCTGGATCGTAGCAGGTGCATTGACAATTACAGCCCTTTTCAGTAAATGGATTGCAGCCTTTGTAACCCAAAAAATATTTAAATATTCTAGCCATCAAAGGCAGCTCATTTTTGGTCTGAGTTCAGCCCATGCAGCAGCTACCCTGGCCATTATCCTCGTGGGATTTAATGAAGGGATCCTCGATGAAAACATACTCAATGGCACCATCATTCTCATTCTGATTACCTGTATTGTAGCCTCCTTTGCAGCAGAACGAGCAGCTAAATCGCTCATCACCCATTCTAAAAATGAACTATCACAGGAAGATGTGCAATTGGAATTGATAACCGAGCATATTTTGTTGTCAGCAGAAGAAGACGAAGAAATTGACAAGTTGCTCAATCTGGCCATCCTGATTAAAAACAAAAAATCGGTACAGCCCGTTTCGGTTCTTTCCGTCATTCCATTTGATGATGAGGCTGAGATCAATATCATCAAAGAAAAGAGAAGAATTTCGTCCCACCTTACTATGGCAGCAGCGTCTGAGACCCGCATCAACTATGTGAGTACCATTGACCAAAACATAGGTAGCGGCATTGCCCGGACATCGAGAGAGGTGATGGCCAACCTCATTTTGCTGCCCTGGCCCGGTCAGTCCAGCTTACTCGATAAGTTTATGAGTGACAAGATTGAAAGTGTGGTGGGATATACCGATAAGTCCATCTTTGTAGTGCAGATCAACCAACCTCTGTTGTATCATACAAGAATGATTCTGGTGATTCCGCCCATGGGAGAGATGGAGAACGGCTTTGTACAATGGGCCAATAAAATGCTCTTACTGGCAAAAGAACTCAATTTGAAATTAGTTTGTTTCAGTCAGGAAGACACATTTGCAGAACTTGCCAAAATTGATGGCTACCTGGGCTATCACACCACCATACAACATGAAAAATTTTCAGACTGGGAAGATTTTTTAATCATTGCAAGGCATGTAAAAGAAAAAGATTTGGTGGTCTGTGTCTCGGCCAGAAAGGGATCTATCTCTTATTTTGGAATTTTAGACAGTATTCCTTCAAAATTGGAAAAACACTTTACCAATAGTAAGATTGTCATATATCCACAACAATTCAGCAATTTGAAGCTGTACGACAACTACCTGGACATCAATGCAGAACCCATTTCACAGGGTATAAAAACCTTAAACAAGTTAAAAAAAGGCCTGGGCGGTATGCTGAAAAAAAATCAATGATCGTTCTATAATAACCATTAAAATACAAATACCTGAGATATGTTTAACACCGTTTTAATTCGAAATTCTGCTGCTAACAAATGGATGCTACTGGTTTTTGCCAGCCTGCTAATGTCCACATGCGCCCGCAACCCCGTTACCGGAAAAAAAGAACTTATGCTGATGAGCGAATCGCAGGAGATAGCCATAGGTAAGGAAGCAGATCCTTCTATCGTAGCCGAGTATGGCTTGTACGAAAATACAGCCCTTCAAAATTTTATTACCGCCAAGGGAAAAGAAATGGCAGCCATTTCACACAGAAGCAACCTGCCCTTTCAGTTTAAAATTTTGGATTCTCCTGTTGTTAATGCTTTTGCGTTGCCAGGAGGATATGTGTACTTTACCCGCGGCATCATGGCTCATTTCAACAATGAAGCTGAGTTTGCAGGTGTGCTGGGCCACGAGATCGGACACATCACTGCCCGACATGGTGCCAGTCAATATAGCAAACAAATCCTGGCACAAGTTGCCCTGGTAGGAGGCATGGTTGTCTCCGAAGATTTTAGGAAATTTTCTGATCTGGCCAGCACAGGTTTGGGACTTATGTTTCTCAAATTTGGACGTAGCGATGAATCTGAGTCAGATGAGATTGGTGTTGTTTATTCAACCAATGTAGGCTATAATGCGCATATGATGGGTGACTTTTTTAAAACGCTCGAAGCCATTGGATCTGAGTCCGGAGGTTCTATACCCACTTTTTTATCAACCCACCCCGATCCGGGAGACAGGTACAACAAGGTGCACGAAACAGCGGTCAAGTATCAGAAAATTGCAGGGGTTAAGGCAACTGATCTCAAGGTAAACCGCGACAGTTATCTAAAGATGATAGATGGTTTGATATATGGTGAAGATCCCCGACAAGGTTATGTAGAAAATCAAAATTTCTACCATCCGGAAATGAAATTTACCTTTAGCATTCCTGCTGACTGGCAGGTGGTCAATAGTCCCAGCCAGGTACAAATGGCACCCAAAGATGGCAAGGCCCTGATGTTTTTACAGCTCGAAGAAGCCAAAACTTTGGACGCAGCTGCCAATGACTTTGTGACCCGCAACAAAATTACAGTTGAAGACAAGGCGAATGTCAACGTAAATGGCTTACCGGCCATCGCGCTTTATGGCACGCAGGTTCCGGACCCAGCTGTGGGTGGCGAGACCCTGAAGTTGATGACCTATCTGATCCAATACAACAATCAGATTTATAAGATGGTAGGCTTAAGTGTCAACACCGATTTTAATCTCTATTTCAATAACTTTCAGACCACCATGCGTAGTTTCAACAAGCTGACAGATGCCAGTAAGTTGAACCGGTTGCCGGAAAGGATAAAAATAGTACCTGCTAAAAAAACGGCTACCTTCCAGCAAATCATGACGGATAATGGAATGACTGCTGCCAGGATGAAAGAGCTAGCACTGATCAATGGCATGGCTGCCGGTCAGACTGTTGAAGCCGGAACCCTGGTTAAGGTTTTAGAGAAAAAGTAAAAAAACTATATAAAAATTTATTTGAAAAGAGGGATGTAATGGTCCCTTTTTTTATTGCCAAATTGGGCTGCCTATCTCAAATTCTTTGATGTTGTGATGTATTACCTCATTGATATTGCCGCTGTTTTCCAACACCTTCCTCTGACGAACAGCGCTATTGCCTTTTTCCAATATATCATTTAGACACTGTACATAGTGTTGGTACCTTAATTCACGAATGAAAGGTCCCATTTCGTCAAATATCCGATGAATATCATCTTTTATTGAAATCATTTCCAGGGTCGCTTCTTTAATGATTTCTGCATCAACCCCAAATCTAATGGCTCTCCACTTATTTTCTCTTAATATCCATGAAGTAGACAAGATTTGTTGCTTTTCACTATCTATTTGTTTATCCATTTTACATCTATAAGCAAGTAGGTGAATAAAAGCAGTAATGCTTTCCACTTCGAGCATAGTTGCAGGGGCATCACATATCCTGATTTCTAACGTTCCATACCCTGGGCTAGGTCGCAGATCCCACCATACGTCCTTCATACTTTGGATTGAATGGGTCTGCAACAATTGATCGTATAGAATAAGAAATTGGGGCCAATCTTTGACCAAAATAGGCATACCTGCAGTGGGATGCGCTTCGTAAGTAGTGGGTCGACTGGCATTCAACCCAGTATCATTGCCCTTCCAAAAAGGAGAACTTGCAGAAAGAGCAATGAGATGAGGAATAAATTGAATCAGATAATTGTTAAATCTGATGCATTCATCTGCATTGAGCATACCGATGTGAACATGCAAACCATAAACGGCCATTCTTTTGATAATCCATTGATTTTTATCCATCAGTTGTTGATACCTGTCAGATGGACTTAAAAGACGGTTGTTATAATCTGCCGTAGGATGGGTTCCTGTAGAGGCAAGCAGGATATTCTTTTCGGCGGCAAAAGCTTTTATTTTTTCTAATGACAAGGTAAGGTCTGAGGCAATATCCTGCACCTGATCTGCAATCCCTGAAACAATTTCCAAGGTACTTCTAAACATTTCTTTGGTAATCTTTGGGTTATCCAATGCAGCAATAAAATCACCAGCCACTGGTACTGGTCGCAACGTGATGGGGTCAATCAATTGAATTTCCATTTCCACACCAAGGGTCAGGTCTTTTGAGTTATTTTTAAAATGAAGCATGTGGCGGCTTTTAGAAGATGAAAGGCAATTAATTTCTAACATGTTTATGGGAAAAACACCCTGAAAATTCAAAATCCATGAATCAGATGACAGAATATATACTAAAGGTAAAATTGTAAAACAAAAAAAAGTCAAATAAGATTAGAAAAAAGAGCTGACAAGGATCGATATCAACGTAAAAAATTGATTATATAAATTTTACATATGTAGTTAATACTTAATATGAAAATCTTTTTTAAAAAAATTCTTACAAATCTTGTTGTATTTAAAATCTATTTCCTAAATTTGCAGCTCTTTAGAACGAAAGCGTTCTTTACTTCAAAATAAATGCGGAAGTAGCTCAGTTGGTAGAGCACAACCTTGCCAAGGTTGGGGTCGCGAGTTCGAGTCTCGTTTTCCGCTCAAATGCCCTCTATGTGAGGGCTTTTTATTTTGGAGCCCTGGTGGTGGAATTGGTAGACACGCAGGACTTAAAATCCTGTGACCGTTGTGGTCGTGCGGGTTCAAGTCCCGCCCGGGGTACATTTATCGGAGTCCCTACACAAGTAAACTTGTATAGGGATCCCTACGCCGAGAAACAGGTGTAGGGATCCGGTTAAAGTCCTTACATTGCTTTTGCAGCGTGAGGGTAAATGCATTTGAGTTTTATTTCCTAAAATTTTCCCTTCTATTTCTTTTTTAAGTGTCCATTACGTGCAAATACACTTTGGCTTTTGATGCTGGATTTTCAATCTCAGATCATCGATTTCAACTTCAAACCTTATTCTATTTCCGAGCCTTAATATCTTAACAGAACAATAGCATTCTGGACGACAGCATTATGGCTATTTCTTCGTTTCTACATCATTCATTACCCGAAACAATGAAAGATGAAAAAATCTAAAGATAAAATCCAAAATAAACCTCTTAGGGCGCACTGGTGGGATTATAGCTGCAATGCTAGCTATTTTGTAACCATTTGTACAAGGATGAAGTTTCCCTATTTTGGCGAAGTCAAAGATCAAAAAATGATATTAAATGAATTAGGCAGATGTGCTGAAATATGTTGGTATGACATCCCTAATCATTTTCCATTTGTTGAATTGGGGGAATTTGTTGTAATGCCAGATCATATTCATGGCATTCTAACCATAAATAAACCCTCCTTAAGTAAGATGCAAGTGGAGTCGCAAAATATTGCGACGCCGCAGTCTCAACATGGAGACCTTTTAGACAATTATATAGGAAAAAATAAATTTGGACCACAATCAAAAAATCTGGCCTCTGTTATCAGGGGGTATAAAATTGGAGTGACAAAAAAATCAAAATCCCTATACCCAAATTTTAAATGGCAAACCCTTTATTATGACCACATTATCAGGAATGAAACAGATTTAAAAAGGATTGTTAAATATATTTTGGATAATCCAATGAATTGGGGCAAAAAGAGAAAGGTAAAACCACAAAAACATCCATGAAATTACAAATTCAATTTTTTTATTTAAATGATTTATCTACACTCAATATCACCTATTTTCCTCGTATATTTATACAATGAATTCTTCCTCACACGATTACGACTTTGTCATCATTGGCAGTGGTTTTGGTGGCTCGGTATCTGCCCTTCGCCTTAGTGAAAAAGGTTATAAGGTATTGGTTATAGAAAAAGGCAGATGGTTTAAATCAGGGACTGACTTTGCAAAGACCAACTGGAACCTTAAAAAGTGGCTGTGGGTGCCGGGCTTAGGATTAAAAGGCATCATGCGCATCAGTCTGTTCAAACACATTACCGTGCTCAGCGGAGTAGGTGTAGGAGGGGGTTCATTGGTTTACGCCAACACCCTTCCCATTCCACCCAAATCATTTTTTGAGGCAGAAAGTTGGGCCCATCTGGCAGATTGGCAGGAGGAGTTAAGGCCCTATTACGAAGAAGCGCGCAGGATGCTGGGGGCTACCCAACACCCTTATCACAGCAAAAGCGAAAAGGCCATGTTAACCCTGGCTGAGCAGCTGAATAAAAAAGAATCATTCGAAAAACCCCACCTGGCTATCTATTTTGGCAAGCCAGGTGAAAAAGTTGCCGACCCATATTTTGGGGGACTTGGTCCGGATAGAACGGGTTGTACCCTTTGCGGTGCCTGCATGACCGGCTGTCGCCATAATTCAAAAAACACCTTAGATAAAAACTACCTGCACTTAGCCCAACGGTTGGGGGCTACTATTGTGGCAGAAAGAGAGGTAGTGGATGTAACTCCAATTGAGTCCGACGGCAGCGGCGGCTATGTCATCACACACCAATCGTCAACCGGGTGGCGGAAGGATAAAAAAAAGATCAGCTGCGGCGCTGTGGTTTTTGCCGGAGGCGTCATGGGGACACTTTCTCTGCTCACCCAGTTGAAAGGTAGCAGCCTCCCCTTACTCTCTGACAGACTGGGCTCCTCTGTTAGGACCAATTCTGAAAGTCTCATTGGCGTAGTAGCCTACGGAAAGGAAAATGATTATAGCGAAGGTGTTGCCATAGGGTCTCTTTTGCACCTCGATGAATACCGCAAGTTGGAACCTGTTAGGTATGGAGCCGGATCTGGTTTCTGGCGTTTACTGGTTGCCCCGCTCACGGAGGGGAAAACCATTTTGGGAAGGACCTTAAGCATCGGTAAAGACTGGCTTTTTCATCCCTTAGATAACCTCCGTGTATTTTTTACCGATGATTTTGCTAAAAGAAGCATGATCTTGTTGTACATGGAGAGTATTGATTCTACCCTAAAATTGGTGAAGTCAAAATGGGGGAAGCTCAGTACCCGTCTCGACAAGGGAGCCGCGCCAACGGCAAACAATTCGGTTGCCTATGACCTTGCAAAAAGGATGGCTGGCATCATGAGGGGAAAAGCAATGGTAGTGACCACTGAGGCCATGCTGGGTATTCCTACCACGGCACATATCCTGGGCGGTGCAACCATGGGCAGCAGTGCTAAAGAAGGGGTCATTGATGCTCAGCACAGAGTGTATAATTACCAAAATATGTGGATCTGCGATGGAAGCGCCATCTCCGCCAATCCTGGTGTCAATCCAAGTCTTACCATTACCGCCCTTACGGAAAGAGCCATGGCAAGGATACCCTCCAAATCATAAACTCAGATATCATTTCATGAACAAGAGCAAAACATTTATCAGCGACCTGGACCACAAAGAATATCCCATCTCTGAGCGGGTTGCCGGTAGTGCCATCAATGGGGCCATTGTTGCTGTAATACAGGCAGCATATCCTGAATTTAAACCCAACATGCAGTTATCTGTCAACGAGTTGAACGCCTTTCGGAAAAACTATCTTTCCCAACTGATGAGTAAACAAATTGGTGAGCTATCCAGACTGGAAGAAAATGTACTCACTGCGATGACAGACAGGTCTACCCTATCCGAGAAGCCAGGAGGCGATGATGTCTCAGATCTCACATTGGGTCAGCGGCTGGCAGACAAGGTGGCTACCTTTGGAGGCAGCTGGTCTTTTATCCTGACCTTCCTCTTTTTTATGGCGGTGTGGATAGCCGCCAATGTTTATTTATTGGGAGAAAAACCCTTTGACCCCTACCCATTTATCCTGCTCAACCTCATCCTTTCTTGTATCGCTTCCTTGCAAGCCCCCATCATTATGATGAGCCAAAACCGACAAGAAGAAAAGGACCGTGAACGTGCCAAAAAAGATTACATGATCAACCTCAAGTCGGAATTGGAAATCAGGCTGCTCCACGAAAAGATAGACCACCTCATCATCCACCAACAACAGGAGTTGTTGGAAATTCAACAGTTGCAGATTGATATGATGAATGACATCTTAGAGTCAGTAAGAAAAAAAGATAAATAGTTGCCAACACCCCATCCACTATATCAATTTAAAGTATTTTGGAAAATATTTTAACCACCATTAAAAGAAATCGCCATGAAATTCATTGATGCATTGCAGAAAACAAGAAACGTTGTTGTTGGGGTGTTATTTGTTTTTGTATTTAAGCTTGCACTTTATAGCCAGGACTTTGACAACACCGCTATTCTTGTTAAACCACACAACAAGAGTAACTCTCTAATGATTAACCGCCAGGGCAAGATTGTGAGAGAGTTTGAAATGAATGAACTGGTAAAGGTTGTCGAAAATGAAAAAGACAACTTTTTGTCTATGCTCTATCTCATTGATTATGCAAGTCATGATTTTAATATGGGGCCATTAGCGGTAAGCGCAAATAAAGAATGGACCTTGTATGACATTACAGGAAAACGTTTAACCACAATTGACAAAAAGTACAGCTATCTGGGTTATGCCAATGGCGGTCTTTTACTGGCTACCAAAATTAACGAAACCAACCCAAAAAAATTCACTTCTGTTTTTTTGAATGCCTCTGGCAATGAGGTATTTGATGGAAAAAAACTTTGGAATGCCAGTAGTTTTAATGGCAATTTTGCTTTGGCAAAGGAAGAAGACGACAAAGGAGCATGGATTGTTTTGAATAAAAGATTGATGACCTATTCGGCCCTTCCCGCGCCCTTATCAGAAAGAATAGAATCTGTGTCGAGGGTTATAGAACCCTACTTTGTAATATATCAAAACAAGAAATATGGCTGGGGTGAAATACTGGCTGATAGTTTGGGAACAATCATATTTGATGCTTCTGTACATACAGGAATTCAGAACATGAAATTCAAAGCCCTAAAAGGTTCGCTTTGTATTTATACCTATAAGAATTCACATTATTTTTTTAAGGATCTAAAAAATCAGATCATACCGGATATTAATATAACTTCTGTGGATGGCTTAAGTGATCGATTAATATTTATCAACAAGCTATCCTCAAAAGAAAATTTATTCGACCACCAATTTCACCCTGTCCATTTGCCACAAAAAACAAATGAGGTGTTTAAAGCAATCAAATTAGAAGACCACTACCTAATAGGGTATGTTTTAGACACCCTAACACACAAGATGGAATATCGGGCTTATGACGCCAATACCCTGCAATTACTGTCATCGTCTGATAAGAAATTTGAAGATATCATTGCGGATGAATGGGTGGGTGTAGATCCTCGTGAAACTTTCAAAAAAAAATTAACCGAACTATATAATTTCAACAATGGCTCAATATTTAAAATGCCCACCTCTCACCAAATGTTCAAGGGCATAGCTTCCACCAAGGGGTATGCTCCTGCCGAGATTCACCACCTTGAGGTAATGTACAATGAAGATCTTAGCAAATTAAATCAATTTAAAAATCTCAGATCTCTTGAATTTTTTGATTTTAAATTTACATCTCTGCCACCTGTCATTAAAAAATTAAAATCCCTCAATGCATTAGATCTTAGGCTATGCAAACACCTAACAACCCTGCCAACGTGGCTTTCAGATTTAAAGTCCTTGAAGTTTATTGATATTCATGATTGCAAAAATCTTAGAAATATAGAACCTGTGCTTTTAAAACTACCACAGCTCAAAGAAGTTACTACCATGAATTACGACTTTGATGATAATTTCCTCCTCAGAATGCAAAAACCCGGAGCCAAGTTTCAGGTGAACAATATTTATGGTACACCACTGGATGAGGGTCCGGTTATAGAAGAATCGGATCGATAGAGGGTATAAAATAAACCTTCTTTGCAGTTTGTAATATTGAAGGTTAAGTCAATTTTAATTAAAAAATGTAATTGGATGTAATTGGAGTACACTTGGTTTCCAGATAACCCAATTATATTTAGCTGTTGTTTGAGCTCAATGAAATGCAACCTAGAATGGGAATTATCTACTTGCAATCACACAAATCACTATTTTTGTTATATGAGACAATTTACCATTCTCCTACTTTTTTTTGCGATTGCCACCTCAAATCAGGCACAATCGCGCATAAGATTTGAAAGTGATGAAAACATCCGATGGGCGGATTCAGTGCTACATACATTAACACTGGAAGAAAAGGTGGGCCAGTTGCTGATGCCCAGAGGCAATATGTCGGGCAAGCCACACGATGTGGAGAAGCTGAAGATGTGGGTAAGGGATTATAAAATTGGGGGCATCGTATTTTTTGCAGCCCCACCTTCGGTACAAGCCCGGGTTACCAATGAAGTGCAGGCCATCAGCAAGGTTCCCCTTTTTATTGGAGAAGATTTTGAATGGGGATTGGCCATGCGACTCGACAGTACAGATCGTTTTCCCTATGCCATGGCACTGGGTGCAATGGAGGGCAATGAACACCTGATTGAAGCCATGGGTCAGGAAGTAGGCAGGCAATGCCAGAGGATGGGAGTACACATCAACTACGCTCCTGTGGTTGACGTCAACAATAACATTGACAACCCGGTCATCAATTTCCGATCGTATGGCTCAGATAAAGAAGAAGTAGCGCGCAAAGGCATGGCCTATGTGAAGGGCTTACAATCCCAAAATGTGATTGCTACCGCCAAACACTTCCCGGGTCATGGAGATACCCGCGTAGATTCACACAAAGATCTTCCGGTGATCAGTCACGATTCAGCCCGCCTACATGAAGTGGAGTTGTATCCATTTAAAAAACTCATCGACGCAGGAGTGGCAGGCATTATGACAGCCCACCTGGATGTGCCGGTTTTGGCAAAACAAGAGGGAATCGCTGCTACCTTTTCCAAATCCATTGTAACCGACCTGCTAAGATCTCAATTAAATTTTAAAGGACTCACCTTCACCGATGCCATGGACATGAAGGGAGCCATAAAAAATTTTGGACCGGGTGAGGCCATGGTACAGGCTTTCCTGGCCGGCAACGACATTCTGGAAACTTTTGAGGATGTACCCGTTGCTGTTTCTTCATTGGTCAATGCTGTAAATGAAGGCAGAATCAGCGATTCACTGCTGACGGAAAGAGTAAGAAAGATACTGATCGCCAAGGCATGGGTGGGTTTGAATCATTACACCCCTGTTGTTTTGGAGGGCCTTGTAGCCGATCTGAATGCGGCTCAAACCACGCTGCTCAACAGACAATTTGCGGAAGCAACCGTAACCCTGGCCAAAAACGAAAACGAACTGTTGCCCATCCGTGATCTCACTGCCAAAATAGCTGTAGTATCAATTGATGGAAAACCAGGAAATACCTTTCAATCCTTATGTGGAAAATATACGCGATTAGATTATTACACTTTTGCTTCCACAGATTCTGACACCTTGCTTCTGGCTTTATTAGACACCCTTTCAAGTTACGATCAGGTTATTGTGGCTGCCCACCTCAAAGAAATCAGGCCCTCTGCCAAGTACAGCCTGACAACCAGCAATATCAAAGCAATCAGTCAGATGAGTCTGCTTCCAAAAGCGGTCTTGTGTCTTTTTGGCAATGTTTATGCCGTCAACAAGCTGTCAGATGTGCAAAATTACAAGGCCATCATCCTTGCTTACCAACAGTGGAAATACACAGAAGAAACAGCCGCACAAATCATCTTTGGCGGCCTTCCTTCCAAGGGGAGGCTCCCTGTTACCCTCAATGAATCACTAGCAGAAGACCAAGGGCTAATGTTAGCAGATGGCAACCGTTTATCTTATGGTCATCCTGCGCAAGTGGGCTTTGATGATCAATTGGAAAAACGCATTGACTCCATTGTTGTAGCAGGCTTGCAAAACCAGGCCTATCCGGGTGCGGTAGTACAGGTAGTAAGACATGGGAAAACCATTCTGCACAAGGCTTACGGAAGTAAAATATTCAACCATAAATTTAGTCTTTCCCAAGAAAATAAATTTGAAGCTGGTGCCAAAACCGATGCTATGGATTATTTTGGCAATGAAAAACAAAAAGAATCAGGTGATACTACCACCTCTGCCGAACATAGTGTAGTAAGTACAGAAGATTATTATGATCTGGCTTCTGTGACCAAGATTGCAGCCTCTTCGCTGGCTATCATGCAATTGATGAGTGAGGGAAAGCTCAGGCTTGACCAAAGTTTTGGTGAGTTGGTACCCTCCTTAAAAGGCAGTAATAAAGCAGACCTCAAAATGAGAGACCTGCTTACCCACAGAGCTGGACTCAAGGCGTGGATTCCTTTTTGGCATTATGCTGTTGACAGTCTGGCTACCATTAAAAAAGCCGTGGTAGTCAAACCTGCATTGTTAGAAAAGATGAGCTATACCGAAAAAAAGCCATTCTTTCTGTGGAAGCTCTTTGGTAAAAAAAATAAAAAAGTTTATGATTACCTGGGGTCTGTCAAAAAAGACGCAGCACTTTGGCAGTCATGTCTTGAACCCGGTACCATCGTATGGCAAAAAGATGCCTTATCAGAAAAAAGAAACCCTAAGCACAACATTGAAATTGCTGAAGGGATATGGATGCACGAACGATATCGAACTGCGCTTTTTAAAGGCATTGCAGACTCACCTGTAAATCCAGGTCAGGGATATGTATACAGCGATCTGCATTATTATTACTATCCAGAGATTGTCCAGCGATTGACCGGAAAAAGTTTTGAAAAATACCTGCACGACACTTACCACAGCATAGGTGCCAACAGCCTGGGCTTCCTGCCATTGAAACATGTATCGGCAGCAGCCATTGCCCCAACAGAATACGACAGCCTATTTAGGAGATGTCTGATCCAGGGAAGGGTGCACGATGAAGGCGCTGCAATCATGGGAGGCATATCGGGACATGCCGGTTTGTTTGGCACTTCCAACGACCTTGCCAAGCTAATGCAGCTCTACCTCAACAAAGGGCAATTTGGGGGTCAGCGCTATTTTGATACGCATGTGATAGAAGAATGTACTTCCTACCAGTTTCCGGAAGAAGGCAACCGACGCGGGATAGCTTTTGACAAGCCTGATCTGAAAGGAGGGAATAATGCGCCGGCAGCAGCATCTCCGATGAGTTATGGCCACAGTGGATTTACCGGCACGTTTGTGTGGGTAGATCCTGCTCACGACCTGTTTTACATATTTTTATCCAATAGGGTTTACCCAACCAGAAAAAATAATAAGATCAGTCAAATGAACATAAGGACCTCCATTGGAGATGCTATTTACCGTTCGCTGATAAAATAATCGAACTTATCTTCCTGCACCGGCAGCAGCGGGTCTGCCGCTCCTGTTCTTTTTGAAGAAAGATTTTTGTTGCGGTTTATCGCTTGAAAAAGCCGGCTTATTGGATTTGGCAGGCCTATCCTGACCAGGTCTGGCGGCGCGAGGAGCAGCAGAAGAAGGCATTTGCCTACCCTTGTTAACCCTCTTTGACAAACCATTGAATTCAACATGATAAGGATGATCAAATACCTTGGGTACATCCTTGCGTATCAATTTTTCGATATCGCGAAGTGCTGTGGTATCATCGTGCTCACATAGTGACAAAGACCTGCCTTCGTTGCCAGCCCTGCCTGTACGACCAATTCGGTGTACATAGGTTTCAGGAATCTCTGGTAAGTCATAGTTGATCACATATTTTAAGTCGTCTACATCAATCCCCCTGGCGGCAATATCGGTAGCTACCAGTACTCGGAGCTTTCTGTTTTTAAAATTGGTCAGCGCCTGTTGTCTGGCTCCCTGTGATTTGTCACCATGGATGGCCTCTGCTTTGATGCCCTGCCTTACCAGCTCTTTTACAATGCGGTTGGCTCCACTTTTAGTTCGCGTAAACACTAAGGCGTGCTGAATGTCGTGGAACTCCAACAAGTGAACCAAAAGATACCTCTTTTCATCTTTATCCACAAAGTATAAAGATTGCTGAATGGTATCAGCTGTAGAAGATACCGGGGTCACACTCACCTCCACGGGATTGCGAAGAATGCCGGATGCAAAACCTTTGATTTCTGATGGCATGGTAGCCGAGAAGAATAAGGTCTGTCTTTTGTGTGGGATGGCTGCAATTATTTTTTTGACGTCGTGGATAAAACCCATGTCAAGCATTCTGTCGGCTTCGTCGAGGACGAGGATTTCAACGTGCTTTAGGTTAACATATCCCTGGTTCATTAGGTCCAATAATCGGCCCGGAGTGGCAACCAGTATGTCGGTCCCTCTGCGCATGGCGTCGATTTGTGGTTTAATGCCCACGCCACCAAAAACTACCTCATGGCTGATCTTTAAATTTCTGCCATAAGCCGCAAAATTGTCTTTGATCTGAATGGCCAACTCACGGGTTGGGGTCAGGATCAGGGTTCTGATATACTTCCTTCCCTGGGTCTGTGGGGTAGATTGGTGAAGGAGTTGCAAAATCGGAATTGCAAACGCAGCCGTTTTACCGGTTCCTGTTTGTGCACAGGCCAATAAATCGCGTTTTTCTAATACCGGGGTGATGGCTTTTTGTTGGATCGGGGTAGGCTTTTCATAACCTTCTTCATTCAACGCATGTAAAATGGGTTGGATGATGTTTAAATCTGTAAAATTCAAATGAAAAATGTTGTGCGTCGAGCAAGAAATGTAAGTAGTTAATTACTTTGGACAAATGCGCATGTCAACGCTGATGATTAAAATGCAAAAATACTACATTTTTTTGACAATGTAGACATTATTTATAATAGACTGACTATCTTTATTTTATTTATTAGAAAATTGTTTAATTTTAGCTATAAGGTCGGCTTTTGAGATAAATGCCTTGTGCTTCCACACCTCTTTTCCGTTTTTGTAAAGAATAAGAACAGGGAGGGTGTCGACCTTCATTTTTTGGCAAAGATCCTTTTCGGCATCGGCATCAATGCGCACCACATCCAGTTTAGATGCCATTTCTTTGTCTATTTCTTCCAAAAAAGGCTTCATTTTTTTACAAGGGGCACACCAGTCTGCGTAAAAATCGATGAGCACCAGCGACTTTTGAGTAGTCAGTGCGGTGTATTCAGACATTGTCATCCCCTTTTTTGCGGTGGCGCTACTTACTTCTGGCAGTCCATTGGCCCTCCATTGGATCATACCACCAGCCATGTCATAAACTTTGTCAAAGCCCATGGAAGCCAGTTGTTGTGCTGCCGCATTGCTGCGGGCGCCACTCAGACAATAGACAAAAACAGGCTTCTTTTTGTCAAGGGCAGCTGTTTTTTGTTTAAACTCAGGACTATTTAGTTGATAATTGACCGCATTGGCAAGGTGGCCCCCCTGAAACTCGCCTGGGGTGCGCACATCTATCAGCATAGCACCTGGGCTAGCTTTGAGTTGGGCAACAAATTCAGGAACAGACAGTCGTTGTGCTGTTAATCCAAAGCAAAAAAATATTAGCAATGAAACACTAAAGGATCTAAACATAAAACTTTGTTTTTATCAGAAATACTTATTGTTTATTAGGTGGTACCGCACAATTACCCCCGGCACAGCTGCCGCCGGCACAACCCAGGGAAAACAAGCCCATGACCATAAAATATCCACCTAAAAAAACACCGGCCCACTGCTTATCAATGGCAGATTGTGAAAGAATGATAAGTCCTAAGACCAAATACAATGCCCGGACGAAAGTCCAGTTTTTAAACACGTTTTCAAACATGATCCTTTAAATTTTGGCAAAGATCCATTGAATTTTAGTCTGCTATAGTGACTAATGTTACTTTGAAGCCCAATACTTTGTTTTTCTTACTGCCAAAAAGGAAATTAATTCTCATATTTGCCGGAATTTGAACAGTTAAATTAAGAATTAAATGAGCGACCAAAATTATCATCCCGAACCCTATTGGAGTGATGTTGCCAAACTGATAGGAGAAAGGCAGGGCACCAATGTTATTGCTGGCGATGACGAGCCCTATTACAGATATAAAAGAAAAATGTTCCTCAAAATGCTATTTACGGTGCCTTTTGAAGGAAAAAAAGTGTTGGAAATAGGCAGTGGCCCGGGAGGTAACCTGGTAGAAGTGTTTAAGAAAAAACCAGCTGTTCTTAATGGTGTGGACATCTCCAGCGATATGATTGCACTGGCGAAAAAACATGTACCTGCATCTGTAGAAATTTTCAAATCGAATGGTACACAACTACCCTTTGGCGATAATCAATTTGATATCATTTTTACTGCCACTGTGCTTCAGCACAATACAGATGATGCCATGCTCCGCGAATTGATTGCCGAGATCTGCAGGGTATCGGGCGATCGTGTCTATATTTTCGAAAGAATTGAAAATAGCATCAAAGGGGATGCTCTTTGTTTGGGAAGACCCGTTGATTATTATGCTTCTATTTTTAAAGCACATGGTTTTGAACTCCAGGAAACCCAGTTTATCAACATCAGGGTGAGTTATTACATCTGTGGGGCCATTAGAAAATTGTTAAACCCAAAAGACCGTAAAGAAGGAGAGCCGTTGAATGGAATCTCTATCTTCCTACAAAATGCTTTCTTAATGGTTACTCCCCTTCTTGACCGCATCTTTATATCGGGAAAAGACGTGGGTAAACTTGTTTTTAAGAAGATAAAATAACATTCTTTTACTCAAGGTAAAAAAGGTATTTTTCAAAATATTAGTTGGAAAATACAACGATTCAAAGAACCCCCTAAGTTCCTTGATAAATATTAGCATTCAATTCCCAAATTGTGCCTTTGCTTTTTATAGAAAGTCCTAACTTGCCAAAAATTTTAAGTTTTGGCTTTAATAAAATCTATTTCAGGCATTCGGGGTACCATTGGCGGCGAAAAGGGGAATAATCTTACCCCTGTAGACATTGTAGAAAGTGTGGCAGGCTTTGGTACCTGGATCTTAAAACACCATGCAAAAGCAAGTGTCGTAGTTGGTAGAGATGGACGAATTTCGGGGCCCATGGTAAGTCAGCTTGCCATCCAAACCCTCATTGGCATGGGCATCGATGTAATTGACCTCGGCCTTTCCACTACTCCAACCGTGGAAATGTATATAACTAAAGCAAATGCTCAGGCCGGCATCATTTTTACGGCCAGCCACAACCCAAAGGAATGGAACGCCCTGAAATTCCTGAATGAGAAAGGTGAATTTATCAGTGCAGCTGATGGAGAAAACATCCTCGAAATGATCCGCAAAGGGGAGTTGGATTTTGTTTCTGTCGACCAGTTAGGAAGCGTAATACAAGCTCATGATGCCTATGATTTTCATATCCAAGCCATCCTGGCCCACCGCCTGGTGGATGTTGCCGCCATCACAGTCAGTCAGTTTCATGTGGTGGTAGATTGCATCAATTCTACCGGTGCCCTGGCCCTACCCCCTCTTTTAGACGCCCTGGGAGTAAAATATACATTAATCAATGATGCAGTAACAGGAGATTTTGCCCACAATCCGGAACCACTGCCAGCTCACCTGGTCCAGCTCAGTGAAGCCGTTAAAAATAGTGGCGCGCATATGGGTATCAGTGTTGACCCTGATGTGGATCGGCTTGCCTTTGTTTGTGAGGATGGCAGCATGTTTGGCGAAGAAGGCACCCTGGTAGCAATTGCGGATTATATTTTATCCAAAGAAAAAGGCAACACGGTATCCAATCTTTCATCAACCCGGGCTTTGGCAGATGTTACTCGAAAACACGGAGGTAAATATTTTGCTGCGGCTGTAGGAGAAGTAAACGTAGTTACCATGATGAAATCCCACAACGCCATCATTGGAGGAGAAGGAAATGGGGGTGTCATTGTGCCCGACCTTCACTATGGCAGAGATGCTATGATTGGCATTGCACTGTTTTTAAGTTATGTGAGCCAACAAAAACAAAATCTTACCGCTCTCAGAAATGCCCTCCCCCAATATACTATAATCAAAGATAAACTCGATGTGGCAGGCCTCGATCTGGATGCCATTTTTGACCGACTAAAAAAATCATTTGCTTCGGAAAAGTTAAATGACATAGACGGACTGAAAATTGATTTTAATGAAGGATGGGTCCATTTCAGAAAGTCCAATACCGAACCCATTGTGAGGATCTACGCTGAAGCCAACACCAGTGTTGCGGCACAAGCATTAATTGACAAAGTAAAAGCGCATATTTGATATGACATCTTTGGAACAATATTTTCAATCGTTTAGAGAGCAGGTAATTGGCATCAACGCTGCATTTGACAGCCAGACCGGTCACCATAAAATTATCTATGCCGACTGGACAGCCAGTGGAAGAATGTATGGTCCCATTGAGGAACTGATGAAAGCAGAGGTGTCTCCCTATGTAGCCAACACCCATACCGAAACGACCTTTACCGGCACTGCCATGACCTTGGCCTACAAGAGAGCAAAAGAAATCATCAAGCGGCATGTAAATGCGGCAGAAACAGATATCCTCATCGCATCCAACTCGGGCATGACCGGGGTGGTTAATAAATTTCAACGCATCCTGGGACTCAAGATCCATGAAAAGTTTGCAGATCAGGTCAGTCTTCCCAAAGAAGAAAGACCGGTGGTCTTTGTTACCCACATGGAACACCACTCCAATCAAACCTCATGGCTCGAAACAATAGCCGAAGTTGTCATCATTCAGGCTTGTCCCAAAGGCCTGGTGGATTTGCTACATTTTGAATCTTTGCTCGAAAAATACAAAGACAGAAGAATCAAGATCGCAGCTATAACCTCCTGTTCTAACGTTACCGGTATTTTTACACCGTATCACCAGCTGGCCAAAATTATCCACCAGCATGGAGGCTTGTGTTTTGTTGATTTTGCCTGTTCGGCCCCTTATATAGCCATTGACATGCACCCGTCCGAAGAAGGGGCACACCTCGATGCCATCTATTTTAGTCCACACAAATTTTTAGGTGGGCCCGGCAGCAACGGAGTCTTAATTTTTAACAGCCAACTTTATCGCAACCGTGTTCCTGACCATCCGGGAGGGGGCACTGTCGACTGGACCAATCCCTGGGGTGAACACAAGTACCACGAAGAGATAGAAGCCAGAGAAGATGGAGGAACGCCCGGTTTTTTACAAACCATGAGAGTGGCCCTTGCGATCCAACTCAAAGAAAAAATGGGTGTCGACAAAATAAAGGCTAGAGAAGAGGAAATTTTGGATCTCGCATGGGCCGCCTTTGCTCAAATGCCGAGGGTCCACGTTTTTGCCGACCACCAAAAAGAAAGGCTGCCCATCTTTTCTTTCATCATTGATGATGTGCATTATAACCTAGTTGTAAAATTGCTCAACGATCGTTTTGGCATCCAGGTAAGAGGTGGATGCAGCTGCGCCGGTACTTATGGACACTATCTTTTTGAAATCTCGTATGAAAGATCAAAAGACTTTACCCACCACATAGACATTGGTGATCTTTCGCAAAAGCTGGGATGGATCAGGATTTCGTTTCACCCGGTGATGACCAACGAAGAAGTGCAGTATTGCATGGATGCGATCCGTCAAATAAGTGAGCACCACGAAGAATGGAAAAAAGAATATATCTATTCTCCCAAATCCAATGAGTTTACCCATAAAGATGTATTGGTCGCTCCGGAAAAAGAATTGGTAGAGGGTTGGTACAACACCAATAGACTATAAATGCGTATCTATTTCGACAATGCAGCCACTACCCCACTATTAACTCAGGTGTGGGAAAAAATGAGTGATGTTTTAAAAAACGATTTTGGCAACCCTTCTTCGATCCATCACTATGGCAGGGTGAGCAGGTCCATAATTGAAGATGCCAGGAAAAAAGTAGCCCGAACCATCGGCGCATCGATAGGAGAAATATTTTTCACTTCATCGGCAACAGAAGCCAACAATACGATCCTTCATAGGAGCGCCATTGACCTCGGCATAAGACGGTTTATCAGTTCACCTACTGAACATCACTGTGTATTACACACCTTGCAACACATACAAAAAGAAAATCCGGAGATTGAGGTAATCTGGTTGTCGGTAGACAATCATGGGCGCATCGATCTTGCAGAATTGGAATCGCATTTAGCAACTGATTTAAAAAAGACCATGGTTTCACTCATGTATGGCAACAATGAAATTGGCACCATCCATGACATCGAGACCATCGGCTCAATTTGTAAAAAACACCATGCCTATTTGCATTGTGATGCGGTACAGATGATTGGAAAATACGAAGTTGACGTCCAGGCCTTGGGGGTATCGTTTCTGTCTGGAACTGCCCATAAATTTCACGGTCCCAAGGGCAGCGGTTTTTTTTATATGAAGTCAGACAACATCATTCAACCCTACATCTATGGTGGAGCCCAGGAACGCAATATGCGGGCAGGAACCGAAAATGTGGCGGGCATTGCCGGACTGGCAGAAGCTCTGACCCTGGCGATGGGTGAGATGGCCCAGCGACGATCCCACATCAGTGCACTGAAACAAAGATTTGAAGCGCAGTTGATCAACAAAGTAGAAGGCATCGTATTTAATCACCCAACAGGTGATGAATGTATGTACCATCTCAGCAGTGTTTCTTTTCCTGAATCATCCATGGCAGAAATGTTGATGTTTAACCTCGATATAGAAGGCATTGCTGCATCCTCTGGCAGTGCGTGTAGTGCAGGAATTGCGGAAGACAGTCATGTTCTGCAAGCCATAGGCCATCCACAGGGTAGGAAGACCGTTCGTTTTTCATTTTCTTCTCTCAACACGGCTGAAGAGGTAGATGCCACAGTTGCAAAGATTAAAAAGCTGATGACCCCAAGATGAACCACAAGTTATACATGCAACGCTGTGTGGATTTGGCCCAAAAAGGAGGGCTGGAAACCAAAAGCAATCCCATGGTTGGTGCGGTACTTGTATATAATGACAAAATAATTGGTGAGGGTTGGCATACCTATTACGGGGGTCCTCATGCAGAAGTAAACGCGATTAGCAGTGTAAAATCTGAGGACCAGGCGCTAATTGTATTTTCTACCCTATATGTCAGTCTGGAGCCCTGCTGCGTGCATGGAAAAACGCCTGCATGTACTTCCCTGATTCTGGAAAAAAAAATACCAAAAGTAGTAATTGGCAGCATGGATCCCGATCCCAGAATGCAGGGCAAGGGAATAGCCTTGCTAAGAGAACAGGGAGTGGAAGTGATGGAAAATGTATTACAAAACGAGTGTGATGCCCTAATAAGTCGATTCAAGGCCAATTTAAAAAAAATGCCCTATATCGTGCTGAAGTGGGCTGTCAGCTTTGATCAGGTAATGGGACAAAGGCAACAGCGATTGATCATAACAGGAGAAGCTGCTTTGTGGCATACCCATAAATGGCGGTCGGAGTGTCATGGCATTTTGATTGGCAAAGAAACTGCAAGGACGGACAATCCCTTATTAAATACCCGTTATTATCCAGGCCCCTCACCCATAAAAATTGTGATGGACAGTCAACTGGAACTCGACCCACAACTAAGGTTATTTGCAGATGGCCAGGTGGTGGTTGTCAATGAAATAAAAGAAGAAAAGCACGGCAATATCCACTACATCAAAGTCAATTCAATTCACAACTGGCAGGAAGTAATGGAGATCTTGTACGAAAATGAGATCTATTCCGTTTTGGTAGAAGGAGGAAGTAAAATATTAAAAAGCCTGATTGCAGGTGGATGGTGGAATGAAGCCAGGATATTAAGAACACAAACATTATTAAAAAATCAAATTGAGGCCTCAGATGTAATAATGGCCCCGGAAATAAGTGGAAGGTTGGTAAAACAAGTGGATGTTGAGCCTGGATGCAAGGCCATTTATATAGAAAATAAAGTTCAAGGTTAACTATGAAAATAAGCCTGTATATTAAATGTGTAACTTTGTCTGTTTCCTTGTTTATGGGCAGTTCATTTTTTACACCTAAAATTGGTGATGTAATTGATTCTGTGAACGGTGTGAAAGTGCATTACAATGGCAGTCATTACGCAAAAAGTTATGGCAGGAATTTAACTCCGGACGGTTACAACCTTGGTTTGAAATACCAATGTGTTGAGTTTGTCAAAAGATACTATTATCAGGTATACGGACACAAGATGCCCAATGCTCAAGGCAACGCCAGAGACTTTTTTGACAAAAAACTCGAAGACAGAGCCTACAATGTTAAGAGGGGTTTAATGCAATATCGCAACGTAAGAGAGTATCCTCCGAAAGCAGGTGATTTATTGGTATATGACAGTTATCCCGGAAATCCCTATGGTCATGTAGCCATTATTGCCGAAGTAGGAGCCGAGCATGTAGTCATAGTTCAACAAAATATTGGTACTCTTACCAGAGAGAAATTGAAGTTGGTAAAGTTTATGCATTATTACACCATTGCTGACTACGATATCCTTGGATGGTTGCGGTTGGAATGACGAATTTCGAATGTCGAATTTCGAATGACGAATGTCGAATGACGAATTTCGAATGTCGAATTTCGAATGACGAATGTCGAATGACGAATGTCGAATGTCGAATGACGAATGTCGAATGTCGAATGTCGAATTACGTAATTCTCAATTCGTAATTTTTAATTCGTAATTGATCCCCGTAATTCTCAATTCGTAATTTTTAATTCGTAATTGATCCCCGTAATTCTCAATCCATAATTGATCCCCGTAATTCGTAATTTACAATTCGTAATTGACCCCCGTAATTCGTAATTTTCAATTCGTAATTGCCCCCGTCATCATTAGCCATTGAACTACCATGTCATCAGACCAATAAGCATCCGATTTGAGGCGGGCAAAACCGACATGACCCCCATGTTTAGGAGCATAAAAATGGAAGTTGGGATTGCTGTGTGCTACCTCAAAAGGAAAGCAGGGAGGAGCTAAAAAAGAATCATCTAAGGCATTAATGAGAAGGGTTGGTACTTTGATATTATGAAGAAATTGAGCAGATGAAGATTGGGCATAATAATCTTCTGCATCTACAAAACCATGAAGCGGGGCCGTTACCTTATTATCGAATTCGTAAAGGGTGGAGATTTTTTGAAATTTTTTATAATCAAGGATGTGAGGAAATTGTTTAGCCTTGGCAACAGCTTTTTTATTTAAGGTTTTCAGAAACTGTACAGCATAGGGTCTATTGGTCCAATGATTGAGGCGGACAGCGCTGCTTGATAAATGCGCGGGCACTGAAAGGGCTACACCGGTTTTGAATTCGCGGGGAACATCTGCGGTACCCAGGTATTTTAAGAGCATATTACCACCCAGGCTGTAGCCTACTGCGCTTACTACTTCGTATTTTTTACTCAATTCTGATACAATAAATGCCAGGTCTTGGGTATAGCCGCTGTGGTAAAATCCAAGGGTTCGATTGAGTTCTCCACTGCAGCTTCGGTGGTTAACGGCACATATATCTATTGGAACGCTGGAAAGTGCATTTGCCATTCCGAGAATGTATTGGGATGACGATGAACCTTCTAACCCATGTAATAATATTACAATAGACTTAGCCCCTTTTTTAACAAGGTCGATATCAAAAAAATCGCCATCCTTTGTTTCCCACCTTTCACGCTGGTACGTCGGACTTGGATTATTCCTCATAGCATAAGGATACATGGTATTAAAATGTCTGTTGACAAAAAGAAATGCAGGCGAATAGGCTTCTATCCTGAATCCGTTGTCAAGAGTTGTACCCGGGGTAAGGACCATATTCTACAATCAGTCTACAGAAGCTGATTTAAAGATGCGATTCCAGTTAATGCCTTTGGCCATAGAACCTTCTTTGGTAGAAAACCAGATAAAGAGTGGTTTTCCAACAATGTGGTCTTCAGGCACAAAACCCCACATCCTGCTATCTTCCGAGTTGTGGCGGTTGTCTCCCATCGCCCAGTAATAGTTTTGCTTGAAGGTATAGGTAGTTGTGGCCTTGCCATTGATTACAATCTGTCCGTTTTTCACTTCCAGCTGGTTATTTTCATAAACACCAATGATGCGTTTGTAAAGATTAATATTTGAGGTATCAATGGTAATGGTCACTCCTGCTTTGGGTATCCATATAGGACCATAATTATCTACTGACCAATTGTAGTGTTTTTTATCAAACGGGAAAAGTCGGTCACCGTTGTTTTCGTTGCTCATAAATGATACGGCAACTGCTTTGTCATAAGCTTTCAATTTTTCTATTTGATCCGCGTTGAGGGTAAACACATACATAGCCCCCACTTTGTTGCGAAGATTGGTAGTCTCCAAGGTTTGCACAAGTGCATTGACGTTGGTAACATTGAGGATCCTGTAGGCTTTATCTGGAGCGCTGGTTTCCGGTTGATTTTCCAAATATTCAAATGTCACACCAGGTGCTGCTTTTTGCAGGGTAGATAATTGAATTGAATCCAGATAGATGACCTCAAAGCTGGCGATGTCTTCCTGCGAGATGCCCCAATCTGTAAATTTTTTAGGGTTAACACTAAAGTTTGGAGAAGTGCGCACAAAATACCTGTATTGGATATTGGTTGGATTCTTTACGGCTTTGCCATTAAGATAGATTTGTCGGTTTTTGACCTGAAGGGTATCACCGGCAACCGCAACGCATCTTTTGATGTAATGATCTTTTTTATCAACGGGTCTTACCCTGAGATCTCCGTCTCTTACTTTTTTAGCCAGTTCAACGTCACCAGCAGCAATGGCATCCTGCACCTGACCGATAAAATACGAACGGGAAGACGTAATGTAAACACTGTCGCCTACTGGCCAGTTAAAGACAATTGGTTTGCCAGCTTCTATTTTTTCAAGGGCCGGCAATCTGTGGTAGTTAAGACTTGGTTTTTTGATATAGGATTCAGAGCCAAGAACCGGAATGGTGTTGTGCAACAAAGGGAACATGGCTATAGTCATTGGCGTGCGAATGCCATAATGGGCTTTTGACACAAAGAGGTAGTCACCTACATTCAAACTTCCTTCCATTGATGAGGTAGGGATGACATAGGCTTCGATCAAAAACATCCTGATAAAGGCAGCAGCAAAAACTGCAAAAACGATGGATTCAACCCATTCTCGTAAAGCTGATTTTTGATAAGGATTCTGCTTCAGCAGGTTATTGAGTTGATAGGTATCACCCGATTTTTTCGCTTCCGCCAGCTTGTGGTGAAAGTCGGCCTCTTGCATCAAAACAGGGCCTTTATAGCTTGCATTTTTATCATTGGCAATCCAGAAAAACATAGCAGGTGCGTAAATCACAGAAAGGGCGCTGTCTAAAAAAGAAGTTCTTCCAAATGATCTGGCCAAGTCTACAGCCATACCCACAAAAGTGAAAATATTCACAATCGGAAATAGCAACCAAAGGGCGGTTATGGGCTTCTTTCCAATGATTTTACACCACTCATAAAAATTCACCCCCGGAATCAGGCCCTTTATCGCCTGAACATTGGCTTTTGGAAAAAGCAAGTACAGGCTAATGCTCAATAAAACATAGGAGATCACCAAAAAATATAGTAAAAACACGACAGTGAAGTTTGATTGGGTGCAAAGATACGTTTGTTCCCTGAAAATCGGACTTTAATTCCGATGAAGGCCCCTGTTTTGGCGATTAATAAATGAAATTAACGCTTTTTAACAAAAGTATAAAAAAATACGTATTATATATATTATCAATATATAAATAACTCGCTATAAGCTAACAATCTATTTTTTTCTTATTACAATGCAAAACAAGGTTGTTCTTTAAGTCAATTAGTTGCCTGGTTGCGTACTGCCCTGGTTGAGAAGATTACCAACCAAAGTGCCCGTTCCTTTATAAATGCCCGTATTGGTTACACTGGTAGGCAGCTGTATGGTGCCGCGATTGTTGAGGGTGCCGTTATTGCTAATACTGCCACTACCTGTAAAATTCATAGTGTTGTTCCACCAAGTTAAAGTTTTGCCCAAGGGTATGTCTAATAAACCGGTTAGGTTAAGGGTGAAGCCCCCTGATTTAAGTATGACAGAATTGGTTATGGTGATTGCGGCAACGTTATTATCCTGAAGCAACTGAATGGTATCACCTGGAGTGGCTGCATCGATCGCGTCTTGAAGGGTGGCATAGGTCTGCGCATTCATTTGATTTACAGCTGCCTCTTGATTACATACCCTAATATCATCCCATCCACCAATGGCAGAAGTCCCAAAGTTATATATGTGAATACGATCCATATCAGGTATGTTGCCTCTAAATGGGAAGCTCGTGTAATGTAAAACCCCGTCAATGTATATATCAAATGTGTGGCTGGTATAGTTGACGTTTTTCAACTCTACCAGATGCCAGGAGCCAACAGTAATTGCGTAATCATAGGTAGTGACATTAGCAACAAACCTAAGGACCTGTGAATTTGTGATGTAACAGAACACAATACAATTGGTAGCAGTAATACTACTATTGCCAATAACTACATAGCCACCGGCTTGGGCTGCTGTTTCGTTTTTGGTTCTCCATGAAAAGTAGTCAGGTTGCTGAACAGAAGGTAATATGGTTGCAAGGCCTTGCAAATGGGTGTTATTTCCTCCAACTGCTCCCAGATAGTATTGACCAACCGGTGCTCCGGTGTTTTGAACCGTAAATGTGATGGGAGCAGTGCCCTGTGTCCAGGTTGGAGTGAAACTTCCAGATTCCCAACCTTCATAAAAGGGTGTGCAGCCCATCATTCTATTGGCATTTACTGTGTTGGAGGTATTTCTGACTTCCTCCCCGGAAACTAAAAAGCCATCTTCATTGTAAACCGCATTTTGGCCCCAACTTATTAAAGAAATTGATAAAAACACCACAATAACTAAGATTCTCATTGATTACATATTAATATTAAGTCAAATATATGTTTTTATTGGCTTCATCATTCATTTATTATTAAGCAATTTGAATATTCTCTTACAAGTTAAATAAATATTTAATATATATCTAAATGATTTATAATATTATATGTCATTAAACATCTATAAACGTCAATATGCATTTAAATTACGCTTAACACCTCCTGGTTTCCACATCTTTGCCTTATCGATCGATGACGACATCATTTTTTTTAACTCACAAAATTTTACGTTATGAACACACTGAAGAACGCAGTACAATTGATCGGTAACCTTGGAAGGGATGTTGAGGTTACTGAATTTTCCTCCGGCAACAAAAAAGCCACGTTTTCACTTGCCACCACCGAAAGTTACAAAAACAACAAAGGTGAATTGGTAAAAAATACGCATTGGCACAATATCATTGCCTGGGGTAAAAATGCAGAACTGATGGCCAAGTCGCTAGCAAAAGGAAGCAAGGTAGCCGTCAATGGCATGCTGAGCTACCGAAGCTTTGAGGACAAAGCAGGACAAGCCCGACAAATTACCGAAATCGTTGTCAGCGAATTTATGAAAATCGGAGACAGCCAAAAAGGTGTTCAGGAAGTCAAGCCGTTTTAAGGCAAATCGTCGGGTCGATTCCTCTGGGAGTCGCCCGACTTTTTTAAGGTGTAAAGCTTATCTCGTTGGCAGCATGGAGGAAGGTAGCTGGTATCGTTGGTAGCAAGAAAGAGGGAGGCATTTCTTGTTGGCAGTAAGAACGAGGGGGGCATTTCTCGTTGGTAGCATGAAGGAGGGTGGCATTTCTTTTGGCAGGAAGAATATGAGTGACTTGTCCCGTAATGCAGCAAGGTGAAGCGCAGCATGTTACAGTGTGCAGTGGGGAGATGTGTGGGGACCCCTTTACATTTTGCCTGTCAAGCGTCCAGGAATTGAGCATGACATTAACCTTTTGACCTGAAAAAATAAGACTACTTTTGTGATTCGAAAATTGACCGTGGATATTCAATCAATATTAAAAACCTATTTCGGATATGACAGCTTCAGGCCCATGCAGGAAGAGGTCATCCAATGGCTGTTGTCCGGCAATGACAGTCTGGTGATCATGCCTACCGGGGGTGGTAAGTCGGTTTGCTTCCAGGTGCCTGCTTTGTACTTACCCAATATGTCGATTGTTGTTTCTCCACTCATTGCACTGATGAAAGACCAGGTAATGGCTTTAAAGGCATTGGGCATTACGGCTGCGGCATACAACAGCCACATGAATACGGATGAGCTAAGACAAATTGAAGGAGACGCCATAGATGGCAAAATCAAACTCTTGTACGTTTCGCCCGAGCGCCTCAACAATGAGCATTTTCACAGTTTTTTGTCAAGGCTCAAGATTGATTTTTTTGCCATTGATGAAGCCCACTGCGTATCCATGTGGGGCAATGATTTCAGACCCGATTATTTATTGGTTTCCAAACTCAGGGACCGGTATCCAACTACTCCTTTCATTGCGTTAACGGCAACGGCAGATACCGCAACACAGGCGGATATTTGTAAGCAGCTCCAGTTAAAATCAAGCAAAACCTTTGTCAGTAGTTTTGAACGAAAAAATATTAAAATTTCTGCCCAGGGCAATCAACAAAGGATGGATACAATCCTCAACCTTTTGAAAAAACATAAAAACGAAAGCAGCATCATTTATTGTACGAGTCGCAAAACGTGTGAAAAGGTGGCTGCGTCATTGCAAGAAAAAGGAATAAAGGCTGGTTTTTACCACGCGGGTGTGTCCGCTGACGAAAGAGACAGGGTACAGGAAGCTTTTGTTAGAGATGAAATCCCCGTCATCTGTGCAACCATTGCCTTTGGAATGGGCATCGACAAGAGCAATATTCGTCGGGTAATTCATTACAACATGCCTAAAAACCTGGAAGGTTATTATCAGGAGATTGGTCGCGCGGGTAGAGATGGATTGCCATCAGAGGCCATTCTTTTTTATGGCTTTGCCGATTTAGAGATCCAAAAAGAGTTTATAGCCAATGGAGATGGTAGTGATGCTTACAAAGATGTTCAGAATGCAAAGCTGGACAGGATGTGGGAGTTTTCATCAACGGGCAACTGCCGAACCAACCTCATCCTCAACTACTTTGGAGAGTACCGCAGTCAGGGATGTGGTCATTGTGACAACTGCCTGAAACCAAGGGCTAAATTTGATGGCACCCAGATCGCACAAATGGCACTCTCCGCCATCATCCGGTGCAACGAACAAATACCCATATCCACCACCATTGATATTTTAAGAGGAGCCCATAAAAAAGAGTTGATAGAAAAACAATATGACAAGATCAAAACCTTTGGTGTAGGTCGCCACCATTCTGCCTTCGAGTGGAAAGGTTATATTACCCAACTCATCAATCAGGGCTTAATAGCCATCGACTTTACAGCCCACAATCGACTCACCACTACCCCATTATCTGCAACTGTTCTACAAGGAAACATCAAAATAGAATTGCACAAGGAGGTATTTGTTGATCGCACAGAAATACCCAATCCTGTTAAAATTAAACCTACCTATACCTACGACGATCCCGATCCGGATTTGCTCAATAAACTTAAGACCTGGAGATTGCACAAAGCCCGTGAAAGTAAGATGCCACCATACATCATCCTGCACGACAGCACCCTGGAAGCCATAGCAACTGCACGACCTATGACCATGGACGAATTGGCCACGCTGCCTGGCATAGGGGAACACAAGCTTAAAAAATACGGCGATGAAATTTTGGATGTGGTGATTTTATAGGCAAACCATGTGGGGGTTTCAAAAGTAACAAATAAAAAGCCATACATAATTTTGAAACACCCATAAAAAGAGGGCTATATCCAAATTTTATTCTGGACTAAACAAGTATAACTTAAAAATTAAATTTGGCGTCCCAATCTTGCTACCACCGTGTAAAATTATCTCTGTCGGCGCCACTGCCTCTTTGGATAAAAGAGGTCGAAAAAATAAAGTTGAGGCTAACAGAATTGGATAAATACCTCATCTTTGCCGCCTAAAGTAAATTTGTGACAACGCACCCAACAAAGAGACAGGAACAGGCAAAAATATTAAGGCTTTTTCGCAAAATCCACCGATGGCTGGGTGCCAGTTTGTTTTTAGTATTTTTGCTTATTGCCATTACGGGGCTGCTTTTGGGTTGGAAAAAAAACAGTGGCGGCTTCTTGTTGGCTCCCACCCAAAAAGGATCTTCAACTGATCTCAAAGACTGGCTTCCAATGGATTCCTTGTATCAACTTGCCTGTCAAGGATTAAAGGAAAGAACCTCCCCTCAGGTTTCGCTTGAACTCGACCGGATTGATGTCAGGAAAGACAAGGGAATTGCCAAGTTTGTTTTTTCAGATGGCTATCTGGGCATTCAAATAGATGGGGCAACCGGCAAAATCCTCATGTTGGAAAGAAGAAATGCAGACCTCATCGAAAACATCCATGATGGTTCTATCGTAGATAAATTCCTGGGATGGAAAAGCGGTTTGTTTAAACTCATTTTCACGTCCCTTGCAGGACTCGCCCTACTTGGGTTTACCATTACCGGTTTCTGGCTGTGGTACGGACCGAAGTTGATGAAAAAATGAACCATTGCCTGGTCCTCTTGTTTTTGAAATATGTTAGTAAATAAGGATTCTGATTTAAAGGGAATGAGACAAATCTCAGAGATCGTTGCTCAGACTCTTAAGGCCATGTGTGCCTATGCTGCGCCCGGCATGAGCACCAAAGAATTAGACAATTATGGTGCCGATCTTTTGAAAAGTTTAGGTGCCCGATCAGCACCTATTGTGATGTATAAGTTTCCCGGCACAAGTTGTATCAGCGTTAATAAGGTAATTTGCCACGGTGTACCCTCCGATAAAATTATCTTACAAGAAGGAGATCTTATTAATATTGATGTATCAGCGGAATTTGGTGGGTATTATGGCGACAATGGTTCTTCATTTGTGCTTGGTAAAGATATTCACGGACACCAGGCTATAGTCAACGCATCAGTTGATATCCTCAATGAGGCCATCAGTAAAATTTCAGATGGGGTAAAAATTAACGAAATAGGTGGTTTGATAGAAAAGCGCGCCAAAGACAAAGGGTATAAGGTCATCAAAAACCTGACGGGTCATGGCATTGGACGCAAGTTGCATGAGGCCCCAGGCGAAATACCTAATTACAAAGATCCTTGGAACAATGGAAAATTTAAAGAACACATGGCTGTGGCCATTGAAACCTTTATCACAACCCAATCCAACTATGCCATTACAACCAAGGATGGCTGGACCATGATAGGCAACAAGGGCGGGTTTATGGCACAGCACGAGCACACTGTGGTCGTAACAAAAACACAACCGTTAATATTGACCCAAAACAATGGTATTCCGACGACCATTTGATAAAGAATAAATCAAAATTTCACTTCTGAACTTTGCTACATTGTGACCTTACGCAAAGATTAAAATTGCAGACTTCTCCCTATATTTACTCGAAAATAGTCCATGCCCCAAAAGACAGCTACACAAAGAACCTGCGACAAAGGCCATGTTTATTACAAATCAAGTAATTGCCCTGTGTGTCCAGTTTGTGAGGCAAATAAACCCATCACCTATACCCTATGGCTTGGACTTAGTGCACCTGCCAGGAGAGCGTTGGCATCAAAAGGCATCACCAATGTCAATGTACTTTCCCAATACAGCGAAGAAGAAATTTTAGCATTGCATGGAATGGGCAAATCATCCATTCCCTTGTTAAAAAAGGCCCTCGAAATTGCAGGTAAAGATTTTAACAAAAAGAGTGGGCCAACTAAATAAACTCACAAAAAACTGTTAACATGGGTTCGGGATGAAGTGTGTTACATTCCGATTGTTACTTTAGCAACACAAAACTTTAAACCCATATCATGGCCCACAAGTTAGCAGTGATTTTATTATTGGTGCTTTTTTATAGTGCTTGTTCGACCTCCCGTAATGAAGGAGAGTTGGCTCATTATGTAGGTGACATCTATTTTGATCCCGCACAGGATGACAGAAAGTTCATGCTTTGTGACGACCAGGAAGAAGTGTTTCAATACTTCAACTTTGGCAGAGGTATGCAGATCAAGGGAGAAAAAAAAGCCTTAGACAGATTAATAAAAACTCGGTTTAAAAAGACCAAAACAACTGACAACGGCTATGTGCGGGTTCGATTTGTGGTCAATTGCAAAGGAGAAACAGGTCGTTTCAGACTTCTGGTTTCAGACCTCCAATTCAAAGAGGCCTCCCTCTCAAAGGAATTAACCAGTCAATTGATGGAAATAACAAAAGGTATTAAAGGTTGGCAGATCATCTACCATGAGGGAAAGAACAGAGATTATTACCAGTACCTTACCTTCAAAATTGTAAACGGAGATATAAAAGAAATACTGCCATGAAAGTTGCACTAATCTTAATAACAATTATTCCGGCTATACTTAAGAGTCAGCCCAATTGCGAGGCATTTTTGTACTATGGAGATAGTCTTCGGTACAAAGCCTGCAAGGTAGCAGAAAAAAGAGAGGGTTACTATCAATTTAGCAAAGAGTACCAGACTGCCCTGGATGAAGCCATTGCCATTGACCCCGGCTTTGCCTTTGCGTATGAAGCCAAGTCCACGGCTTATTTAAAAAGCGGGGATTTTGTAAGTTGGATCCAGCTCATGGACAAAGCCGTAGCCCTCAATCCAAAGGAACATCTCTCTTACAGGGGCTGGTGCCGGTATCAATTTTTCAGGGATTATGAAGGTGCAATTCGTGACATTGAAAAGTTGGACAGTCTGAGCAAGTACGATATCGGCCACTCCGTCAATGCGCACTACCATTTGCATGTTGCAAGGGCTCTTTGTTACAAGGCACTGGGTCAAAAGAAAAAAGCCATTGACATAATTGAAAGTCAGCTGGCTCTTTCCGACTATGATCCCGGACTATTTGACTATCTCCATTTAGGAGTATTGTATTTGGAAACAGGAAACTATACAAAGGCAGAAGTTTCTCTTTTAAAACAGCAGGAAATTAATGATCTGGCAGAAAACAGATACTATTTGGGATTGCTATATAAAACAATAAAATTGAAGGAAAAAGCCCTGCATGAATTAGAAATAGCAAAACAAAAATATCAAAAAGAAAGTTGGTTATTTGATCCTTATACACAACCTATGGATAAAATTTATCTGGAAGATATTGACGAGGCCTTATCTTTGTTTGATAAAATGGATAAATGAAGTCACCTCTCTTAATTTTATTGATTAGTGTTCTTACCCTTTTTTATACCCACAGAGCCACAACACAGTCGTACAACAAAAATGTTGTACAATTGGAAGAAGACCTTGACTATCTTATCAGCGTGCTTTCTGAGGATTATGTGTACGCCAAAGATAAGGCAGTGGATTGGGACTGCTTACAACGACATTACAAAGCGCAGATAAAAAATATAACTTCAGAGGAAGAGGAAGTTTTGTTGTTTGAATTTCTTTTGGATGAGTTTTATGATAGCCATGTAATTTTAAATACCAACAGAAAAAAATCTTACCGGCTATATGCACCTTTGTATGTCGTCCAGCTAAACCAACAATTTGTAATCCAGTCTGTTTGGGACGAGACCCAGGCTGCCTTTAATTTTAATCTGGTTGGCGCAAGGATACTTACCTTCAATGGAAAAACTGTACAACAATTGATAAATGACTTTCCTGTCAATTGTGTAGATAAAAGTTTACCGGAGGTCAAAGAATGGTTGATCAATAAATCCCTGGCAGGCAGCTACCATGAAAAACGTCTTTTAGAGATCCAGCTCAGCGATGGACAAATCAAGGAAATAGACCTGGATAATTGTAAACCGCAAAAACACACTGCTTTTCTGGATGTAAGTCAACAGGAGGGACTGGGCATTATCCGCCTTCACAACAGTCTTGGTCAAAATGACCTGGTTGGACAATTTGATAAGGCCCTGGATCAATTGATGGAAACGGAAGGTTTGATTCTCGACTTGCGCAATACAGTGGATGGCGGAAACTCATACGTGGCCAGAGGTATCATGAGCAGATTCATTTCTACCTCTCTGCCGTATCAGCAACATGAATATATGGAGCAATACGGACAAAATCCCAAGGTATTGAGGCAGTGGATGGAGTATGTAGTGCCAAGGGGAAAAACCTATACGGCTCCAATGGTGGTTTTAGTAGGCAGGTGGACAGGCAGCATGGGCGAAGGACTTGCTGTGGGGCTTGATGGTATGGACCGAGCCATGCTGATGGGAAGTGAAATGGAGAGACTGGCCGGTGAGATGCAATACATACCATTTCATAATCGAAATTACGGTTTCAGAATATCCACTGCCAAATTGGCCCATATCGATGGCACACCCAGAGAAAAATATTTGCCACCACACTATGTCCGAGAAGTTGACAATACAGGCCCTGGTTTAATACCCGAGGCCGTTAACTTACTAAAAAAATACATTAAGGATAAAAAGAAATAAACGTGGTCCTTATAATTTTTTCCATTGTATGATACGGGCGGGGCAAACCAAGGCTGCTGCTTTTGCATCATCTTTTTCACCATCCTCTACATTGATGGTATAAAATCCTCTTTTTTCCCTTGCTCCAATGAGGGTGCATTTACCGTCATTGCGGGAAATACGCCACCGGTAGTCAGCAATTTCGACACAGGCATTGCACCCTATGCACTTGGCTCGTTGTTGGGTAATTTGAATCACGCCTGCTCTACCAATTTATACAATTTATCAGAGGGTCTGATTTTTTCACTGAGCGAGATGGTAAAGTGATCACCACTATTGACTGTATCAACGCTAAGGCCTTCCTTCCTGATTTCAGTCACGGTAGCTTCAACATAGCCCGTCGTAGGACCTGTCACTGCCACTGTATCGCCAACAAAAAGAGAATGAGACTCACATTTAAATTCTGCCACACCTGCTTCGTCAAAATACTTAACCCCCTTGGCAATATAAATTTTTCTTTGTGTGGCTTTGGATCCATAAGTTTCTGACCATTCTCCCAGTTTTTTGCCCAGGTAATAGCCATCCCAAAAGCCCCGATTGTAAACCGTGGCCAATTCTTCCATCCATGTTTTCACCTTTTCAGGTGAATAACTTCCATCCTGAATAGACTGGATGGCTTCTTTATAGCATCGGGTAACTTTGAAAACATAATCGGCTGATCTGCCACGACCTTCAATTTTTAGTACCCTAACACCTGCATCCAGGATCTGATCAAGGAAGCCAATGGTACAAAGGTCTTTGGCTGACATAATATACTCGTTGTCGATTTCAAACTCCACGCCTTCGTCTTTGTCCATTACTACATAAGACCTTCTGCAGTTTTGTATACAGGCCCCTCTATTGGCAGAGGCAAAATGGCTGTGAAGACTAAGGTAACATTTACCGGAAACGGCCATACAAAGGGCACCGTGGGCAAAGATTTCAAGTTGGATGGGCTTGCCAGCCGGACCAGTTAATTTATAACGTTCTATTCCTTTTGCAATTTCTGCTACTTGTTTGAGGCTGAGTTCCCTGGCCAGGACCACCACATCAGCAAATTGAGAAAAAAACTCAACAGTTTCTAAGTTAGAAACATTGGCCTGGGTAGAAACATGGAGGGGCATGCCTACTTTTTTACAATAACTCATGGCAGCATGATCAGAAGCTATGACCGCCGTAATACCACTTTCTTTTGCGGCATCAATAATCGATTTCATCAATCTTATATCATGATCGTAAAGGATGGTATTAAGGGTAAGATAGGATTTCACATTGGCTTCCTTTGAAATTGCGGAAATCTGAGGCAAGTCTTCAAGGGTAAAATTATTGCTGGACCTGGCGCGCATATTCAGCTGTTCAACCCCAAAATAGATGGAATTACACCCTGCCTTGATAGCAGCCATCATCGATTCCCAGGAGCCAGCAGGGCTCATCAATTCAATGTTCAGTTCTGTTTCCAAATGCATCTTATAATAGGATTATTGAGTAAGTCGGATAATTGATAAGAAGGTCATAAAAAATCATAACCAATGGCTTTCGCCATTGGCTATGAAAAAAAATTAGCTCGCTGCAGCATAAGCATCTGCAGCATTTCCACGATTATGCCTAAAGAGTGCCTCTTCTTGCCTGCTCTGCTTCAATGCTTTCAAACAGGGCTTTAAAATTACCCTTGCCAAAGGACTTTGCTCCTTTGCGCTGGATGATTTCAAAAAAGAGGGTTGGCCGGTCTTCCACCGGCTTGGTAAAGATTTGTAACAAGTACCCGTCTTCATCGCGGTCTACCATAATGCCCAAAGACTTCAGGATGGCAAGATCTTCTGCAATCTCTCCTACCCTATTGCCTACGGTGTCATAATAAGTGCCGGGAACATGCAGAAATTCTACACCCCGTCTCCTCATTTCAGAAACGGTAAAAACGATGTCGTTGGTAGCAACAGCAATGTGTTGACAGCCCGCACCGCCATAAAAATCAATGTATTCTTCGATTTGGCTTTTTTTCAAACCTTCAGCCGGCTCGTTGATCGGAAATTTAATGCGGCCATTTCCATTGGTCATCACCTTACTCATAAGAGCGGTGTATTGGGTGGATATGTCCTTATCATCAAAAGTAATAAGATTGGCAAAGCCCATGGTGGTTGCATAAAATCTGGCCCATTCATTCATGGTACCCAGTTCTACATTCCCAACCATGTGGTCGATGTATCTTAGGCCGGTAGATCCAGGGTTGTATTCAGATTCCCACTTTTCAAAGCCCGGAAGGAATACCCCTGTATAATCTTTTCTTTCTACAAACATGTGGAGGGTATCACCATAGGTTTTGATGGCCGCTTTGACCACCTTGCCCCACTTGTCAGACATGGTTGTGGGAGCCATCACACCTTCGGCGCCCCTCTTTGTGGTTTCTTCGTAAGCACTGGTGGCATCGTCAACCCACAATGCGATTACCTTTACACCATCACCATGTTTTTTAATGTGTTCCGCAATTTCGCTTTGTGCTTTATAAGGTGTGGTAAGCACAAGTCTGATTTTGTCCTGAACAAGGACATAGGAACAATACTCCCGGTTGCCGGTCTCCAAACCGCAATAAGCGAGCGATTGAAAACCAAAGGCTGTTTTATAAAAATGGGCCGCCTGTTTGGCGTTTCCAACATAAAGTTCGACGTAATCTGTACCATTGATAGGCAGAAAATCCTGGGCCTGCTCAAAAATTTTTTGAGTGCCGTATTCGTAGTCTTTAACTTCAATAAGATTTGCTGTTGACATATTAAAACTATTTAATTAGACATGATTGTTTTCCAACCATGATTTGTAATAATCATTTACTTCTATCTTGAGTGCTTCTTTGGTCACCATAACGGGTTGGAAGGGATCAATCATGACCGCCAGCTCCTGGGTTTCCTTTTTACCAATGCTTCTTTCTATCGCTCCCGGATGTGGGCCGTGAGGTATACCTCCCGGGTGAAGGGTTATTTGCCCCTTGCTAATGTTGTTTCTGCTCATAAAATCACCGTCAACATAATACAACAACTCATCACTATCGATATTGCTGTGGTGGTAAGGTGCAGGAATGGCTTGTGGGTGGTAATCATACAAACGTGGCACAAAAGAGCAAACCACAAAATTTCTACTCTCAAAAGTTTGGTGAACCGGAGGAGGCATGTGGATGCGACCGGTTATGGGTTCAAAATTAAAAATAGAAAATATATACGGATAGTGAAAGCCATCCCAACCTGCAACATCAAAGGGATGGTTGGCATAGACATAGGGAAACATAAATCCCTTCTTTTTGATGAAGATGTCAAATTCGCCTTCCACATCGTGGGTTTGCAGATTGTCGGGTCTTCGTATATCTCTTTCACAGAAGGGGGAATGTTCCAATAGCTGACCAAATTCGTTGCGGTATCTTTTTGGGGTGAAAACCGGATCTGCTGATTCCATAAAAAGCCAGCGATTGTTTTCTCCATCAAAGATAACCTGGTAAACAGTGCCTCTTGGAATGACAATGTAGTCGCCATATTGAAATCTCAGTTCACCAAACATGGTAAGGAGTCGGCCTGAACCCTCATGAACAAAAATAATTTCATCGGCGTCGGCATTCTTATAAAAATAAGGGGTAGATGCAGATGGTGCAGCCAAACCGATTTGAAGGGAGGAATTGATAAACAATACCTTCCTGCTTTTGACATAATCTTTTTCCGGCGCCAATTGAAAGCCTTGAAAACTCATGGCATCCAAGCCGTTTTCTACAGCAATTTCGGGCCTCATATCAAAGGCCTTGTCTTTTTGTTTAACCCGGGTAGGCGGATAGAGGTGGTAGACCAGCGACGACATGCCTGAAAATCCCTGGGTCCCTACCAGTTCTTCCTGGTAAAGGCTACCATTGGATCTGCGGGCTACTACGTGGCGCTTATCCGGTATAACTCCTAATGTATGATATATAGGCATATTAATTCAGTTAATGGCATTTGAAATAATCAAACGGTTCTTTGCATTCTTCACAGCGCATCAGGGATTTGCAGGCGGTTGAGCCAAACTTGGAAATTACACTGGTGTTGTTGGATCCGCATCTGGGACAATTGATTCGAGTCAACTCTGTGGTCCATTGATCACAGGCCTTGTGAGCGGGGGGAGCTATGCCAAAGGATCTCAGCTTCTGTCTGGTGCTTTCACTCATCCAATCTGTAGTCCAGGCTGGTGAAAGCACTGTATTGACAATCACTTTTGAAAAACCGTGACTCTTCAAAAGTGCTTTGATATCATCTGCTATTGATCCCATAGCCGGACAAGCCGTATAAGTTGGGGTTATGGTTACAGTGCATGTTCTTTCATGGATCTGCACATCGCGCAGGATGCCCATTTCACGAATGGATACAACAGGAATCTCAGGATCAGGGATCTGATCCAGCAATTCCATTACTGCTTTGGGATTCGATGCCACAATGCTTACCATGCTGCCTGGGGATGTGATCTTTGGAGATATTGCATTTCACATAATAGGTGACCGAGGTATTCTGTATGAATTCCCTGCTGGCTACCGCTGTATTGATAACATTCAGCCGGCATTACGTATCCTGCCCGCATAAACACCTTATTCACCTTATCGGTCCAAACTTTTTTAATTTGATTCTGATCAGGGGCTATGCCCAGTTGCAACAGCAGAAGGTCGCCGTCTGTCATTTCAAAAAATTCCTGCGTATAAGCCCACAGATCGGTCATGGCGGATCCAAGCTTATCGTGGCTTTCAGCAGTGCCCAGGCCTAATCGCACGCACCAATCGGCTGCATGGGAAAAATGGTAACGGGCTTCTTTGACAGCTTTGTGGGCTATGGCAGCGATGGTTTCATCGGTACTTTGGGTCAGGGCTTCAAACAACAACTCCTCGTAAGCGGAGATATAAAGTTGTTTGGCAATGGTAAAGCCAAAATGCCCGACCGGCAATTCTGCCATTAAAAAGTTAAAGTACTGACGCTCACTTCTTTTAAAGGCAAGGTCATCTGCAGATAAAGGATTGGTGTAAAAATGACCTGCATAGTCCAAAAAAGCCTGGGCGCGACCTATATTGTCTAAGGCCAGATTGCTCAGGGCAATGTCTTCTTCGAGCATGGGACCACGGCTACACCATTCAGAAAGTCGGTGGCCCTGAATCAGGGCGTTGTCACCCAGGCGAAGTAAAAACTTTTTTAAAGCTTCATTTTTTTCCATTGGGATCAAATTTGCAAGGCGCCTTCCGGCATGGTATAAAAGGTGGGGTGACGGTAAATCTTATCATTGGCCGGATCAAAAAACATCTCAGCATCTTCGGGCAATGAGGCTACAATATTGGTAGAAAGTACTACCCAGATAGCACTCCCTTCATTGCGTCTGGTATATAGGTCTCTGGCATACTTAAGTGCCATCTCTTTATCAGAAGCATGCACACTGCCGACGTGCATAAATTGTCCACCTGATTTTCCCTGGATGAATACTTCCCAAAGGTCTAATTGTGTGTCCATGTGGTTTTAGTTTAGGGTTGAAATACGTTGTTTATAGGCTTCTGCGGCTTCTCTCACCCACCGGCCTTCTTCGTGCCAATATTTGTGGTGTTCCATCCGCTGCTTATTGCAGGGACCATTACCGGCAATCACTTGCTTAAATTCCAGCCAATTGATAGGTCCATGGTCATAACCTTGTTTGTCTTCATTCCATTTGAGCAATGGATCCGGAATCGTGAGTCCGATTACATAAGCCTGCTGAACGGTTTTGTCAATAAATTTCTGACGTAGTTCATCATTGCTCTTACGTTTAATTTTCCATTTGAAGGCATCACCTGAATGGGGAGAATCGCTGTCATGGGGTCCAAACATCATAAGTGATGGCCACCACCACCTGTTCATGGCATCCTGGGCCATTTCTTTTTGTTCAGCTGTACCCTTCATCATGGTAGCCATGATCTCATAGCCCTGGCGTTGGTGAAAACTTTCTTCTTTACAGATGCGAAACATGGCCCTTGAATAGGGACCATAGGATGTTCGTTGCAGGGCCACCTGATTGACAATGGCTGCTCCGTCAACCAACCAGCCAATGGCACCTATATCTGCCCATGTGAGTGTGGGGTAATTAAAGATATTGGAATACTTAGCCTTGCCCTCATGCAATTGTTGAATCAGTTCATCGCGTGAAATGCCAAGTGTTTCAGCTGCACTGTACAGATAAAGTCCATGACCACCTTCATCCTGTATTTTAGCCAGCAGGATTTGTTTGGCGCGAAGGCTTGGAGCCCTTGTGACCCAGTTGCCTTCAGGTTGCATGCCGATGACTTCAGAGTGAGCATGTTGGGAAATCTGACGAATAAGGTGAAGACGATAAGCCTCGGGCATGGTATCCCTGGGTTCTATTTTTTCTTCTGCCTCAATTTTTCTCTCAAACGGTGATTCCAGTTCTGCGAGCTTCATTTTGCCTGTTGTTTGACGCAAAAATAAAATGAGGGAAAATTGAAAAATGTGACGTAAATCACAGTCTTGTGAAAGAGGGAAAGTGAAGGGCGGAGCGCGGAGCGTAAAGCGCGGGGCGCGGGCGTAAAGCGGGGAGCGGGGAGCGCGGAGCGGGGAGCGGGGAGCGCGGAGCGGGGAGCGCTGAGCGGGGAGCGGGGAGCGCGGAGCGGGGAGCGGGGAGCGCGGAGCGGGGAGCGCT